>NZ_JBVHFU010000003.1:52745-795673 GCF_055562175.1 Streptomyces sp. NPDC020958 | reverse complement strand
CGTCGTGCCGCAGAAGAAGGGAGCGCGGTCCGGACGCAGGTCACCGTGACGTACAGGCGCCGTCCCGCCGGTCCAGCAACCCCCAATCGGTTTCACCAACGTATCACTTCTTTCAAGAATAGCAACATGAAAGCATCAATTAATAGTGGATCCGTTTCGTTGACGTATCCGCTACTGAGGGTGAAGTGGTGAGCTGCAGACCGGTGACCTACGTGCCCCGAGCACTGCGGGCCGCGGCTCAGCGCAGTGCCTGCGAGTCTGGAGGCGGCGGAGCGGGTCCTCGCCCAGGACGCGGGCGCCTCAATGGATCAGACCGGCAAAGGCGGCGACGACTGTGCAGCGACCGGGGCCGGTGAGCCGCCGCTTCGGAGTCGACCGTGGTAGTAAGTGAGCAGCTCCAGCAAGCCCGTGACAGGCAGGCGGGCCTCTGCTGGAGCACACGAGCCGAGGCCATGCCACCGAGTCAGACCCGAACCGAAGCCGAAGCATGGATCAGCTGGGCAACAGCCTCTGTGGAGTGCCTCGATCCACTGAACACACCGCCCCGGCTGCCCGACGTTCCCAACCCACGGGCCGACGAACTGAAACACTTCCTCGGGCACTGGAGCCCCTACGGCCCCACCTACTGATGCCCGCCCCGCCAACCGTCCGGCCGCACGGAATTGCGGAGGGGGGCAGCGCAACAGCCGCCGCCATCAGCGGCGCCGGAGCCCGGCTGCTTTTCCCTCAGTCCTCGCAAGGACATGCCGCAGAGGGGCGCGCGGCGTCGGCGTGCTCCTCGGTGAGGACGTCCCGCAGGCGGTCGACCACCACCGGGTCGGTCAGGTCGGCGTCCGGACCGGCGTGTTCGCCGTGGGGGGGGGACCGCGCGGCCACCACCTCGTCCTCGTACTCCGAATTCCTGGCACGGAACGCCCATAGGACGAGGTGTGCTTGAGACTGTCTGACCAGGTTGAGGACCCGATCCTGTCATGCACGCTCCCACCCGTGCGTGACCGGGGCGCGCCATGTGCTAAGGGGATCGTTACGGACGAGTGGGCGGGTGCGATGGCAAATCAGGCACTCCCAGATCGTCGCAGGAACGCAGACTGCGTGAGGCGCCGACTGCATCGTCCGCGCCTGCGCAGCCGATCTCACGGCGCAGCCGCACCGGAGCGATCCGGTGCGGCTGCGCCGTCTCAGGGCTCCGCGTAGAGTCCCGGCAGGAAGGACCCCGCGGGGCCTCGCCGTATCACACATCGATCTCACGGCCTGCATCCCGGTGGGCATCGCCGGCGTTGCGCTCGACAAGGTCTTCCGTACGACGCTCGGACGCCCGATCCCCACCGCGATCTTCCTGGCCCTCAACGGCATCGTCCTCTTCGTCACCGAACAGCTGCGGCGCGGCGGCACCGGCCACCGGCGGG
The DNA here is from genome assembly GCF_055562175.1 of Streptomyces sp. NPDC020958. Lineage (NCBI taxonomy): Bacteria > Bacillati > Actinomycetota > Actinomycetes > Kitasatosporales > Streptomycetaceae > Streptomyces > Streptomyces sp. NPDC020958. The sequence goes on along the minus strand of NZ_JBVHFU010000003.1, from coordinate 794,267 downwards.
CCGGGGCCACTGTCGCCCCCGGCGAACAGCACCTGTCGGCGGACGAGCAGTCGGACCTGCGGATCACCCGCATGACCATCCGCCATGCCGTGACCATCGGCGCCGCCCAGATCCTCGCCCTGCTGCCCGGCATCAGCCGCTCCGGCTCCACCATCAGCGCGGGCATCTTCAAGGGCCTCAACCACGAGGACTCCGCCCGCTTCGCCTTCCTGCTCGCCACGCCTGTCATCGGCGGAGCAGCGCTACTCAAGCTGCCCCCGCTGCTCGGCTCCGAGGGCGACGGCCTGCGCGGACCGCGGCTGGCGGGCAGCGTCGCCGCCTTCATCGCGGCCCACCTCGCCACCCGCTTCCTGGTCCGCTACTTCGAGAACCGGACCCTCATCCCCTTCGCCGTCTACTGCACCCTGGCCGGGCTGGGCAGCCTGGCCTACTTCACCATCGGCTGACCGGGCACCTGCTCGCGCACCAGGCGGTCACCCACCGGACCGCCGCACGGCTCGCGCCGCGGTCTGGCCGCCGTTCCAGGGCGGCACGTCCTGATGCCGGCCGAACCGAGACAACGGCTTCCCGCTGAATCCGGGAACACTCCCGGCCCCCCGGCTCTGGCAGCCGCCGGTTCCCTCGCTCACCGAGTGACGTCCAGCTCTGTGTACATCCCGGCCGCGTAGTGGCCCCGGACATTGCACAGCAGCTCATAGCGGCCCGGCCGCAGCGTCACTGTGGTCCAGGCTGCCGCACCGGGGGCGATGCCGTCTCCGGTACCGCTGCCGCAGGTGCGCGACGCCTCGCCGAGGCTGCCTGCTTCCGATACCCGGCCGTCGGAGCCGATGGCACGTTCGCCGGGGGCTTGGCCCGCCGACAGCGGCAACACGATCACCTCGTGCGCGCGAGTTCCCGCATTGACTACCCGCACAGTCACCTTTCCCGCGGGGATCGTCATCGGGCGGGCCACCATGCGCATCATGCCCATGCCGTACCAGCCGGGACGGCCGTTGTCCGGCCCAGACCAGTTCGGGCCCCTCATCATGCGCCCCATGTCCCACACGGTCACGTCGACTGCACTGCCTTTCGCGGCCGGTGCGCTGCATCGGGCGCTCTGCCCTCGCCAGGAGGCCGGTCCCGTCCCGTGGAAGGAGCCGGACGCGGCCATCAGACCGGTCGTGGCGACACCCAGCACCAACGCCGCGGCAGCAATGGCGATCGCCGACCGCGCGCCTCGGCGGCGATGCGCGCTCATCGGTGCTCCCGAAGCAGCGCATGCCGACGTTTGTACTCGTCCTCGTCGATCTCCCCGCGTGCGAACCGCTCGGCGAGCAGGTCCTCGGCCCGTTGGTCCTGCCACCCGCCCTCGCCGGACGGTGGAGGGGAGTCGGGCTGCTGCTGACGCGCACCGGCGAGGTAGCGCACAAGTGCGACGAGCCCGACGATCAGGACGGCCCAGAACAGCACCATGAACACCGTCATGAAGATCCAGCCGCCCCAGCCCCATCCGTCTCCGTACCACATCATGCCGATCACTTCCCTCGGCCGATTGCTCCAGTGCCATCAGGATCGACCAGTGAGACCTCAGTCGATCTGGGCCACAATTCCCAGATGTAGGGCCGGAGGGCCCAACGGCCCACCCGGCTCCGCCGTCCACAGCTGTAAAGAAATCCTTCGCAGGGCAATGCGTTCCACCCAGGCCGTTCACCACCCTGGATATTCACCGTCACTTCGCGGCCGCCGGCGGCCGACTCTCCTGAACAGTACTGACGCCGAATACCCGAGGAACGCGTGGCGGTGGTCACTCTTTGCCGCGAACCACAGCGACGGAGCAGTGCGCGTGATGCAGCAGGGCCTGGCTGACCGAGCCGAGCAGCAGGCCGGTGAAGCCACCGCGTCCACGTGCACCGGCCACGACGAGTTGCGCGTCATGACTCGCCTCGATCAGCGCCGGGCGGATCCGGGAGCGCACCAGGCACCGCTCCACCGTGACCTGCGGGTAGCGCGTCAGCCACGGGGACAGGGTCTCGTCCAGCAGCCGCTGCTCCTCATCGCGGAGCCTGTCAATGTCGACCACCATGTTCAGCGGGTCGCCCGGCCCCGGGAATCCGGCGAGGGATGCCGTCTGCGTCGCGTTATGCCCCTGGTCGAGTAGAGCTTTCGCCATGTCGAACCGGATCATCTCCACATACCGGGCCGGCGTGGTGGACAGCTCTTCGCGAAAGAGCCGCGTGAGATGCCGGGGGCTCACATTGAGGTGCTTGGCGAGTTCGCCGAGCGAGTGGTTTCCCCCGGGATTCGCCGTGACCACGTCGGTGATCCTTCGAAGGGCCGGAGATCGGGGCGGCGGTCCCTGCAGTGGTGCGGAGAACTGTGACTGGCCGCCCGAACGCTGCAAATAGACCACCAGCGCGCGGGCGACGTCGCGGGTCAGATCAGGGCCGTGATCCTCCTCGACGAGTGCCAGTGCCAGGTCGATGCCGGCGGTCACGCCCGCCGAGGTGTAGGTGGTGCCGTCACGGACGTAGATCGCGTCGGGTTCGACGCGGCTGGCCCGGCAGCGGGCGGCGAGCTCGTGCGCGACCTTCCAGTGCGTGGTCGCGCGCTTGCCGTCCAGGAGGCCGGCGGCGCCGAGGACGAATGCTCCGGTGCAGATGGACGCGACCCGGCCGGCCCGGCCCGCCAGCGTTCGCGTGGCCTCGATCAGATCACGGGAGACCGGTGTGCGCGGGTAGAGGTCTGCGCCGGCCACCAGGAACGTGTCGGGAGCAGGCTCGGTGGGGGCGGCGTCGACCGCGATCCGGATCCCGATGGACGAGGTGACCTCGGCACCGGTCGGTGACACCAGCACGATCTTGCAGTCGGCACCGAGCCGGTTCGCTTCCCCGAACACCTCCGCGGGGCCGACGACGTCCAGGAGTTTGACCCCGTCGTAGACGAGGATCGCACCCGATGCGTGGCGGAGCCCACAACCCCGCTGCCCGCCTGTCCGGATTCGGGTGACTCATGGCCGGACCGAGGGAGCGCCGGACGCCGGGTGGTCGGCAGGGTGGAAGACGGACGCACCGTCCATTCGTAACACACCGATACCGGAAGGAGCAGAGGTCATGAGCGAGATCATCGCGGGGGTGGAGATTCCTGAAACGGCGGCGGTCGCCGAGGCCACCCGCCTTATGCAGGAGATGACCAGCCCGCTCATCTACCACCACTCCCGGCGCGTTTTCGTCTTCGGCGCCCTGCATGCTCACAGGCTCGGCGTGAACCCCGACCCGGAGCTTCTCCACCTGTCCGCCATGTCCACGACACGTGCCTTTTGACGCCTTTTCCGACGTGGAGCAGCGCTTCGAGGTCGATGGGGCTGATCACGCATCGAAGCACGTCTGACGGGTCGAGATCACCGCCGTAGCCACCGTCGGGGGCGGTGTGAACGGACTGCTGGCCCCCGTGCCTGGTAGCTCCATCACTCCTGCTCTGGTTTTGTCCATCCACCAGACAGCCGAGCAGTTGGGGGGACCACATCGCCGGGGGACACAGAAGGGAGAAGCGGTGGGCAGTTCCGCAGCGACAGCAGTCTCCGAGGCTCAGACGGCCATCAAGAGAGTCCGCCCAGCGATAGCTCTCCTGGACGAGCAGGGGACGGTAGTCAGATGGTCACAGGCCGCTCAGCAGCTCGTGGGCTATGCGGCCATGGAGGTGGTGGGGCGATCCGCCGGTGTCCTGTTGGTGGCCGCTGACGACCGAGCAAGGGCTTCACAAGCCGCACGAGAGAGCACCCTCCGGGGCTGCTGGTCCGACCTGAGGGGGATCTTCAGGCACGCCGGTCCCCGTACACCTCCTTCATACTCGACGAGTGGCAGCGCCGGGCGAGGGAGAAGCTGGTCACCGCGCTCACGGAGGTGTTCGGCGCCGGCGTGCCGGATTTTCCCCCGCAGGCTCTCGTCGCCCGGGGTGCTCCGGGGCGTGTGCTCGTACGGATCGCTGAGGGCGAGCAGGACGTTCTGGTCGTCGGTGCTGGGCGGCATGGGTGGCTGCACCGGGTGCTGCGGCCTTCGGTGAGCCGGTACTGCCTCGCCCACGCCACCTGCCCGGTCCTTGCGGTGCCGCCCTCACCACTGGAGGCCGGGCTCAGGGCCGTGCACCGCCATAACGTGCTGGGGCTGCGGCTGGACACGCAGCGGATGTGGAAGGAGTTCGCCACGGCTCCGCCCGTCGTCTGAGGCCCTCGGAGGCTCGGCTGCTCACCTCCTGACGGCGGATGTGCGGTCGGGCTCCACCGGGCGGCGCCCGGGTGCCGTCGGCAGGGTGAGGACCATGGTGAGGCCGCCGCCGGGGGTGTCCTCGGCGTTGAGGGTGCCGCCGATGGCCTCGGCGAAGCCGCGCGCGACCGCAAGGCCAAGGCCGACGCCGGCGCCGCGCGGTGAGTCGCCGTAGCGCTGGAAGGGTTCGAAGATGCGGGACTTGGCCTCGTCCGGGACGCCAGGACCGCGGTCCACGACCCGGACCTCCACCCGGTCGGCGATCGCGCTGGCCGAGACCAGGACCGGCTCCCCCGGCGGGCTGTACTTCACCGCGTTCTCGACCACGTTGGCGACCGAGCGCTCCAGCAGGCCGCGGTCGACGTCGACCATCGGCAGGGTCTCCGGGATATCCAGCTCCACGCTGTCCTCGGGGACGCCGCCCAGCGCCATCGGGATCACCTCGTCCAGGTCGGTCTCGCGGATGATCGGCGTGACCGTGCCAGTCTGGAGGCGGGACATGTCGAGGAGGTTGCCGACGAGGTGGTCGAGGCGGTCGGCGCCCTCCTCGATGGCTTCCAGGAGGTCGGCCTGGTCCTGGGGCGACCAGTCGACGTCGTCGGAACGGAGGGAGGTGACGGCGGCCTTGATGCCGGCGAGCGGGGTGCGCAGGTCGTGACTGACGGCGGCGAGCAGGGCGGTGCGGATGCGGTTGCCCTCGGCCAGTTCCTTGGCCTCGTCGGCCTTCTGCTGCAGGCGCTGGCGGTCCAGGACGACGGCGGCCTGAGCGGCGAAGGCCGCGAGCACCCGGCGGTCCTCGGCGGGCAGGACACGGCCGGAGAGGGCGAGTGACATGTGGTCGCCGACGGGCACGTCGACGTCCGCGTCGTCGGGGGTGGTGCAGGGGCGGGGGCCGACGCTGCCGGCGCAGGTCCAGGGCGCGATGTCGCTCTCGCGTTCCAGGAGGGCGGCCGACTCCATGCCGAAGGTCTCGCGGACCCGGTCAAGGAGGGCTTCCAGGGTGGTCTCGCCGCGCAGCACATTGCCCGCGAGGAAGGAGAGGATCTCGGACTCGGCCCTCAGCCGGGCGGCCTGGTGGGTGCGGCGGGCGGCCAGGTCCACCACGGACGCGACGGAGACGGCTACGCCGAAGAACACGGCGATGGCGACGATGTTCTTCGGGTCGGCGATCGTCCAGGTGTGGACTGGTGGGGTGAAGTACCAGTTCAGCAGGGCGGATCCGACCACCGCCGAGGCCAGGGCGGGGAGGAGGCCGCCGAGCAGGGCCGCCGCCACCGTCAGGGTCAGGAACAGGAGCATGTCGTTGGCGAGCCCGATGTCGGGGATGACATTGCTCAGGAGCCAGGTCAGCAGCAGCGGTCCGGCGATTCCGGTCAGCCAGCCCCAGATCAGCCTGGTCCGGCCGAGCCGCGCGCCCCTGCCGGGGACGGGAAGTCCTCGGCCCTTGCCCACCTCGTCGTGGGTGATGAGGTGGACGTCGAGGTCGGGGCCGGATTCCCGGGCCACCGTCGCGCCGACGCCGGGACCGAAGACGTACTGCCAGCCCTTACGGCGGGAGACGCCGAGGACGATCTGGGTGGCGTTGACGCCTCGGGCGAAGTCGAGCAGGGCGGCGGGGATGTCGTCGCCGACGACGTGGTGGAAGGTGCCGCCCAGGTCCTCCACGAGGGTGCGCTGGACGGCCAGTTCCTTCGGGGAGGCCGACGTCAGGCCGTCGCTGCGGGAGATGTAGACGGCCAGGACCTCGCCCCCGGCTCCCTTCTCGGCGAGCCGGGCAGCGCGGCGGATGAGGGTGCGTCCCTCGGGGCCGCCGGTGAGTCCGACGACGATCCGTTCGCGCGAGCCCCAGATCGTGGAGACGCGGTGCTCGGCACGGTACTCGGTCAGGTACGCGTCGACCCGGTCGGCCACCCACAGCAGCGCCAGCTCACGCAGCGCCGTGAGGTTGCCGGGGCGGAAGTAGTTCGACAGGGCCGCGTCGACCTTGTCCGGCTTGTAGATGTTGCCGTGCGCCATCCGGCGGCGCAGCGCCTCCGGGGACATGTCGACCAGCTCGATCTGGTCGGCCCGCCGTACCACCTCGTCCGGCACCGTTTCGCGCTGCCGCACCCCCGTGATCGACTCCACGACGTCCCCCAGCGATTCGAGGTGCTGGATGTTGACCGTGGAGATCACGTCGATCCCGGCGGCGAGCAGTTCCTCCACGTCCTGCCAGCGCTTGGCGTTGCGCGAGCCGGGGACGTTGGTGTGGGCGAGTTCGTCGACCAGGGCGACCTGGGGGTGTCGGGCGAGGACGGCGTCGACGTCCATCTCGGTGAAGGTGCTGTCCCGGTACGCGATCTCCTTGCGCGGCACCTGTTCCAGGCCGTGCAGCATCACCTCGGTGCGCGGCCGCCTGTGGTGCTCGACGAAGGCGACGACGCAGTCGGTGCCCCGCTCCACCCGGCGGTGCGCCTCGGAGAGCATGGCGTAGGTCTTGCCGACGCCGGGTGCCGCGCCGAGGTAGATCCGGAGCCTGCCGCGTGCCATGTTCACCCTTCGTAGCGGTAGCCCATGCCGGGCTCGGTGATGAGATAGCGGGGGTGGGAGGGGTCCGATTCCAGTTTGCGGCGCAGCTGGGCCATGTAGACGCGCAGGTAGTTGGTCTTGTTGCTCTGGGAGACCCCCCACACCTCCTGGAGCAGCTGCTTCTGGGTGATCAGGCGGCCGGGGTTGGTCACCAGGATCTCCAGCAGGTGCCATTCGGTGGGGGTCAGGCGCACGTCGCGCCCGTGCCGTACGGCCTTCTTGGCGAGCAGATCGAGGGTGAAGTCCTCCGTCTCCACCAGCGTCGTCTCGGGGACCAGCGGGGTGTCCTCGGTGCGTCGGACGGCGGCCCGCAGCCGGGCCAGCAGCTCGTCCATACTGAACGGCTTGGTGACGTAGTCGTCGGCGCCGGCGTCGAGGGCCGCGACCTTCTCGTCGGACGCCTGACGGGCGGAGAGGACCAGGATCGGGACACGGGTCCAGCCGCGCAGGGCCGTGATGACATCGACGCCGTCCATGTCGGGCAGACCGAGATCGAGCATCACCACGTCCGGCTGGCGGGCGGCGGCCAGGCGGAGCGCGGTGGCTCCGTCGGGGGCGGCGTCCACGCCGTAGTGACGTGCCTGCAGGTTGATCACGAGGGCCCGTACGAGCTGCGGGTCGTCCTCCACCACGAGCACCCTGGTCATGGGTGTGTGCCTCTCCTGTCATGCCTGCGGGAGTCGGCACCCCTGGGGTGCCGACTCCCTCGCGGATCGCGTAAGGCGGTCACTTCTTCGCCACAAGGTCCTTGAGCGCGATGTTCAGCTCCAGGACGTTCACCCGGGACTCGCCCATGAAGCCCAGGGTCCTGCCCTCGGTGTGGTCCTTGACCAGCTTCTCCACCGCGGAGACGGGCAGGCCGTTCTTCGCGGCGACGCGGTGCACCTGGAGTTCGGCGTAGGCCGGGGAGATGGCCGGGTCCAGTCCGGAGCCGGAGGAGGTCACCGCGTCCGCGGGTACGTCCGACGGCTTGACCGTGTAGCCGGGCACCGAGTTGTCCTTGACGACCGCGGCCTTGGCGTCCTGCACCTGCTTGATCAGCACCTTGCTGTCGGCGGACAGGTTGGTGGCGCCGGACAGGATCAGCTTGTACTGCGTGTTGACGCTGTTCGCGCCGAGGCCGTTGGCCGGGCGGCCCTGGAACCACTCCAGGTCCGCGTCCGGCGTCTGCTGCCCCTTCTTCAGCGGAAGGTTGTACGACTGTCCGATCAGGGACGAGCCGACGACCTTGCCGTTCGCCTTGATCTCGGAGCCGTTCGCCTTGTCGTGGAACAGCCCCTGGGCGATGCCGGTGATCACCAGCGGGTAGACGACGCCGGTCACCAGGGTCAGCACGAGGAGGGCGCGCAGGCCCGCCCCGAGCAACCGGGCGGTGTTCGTTACGGAGTTGTTCATGGCGATCAGCCGATTCCGGGGATGAGGGAGATGAGCAGGTCGATGAGCTTGATGCCGATGAAGGGGGCGATCAGGCCGCCGATGCCGTAGATCCCGAGGTTGCGGCGCAGCATCTTGTCGGCGCTCATGGGCCGGTACTGCACGCCTTTCAGGGACAGCGGCACCAGCGCGATGATGATCAGCGCGTTGAAGATCACCGCGGAGAGGATCGCGGAGTCGGGCGAGGACAGGTGCATGATGTTCAGCTTGTCCAGGCCCGGGTAGACCGCGGCGAACAGCGCCGGGATGATCGCGAAGTACTTCGCGACGTCGTTGGCGATGGAGAACGTCGTCAACGCGCCCCGGGTGATGAGGAGTTGCTTGCCGATCTCGACGATCTCGATGAGCTTGGTCGGGTTGGAGTCGAGGTCGACCATGTTGCCGGCCTCCTTGGCGGCCGACGTACCGGTGTTCATCGCCACACCGACGTCCGCCTGTGCGAGAGCGGGCGCGTCGTTCGTGCCGTCACCGGTCATCGCGACGAGCTTGCCGCCGGCCTGCTCCCGCTTGATCAGGGCCATCTTGTCCTCGGGAGTGGCCTCCGCGAGGAAGTCGTCGACGCCCGCCTCCTCGGCGATGGCCTTCGCGGTCAGCGGGTTGTCACCCGTGATCATGACCGTCTTGATGCCCATGCGGCGCAGCTCCACGAACCGCTCGCGCATGCCCTCCTTGACGACGTCCTTCAGGTAGATAACACCGAGGACCCGGGCGCCCTTGTCGTCGCGCACGGCGACCAGCAGCGGGGTGCCGCCGGCCTCGGAGATGCGGCTGGCTGTCGCGTCCGCGTCCTCGGAGACCGTGCCGCCCTGCTCCTCCACCCAGGCGATGACCGAAGCCGTTGCACCCTTGCGGATCTTCCGGCCGTCGACGTCCACACCCGACATACGCGTCTGAGCGGTGAACTCGATCCACTCGGCGCCGACCAGTTCGCCCTGGTGCCGCTCGCGCAGCCCGTACTTCTCCTTGGCGAGGACGACGATCGAGCGGCCCTCCGGAGTCTCGTCCGCGAGGGACGACAGCTGAGCAGCGTCCGCGACCTCCGCCTCGGTGGTGCCCCTGACAGGTACGAACTCGGCGGCCTGACGGTTGCCGAGGGTGATGGTGCCGGTCTTGTCCAGCAGCAGGGTGGACACGTCGCCGGCGGCCTCGACCGCTCGGCCGGACATGGCCAGGACGTTGCGCTGGACGAGTCGGTCCATGCCGGCGATGCCGATCGCGGAGAGCAGGGCTCCGATCGTGGTCGGGATCAGGCAGACCAGCAGGGCGACGAGGACGACCATGGTCAGGTGCGTGCCCGCGTAGTTCGCGAACGGCGGCAAGGTCGCCACCGCCAGCAGGAAGACGATGGTCAGCGAGGCCAGCAGGATGTTCAGCGCGATCTCGTTCGGTGTCTTCTGCCGGGCCGCGCCCTCGACCAGGTTGATCATCCGGTCGATGAAGGTCTCACCGGGCTTCGTCGTGATCTTGATGACGATCCGGTCGGACAGGACCTTCGTACCGCCGGTCACCGCGCATCGGTCACCGCCGGACTCGCGGATGACCGGCGCGGACTCACCGGTGATCGCCGACTCGTCCACCGACGCGACGCCCTCGACGACGTCGCCGTCACCGGGGATGACATCACCTGCCTCGCAGACGACCAGGTCACCGATGGTCAGCTCGGTGCCCGCAACCTGCTCCTCGGACGCGCCGTCCGCGAGCAGCCGGCGGGCGACCGTGTCGGTCTTGGCCTTGCGCAGCGTGTCGGCCTGGGCCTTGCCCCGGCCCTCGGCGACCGCCTCCGCCAGGTTCGCGAAGATCACCGTCAGCCACAGCCAGGCGCTGATCGTCCAGCCGAACCAGTCGCTCGCATGCTGGAAGGAGAAGACGGTGGTCAGGACGGAGCCGATCCACACCACGAACATCACGGGCGACTTGACCATCACCCGCGGGTCGAGCTTGCGGAAGGCGTCCGGCAACGACTTGACCAGCGCCTTGGGATCGAAGAGGCCCGCTCCGACACGGCCCTCGGCGGGCTTGTGCCCGGTGGGGACGTCGCTGTGCGGCGCCCGGGTGGGAGTGGCTGTGGACATCGAGTCCTCTTGCTTTTCTGTGCGCGTGGTCATGACGCCAGCCCCTCGGCCAGCGGACCCAGCGCGAGGGCCGGGAAGTAGGTCAGACCGGTGATGATCAGGATCGCGCCCACCAGCAGGCCGGTGAACAGCGGCTTCTCGGTGCGCAGGGTGCCCGCGGTCACCGGCACCGGCTTCTGCTCTGCGAGGGAGCCGGCCAGCGCCAGCACGAACACCATCGGCAGGAAGCGGCCCAGCAGCATCGCGAGCCCGGTCATGGTGTTGAACCAGTCGGTGTTCGCGTTCAGACCGGCGAAGGCCGAACCGTTGTTGTTCGACGCGGACGTGAACGCGTACAGGACCTCGGAGAACCCGTGCGCGCCGGAGTTGAGCATGGAGTGCGGCGGGGTCGGCAGGGCCATGGAGGCGGCGGTGAAGACCAGCACCAGGGCGGGGGTGATCAGGATGTAGCAGGCGGCGAGCTTCATCTCGCGGCCGCCTATCTTCTTGCCCAGGTACTCGGGCGTACGGCCCACCATCAGACCGGCGATGAACACCGCGATGACCGCCATGATCAGCATGCCGTAGAGACCGGAGCCGGTGCCGCCGGGCGCGATCTCGCCCAGCATCATGCCCAGCATGGTGATGCCGCCGCCGAGGCCGGTGAAGGAGGAGTGGAAGGAGTCCACCGCACCGGTCGAGGTCAAAGTCGTGGACACCGCGAAGATCGAGGAGCCGCCGACGCCGAAGCGGACCTCCTTGCCCTCCAGCGCACCGCCCGCGGCCTGGAGCGCCGGGCCGTGGTGGGCGAACTCCGTCCACATCATCAGGGCGACGAAGCCGAACCAGATGACGCCCATGGTCGCGAGGATCGCGTAGCCCTGCTTCACCGAGCCGACCATCACGCCGAAGGTGCGGGTCAGCGAGAACGGGATCACCAGGAGCAGGAAGATCTCGAACAGATTGGTGAACGGGGTCGGGTTCTCGAAGGGATGGGCCGAGTTGGCGTTGAAGTAGCCGCCGCCGTTCGTGCCCAGCTCCTTGATGGCCTCCTGCGAGGCGACCGCGCCGCCGTTCCACTGTTGCGAGCCGCCCATGAACTGGCCGACCTCGTGGATGCCGGAGAAGTTCTGGATCGCACCGCACGCGACCAGCACGATCGCGGCGATCGCAGCACCCGGAACCAGGATGCGCAGTGTGCCGCGCACCAGGTCGGCCCAGAAGTTGCCCAGCTCACCGGTGCGCGAGCGGGCGAAGCCGCGCACCAGCGCCACGGCGACGGCGATGCCGACGGCCGCGGAGACGAAGTTCTGCACGGCCAGACCGGCGGTCTGCACGACGTGGCCCATGGTCTGCTCGCCGTAGTACGACTGCCAGTTGGTGTTCGTCACGAACGAGACGGCCGTGTTGAACGACTGCGCCGGGTTCACCGACGAGAACTTCATCGAGCCGGGCAGCACGCCCTGCAGCCGCTGCAACAGGTAGAGGAACAGGACGCTGACCGCCGAGAAGGCCAGCACACCGCGCAGGTACGCGGGCCAGGTCATCTCGGTGTCCGGGTTGGCACCGATGGCCTTGTAGATCCACTTCTCGACGCGCAGGTGCTTGCGCGAGTCGTAGACCTTGGCCATGTAGGTGCCGACGGGGACGTAGGCGAGCGCCAGTGCGCCGATGAGGGCGAGCAGCTGGAGCACGCCCGCAAGTACCGGACTCATGTCTGTTCTCAGAACCTCTCCGGGAAGATCAGGGCGAGGACGAGATAGCCCAGCAGGGCGACGGCCACGACCAGGCCGACGACGTTTTCGACGGTCACAGCTTCGTCACCCCCTTGGCGACAAGGGCCACCAGCGCGAAACCCGCGAGCACGGTGACGACGAAGGCCAGATCGGCCATCGCGAACTCCTGGAGTGAGGTTCGGTTGAAACGGACGCTTAGAGGAAAGCGCCTCTCTGGCTGGATCCGGTCACCCGTTGACGACCCTCATACGGCCGTCGCAGCACATTTGACGGGACTCTTACGCCGTCTGACCCGTACCGGTCGGTAAGCGGGCGTGACAGCCGGTGACCTGGCTCACAGCCGGAAGCGAAGCCGGCAGATCACCGCGTCCGTCTCACGGCGTACGGCATGTGCGACCACCGCGCCCCGCTGGTTCTGCAGCAGCCTCTGCCACAGCCGCTCCGGCTCCGCCTCGGGGATCAGCACAGTGACCCGGGTGCCGGGCTCGGCAGCGGCCATCTCGCGGACGTACGCGGCGATGGGGCGGCCCAGGCTGCGCCGCGTGCAGGGCAGCCGCACCAGTCGCACACCGGGGTCCCACTCGGCCCAGGACCGCTCCAGGGCATGCAGCTGAGCCCGGTCCTCGGGGTCCGGGTAGCAGACGGTCACCGCGCGGACCTCGTCACCAAGGGAGACGGCCGCGGTGAGCGCCGCCGAGGTCAGCCGGGAGAGCGTGGACACTGGCACGATGACGAGGGAGCGCTCCCGGTGCGGTACCTCTGGTGTGCGGCCGAGCCCGAGCCGCTCACCGATCCGGCCGTAGGCGCGGTGCACGGTCCCGAAGGCCGCCACCAGCAGCGGCAGGGCGATCACGCGCGATGACGACGACGTGCGCGAGTGCACCCAGGGTCTGACCGTTTACAGCGGCATCTGGGCCTTCCTTGCGGCATCTTCGCGCCCAGTCGGCGGACCTTGACGCGATCTTGGCGGTCGTCTCCGTCAGAGCCGTGTCAAGGTCCGTCACTCGAGCTCTCCCGGTGACTACCGTCTCCGCCATGGCACGCCCTGATGGGTCCGGCGAGGTGGCGAACGACCTCGACTGGACAAGGCAGTTGTGGAGCGCCGTCCGCTGCGCCGGCGTTCTGCTTGCATGGCTGCTCCTGGTCGACTGGGGCACCGGCCGGACGGCCCTGTGGCGCATCGCGCTGTGGTTCGCCCTTGCCGGGCTGCTCTTCGTCGTGCTGTTTCCCGCCCGCGTGTCCGCCGGCCGCAACTGGCTGGCCTCACGTCGACTGGTGCGCGAGCAGCGGGTGCGGACGGACTTGCTGGTGTCGGTCCGTTGCCTGGACGGCGTCTCTCCACTGCTCGTGCTGCGGGACGCCCGGGGCGGGCGGGTTCAGATCGATCCCGAGGTCCTGGTCCGCAACCCGCAGTTGTGGTTCCGCCTGCACGAGGGCGCGGGCAAGGCCGCGGCCGACGGTCTGTTGCTGTGCGGGCAGACTGCGCTGCGCCGCCTGTCGGACCGCATGGACCGTGAGACGGCGCGGGCCGTGTTCAAGGCTTCCGGGCTGGACTAGGGCTGCAGCCATGCTTGTTGAGCGCATGACCACCCGCACCTGAGGGTTGCTCTCCCGTACTGCCATGACGATGTCCAGGTTCTGGCCGTCGTCGCGGGTGAGGACGAGCAGCGAACTGCTGTGCCGGACCCGGGCCAGGTCGAGCACGCCGGGAGCGGTGGCATCCTGCAGGATCAGCGGTACGCCCAGTTCGCGGGCGAACGCGACGCCTCGTGCGTGCGGGTCGCGTTCGATCACCACGACCTGGTGGTCCGTGGTGCGCAGCCGGGCGAGCACCCGGACACCGATCTTGCCAAGGCCGACGAGGACGACGTGTCCGGTCGTGTCTTCGTCAGGCGGATGACTCGCCGAGGCGGCGCGGAAGGCTTCGGTGGCGTTCAGTGTGGCTGCCACGACGAGCGGCAGTACGGCCAAGCCGATGAAACCGGCGACCAGTTGGAGTATGCGGCAGGCGACGGGCTCGTCGGTGGCCGGGTCGCCCAGGGTGAAGATGTCCAGCATCGGCAGGTACAGGTTCTTCCACCACGGGTGCTCGTCCGCGAACAGCGCCGTGGCGGCGGCCAGGGCCGGCACCATGGCGCCGAGCGCGCCAAAGACGGCGGTGACCTCGCGGGAGACACACCCTCCACGGCAGGTGTGCGAACCGGGCCCGCAGCCAGGCACCGGGGCGAAAGCGCAGTCCTCTGGGTGCCGCTTCGAGCGCGTGCTGGTGGGTGACCTCCTCGAGCATCAGCCGGCCGTGCGTGAACAGGCGGTGGTAGGCGGCCCGGGTGTCCGGCAGCGGCTGGGTGCCGTCCTCGCCGGGCGTCTCCGGACTGTCCTGGCTCGCCGGGTCGTCCTGGTGGGCACCGGACAGGACGGCGAGGGTGGCCAGGTCGGTGGCCTGCGCCGGTGTTCCGGCCGGACGCACGACACCGCGGAAGACCTTGCCCTCGACCTGCAAGGTGTGGCCGTGGCCGACGGCGGCCGCCGCCACGAGTTCGGGTACGGCGGTGTCGGCGTCGGACAGCACCGTGGTGGAGGTGTCCTGCACCGCCTCCGGACAGGCCGGCCGCGCGGTCCAGCAGCCGCTCCAGGTGCCGGCCACGCTCGCGGTGGAACATCCGCACCACCAGCCGGATCGACGGGTTGAGGGTGCGGGCCAGCACGGCGGCGGTCATGGTGACGTGGTCGTCGCGGTAGGTGAGAGGGAGCGCCCGCTCCACCCCGGCCGCCCGCAGGGTCCGCTCGTCGGGGAGCGCGGAGACGAGCAGCTCCAGCGGGGACCGCGGGTCCTCGTGCAGCGCGGCGATCCCCGCCCCGTACTCGTCCTCCCGGGACGGCACCACCACCGTGACGACCTCGCCGCACACCGCGTCCAGTTCGAGCGCGAGCCGGTGCGCGAGTCCGTCGTCACCGCAGATCACCATGTACTGCGAGCGCTGCCCAAGTCCGTTTCCCAGGTGGAGAGTTGACGTCACACCGGAAAGTAACGGCGGGAGGCGCGACACCGTTCCACCGGGCGGCCCCGTCCGGCGTCAGTATCCCGTCAGGGAATCCGCCGCGCCTGGCTCATCACCCGCGTACCGGCCCCGCCGTGTCCAGCGCGGCGCCCGTCTGGTCGGCCAGGGTCACGGCAACCAGCCGCGCCTGGAGCGCGGGTACGGCGCCCGGGCCGGGGGTGAGCATGAAGCGGCCGAGGTAGCGGCCGTTGCCGTACGCCCGGAGTTCGATCTCGCCCTCGGGCCAGCCGTCGGTGTCGGGGTTCCAGCTGCGCCTGCCGACCGTCACGCTGCCGTCCTTCTCCAGGCGCGGTGGTCGGCCCACCAGGCTGCCGTACTCGAAGCGGCAGGCGCGCAGGTCGAGCAGGTCGGTCAGCTCGGTGCGGACGTGGTCGACCACGGTGTCCGCCGAGTTGGCGGACTGGGCCAGCGCGGCGGTCCGGTGGATGCGCGCCAGATGGTCCGCGTCCGTCACCGTCATGACCTCCAGTCGCCGGGCGTGGGCCGCGAGCTGGGAGACGATCACGCCGACGACCAGCAGCAGCACCGCCGTCTCGATGTCGGCGGATGCGTTGATGTCGAAGGTCTGGTACGGCCGGGTGAGGAAGAAGTCGAACCAGGCCGCCGCCGACAGCGCCGCGACCACACCGGCCGTACGGCTGCCCAGCGCGGCCACCGCCACGACCACCACGACGAGGACGAGTGCCGCGTTCGTGTGCGTGAGGCCCGTACGGAACGGGACGAGCGCCAGCGCCACCAGGAACGGGGCGGCAAGGCCGGCCGCCAGGGCGAGCCGGTCCCTGAGTGGCCAGGGATGAGCCGGGGTGTGTGTGCGGTGGAGCCTCCAGGCGCCTGTCTCCGTGCTCATCGCGCACCTCCTGCGCTCTGCTCGGTGGGTTCGGCCCCTACGCTCTGATCGGAGATCGGCAGCGACACGACCATCGTGAGACCGCCGCCGGGCGTGTCCTCGGGGCTGAGGGTGCCGTTCATCGCCTCGGTCAGGCCCCGGGCGAGGGCCAGGCCAAGGCCGAGACCGGTGGTGTTGTCGTTGTCGCCGAGCCGCTGGAACGGTTCGAAGATCCGCTCCCGACCGGTCTGCGGCAGTCCCGGCCCCCGATCCACGACTCGCAGTTCCACCTGGCCGGCCAAGGCGCTGGCAGTGACCATCACCTTCCGTCCCGGTGGGGTGTGGCGGGCGGCGTTGCCGACCAGGTTGGCGATCACCCGTTCGAGCAGCGGCGGGTCGGCCAGTACGGCCGGGATGTCCTCGACGTCGGCGACCTCGACCTCCGGCACATCGAGGAGTGCCATGGGCAGGACCTCTTCCAGGGAGGTGGCGCGCAGGTTCAGGGTGAGGGCGCCGGCCTCCAGACGGCTGAGGTCGAGGAGGTTCTCCACCAGGCGGTTGAGCTTGGCCATGGACTCGTCGGCGGTGGCGAGAAGCTCGTCGCGGTCCTCGGCGGAGAAGGCGACATCGCGGCTGCGCAGCGAGGTGACGGCGGCCCAGCCGGCGGCGAGCGGGGTGCGCAGGTCGTGGCCGACAGCGCGCAGCAGGGCGGTGCGCAGCCGGTCGGCGGCCTTCACGGGCTCCACCTCGGCCGCCGCCTCGGCGAGGCGGGCCCGCTCCACGGCGGAGTTGACGTGCGCGGCGAACGCGGCCAGCACCCGCCGCTCGGACGACGACAGGGTACGGCCGCGCAGCACCAGGTAGGTTCCCGGCCCGGCCGGCACCACGGTGGCTCCGTCGGTGTCCGGCGGCTCGTCCGCCAGCTCGGCCGATTCCATACCGAAGGTCTCGCGGGTCCGCTCCAGCAGGGCCGGGATCGTCGCCTGGCCGCGCACGATGGTGCCGGCCAGCGAGGACATGGTCTCGGCTTCGGCGGTGGCCCGTGCCGAGCGCCTGGACAGCCGCAGCGAGCGGTCGACGACGGCGGCCACGGTGGCCGCGACGACCGCGAACACGGCCAGTGCCAGCAGGGCGTTGGCGTCGTGCAGGGTGAAGGACCCGATGGGTGGGACGAACCAGTAGTTGAGCAGCAGCGACGCCGTCACCGACGCGATCACGGCGGAAGCGACCCCGCCTATGCAGGCCACACCCACCACGGCCAGCAGGAACAGCAGTGCCTCGCTGGTCAGGTCCAGCGTCCCGCGCAGCTGGGCGAGCCCGGCGGTCATCAGCACCGGCAGGACCAGGCCGGCCACCGGGCCGGCGATCAGCCGGGCCGTGGACAGCGTACGGCGGCGGGACGGCAGCAGGGTGCCGCGCCCGGCCCGTTCGTGGGTGACCCGGTGGACGTCGATGTCGCCGGACAGCTCGGTCACGGTCTCCCCCGTGCCGGGCCCGGTCAGGAACCGCTGCAGCCGTCCCCGCCGGCTGGTGCCCAGTACCAGCTGGGTGGCGTTCTCGGCGCGCGCGAACTCCACCAGAGCGGTGGCCACGTCATCGCCGACCACCGAGTGGTAGCTGCCGCCGAGGTCCTCCACCAGCCTGCGCTGCCGGGCGAGGGAAGCGGCCGAGACGCCGCCGGCCAGGCCGTCGCTGCGGGCCACGTGCACGGCGAGCAGGTCGCCGCCGGCCGACCGCGCGGCGATCCGCGCCGCCCGCCGGATCAACGTGTCCCCTTCCGGCCCTCCGGTCAGGGCGACGACCACCCGCTCCCGGGTCTCCCACACCCCGCCGATGCCATGCTGCGAGCGGTACTCCTGCAGCGCCTCGTCCACCCGGTCCGCCACCCACAGCAGCGCCAGCTGCCGCAGGGCCGTGAGGTTGCCGGGCCGGAAGTAGTTGGCCAGGGCCGCGTCGATCTTCTCGGGGGCGTAGATGTTGCCGTGCGCCATCCGCCGGCGCAGTCCCTCCGGCGGCATGTCCACCAGCTCGATCTGCCAGGCCCTTCGCACGACCTCGTCGGGCACGGTCTCGTGCTGCGGGACGTTGGTGATCTTCTCGACGACGTCGTTGAGGGATTCCAGGTGCTGGATGTTCAGCGCGGTGATCACATCGATGCCGACGGCGAGAAGGGCGTCGATGTCCTGCCAGCGCTTGGCGTTGCGGCCGTCCCCGGGAATGTTGCTGTGCGCGATCTCGTCCACGATCGCGACCTGCGGGCGACGGGCCAGGACCGCGGCCAGGTCCATCTCCTCGAAGCCCCCGCCGCGGTAGGTGCAGGAGGCGCGGGGGACGACCTCCAGGCCGTCGAGCATCGCTTCCGTGCGCTGACGACCGTGGCACTCCACGAAGCCCACCACCACGTCCGCCCCGCGGGCGGCGCGGCGCCGCCCCTCGTCGAGCATCCGGTAGGTCTTGCCGACTCCCGGGGCCGCCCCGAGGTAGACCTTCAGTCGTCCGGGCCGTACGTCACTCATCGCTGCCGATGTGCTCCGCTCGCTGCGTCAACTTCCCCCGTTTGCAGGGGGCTGCTCATAAGGAAGCCCCTCCGAGGGCCGTCCGGGACGCGTCTTAGCGCTTCCTTGGCGCCGATCCCGAAGACATTGACACTGCCTTGGCGTGACCTGGGCCGATAGGGTGAAGGCGGTGTGCCGGGAAGTCTGGTCGGCAGGGGAGCCAGGGTGGCTCCCTTTTTCAGCCCCAGGGGGACGGCATGCGGAGCGTCGGCACGGTACTCGCGTTGGTCATCCTGGCCACCGTGGTGGCGACCTTCGCGCGCCGCTGGCGCATCCCCGCCCCCTCGCTGCTGGTCGTCGCCGGCCTCGCGGTGGCGCTGCTGCCGGGCACCCCCCAGATCGAGATCAGCCCGGAGATCATCGGCCTGGTCGTGCTACCGCCGTTGTTGTACGCGAGCGCGGAGGACATGCCATGGCGTGAGCTGCGGGCGGTGTGGAAGCCGGTCGGGATCCTCGCGATAGGGCTGGTCCTCGCATCGGCCGCGGCCGTCGGCGCGGTGGCCGCCCTGGTCACTCCGCTGTCCTGGCAGATGGCGTTCGTGCTGGGCGCGGTGCTGGCCAGCACCGACCCGGTGGCCGTGACCGCGCTCGGCCGCCGACTCGCCCTGCCGCCGAAGGTACAGGTCCTCGTCCAGGCGGAGAGCCTGTTCAACGACGCGACCTCGTTGGTGCTGGTCCGGGTGGCGGCCGGGATAGCGATCGCCTCGGCGGCGGCGAACTGGGGCGCGGCAGGCGGTCAGTTCCTGCTGCTGGCCGGCGGCGGCACGGTGATCGGAGCGGCGGTGGCCGCCGTGGTAACGCTGATCCGGCGCCGTACCGAGGACCCGGTGCTGGAGACGGTGATCGCCCTGGTCACACCGTACGCCTCCTATGTGCTGGCGGAGGCCGCCCACACCTCGGGGGTGACGTCCTGCGTGGTCGCCGGGGTGATCCTGGGCGGGCGCGGTGACCGGCTCACCAACGCCCGCATACGCCTGCAGCTGCACGCCGTGTACGGCACGGTGGTCTTCCTGCTGGAGAGCGTGGTCTTCTCGCTGATCGGGCTGGCCCTGCCGGCAGAGGTGCGAGCCCTGGCCGACGGGGACCGGGCCTGGCCCCTGTACGCTCTCGCCGTCGCCGCCACGCTCATCGCCGTACGCCTGCTGTGGCTCGTCCCGCTGTCGGCGGTCGTCCAGCGCAAGGGCGGCATCAGCCGGCTGAACTGGCGCATCCCGATGGTGCTGACCTGGGCGGGCACACGCGGCGTGATGCCGCTGGCCGCCGCCCTGTCCATCCCCGAGATCGCCAAGAACGGCACCCCGCTCACCGACCGACCACTGGTGCTGGTCCTGACCACCTCGGTCGTGGTCGTCACCCTCGTCGGGCAGGGCTTCACCCTCGCCCCGGTCGTCCGCGCCTCCGGCATCGCCCTGGAGCCCGCCCACACCGCACGCGAGGAAACCGAGGCCCGCTCCCACCTCGCCCACGCCGGCCTCGCCCGCCTGGAGGAACTGGCCGAACTGGAGGCCGTCCCCGACATCGTCCTCGACCGGCTGCGCCGCGGCCTGACGGCGCGCTTGGACGATGCCCGTGACCGCCTCGCCGAGCACAACGGCACCGCCGTCGCCACCGAATCGGCCGAGCTGGTCTACCGCCAGCTGCGCCGCGACCTGATCGCCGTCGAGACGTCGGAACTGCAGCGCCTCTACGACGCCCACCGCATCAGCGACACCACTCGCCGCCGCCTGCAGCGGTCCCTGGACCTGGAAGAGGCACGGCTGGCGGACGCCTGAAGCGAGATGGACGACATGGCGGAACGGTTCATCCGGGACATGTCCCACCGCCGCATCCGCTTCATCGCGAACAAACCCCGCCGACGCAGCAGGGCCGAGTACCGCGACAAGATCGAGCAGATCCGCGCCGACAACGACATCCCGGCCACGGAGGACTTCGTCTTCGTCGAGGTCACGGTCACCGCCCCCTCCGAGTTCGAGGCGGGCCCGACCGTGCGCGGCGAGGTCCTGCACGACCGCTATCGGGTGCTGACGCTGGAGCACTCCTCCATCTCCAACGCCCTGGCGGCCCTCCTCCTGCACACCCGGGACATGACGGGCTGCACCCCGCACATCTACTTCGAGTGGACCGAGGGCAACCCCTTCGCCAACTTCCTGCGCTTCTTCCTCTTCGGCCAGGGCGAGGTGGCCCCGGTCACCCGCGAGGTCCTGCGCGAGGCGGAACCGAACCGCGTCAGACGCCCGCGCGTCCGCACCGGCTGACTTTCACCTCCGACGACCGGCGTCAGGATTCCGTCAGGATTCACCCGCACACCGCCAGGACTCCGTAAGCGGCGGTCGCCGCAGACCCTACGGCCGCCTAGCGTCGGCGTCATGCGACGGAGCGGACCGCCAGGCTCGGCCGGCGACCGCCACTGGTGCGGCAGCGCCCGGCTCGCGGAGAGCTGCGCCCTGACCTTCTGCGCCCTGTGCCTCCTCGTCGACTGGGACGCGGGAAGCCTGACGCCCCTGCGCGCCCTGCTCTGGATCACCCTGTCGGCCGCGGTGTGCGCCGTCCTACTCCCCCAGCGGGTCACCGCGGGCCCCGGCTGGCTCGCAGTCCGCACACCGTACGGCAGTACGACGGCGTCTCCTCCCACCTGGTCCTGCGGGACGTCCACGGCCACCGTCTGGAACTCGACCCCCGCGTCCTTACCGCCAACCCCCTGCTCTGGCACGAACTCGACACCGGCGTCCGCCGCTCCCTGGAACGCGGCACCTTGCGTCAGGGAGCCGACGTTCTGGAACGGCTGGGCCACCGTATCGACGACGAGGCGCTGCAGGCGGTCCTCCGGGCGTCGGGACTCTCCTGATCTCACCCCAATGCCACCCACGCGGTCCCACTGACCGCCTCCTGGCGGTGGCCGCATCTCCCCCGGCCAGTGAGCCACGCGACCGGCAAGAAGTCGCGTGTGCCGAGAAGCCGGTCGAGGACGTCGACGAACGCGATATCTGGGACCAGTGCAAGGAAGTAGTGGCAAGCGATTGAGGGGGTGATCGCTGGGTGTTGAGGTTTGCCGATCTCGCAGCGCTGCGCTTGACCACTACTCGGTGGTACCGTATAGCGGTACTCGGTATTACGGAGTACCGGGAGGGCTGAACAGGAGCCGCGATGGACGACCTGACGGAGATGCTGAAGGGCACGCTCGAGGGCTGCGTGCTCGAAATCATCGGCAGGGAGGAGACCTACGGGTACGCCATCACGCGCCGGCTCAACGAACTCGGCTTCGCGGACGTCATCGAGGGGACGGTGTACACCATCTTGCTGCGGCTGGAGAGGAAAGGACTCGTCCAGGTCACGAAACGACCCTCCGAGGTGGGCCCGCCGCGCAAGTTCTACGCACTCAACGACGCCGGCCGCGAGGAACTCGCGACGTTCTGGGCGAAGTGGCAGTACGTCTCATCACGCATCGACAGGCTCAGGGAGGGCGGGAGATGAACTTCTGGGAGACCATCAAAGGCAGCGATCTCACCAGGGAATGGAAGGCGTTCGAAGCTCGGGCCGAGGTCCTGCCGGACGACTACCGGTCGGCGTGGGAACAGATCAAGGGCCACCTCTTCCCCTACGGGGACTTCACCGGCCGCAACCTGATGCCGATCCTCGACGCCGCCCTGGCGCTGCTCGAAGAAGCAGCGGCGGACGGGCAGAGCGTCCGCGAGGTGTTCGGCGACGACATCCCAGGCTTTTGCACGGCGCTGGCCGGCGGACAGGGGGCCCGGACCTATCGCGACCGGTGGCGCGAGCAGTTGAACAGGAACGTCGCAAGGAAATTGGGCCGGCTGGGAGGCTGACGTGGGCATCCAGGACATCATCGAGGGCAAGAAGCAGTGGCGGGCGCACATGGCTCGAGTCAAGGCGCTCCCGCCGGACTACCAGATCGTCTACAAGGAGATGCAGAGGTACCTGTTCAAGGTCGGACCGATCGACATGACCGACGGGCCCCTGCTCCCCGGAATCGTCGACTTCTTCGAGGAGGGCGTCGCCGAAGGCAAGGGAGTCCTGGAACTCATCAGCAACGACGTCGCCGCCTTCTGTGACGACCTGGTCAAGGACTCGCGCACCTACGCAGATGTCTATCAGGAGTCCATCAGCGGGAAACCCGGCACGGACGAGAAGCAACCTCCGTCGTCTTCAAGCCAGTAGGCACAAGCCCGCACGACGCCTGGCGAGCTGAGCAGCTTGCCAGCGCGTCGGCAGACCCGCTCTCCGCGACCTGCGCAAGCACCCCGAACACACCCCGTGACATGCACGAACAACGAGGTGACTTCCTCAACGTGCCTCGGGGTGCAACAAGATCGGACAGCGTGCGCAGCCATGGGACCGACGCGGGGGGAGGCGGCGGCAAGGGCGTTGGCAGCGAGGCTGGCACGCCGCCGGCTGGTCGCTGTGTTCAGCAGCCCGTTGAGCCGCGCCATGCGAACAGCCGAGCTGGCCGGCCTGACCAGCGCCAAGCCCGATCCCGACCTGTTGGAGTAGGACTACGGCGGCTACGAGGGCCTGACTGCCGAGCAGATCCGCGAGTCGCGGCCGGGCTGGGACCTTTGGCGGGACGGCGTCATTCCCGGCGACGCCGATCATCCCGGCGAGCAGCTCCAACAGGTGGCGGCGCGCACGGACGCGGTGCTGGACCGCATCCGTCCACTGCTGAGCGATGGCGATGTCGCCGTCGTCGCGCACGGCCATCTCGCCCGCGTGCTCACCGCGCGCCGGCTCGGCCTCGACGCGTTCGCGAGCCGACTGCTCGGACACCCGCATCCGGGCACCCGCAGCTTCCTGGCCACCGAGGACGGGCAGCCGTTCATTTCCGCCTGGAACGTCCCGTGGCGCAAGCCCGCCGCCTCACAGCTGACGCGAGAGGCGCCGGAAGCAGATGAGCGTCGCGGCGAGGTCGGCGAAGGCAAGGAAGTGCTCGGCCTTGCGCTCGTAGCGGCGGTGGAGCCTGCGGCATCCGGCGAGCCAGGGGACGGTGGGCTCGATGGATCCAGCGGTGGGTCCTGGACGGTGAGAGGATACGACGGTCTTGGGGGGGGCGATACGCGAGGTGATGTGGCGGGCGCCGAGCCATCGTCGCAGGTGGTCGTAGTCGTAGCCTCTGTCGGCATGGAGCTTGGCGGGGCTCCTTCGGCGTGGCCCACGACGGGAGTGGATCGGCGGAACCCGCGCACGAGCGGCTCCAGCGCCCGGCTGTCGCGGGTTTGGCGCAACTGCCGCCACGTGCAGCCGGACGTGGCCACGAACGCGAGCACGGCCTGGACCTCCCGATCCTCGTAGCGCCGCCGTCCCCACCCTGCGGACGTGTCGGCGCCGTGGGCACCGCTCACCGGAACGACTGCCAGAGCCCGTCAGGAACCAACTACTCCACGATCGTCACTCACGCAGGCTACTCGGCCAAATGCGATGTCCTCTTGGATGAGCTCGACCGATCCGCCGCAATGACCGCCCAGGCCGGCGGCACAGAGACGCCGTTGAGACGAAGCGGCCCCACCTACCGATATTCGCGCTGGTGATCGGTATTGTCCGCCCCGATACACCGGGCCCGTAGACAGCGGTCCGCAACGAGGAGGATCACCATGGCCGACCGTTGGCAGGAAACCGCGCCGGATGACGGATTCCCATCGCGGACGTCCGAAGCTCATCATGCCAGCGCGCACGACACGGCACGTCCGGCGCTGGTCATCGGTGCTCTCGGTGTGGTCTTCGGTGACATCGGCACCAGCCCGATCTACACCCTCCAGACCGTGTTCAACCCGAGCGACCCACACCCCGTCCCCGTCACCACACAGAACGTCTACGGAGTGGTGTCGCTGGTGTTCTGGTCGGTGGTGGTCATCGTCCTGGTCACCTATGTGCTGCTGGCGATGCGCGCCGACAACGACGGCGAGGGCGGCATCATGGCGCTGATCACCCTCGTACGGCGATACACCTCACGGCCGGCCGGACGGACCGCCGCCGTACTGGCCGCGCTCGGCATCTTCGGCGCGTCGCTGTTCTTCGGCGACAGCATGATCACCCCGGCGATCTCGGTACTGTCCGCGGTCGAGGGACTCAAGGTCGTCCAGCCCTCGCTGGAGAGCGCGGTCGTGCCCATCACCGCAGTCATCATCGTGCTGCTGTTCCTCGTCCAACGCAGGGGAACAGCAGCGGTCGGGCGGGTATTCGGCCCCGTCATGATCGCCTGGTTCACCGCCATCGGCGCCTGCGGTGTCGCCGGCATCGCGGACCACCCGGCCATCCTCAGGGCACTGTCACCGACGTACGCCCTGGGCTTCCTGTTCGGCCATTTCGGCACGGCCTTCTTCGCGCTGGCCGCGGTCGTGCTCGCGGTCACCGGCGCCGAGGCGCTCTACGCCGACATGGGGCACTTCGGCCGCCGGGCGATCACCCGCGCCTGGATGTTCCTCGTCTTCCCCGCCTGCATCCTGAGCTACCTCGGCCAGGGCGCCCTCATCCTCGCCGACCCGCACAACACCAGCAGCCCCTTCTTCCTGCTCGTGCCCACCTGGGGACAGTGGCCGATGGTCGCGCTCGCCACGGCGGCCACCGTCATCGCCTCCCAGGCAGTGATCACCGGCGCGTACTCGGTCACCTCCCAGGCCGCCCAACTCGGCTACCTTCCGAGGCTGCGGATCGCGCACACCTCCGAGTCGACCATCGGCCAGATCTACGTCCCCTGGATCAACTGGATGCTGATGGTCTCGGTCCTCACCCTCGTCTTCGCCTTCCGCAGCTCCACGGCGCTCGCCTTCGCGTTCGGCATGGCGGTCACCGGCACCATCACCATCACCACCCTGCTGTTCTTCTACGTCGCCCGCTCGAAATGGGGCACGCCCAGATGGCTGGTCGCCACCGGCGCCACCGTGTTGCTCTTCGTGGACCTGCTGTTCGTGGCGGCCAACATGACCAAGCTCGTCCACGGCGCGTGGCTGCCGCTGCTGATCGGCATCACCGCGTTCACCGTCATGACGACCTGGCGACGCGGCCGCGAGATCGTCACCGCCGAACGCGCACAACTCGAAGGCCCGCTGCCCGAGTTCGTCGAGGACCTCCGATCGGAGAAGGTGTCGACGCTCCGGATCCCGGGCACGGCCGTCTTCCTCAACCGGGGCAAGCAGACCGCGCCCCTGGCCATGCGGGCCAACGTCAAGCACAACCACGTGCGCCACGACCAGGTCGTGATCCTCTCGCTTGAGACCGAGCCCGTGCCCCGCGTCCCGGCCGACCAGCGGCTCGTCGTCGACGACCTCGGTTACGCCGACGACGGGATCATCCACGTCACCGCCCGGTTCGGCTACATGGAGACACCGGACGTACCCAGCACACTGGCCATGCTCACCCCGGCCCGAACCGAAGGACAGTTGAACCTCGACCAGGCGTCCTACTTCCTGTCGAAGATCGATCTCCGGCGCGGCAAGTCACCGACGATGGCGCCCTGGCGCAAGCGGCTGTTCATCGCCACCTCCTACATCACGGCCGACGCCGCCGAGTACTTCGGCCTTCCCCGCGACCGCACGGTGATCATGGGCTCACACATCGAGGTGTAGACGCGCTCCGGCCGCTGTTCGTCGGGCGGAGCGGGCCCGGGATGCACTACGACCAGGTTCTTCAGGTCCGGTTTCGTCGCTTCCCGCTCCTGCCGCGCGGCCGACGGCATACCCACCGAGTGACACGACGGTCCAGGCTGCCGTCGCCACCGCCAGGGCGAGCCATGCCGCCGAGTGGTGGCGCAGAAGGACTCGCCACCGACGTCACCGGACTGGTCATCCCTGGCTCCGGCCACTTCGTCACCGAAGAAGCCCCCGACGCCGTCACCAGGGCACTGCTCGACTTCTTCCGCTGACCGACGCCACCCCGCCCGGCCCTGCCGGGCGGGGACGTTGGCCTGGCTCGGAGGCGTGTGACGACACGACCGTGACGAATGAGGGCCTCCTGGAAGGGATGCCGAGCCGTCTGACGGCTTCCGACAGCCTCCAGAGGTCCTCACCTCCCACGCTGACTCGGCTTCGAGGCTGCGGCGCCGCCTGCAGCAGGCGCGTCGGGTCGCCAACGAAAGGCTGGTTGACCGCCCACTCGCCGTGGACCGGACCATCCCCTTCTCGGCTCCTCCGGCCGTTCGGGCCTTGCGACCTTGGCGGCCTTCGCGATCTCGCCCGGTTCTTCGCACTGGGATGTGCCGGATTGTGGTGGGGTCGGGTCGCGCTGCACACGCACAGCTTGGCATCGGGCCATGTGCCGCGCCCCGGACGGTGCATCCGGTGACGACGGGTGCAGAGCGAGTACTCGCTGTAGACCCGGGACCCCGAGCCGGAGGTGCTCCCCACGTGCGTGGCCCTCGGCATCGGCTTCCTGAACCTCGGCGCCAGGCAACTCCCGCTCTCCGTACAGACCCCCTCCCATGGGTGAGCCGCCGAGGAGAAGTGGGACGGTTCTCCGAACACCTCGTGAGCGTTGGCACCGTTCACCTAGGACACGACTGGTCCTTCGCGCGTGCGGCAGAGGCTTGCCGGGTGTCTGCGCCGCTGCTGACGTGCCGCTGGGTCTCCTGGGGGCCGTGCCAGTCCAGGCAGACGGCGGTGGCATCGTCTTCGAGCCGGCCGTCGGCGGCGTCCCGGACCGCGGACGTCAGCGCCAGTGCGGTCTCCCTCGGGTGCAGATTCCGGGTGCGCGCCAGCAGGGCGGGCAGGTCGACCTTCTCTCCGTGACGTTCGAGCATGCCGTCGGTGAACATGAGCAGACGGTCACCGGGCCGCAGGTCGAGGTCCTGCACACGGTACGGGTGGGGAGTCAGCTCAGACAGCCCGAAGGGATGGTCCACCTCGCAGGTGATCGTCTCCACAGCCCCGTTGCGCATGCGCAGTGGCCAGGGATGACCGGCGTTGACGAGCCGGGCCCGCCCGGTATGGAGATTGATGCGCAGGAGCTGCCCGGTGGCATGACCGTGGCCGTGTTCGATCAGTGCCTGGTCTGCCCGGTGGGCCTGTTCGGCCAGGCCGGTGCCCGCCCGGCGGGCACCGCGCAGGGCGCCCACCAGGACCGTGGCGGCCAGGGCGGAATCCATGTCGTGGCCCATGGGATCGGTCACCGACACGTGCAAGGCGTCGCGGTCCACGGTGTAGTCGAAGGTGTCGCCGCTGAGGTCCTCGGAGGGCTCCAGGTTCCCGCACAGGGTGAACTGTGCGGCCTCGCACGACAGCGACAGGGGCAGCAGCTGGTACTGGATTTCAGCTGCCAGGGTGGTCGGCTTGGAGCGTTTGCCCCAGGTGTAGAGATCGGTGAAGCGGCCGTTGGCGATCACGATGTAGGCCAGGATGTGGGCGGCTTCCCCGACTGCGTCGAGCACGTCCTCGCCAGGGCCGGTCGGCAGGAGCAGTTCCAGCAGCCCGATCGCATCCCCGCGGTTGGTGACGGGCACGATCACCCGCTGCCCCTCGCCGGTCGCGTCCTGATACAGGCGCTGGGTACGGATCACCTCCTCATAGACGCTGCCGAACAGGGGAATCCGCTCGGCCTGCCGCCCACCCCGAGTGGTGGCGGTGGACAGCCGAGCCACCGCCTTCCCCGTCAGGTCCACGATGAGGAAAGAGACCTTCGTGGCCTCGAAACGCCGCAGCAGGTCCTCCGCGATCACGTCGACGGCGTCCGCCGGCGCCGCTGCCTCCGCTGCTGTCAGCAATCGGGTGAGCCCACTTTGTCCACCACTCACGACCGCAGTCCCTTCCATAACCCCCCCACCAGCTTGGTAATCACCGCAGTGAGCGTCAATCCGTGAACAGTCACGCTCCGGCATTCGCCCGCGGACGGGGCCGCCACGGCTGCTCTGTACAAAAGCGGCTCGACGGGTGCGGTCCAGCTGCCCGACGCGACGGCCCTGGACGGCGAGCTGGTCGTACGGGAAATCCAGCAGGCTCGCCTTCGAGCGACTCCGGGGTCGCCTCCAGCGGCGCGGTGCCGGCGCTGCCCGGCTCGCGGAGCAGTGGCCCGCCCACTTCGTCGCCTTCGACTTGTTGCGCCTGGCGGGCACCGACACGACCAGGTGGCCGTACGCGGGCGCCAGGGCTGCTCTGGAACGCCTCTTTGCCGAACAGAACCTCACCGCGCCGTGGGCGCTGTGCCCGTCGTTCCCCTCGCTGACCAGGGGACTCACAAAACTGCGGACAGGGCCCTGCAGGCGGCCAGGGCTACTTGTCGCCCCAACCTGGCGGGAGCCGACCCGCAGGTCCACCGCGGCCCGGTCGGCGAGGCGGGGGACAAGGACGCGGCTCAACCGGGCGAGGGCCTCGTCCACCTCCAGGGTCTGACCGAGCACGTCGGTGATCTCCGCGACGAGTGTCAGCCGCTCGGCGAGACTCTCCAGCGCGCTCGTACGAGCGGCTCGTTCCTTCTGTTCCACCCGTTCCACCCGTTCCGACTGCTCGGCGCGTTCCGCTCGTTCCCTGCCGGCATGGCGGTCCGCGGCGGTCTCGACGATCAGCACGACCATGCCCAGGCAGACGCCCAAGACGTCGTCCGCCAGGGGGGTGGCCGACCAGGAGATCGGGACCAGCCGTCCGTCACCACGCAGGCACCTGTCGTCGTCCCCGCGGGACGAGGGCACCTCCCGGGTCGCGACGGCACGGATCGTGCGTGGAACTCCCCGTCGCCACCCGCCGCACCAACGGCGGAGCCGTGGGCGCCATCGCATCGCGGGGCGCCGTCACTGGGTCACGTCAGCGGCTCCCCCGGCTCGTTGGCTGAACCGGAGGAGCCTGAGTCGAGCCAGCCCCATGGATACGCTGCTGAACGCGGCCCACCTCCGAGTCCCCCCTCCCGAGTCCCCCCACACCCGAATGCCCTGCCGCGATGTGCGACAGGCGCTCAATCGGAGCCGCCATCGGTCGTGCCCAGAACCCCGGGAGGAGGGGATGCTCTGGGACGCCGCGATCAGGACGTCTTCTTCCGGGTGCGGTTGATGCACTCCGAACGCACGACCGTCCGCACCGGCACCGGAGAGCCTCGAACCGACTCTGAAGAACGACGGTGCGCGGGGCCTGTGCCCGCGCCGCCGCTCATGCCGCGTCGCGCCAGGTGGCGATACCGGTCACCGTGACCGCGACGGTGACCGGCTCCGCAGCACCGTGGGTGGCGAGGTGGGTGACGAGGGCGGCTGTCACCCGGTCGTGGACGATTCGGGCGATGTCCAGCGCCCGCCGACCCTCCGTCAGGACGCAGCGCACCTCGATGTGCCATCCCGACCCGTCCGGCGCCCGGTCGGCGCGTACGCCGGCCTCGGGCGGCGTGGTGTCCGCCCGGGTGGGCGCGGCGGCTGCCGCGAGGCGCCGGGCGAGGCGGGGTTGCAGGGCGGCCACGCCAGGAACCGCGAGGGCTGCCTCGGCCGCGACGCCGGGGAGCGCGGTGGTGTCGGCGGCGGTCATCCTGCGCCACCGCCCGTCGGGAGGCGGGGACCGAGGGTCGGTCCCGGTTCCAGTACGTCGGCCACGGTGATGTCGACGGCTGTCACCGTGAGCCCCAGGTCCTGTCCGGCCGAGTGCAGGACCGATCGGCGTACCTGGTGGACCCGGTCGGTCAGCGGGCGGTCGAGGGCGGCGGCCAGGGTCATGGTCACCCGCACGTCGGTGCCGTTGCCCTCGGGTACGAGCCGGCAGGTCGCGGCCCTGGCACCGGGGACCGTGTCCGCGGCCCGCCTCAGCACCTTCGCCGCGGCGCTCTCGGCGATCCGCAGGTCCCGGTCGGGGTCGGCCAGGGGCAGCAGCCGCCCGAACCGGACCTCTGCCCTGACGACGTCCATGACCCGGTCGGCGAGTGCGTGCAGGCCCGGAGGGTCCTCGTCGCGCAGCGTCCGGGCGGCCGCGTTCACCGTGGCCAGTCCCTCGACCGCCTCTCGGCAGTATGGACAGGACACCGGGTGCGGGTCCGCGGCCGGGGGTGCGTCCCGCGCCTGTTCCCAGACCCGGCTGAGCAGGCGGCCGCAGGGCAGTACCTCATCGCCTGCGATCGGGGGCACGTCGGCGGCGGTCCAGCCGTTGCGGGGCCCGTCGGCTCCGGGCGGTTCGGGAGGCCGCGTGTGCGGGTCGTCTAGCGCCATGGGCCCATCGCCTCCTGCAGGGATCGGCGTGCCCTGAACAGTCTGCCGCGTACCGTCTGCTCGCCGGTACGCGTCACGTGCGCTATCTCCTTGTAGGGCAGGCCCTGCACCTCCCGCATGATCCAGCAGACCCGCTGTCCGGCGTCCAGCTCGGCGAGTGCGCGGAACAGGGCGGCCGTGGCCGCGTCCTGCTCGGCGGTCCGGGCGGGCTGGCTCCACGCGTCGCTCGCCGCGGGTTCGGCCACGGTGTCCAGGGGAACGGGCGGCGGCCGGCGGTGGCACATGGTCTGACAGCGGTTGACGGTGATCCGGTACATCCAGGTGCGGAACTCCGCCCTGTGGCGGTATTCCGGCAGGTGGCGCCAGGCACTGACGAAGGCGTCCTGGACGGCCTCTTCGGCGTCCTGGGGGTTGCCCAGCATGCAGCGGGCCAGGGTCAGGAGGGAGCGGCTGTGCCGCTGGACGAGAACGGCGAAGGCGTCCTCGTCTCCCTCGGCCGCCCGCACCGCCAGCAGACGGTCGGGCAGGCCGCACCCCGGTCGTGGGGAAGCAGTGCGTTCGATCATGGCGCTCCCACGCAGGCTCGGAACGACCGTGTACCCCCGAAAAGAGATGTGATGCACATCACACACCAGGGCGCGTGAGGACTCCGCCGCTCGATATGTCCAACTTTCGACGGGCATCATTCCGGTGTCCGGCCGACCGATCGAGGCGACCGCCATGACGGACAACATCACAAGCGTCGGCGGGGGCAGCCGGCCCGAAACAGGCGTGAGCGCGCTCAAGGGCCGCACCGGGGCCGGGGCTCCGGCCGAGACACGAGGCAGGACCACCATCGCGGACGGCGTGGTGGCCAAGATCGCGGGCATGGCCGCCCGCGAGGTACCGGGCATCCACAGCCTGGGCGCGGGCATGGCCCGCGCTTTCGGCGCCATGCGGGAACGCGTCCCCGGCGCAGGCGGAGGCGGAGCGGTCACCCGCGGCGTCAAGGTCGAGGTCGGGGAACGGCAGGCCGCGGTGGACCTGGACGTCGTCGTCGAGTACGGCGTCTCCATCGTCGACGTCGCGGGCGGCGTACGCGTCAATGTCATCAGCGCCGTGGAGCGGATGACGGGCCTGGAGGTCGTCGAGGTGAACATCGCCGTCGACGACGTCCACCTGCCCGACGACGAGGAGGAACAGACCGGACCGGACGAGGGCCGCGTGAGGTGACCGCTGCCGGGAGCACCGCCGTGTCCTCGGGCCCGAGCGGATGATCACGGCGAGAGGGACGCTCGCGAGACGGGTGAGTGCGAGATGAACACAGCAACGACGGGACTCGCGGCCGGCATGGCCCTCGGCTTCGCCGGCTACTTCGGCGGCTTCTGGGCCTTTCTGCTGGTGCTGGTCCTGGGTGCGGCGGGGCTGATCGTCGGCCTCGTCGTACAGGGCGACCTGGACCTCCGGACACGGAGGCAGCGGTGAAGACCCGGCCCGGTTCCCCCGGCGAGGGGTCGGGCCCGCCGGCGCCGGCCGCCGGGCTGCCGCCCCCGGCCGAGCGGGGCGCCACCGTCATCCCGGACAGGGTGGTCGCCCGTATCGCCGCGCAGGCCGCGCGCGCGGCGCAGTCGCGGCGCGCCGCCGTACCGCCCGATCGGGGCGGACCTGCGGCACCCCACGCCTCCGCCGCCGTCCGTACCGGATCGGTGCGCCTGCATCTGACCATGGACCTGCCCTACCCCAGCGACATCCCCCGTGTCTGCGAGCGGATCCAGCGGGACGTCGCCGAACGGGTCGCCCAGCTGACCGGGCTGCGGGTGGGAGAGGTCCTCCTCACCGTCCGGCGGCTGGTGACCGCCACCGACTCGAGCCGGGGACGGGTCCGGTGAGCGGCCGGGCGGCCCGGGGCACCGGGCACGCCGTGCAGGAAGGGCGATCGTGATGACATCCGGTCCACGTCCCCCGGGCCGCGGCTCCGCGCCGTCCACGCACCGTGCCGCGGTGCCGCTGACGAAGGAGCCCGACCCTCCCGAACGCGACGTGTCCGTCTCGGACCTCACAGCCGGTGAGCGCGAAGGAGGACACCGAACACATCGCAAGTGGTCCGCGCGCCGCATCACGGCGGCGACGGTCGCCGCCGTGATCCTCGTGGCCGCGGTCGCGGCGCTCGTCGACGTCGTCGCCGTACGGATGGGACGTCCGGCGGCGGCCTGGCGGCGGCACCTGGCCGACGAACTGGCGACCCGCCCGGTGGACGACGTGTGGATGCTGACGGGGGCCGCCGTGGCCGCCGCCGTCGGCGTCTGGCTGATCGTCCTGGCCCTCACCCCCGGTCAGCGACGCTGGCTGCCCCTGCGTTCACCCGCCGGCTGCCCGCGATTGCGGGCCTTCGTGGACCGCAACAGCGCCGCCGTCCTGCTGCGCGACGCCGCCATGCGGGTCCCCGGAGTCGGCGCGGCGCACGTCCTGGTGGGCCGCCACCGCATCAAAGCCCGCGCGGACGTCCGCTTCCGCGACCCCCGAAAGGTGAAGGACGACCTCACCGCCGTCCTCGACGAGGAGCGCAACCGGCTCGCCCTCGCCCGTCCTCCCCGCATCGCCGTACGGGCGCGGCGACGCACCCGCTGACACAAGACCCGCAGCACCGGAGCCCGCCATGACGCCGCGATCCGCCCTCAACCGCACTCTGCTGGCCCTCGCCGGACTGGTCCTCCTCGGCGGCGGACTGCTCATCCTCTTCGCCGGGCTCGACCTCTACCGGCGGTACGATCTGGCCCCACCCGCCGGCTGGCCCCTGACCACCCCGGCCGACGTCCTGCTCGGCTCCGCCGACCGGGCCCGCTGGAGCAGCCAGGGCTGGTGGTGGTGGCCCGCGGTCATCGCCGCCCTCGTCCTCACCGCCCTGCTCGCCCTGTGGTGGCTGCTCGCCCAGCTGAGCCGACGTCGCCCCGGCTCACTGCCCGTCGGCGGCACACCCCCGCAGGAGGGCGTCGAACTGCGCGACCGCGCACTCAGCGAAGCGATCGCGAACGAAGCCGGTGCCCTGCCGGGGGTAGACCATGCGGCCGTACTCATCACCGGCCGACCGGGCCGCCATCGCACCCGCATCAAGCTCACTCTCACCCCCGAGGGCACGCCCGGCGCCACTCTCGCCGCCCTCTGCGAAGGCCCGCTCGGCACCGCGCGTCGGTCCACCGGCCTCATCGACATGCCCGCCGAGGTCCGCCTCCAGGTCAGCCGCCACGGACCACACCGCGTGGAGTAGGGAGGAGAGAGATCGGCCGTTCCCGTCGACGTCCTTGCGGCCCACAGCAGTTCGCGGGCGCGCCGGCACCACTCCCCGAAGGAGAGATCATGATCATCCTGGGCGTCATTCTGCTCGTCGTCGGCTTCCTCACCGGCCTGTCCATCCTGTGGACCATCGGGATCGTCCTGCTGGTCGTCGGAGCCGTCCTGTGGATCCTCGGCGCGATGGGACACGCCGTCGCCGGCCGACGCCACTACTGGTAGTGGATCGTCGCCCTGCAGGGCAGTGATCCAAGCTGCGGGCAGGCCGGCAGACGTCGCGAACCCCACCAAGATGTTCGCGGAGGCGGACGACGACGGCGGAGAGGTCGATCGCCTGAGGCCGCCGCCGGTGCCGGCCGGCCGCCGGGCCTCGGACGCGGGGCGCCCGGTGGCCGTTGTGCCGGTCCTCGCCGCACGAGCACACGGCACTCGTTGGGGAGTCTCCGTCGGGAGTTCGTATGCACAGCACCTTCGTGAGGATCCGCCCGAACGTCCCCCGGGGCCCCGGCGATGACGGGCGGTGAGCGGCAAGGACCCGCGGAAGGCTCCACCCGGTCGGAGTGCTTCGGGGAGGAGTTTCTGGGAGTTCTGCTGGACCAGGGGCACGAGGTGCCGCCGCACGAACTCGGTCCGCTCGTCGCGCGGCAGATCGGCATGCTCGACGGCCGCGAGACCTCGCTCTTCCTGCAGGACTACGGCCAGGTGTGGCTCGTCCCCCTGACGGGTGACGGGCTGGCGGCCGGGGAACCACAGCCGATCGACGGATCCGATGCCGGACGCGCCTTCCGGGAAGCTCGTCCCGTCGAGGTTTCGCAGGCCGACGGT
The DNA here is from genome assembly GCF_055562175.1 of Streptomyces sp. NPDC020958. Lineage (NCBI taxonomy): Bacteria > Bacillati > Actinomycetota > Actinomycetes > Kitasatosporales > Streptomycetaceae > Streptomyces > Streptomyces sp. NPDC020958. The sequence goes on along the minus strand of NZ_JBVHFU010000003.1, from coordinate 759,596 downwards.
GTGCGGGTCTATCTGCCCCTGCTGGACGGTGGCGACCAGGTGGGCGTCATGGCCGTCACCCTGGACCGCCTCCAGGACGACGAGCGACGGCTGCTGCGCAGGCTCGCCTCACTCGTGGCCGACATGCTGGTGACCAAGCACGGTTACACCGATCTGTTCTTCCGGCTGCGCCGCAGAGAACCGATGAGTGTGGCGGCGGAGATCCAGTGGTCGCTGCTGCCACCGCTGGCGATGTCCACGCCCCGGGTCGAGCTGGCCGGGATGCTGGAACCCGCCTACGACGTGGCCGGCGACAGCTTCGACTACGCCCTCAACGGCGATGTCCTGCATGTGGCCATCGTCGACGCGATGGGCCACGGACTGGATGCCGCCACGATGGCCACGGTGGTCATCGGAGCGTACCGGCATGCCCGGCGCATCAGCGTCGGCCTGTCGGAGATCTATGCGTTCATGGACCGGGCCGTCGCCGAGCAGTTCGGCCCCGACCACTTCGCGACCGCTCAGATGATGCGGCTCAACACGGCCACGGGGAGGCTTCAGTGGGTCAACGCCGGACATCCCGCTCCTGTATTGATCCGTGGACACCGTGTCGTACGACGGCTGGAGGGCCCGACGACGCTGCCCGTCGGTTTCGGCGGTCACGAGCCCCGGATCAGTGAAGTGGCTCTCATGCCCGGCGACCGGATCCTGTGCTTCACCGACGGACTGACAGAGGAGCACGATGTCGGCGGTGAGGAATTCGGTGAGGAGCAGCTCATCGGGTGGGTGAACCGCCTTGAGCCCACGGCCCAGCAGATCCGCACGGTGGCGCGCTCCCTCTCCCACGCGCTGCAACGGGCGCGGGGCGGGATCACGACGGACGATGCGACGCTCCTGCTGATCGAATGGCGCGGGAGCGCCACCGACGACCGCGCCCTCCTGGAGTGAGCCGGCCTCCCACCCCCAGGGAACGGCCGACGGCACGCAGCCTTTCCCCCACCGCCGATCTCTCACACTCCTACTGCCGTGGTGGGGGCCCGTGACCGGTGACCGGTCCGTCAGGAGTGCGTGAGGCGTGGTGGGGGGCGTCGTGTCCGCCTTCGGAGTCCCAGACCGCCTCCCGGAGCGAGTCCGAGCCGGCCGCTGCCTCTGCCGCGGCCCGGAATTTTTCGGCCTCACGGATCAGGCCGCTCGCCGGGAGGCTCCGTGACGGGTCGGTGGCCGTGGCCATGAGCCGGGCCGCGGTTGCCGGCCCTGTCTCCGGTGGGATCACCAGGAGGCTCCAGCAGCCGAACGTGTAGGACAGCAGCAACAGCTTGTGCGGGTCCTGCCCGGCGTGGGACCAGCCGACGCGCACCATGTGGCCGTGCGCGGGCACTTCTCCCGGAATGACCGGCCAGAACGTACGGCTCACCGCTACCCGGATGATCCGCCCCCACAGCCGGTCGAGACATTCGACGAGCACCGGGAGCTGCTCCGTCAGGTTGCGCGAACGGGGCCACCAGGCACCGTCGACCAGGGCCGCAGGGGCGCCGGTCGGCGCCAGCGTGAGTCGGAGCGGTGACGAAGAAGCGGCCCGGCCTCCGGCCGCGGGTGTGAACGGAACGGTCGCGGTCATGGCGGGGACCCAACCCCGGGCCGGTCACGGCCGGCCCGGTTGTGATGAATCGCCGAGAACGACCCGGCGTGGAAGCCGGTGTACGAGATGCTCTCGGTAATCACCAGGATACTCCCCGCCCGCGCCCTGCGGACCGATGAGGAGCGACGGGTTGAACGAAACACGGGGAACACCTCCCGCGCAATACAGCCAAGGAGTGCCGGCCAGGGCATGCGAGCCGTCGGGCGTGAGACCGGTCCGGCAGTCGGCGTACGACGTGCCCCGGCGCCCTCAGCCCACTTCCCGCCGGTATCGACAGCCGCTTCACGGAACCGGCGGCGCCTCCACAACCGCCCCGGCGTGTGCGGAGTACCGTGGACAGCACCGAGGGTATTTCGCACACCGGCTTCCACGCCGGGTCGTTCTCGGCGAGAGACGAAACCCGGGTCGCCGCCAGGGCGGCCCGGAGACGGGTCCGCATCATGTCGGCGACCTTGCACCAAGCCTTGCCACACCACGAGCCCGTCGCAGCCCCGGCCGCGCGTCTCGCGCTGAAGAACGACGGCCCGTCGCGCGGCCTCCTGGACGGTGCCTGGTGGCCCCGCTCCCGGGACCTGCTGAGCGAGCTGCCCGCGCTGACCGACGTGCTGGACCCTCTGTGGGGCCGCATCACCCGCATCGCCGTCAACCCGAGGTACTGGCCGGTCATCCCGCACGAGATCCCCGTGGGCGGTCATGTCGTCAAGGCCGGATGGTTCACCCCGGAGATCGACCCGCACAAGCTGCTGCTGCTCTCCTACGGCACCGGCCGCTGGGACCTGCTGGTCATCCCACCCGAGACCGGGGCGAAGTCGGCGGCACGCCTGATGGCGGCCGCGTCCGACTACGACGGCCCACCGCTGACCGCAAGCGCTCTCATGGCCGCGGACGAGACCCGGCACGCCGTCTCCGCCGCCGACCGGCCACTCGAACCCGACGAGGCAGGGAAGTACGGGGAGGACGGCCCCGCCTCAGCGGCCGTTCCGGCAGGGACGGATCGCGCCAGTCGCCTGGTCATCGGCATGTGAGACGGCCGCCCCGACCGGTGCCTTCCCGGGTTTCGGCCCTGCCTCCGCGAACCGGCGCAGGCACATGCAGGGGTCTCGACCGGCGGATCCCCGCCCCCGAGGTCCTCGTCCCGAGGAGCAGTACATGCAAGCCCTGATCGTTCTCATCGTCGTGATCGGCCTTCTGGCCTTCCTAGCCCTCGCCCTGTCCGTGAAGGTCGTCAAGCAGTACGAGAAGGGAGTGCTGTTCCGCTTCGGCCGACTCGTCGGAACACGCTCCCCGGGGCTGCGGTTCATCATCCCGTTCGTCGACACCCTGCACCGGGTGTCGCTGCGGGTCGTCACCATGCCGATCCAGTCCCAGGGCATCATCACCCGGGACAACGTGAGCGTGGACGTGTCGGCGGTCGCCTACTTCCGGGTCGTCGACGCCGTGAAGTCGGTCGTCGCCGTGGAGGACGTCAACGCGGCGATCAACCAGATCGCCCAGACCACCCTGCGGAAGGTCGTCGGCCGGCACACGCTCGACGAGACACTGTCGGAGACGGACCGTATCAACCTGGACATCCGCCAGATCCTCGACGTCACCACCGTCGACTGGGGTGTGCAGGTCACGCTGGTCGAGCTCAAGGACATCCAGCTGCCCGACACCATGAAGCGCGCCATGGCCCGCCAGGCCGAGGCCGAGCGGGAGAAGCGAGCGAAGATCATCAACGCGGAGGGCGAGTCCCTGGCCGCAGCCGCGCTCGGCGACGCCTCGGACACCATGATGGCCCACCCTCTGGCGCTTCAACTGCGCAATCTCCAGAGCCTGGTGGAGATCGGTGTCGACCAGAACACCACCGTCGTCTTCCCGGCCCCCCTCATGAGCACGATCGGCGAGCTCGGCTCCTTCCTCGCCCGGGAAACCGCTGCCGCCGCACCCGCCGCGGCAGCGCCACCGGCCGGCCCCGGCCGCACCCACACGTCCCTCAACCCGGCAGGCAGCGCGCCCGGCACCGCGGCGTGAAACCGACTACGGCCCGAGCGATCCGTGGCACCAGGGAGGATTCGTGACCGTCGCCTGTCGCGCGCGTCCTCCGGGCACCGGCTGATGATGGGGGGACGGCCGAACACGCGGAGCTGATCATGACGGGTTGGCGGGTCAGGGACTACACCCAGGACGATCTCGAAGCGGTGATCCGTGTCGACATGCAGAGCGGCACGACCGAGGAGCCGCCGCTCTTCCCACTCTCGGACGCCGTGACAGCCCTCCAGACCCGCCACCCGGCCGTGGTGGCCACGGCCGACGACGTGCTGATCGGCGCCGCGGTGAGCAGGGTGGAGGGCGAACGGGCATGGATCCTGCGCATCTGCATGGCGCCCGGCTGGCGGCAGCGAGGGCTGGGGAGTGCTCTGATCACCGCCCTTGAGCAACGGCTCTTCGCCGTCGGCGTCCGCGCGGTGCAGGCCGCCCTGCCCGAGGGCGAGACCGGTGCCACCGCCCTGCGCAACTGTGACTTCGGCGCCCGCCTCGGGCTGGTCTTCTTCGAGAAACGCGGACCGGTGACCCCGCAGTCGGCCGGCACGCTGTCCTCGCTCGGAGCGGAGCTGCCCCCAGGGGGGCTGTGGCAGAAGGTCGCGGGCATGCAACGGGAGAAGCAGCTCATCGAGCGGCGCCTGGTCCTGCCGCTGGCCCATCCCGAACTGGCCGCCCAGCACGGAGTGGAACTGCCACGGGCGGTGATGCTGTTCGGCCCGCCCGGGACCGGCAAGAGCACGTTCGCGCACGCGATCGCAAGCCGCCTGGGATGGCCCTTCCTCGAACTGTTCCCCGCCCGTCTGGCCGCCGAGTACGGCCTGGCGACCGGGCTGAACCGGCGCTTCGACGAGATCGCCCGGCTCGACCACGTCCTCGTCTTCATCGACGAGGTCGAGGAGGTCGCCGGCGAACGCGGCGGGGCGGACGCGACCGCTGTCGGCGTCGTCAACGAACTGCTCAAGGCGATCGTCCGGTTCCGAAGCCAGGACGGACGGCTGCTCGTCTGCGCCACGAACAACGTGACCACGCTCGACTCCGCGTTCCTGCGGCACGGCCGCTTCGACTACGTGCTGCCGATCGGCCCTCCCGACCACACCGCCAGGACCGCGCTGTGGGAGAGCTACCTGGCCCGAGCGGGCGCGCGGGCCGACAGCGCGGTACTCGCGTCCGCCAGCGAGGGGTTCACCCCCGCCGACATCGCCCACGCGGCGCGTACCGTCTCCCAGGCCCAGTTCGAGCGCACCTTCGACACCGGAACCCGGACCACCCCCACCATCGACGACTACCTGGACACGATCCGCGACACCAAGCCCACGGTCAGCGCTGCCATGGCCCGGGAATTCGCCCAGCAGACGGAGCAGTTCGCCCGTATCTAGCGTGCAGGCCGATAAAGAGTCGATCTGCGACGGACGTGTCAGGCCGGCGCAGGAGGCATGCCGCCGCCCGTATCGATGAGGATCTGTTTGGCCTCGGTGACGTTGTCGGCCCGTACGGCCCTGGCCATCGCGGCGCGTGCCGCGTCGGGCGACGTGTCCGGAGGGACCAGCATCAGGGAGAAGTGGTCCCGGTCGCCCCGGGTGATGAGGACGGTGTCGTCACCGACCGGGAAGGAGTCGACGTGCACGACCCGGTCGTCGACCATCACCCGGGTCGGCAGTTCGTCCCAGGCGCTGCCGTCCAGACCGACCCGGGTGACAGGCCCGAGATGCTCGGTCAACGCGGAGAGCAGCGAGGGCAGCTCGGCACCGATGTCCCGGGACCGCGGCCACCATGCGCCGTCCAGGATTCCCTCGCGTGCGTGTGTCGTCTCCAGCCGCAGCAGGGCCGTCCCGGGGTGCACCGACCGGTGGACGGCGTCCGGCAGGAGCCTGGGGAGGTCGGGGGTGTCTGAGTCGGCCATGGTGTCCGCCCGTCCACAGAGAGCAGTGCGACCGCAGAGCGTGCGACCGCGATACCACCCTGCTCCCTCACGGTACTCCGCACGACGCTCGCACGAGCGCTTCGCCGCAGGGCACGGTTACGGAAGCAGACAACGGCTCCGGCGTATACCCGCCGGAGCCGCCCTTCCGGGTCATTGCACGTGAGCGTGCGCCGACCCGATTTCCACGTTACGCCAAAGGGATTGATCCGGCACAAGCAATCCTTGTGAGGGTTCACTTCGGTCCGAGAAGCCGACGCGGCTGCTCAGCCACGCCCTTCCTCTTCTGTCTCCATCTGCCGGATCCCCTGGTGGGTCAGCGTGATCATCGCGGGCGTGTTGCCCCTCCCCCAGTCCACGACGACCCAGCCCTCGCCCGCCAGGTACATACAGGCAGCGGCCATGTCCTGCTCAGGGATACCCAGGTCGGAGCGGAGCTGCGCCCCATCGACGCCCAGGAGCCGATCGCCCTCGGCGGCTTGGTACAGAGCCTGCATGATCCTCTCGCGATACGTCTTCCGGTCTCGCAGTATCGCCATCACGCGCCTTCCTCTCCCGCCCACGGTCGGGCCGAAGTCGATGTCGTCCGCGGTCGCCGTCGCGGTGGGGCGCGTCGGAACGGTCGCGTCCACCGCCGGCCGACGGTGCCTCCGGGGCCGACGCCCGATCCCCGGCAGAACATCGCTGTAGTGGAAGTCGGCGATCCGTTCGGCGTGCTGGCCGTTGAGCCGGCGGATCAGAACGACTCCGACGGCGATCAGAAGGAGCAGCGCGGCCGCGGCGATGACAGTCATGGTCCTCTCACCTCCGTCGAACGGTGGGGGAAGGGCCTGCCGATCCGATGTGCCGGGGCAGGCACGACGGCCCGACCGGCTCCGCCGTCGGTCTCCCACGCTTCTTCCCTGATCCGGGCGTCGATCCTGTCTGCTGCTTCCTCCCGTGCCGGGGCATCGATGTCGTCGCCCGCCATCAGCTGCGCGGCTGCCGCCGCACGGGTTTCCGGCGGAATCACCAGCACGTCTCGGCGGCCGTCGGGCAGGGAGAGAGTCAGTCTGTGCGGATCCTGGGTCTCGATGGACCAGCCCACCTGCACGGTACGCCCGGCGACGGACACCCAGTGCGGGATGACGGGCCAGTAGGCCGGGTGCACGGTGACACCTGTGATGCGGCCCCACTGTTCGACCAGCGCGGCCGTCAGGGTGGGCAGCTCACGGGTGAGTGCACGCGAGCGCGGCCACCACATGCCGTCCAGCCCGCCCGGTGCGGGCGTGAGGGACAGCCGGGCCGGCTGGGGCGGCGCACGCCTGCTCGATGTCGTACGGTCAATGGTCACGGGCATGGCGCGGACCTGTCCCCGGGCTCGTGGGTGCGGCCCGGCGTTGTCGATCACCGGAAACGGCACCCGCAGCGGAGCCGGTACGCGAAGAACTCCCGGTGTCTTCACACTACTCCGCTCACCGGTCCGAAAAGCCGGAGTGACCAGGTATTTCCCTACCTTCGGCCTGGTCACCCGCGCCCGGCACCGGGCCGGTCAGAGCCAGTCCTTGCGCTTGAACATCAGATACAGCACTGCGGACAGGACCACGATGACGGCCGCCGATGTGATGAATCCGGACTGCCGGCCGAATCCGGGATAGGGAAGATTCTGGCCGTAGTAGCCGGTGATCGCGGTGGGTACGGCGATGATCGCGGCCCAGCTCGTCACCTTCTTCATGATCAGGTTCATGCGATTGGCCTGGACCGAGAGGTTCGTCTCCGTGACCGAGGCCACCAGGTCCCGCAGTGATTCCGTCCATTCGGTGGCACGCAGCACGTGGTCGTAGACGTCCTGGTAATACGGGACGAGAGGGTCGGCGACCACGTGCAGGCCGGGACGCATGAGTCCGTTGACCACCTCACGCATTGGGAGCACGACGCGGCGCAACCGGACCAGCGATTTGCGCAGTGCGAAAACCCGGTGCTGTACAGCTTCGATCTCACGGCGCCCGGCCGCGAAGAGCAGGCCCTCCAGGTCCTCGATGCTGTCGTCCAACTGCTGGACCGCGGCGAAGTGGCCGTCCACGAGATGGTCGAGCAGACCGTGCAGCAGGAATCCGACGCCATGGCCGGCCAGGTCCGGGCTCTCGTCCCAGCGGGCGACGACTTCCTCGATGTCGAGACCGTCGTCCTTGCGGACGGTGATCATGGCCTGACCGGTGAGGAACACGGCGATCTCGCTGTACGACAGTTCCGCACTGTCCGGGCTCACGGTCACGGAATAGGCGCTGAGGAACTCGTGGGTGCGATAGCGGTCGAGCTTCGGCCGCTGCCCACGCTGTGCGGCGTCCTCCAGAGCCAGTTCGTGGATGCCGAACTCCTGGCCGAGCATGGTCAACTCGGCAGGCCCGGGCCGGTACAGGTCCAGCCACAGTACCGACGCCGGATCGGCGAGATGCGCGGAAACGTCACTGGCGGGAAAGTCCTCCACGACGAGAGTGCCATCGTGATACAGCCGGGTACGCGTCACCATGGCCCGAGGCTAGTGTCTTACACCTGGATCATGGCGCTTCGCCCGCATTGATCCTGACCGGCATGTGCACCCCTGCGCGAGGGATCTGGCACAGGAGGGGTGGGCGGGAGCGGATCAGGCGTCCAGACGGCGTTCGGCGAGCCAGGTGACGATCTCGGGGTCGCGGTGGTCGAAGAACAGGGAACGTCCGGAGTCCAGGGTGGCGATCCGGGCCATCTGCTGGTCGGTGAGCTGGAAGTCGAAGACGTCGGCGTTCTCGGCCATGCGCTCGGGACGCACCGACTTGGGGATGGCGACGACGCCGCGCTGGATCAGCCAGCGCAGCACGACCTGCGCGAGGCGTCGGTGTGGCAGGGCGGGCTCTTCCGGGGTAATGACAGGACCCCCCTCACCCCCGTGCGGCAGGCACCCAGCGGGTGAGACCGGAGACATGGCATCCGAGAGCGCGAACAGCGAGGGAGCCGAGCTGGGCCGCTACCTGCGCGCCCGCCGCACCCAGACCAGCCCCGGACACGTCGGCCTCACCGTCGGCGCCGGCATCCGCCGCACTCCCGGCCTGCGCCGCGAGGAGCTGGCCACCCTCGCCGGCATCAGCATCGACTACTACGTACGCCTCGCGCGCGGCAAGGAGACCCGCCCCAGCCCCGCCGTCCTCGACTCCCTCGCCCGCGCCCTGCACATGGACGACCAGGAGCGCCAGCACCTGCGTGAGCTCGCCGCCCGAGCCGCCCGCTACGCCCCCGAGCCGGACCGTGCGCCCCCACCTGAAGCTGCTGCTCGAATCACTCCGCCCCAACCCGGCGTACGTCATCAGCCGCAGCATGGACCTGCTGGCCTGGAACCCCGGCGGCCTCGCCCTTTACACGGGCCTGGACGACTGGCCCGCCAAACAGCGCAACCTCGCCCGCTACCTGTTCCTCCACCCCGCGGCCCGCGGCCTCTTCCCCGACTGGGACCGGCAGATCACCGCATGCGTGGCCCGCCTGCGTGCCATCGCCGGCACCGCACCCGACGCACCCGACCTGACCAACCTCGTCGGCGAACTCCTCCTCAAGAGCCCCGATTTCGCCGGGCTCTGGGAACGCTACGAAGTCACCGGACGCAGACCCGCCCACAAGACCTTCCACCACCCCCAGGTCGGCACGGTCACCCTCACCTCGCAGTCCCTGCACGTCGAAGGCACACCCGGCCAGCGCATCGGCGTCTACATCGCCGAACCCGGCACCCCCGACCACGACGCCCTTCTCCTGCTCGACATGACCGCGCCGCGGCCGCCGCAGCGCCCCGCGCACATCCCGAGGGCCACCGGTCAACAGCCGTAAGCCGCCGTACCCGTCCCAGACCTTGCACCGCGTCGCGCGCGGGGCTGCGCCGGAAGAAGCCTCGCCCGCAGCCGGCCGGCGTCCACCCACGAACCGAGCGCATCCTCGCCGGGTGTGCCTGCCCGTGCCGCCGGACGGGCCGGACGCACGCACTCAGCTCGCGAAGTGACCCTGCTCCTGCGTCAGTCCCATTGCGGACATGAGTGATTCCGCGGCCTGCTCGGTGGCCTCCGGTGGCACGACCAGCAGATCCCGGCGCCCGTGGGCGGGGGCCATCAGGACGATGGTGCTCGGCGTGCGCGCCGTGGTCATCCTGCGCAGCCGTACGACCTGGTTGCAGACGAGCATGCGGCCCGGGGCCCCTGCCCACCCGGTGCCGTTCACCAGGACACTGACGATCTGGCCCCAGGCGCGGGGCAGGCCGGAGAGCAGTGACGGGAGTTCCGCCAGGAGGTCGAAGGTTCGCGGCCACCATGCCCCGTCGATCCGGCGTGGCACGGTGCTCTCGGGCGCTAGGTACAGGCGAAGGAGGGGCGGGGCCGGTGGCGGGCGCCGCAGCTGGTCGCTCATGAGGTGTCCTGTCGGGTGGTTCGGCGCGGCATGTGGCCCTCGGCCGGACAGCGCGCCTCGGCGGCGGGCGATGCGCTCGCGGGGAGGCGGAGTGCGGCGTCGGCCGTTCGTCCCTCCCAGGCGTCCTGTGCGTTCGCGTAGGCGGGGAAGCGGTCGAGCAGGCCGGTGTGGCGGAAGACCAGGTCGGTCGTGTGGTTGTCGTACACGATGCGTACCCAGCCGCCCCGGGCGCGGCAGTCGGACCACGCCTCGCACAGCGCAGACAGGATGCTGGAGTCGGAGAAGGTCACCTCGCTCAGGTCCACGATCACGAAGAGCCGTCCGGGCCGGGCCGCTCGGGCCTCGGCCAGGGAGCGGACCAGTGGGGCCGCGGATTGCGTGTCCAGTTCGCCGTGCGTGCGGACGATGCGGCATTCCTCGAAGAGCGCAGAAGTGTCATTCACAGTGGGCAACGGCTCACGCGAGGATGGTGGTTGAGGCCGGCCGGGTGTCCCTGCCGCGGGCTCCCAGGGGGCCCCGTGCCTCATTCCGTCTCCCCGGCCGCGCCCACCGGGCGACCCGCATCGGCGAGCGCCAGCATGCTCGCGGCGGTCAGTGGGTTCTCCGGGTCGGCAGCGGCGGCCAGCAGCCGGACGGCTGTTCCGGCGGGCTCCTCGGGCGGGACGACCAGGAGCACCCAGCGTCCCACGGTGCCGCAGTCCAGGGTGATGATGTGTGCGTCGCTTCCGGGTCCGGTCGGTTCCACGGCGATCACCCGGCCTGGGGCCATGACCGTGTGCGGGGCGCCGGGCCACCCGGCGGGGTCCACGGTGACCCGCGTAACGGCCCCCCGCTCCGGCTCCAACAAGTCGACGAGCGAGGGAAGTTCGAGCTCCAGCGCGTCGCAGCGGGGCCACCAGGCACCGTCCAGCGGACCGTGGCTGACGTCCGGGGTGAGGGTCAGGCGGGGCAGGGGCATGCGGTACGTGTGCGCGTCGGCACCGGGCGCGTCTTCGGCCGGCGTACTGCTGGGTTCCATGGTCCGGTCCCGTCCCGGGAGCCGTAGGACGACTGCCCGTTTCGTCCCTCGCCGGGAACGGCACCGCCGGAAGCGCTGCGCGAAAAGCTCTCGGTACGGTCAGGCTACACCTGAGCCGAGGAGAAGCGGCCGGGTCAGCCGTCGGGCTCCGTCTTCTCTGCCCTCCGCTATTCCTCTTGTTCTTCCTCCAGCTCCTCCATCAGGCAGATGCCCTCATGCGTCAGCGAGACGGCCGCAGGGGTCCGGTGCGAGGTCCAGTCCACGCTGATCAGTCCCTCGTCGGCCAGATAGGTGCAGGCGGCGGAGAGGTCCTCGTCGGACAGGCCCAGCTCGGCGCGGAGTACCGAACCGCTGACCTCGGGACGATTGCGTTCGACGGCCCCGTAGAGGGATCGCAGGACCGCCTCCCGGTTGTTCTTGCGTTCGCGGAGTCTTGTCATGGCTGTCGTTCTCCGGGGTTACGGCGGCGGGGGACGAACACGCCGGCGGATCCTCGTGGCCTCGCGGATCCGGCTCAGACCTCGTCGGCGTGAGGGTGCGCGTGCTGTGTCGATGTGCCGGTCGCGAGCCGGAGCGTGCGGGCTCCGTGGCGTGCGCGGTGTCGAAAGCGAGATGGAGCCGGGTTCCTCCTTCGCGACCGGCGGGGCAGCTGCTCCATACGGACCTCCTGACAGGCGACGGTTGCGAAACGTGCACCAACGGCGATTCGGGTGACTGCCCGAGGCAGCCGGCGACGGTGCGGGGGCCTGCGTCGCGTTTCCACGGCAGCCCCCTCTGCAGGGTATGCCGGGTACGGGTGGCCCTGCGTCCCATGACCGGCCGGGCGACCGGCCGCCTGCCGGTCGCCCGGTCGAGCCCGGTGACCGCGCGAGCCGACCTGGGCCGGAGAACAGCGACCGCACGCGGACGGTCGGCGCCGTTCCCGGTGCCGGCGACCGCCGGGGCGGGCCCGGCCGGGAGTACGGTGGACACACCGAGGGCACGCCGCGCACCGCCTCAGGCACCGGTGCCGTTCTCGGGGATCGACGACGCCCGGGCGGCCTTCGTCCGCGCCCGGGGGCAGGGTTGGCCATGACCGCGCAGGTGCTCCCCCCGACGCCCCTGGCCCTTCCCGCCCTCCGGCCCGCACGGGGCAGGCCGCGTACCCGCGTGCAGGGCCCGCCGCAGAGGGAGCGCACGTCCTCGCCCCAGATTGCAGATCGGATCCATCGGCTGACGCGTGGTCAGGTCGCGGACCGTCTGCAGGAGCTGGGCGACCTGTACGCGGAAACCTCCGGTGGCGACCCGTGGGCGTGGAACCAGGCACGTGGCCCCTTCCTGGGCCATCTCACGGCCGACGCACGACGGCCGGGGTTCTCGCTGCTGATCGCGGAGACCACCGCCCTGACCGGTTACGCCTATGGCTTCCCCACGGGCGGCTCGGGTCCATGGTGGGCGGGCTTCGACGGGCACGTCCGGGCAGGTCTGCTCCACCGCGCCGCCTCCGGGCGGCTCTTCGTCGTCTCCGGGATCGTCGTCGCGCCTCGCGTGCGCCGGGAGCACCGGGACCATGTCTGGAACCTCGCCCGGCGCCTGCAGCGGCGACTGCTCGCCGACCACGGCGCCGCGCTCGGCGTCGCACTGGTGGACGTCCGGGACGGCAGGACCGTCGAGACAATGCGGTCCTGGGGTTGGCGGTACGCCGGAGACGACGGCCTTCAGGCCGTGTCGCCCGGTCCGTTCCGCATTCTGGCGCTTGCTCCGGGGACGTGAGCAGCCGCAACCGTCATGGATCACGCCTCGGCCCGGTCAGGGCACGGGCAGGCGCAGGGCGAGAAGGGCGACGTCGTCCGTGCTGCTCAGGGGCGTCCGGGCCGCCAGCTGGTCGCACAAAATGTCCAGAGGTTCGTGGGCGAGGGCGAGAGCGTGGCGACGCAGTCGGCTGAGCCCTCTGGTCAAATCGCTGCCGGGGACTTCGATCAGGCCGTCGGTGTAGAGCAGGAGCGTGGACCGCGGTGGCAGCGCGGGGGAGGCGCTCGGGCGAGGATCGCGGGCGCACGGGTCGGTTCCGAGGATGAGTCCCTGCCCGGCTTCGAGGTACCGCGCGTTCCCGTCGGGGGTCAGCAGCAGGGGCGGCGGGTGCCCCGCACTGGTCCAGTGCAGCGTCCAGGGGCCGGTGTCCGGACCTTCCACCCGGGCGAGGACGAGGGTGGCCATCCGCACGATGGTGATGGCGTGCAGGGCGTCGTCGAGGCGGTCCACGACGGCACCGGTCGGCTCGGCATGGTCCCAGGCGAGGGAGCGCAGGATGCCGTGCAGCTGCGCCATGCCGGCCGCGGCGGTCAGATCGTGCCCGACGACGTCGCCGATGACGAGGGCGAGCGTGCCGTCCCTCAGCGCGAAGGCGTCGTACCAGTCACCACCGACCTGGGAGCCGGGCGGAGCGGGCTGGTACCGGGCGGCCAGCTGGAACCGGCCGTGCGCGGGCAGCGGGGGAAGGAGGTTGCGCTGCATGGCTTCGGCGACCGCGCGCTGCCGGCCGAACCGGCGCGCGTTGTCGATGACCAGACCGACCCGGCGGCCGATGTCGCCGGCCACGTCGAGATCGCCGGTGTCGAAGGGCCGTGCCGGGTCGGTGCGCACCAGCGTCAGGGCACCGGTGACCTGCCGTCCGCTGCCGAGCGGCACCGTGATGGCGGATGCCGCGCCGGTTGCTCCGAGGAAGGCGTCGTGGACGGCGGCCAGCGGTGAGTCGGGGGGTGCGTCCAGGTCCACCCGCTTCTGAAGTACGGGAGCGCCTTCGTTCAGTACCCGGACCAGGGGCGAGTGGGTCGCCTCCCCGACCGGGGGCAGATGACCGCGCCAGTCCTCCTGCCCGGCTGCACGGCCCTCCGGACCGGTCACGGCCACTCGGTGCACCTGACGGGAGCCGACCCGCAGGTCCACCGCGGCCCAGTCGGCGAGGCGGGGGACAAGGACGCGGCTCAACCGGGCGAGGGCCTCGTCCACGTCCAAGGTCTGACCGAGCACGTCGGTGATCTCCGCGACGAGTGTCAGCCGCTCGGCGAGACTCTCCAGCGCGCTCGTACGAGCGGCTCGTTCCGCCTGTTCCACCCGTTCCGACTGCTCGGCGCGTTCCGCTCGTTCCCTGCCGGCACGGCGGTCCGCGGCGGTCTCGACGATCAGCACGACCATGCCCAGGCAGACGCCCAAGACGTCGTCCGCCAGGGGGGTGGCCGACCAGGAGATCGGGACCAGCCGCCCGTCACCACGCAGGCACCTGTCGTCGTCCCCGCGCGCCGCACGCCCCTCGGCCAGTGCCCGCAGCAGCGGGCAGCGGTCCCGCGGGACGAGGGCACCTCCTGGGTCGCGATGGCACAGGTCGTGCAGATCCCGCCCGTACACCGACCCTGCCGCGCGCTGCAGAAGCCGCTCGGCGGCCGGGTTGACAGCGACGATCCGCCCGGCCGGGTCGATCACGGCAAGGGCCGTGCCCAGCTGCTCGACCACCTGCTGCCACAGAGCGGCCTCCCCCGCGGACAGCCGCCGCTCGTGCTCTCCGCCGGACTTCAGGCCCTCCGACACGTCGCCGCCGTCCTTTCCGCACAGACCACACCTGTGACCCGCGGCCCCCGGGCCCGCGGGTCACAGAGACGTCGGCACCCCGATGGGTTCCTCTTCGAGTACCCGCACACGCGAGTAGGTCGCCGCCCTCGCCCGACCGGCTTCGTCAGCCCGTGCAACGCGAAGCGCTCGACCGCAACCGTGCACGGGTGCCCGCCGAGACGAGAGGTCTGCGGCCGGCCTCCCACGCGGGGTCGCCCTCTCGAACGCCCACCCGACATCCGGACGGAACTGGCCGTCACCACCCGACACCATCGGCGACGCCATGGGCATCGTCGTCGGTCGTCACCACTGCGATCCTGTCAGCGGCTCCCCCGGCTCGTTGGCTGAACCGGAGGAGCCTGAGTCGAGCCAGCCCCATGGATACGCTGCCGAACGCGGCCCACTCCCTGGGGCCCCCTCCCGAGTCCCCCACACCCGAATGCCCTGCCGCGATGTACGACAGGCGCTCGATCGTATGGTCATGTGAGCCGTGATCCGCTCCCGCAGGATCCTTCACGGGGTCTCCCCCGAGTCGGGCGAACGGTTGCAGGATGCGGTGTGCAGCGGATCGGACGCCTCCTGCGCGGTCGGCAGCCGCCCGGCCGACAACAGCAGGGGGCCGGCGCCGCGAAGCACCCGGGACAGCGGGCCTGTCGCCGTCTCCGACACCGGCGGCAACGGTCCCGTCAGGCCGGTCGGGGCCGCGTTGGGGTCACGGTGTGAGACACAGACCCGCTCGACGGCGCCGTCCTCGTCCATCAGATCGGCCGCGGACCAGTCGGCCAGTCCCGGCACCAGCACGCGGCGCACCCGCCTGAGCCCCTCGACCGCGTCCAGCGTGCTCGACAGCGCCGCCGCGCTCCGGGTGGCGAACGCCAGCTGGTCGAGCGCCGCTCGCAGCGCCGCGTCCGTGTCATCCTCGTCCATGGCGACCACCTACCCGCCTGGGGCCCCACGGCCTCTTCCGCCCTGGGAAACCACTCCTCGGGTAGTGCACTGAAGCCGTGCACGGCACGAGGGCCCATACAGGTACTTACCGGGGTCCTACCGAGCCTCGTGGCTTGTCTGTCGGGCACCCTCTGGACGCCTCCCGGCCCCGCGGTTCAGGTCTCGGGCCTGACCGACGTCCAGTCGGCACGGCCACCCGCCCCGAGGACTTCGACATCGGCACCGACCTCGTCGGTCGATCCCTCCCGCAGTCCGCGCCGGGTGATGCGGCCGACCGCGCACGGGAAGAGCGGCCGCAAGGGCTGGCACCAGCGCAGCCACGGGGGCGCGTAGATGTTCCGGACGCGATGCGTGATGCCGGTGGCGGAGCCAGTCGGCCACCTGCGCCGGACTGTGCACCCGCCGAGCGAAGGACGGCTGGTGCCGGCGGAGGGCTTTCAGCACCGGGTGCTCGTCCATTCCGGCGATCATGTCGGTGCCGGTCCAGTGCAGATCGGCGATGGCGACGGCGACCCCCTCCGGGGCGACCTCACCCCGTAGGACCAAGGCGAAGGACTCCGCACCTGTTTTGGACGCGCAGTACGCGCTCGTCATCGGAGCGGAGCCGAATGCCGCGGTCGGTTGACGTCGACGACGCGTCGCCACAGCTCGGCATCGGTGCGGCTGAAAGACCCGCCTACAGCGCTGCCGGCGTTGGCCACCACGACACCGACCGCTCCGAGCCGCTCGTGGGACCGCGTCTCCTTCTCACGACCGAGCAGGGACGGAAAACCCGAGGTCAGATCTCAATTCCTGGCCCATCGCCATGCATGTGGGTGCCCAGAGAGTCGAACGGGCGTCACGACGCGGGCCTGACGGATCGGCAGGTGGGCGACTCGTGGTGGAACGCTCCCTGTCAGCCGGCCTGCTGCACCTTGATCGCGTCGCCCACCCGAACCGTCCCGGCTGCAAGGACGTCCAGGTAGACACCGAGCACGATGCCGGGATCCGCCGGGAGTTCGTGGACGGTCGAAGTACGCGTCAACTGGCCCGAAGACCGACCGCCAGGGTCAGTTCAAGGACCCGGTGCGGCGATGCGAGATCCGGAAACAGCTCCCGCAGCTGCGACATCCGGTACCGGACGGTCTGGGGATGGACGAACAACGCCGCCGCCACCTCGTCCCGCCTGCCCTGGTGCAGCAGCCACGCCCGCAACGTCTCCTCCAGCCGCCGTGCGGTCGCGACAGGCAAGGTCCGCAACGGTGCGAGGGCTCGGGCACGCAGGTCTGCGAACGCGTCCACGTCGGCGCTCAGCACCAGCTCGGGCAGGTGGTCCTCGGTGTCGCGGATATCAGAGGAGAGGGAGCGCGCGCGTGCGGCTCGTGCGTACGAGGATGACGCACGAGTCCATGGCCGGGCCGGGCCGACCACGGCGGTGCGGTCGGTCAGCTGCCGCACGAGATGTGATCGGTCGGAATCGGGGACGAGCAGCACACCGGTGGCGTCCGGCAGATCGTCGAGGACGAGGGTGCTCGGGTCGAGCGCGCGGTAGGCAGGCCGGGCCTGGGCGGCGGGCAGCAGGACCGCCGTCAGCGTAACCGGAGGCTGCCATCCGGCCCGTTGAGCAGAGGCCAGCAGCACGTCCGGGCTCGCACCGGCGAGGAGGTCGCGGGCCAGGTGTTCCAGGTGGCGCTCGTGGGCCCTGCCCCGGGCGGCCAGTTCGTCGGCGTGGCCCGCGGCGCTCGCGGCGGAGAGCTCGTCGATGTAGGCGAAGGTCAGCTCGGCGAACTTGGCGACCTCGGCGGCGGGCAGACCTGCGGGCACGGCGCCCGCTGCCAGGCATCGCCAGGCCACGCGGGCGCCGACGCGGTAGGCGCTGAGCAGGGCGTCCATCGAACGGCCGTCGCGCACCTCGCCGCGGCCCAGCTCGTAGGCCGCGTCACCGCCGTCGCCGCTCGCGGCGTTCCCGCTCGCGAGGTCCAGGTAGTGCCCGAGGGCGGTGCGAACGGCTCGGCGGATGGTGCCGCCCATGTGGCCCGAAAGGGCGTTGGCGTAGGAAGGGACCTCGTCGATGATCGCCTGGACGACCTCGTCGGCGGTGGTCTTCAGCGCGGCCCGAAGTGCGGTGACCGTCGTCTCATCCAGGGCCAGTTCGCTGGCCCTCTGGGTCACACGACTCACGTTTTTATTCCCTGCGAACAATTCCACCCACCAGATTCACGCCCTACGGTCAGGACTTTACGCCCTGAGACGCAGCAAGCTGGAGTCATGACGAGTGCAGCCCTTCGCAGCAGGGCGTGGAAACTGCTGGAGATGGTCACGACGCCGCTGCTGCCGTCGGACTACCTCGACCTGGTCAGCCCACTGCGTGCGGGCGCCGACCTGCGGGGGCGCATCGAGGCCGTGCACCCCGAGACGGATGACGCCGCGACTGTCGTGATCAGGCCGGGACGGGGCTGGCGCGGCCACACGGCCGGTCAGTACGTGCGGATCGGGGTCGACGTCGACGGCGTTCGCCTGTGGCGTCCCTACTCCATCACCTCGCCGACGAACCGCCAGGACGGCCGCGTCACGATCACCGTGAAGGCGATCCCGGACGGCAAGGTCAGCAACCACCTGGTCCGCAGGGCGAAACCGGGCACGCTGATCCAGCTCGACCAGGCGACCGGTGACTTCGTGCTGCCGCAGGCCACGCCCGCCAAGGTGCTCTACCTGACAGCCGGCAGCGGCATCACACCCGTGATGGGCATGCTGCGCGACACCGAGTTCGACGACGTCGTCATGGTCCACTGCGCGCCACGGCCGCAGGACGTGATCTTCCACAACGAACTGCACGACCTGGTCGCGGACAAGAAGCTGCGGCTCACCGAGGTACACACCGCCACAGACGGCATGCTCGACATCGCCCGTCTCGACGAACTCGTGCCCGACTGGGCCGAGCGCGAGACCTGGGCTTGCGGGCCCCCGGGCCTGCTCGACGCCGCCGAAGAGCACTGGAGCAAGCACGGCGTCCAAGAGCGCCTGCACACCGAACGCTTCCGCCTCGGCATCGCCGTCGCCGGCGACGGCGGCGGCGAGGTCACGTTCAGCGCCACCGGTAAGACCGTCGACGCGGACGGCGCTACGCCGTTGCTGGACGTCGGCGAGGAGGCCGGCGTGCTCATGCCCTCCGGGTGCCGCATGGGCATCTGCTTCGGCTGCGTCACGCCGCTCAAGGCGGGCGCCGTCCGCGACCTGCGCACCGGCGAGATCACCGAGGCCGAGCCGGGCGTCCTCATCCAGACCTGTGTGTCCGCCGCGGCGGGCCCTTGCGACATCGAACGGTAGGAGCACCTTGACCGCCATTGACCCCACCGCCCACCTGACGGCGGAGCAGATCGAGGAGCTCGGCCGCGAGCTGGACGCGATCCGCGACGAAGTGATCGCCGGCCGCGGGGAGAAGGACGCCGCCTACATCCGTAGGGTCATCTCGGCGCAGCGCAAGCTCGAGTTGGTCAGCAGGGGTGTGCTGCTGTTCTCGATCTTCCCGCCGGCGTGGCTGATCGGCACCGCCGGGCTGTCCGTGGCGAAGATCATGGACAACATGGAGATCGGCCACAACATCCTGCACGGCCAGTGGGACTGGATGCGGGACCCGAAGATCCACTCCACCACCTGGGAATGGGATCACGTCTCGCCGGCCGACCAGTGGAAGCACTCGCACAACGAGCTGCACCACACGTACACCAACGTGATCGGCAAGGACAACGACCTCGGCTACGGCATCATGCGCGTCGACGAGGACCAGAAGTGGCACCCGTTCCACCTCGGCCAGCCGCTGTGGAACTTCATCAACGCCTGCTTCTTCGAGTACGGCATCGCAGCTTACGACCTGGAGCTCGGCAAGAACCTGCACAAGCGCCGCCGCAAGAACCCGGAGTTCCGCGCGCGGGCCAAGGCCGTGGGCCGCAAGATCCGCAAGCAGGTGCTCAAGGACTACGTGATCCACCCGCTGCTGTCGGGCCCGTCGTTCCTCACCACGCTCGCCGCCACCTTCACCGCGAACCTGGTCCGCAACATCTGGTCCCACTCCGTGATCATGTGCGGGCACTTCCCCGAGGGCGTGCAGGTCTTCGAGCGCCGGTCGATCAAGGACGAGACGCGCGGCCAGTGGTACCTGCGCCAGATGATGGGCTCGGCGAACATCAGCGGCAGCAAGGCCATGCACTTCATGACCGGCAACCTCTCGCACCAGATCGAGCACCACCTCTTCCCCGACCTGCCGAGCAACCGGTACGCCGAGGTCGCGGTGAAGGTGCGCGCACTGTTCGAGAAGTACGAGCTGGAGTACGTCACCGGGCCACTGCCCAAACAGGTGTTCTCCGCGTGGCGCAAGGTCTTCCGGCTCTCGCTGCCGAACAAGAAGCCCGAGGTCAAGACGCCGGACCGTGAGCAGGAGCTCGTCGCCGCCTGATCGTTACAAGCGCCTGGCTCACGGACCCGAGGTCAGGCGCCCTTGTCCGCAGGCTCCAGAATCGCCACGCACCCCACGTGATGCGTCATCGGAAACACGTCACAAGGTGTGTGGACGGGAGGAGAATCTGCAGGTCACATGGGGTTTTCCTGCCTTGGGCGCGGTCTGTGAGGCAGCCGGAGCGTCAAATGAGCGTCATGTCTGACGGTCTTTCTCTGTCCGGCAAGCGTCACGGCCCGTCTCCGGCGCACGCACGGGAGCGGCCATTTCGAAGACCATCAAGGACCAGACCGTCGATCAGCTCGGTGGAAACAGCAGCATCCTGGTGCGGCAACGCCGTAAGCACGACGAAACGGTGGCTGACGGATCACTACCTGACCCTCGACAACCTTCACCAGCGGGAACGCGTTCTGAAGCAGGCGGTGCAGCTGGTCTTCAGCCGTGCCTTCGTGGAAGAGACGGTGCTGTGGCCCGCCGTACGAGCCTCAGGTCCGGACGGCGAGGAACTGACAACAGCCG
Source organism: Streptomyces sp. NPDC020958 (assembly GCF_055562175.1). Classification (NCBI taxonomy): domain Bacteria; kingdom Bacillati; phylum Actinomycetota; class Actinomycetes; order Kitasatosporales; family Streptomycetaceae; genus Streptomyces; species Streptomyces sp. NPDC020958. Next base: position 739,132 of record NZ_JBVHFU010000003.1, on the reverse strand, counting down.
CAGTCGTTTTTCGCAGCGGTACAGGGGCACGCAAGGTGCGCAACACCGGCCGCGTGCCCTCGGACAAGCCGTGCCCTCATCCCGGAATTCCAGTTCCACGGCGCCACCGACCCGAATCAACCGCATCTGGGGCATTCCCGCAGGCGAGTCCGCCGGCTACGCCCCGCCCGCGACGCGCGCACGGGCATGCGCGCGTCGCGGGCCACTGCACGGAACGCGCGAGTGGATGGCGCGAATGCCGGTGAAGCGGTTGGATCGAGGGACTCAGCGACTCAGCCGCCGCTCTTGCGCCTGAACGACCGCTGGCTCGCAGCCGGGCCGTGCGCCGAACGCACCTTTGATGCATCGGACTTGGCGGCCATATCAGCGGCATCCGCCTGCACACCGCGCTTGCGCGCCAGGGCTTCGCGGAACTTGCGCTTGAGGTCGTAGTTGCCGTCGCTGTCCGGCTCCAGAGCGGACGTCTCGGGGGCAGCCGGCTCCGAACCTTCCGTCGATACGGGCTCTGCGGTCATGGTGACCTCCTGGGTTCGGGGGGGTGGGCAAGCACAGCTTGTCATGCCGGGCGCAGTGCGAGGCGCCGGCAGCATCATCCTGCTCCGTTTCGGCGGGCATCCGTCTCGCGGCCAAAGGTCGTGTCCCTCGTGGTGGTGTAGCCGATCACGGTCTGGCGGCTCCGCTTCGGAGCCGTCCGGTATCTGCCACTGCGGACTTCCTGGCGATCGCCGCTGGTAACGGCTCGGTGAGCCCCAACAGCGCCTCCGGGGAGGGAAATCGAGCCGTGACCTGGCGATTCCGCCACCTTGATCGGCTGCACCACGAGAAGGGACACGACCCGGCCAAAGGCGTCGACTTCGTAGGTGAGGCACACAGGACGGCTTCGGGTCGGGCCGACGGTTGTCGATCCCGTGGCCAGGCTGCCAGGGCAACGGCTCTCAGCCGTTGCGATGCACGAGGGCGGCCCTGCGAACCTCGGCGAGCTTGCGGGCCTCGCCCGCCGGCGCCACGGGAGGTGCCCTTGCTGGTGCCGAGGCCGCGGAAGGGAGCGTTGGTGTTCTTGGGTCGGGGGACGGCGGGCTCGCCGTCGAGCGGGATCCCGGAGGGAGTCTTGGCGCCGGTGATCCGGCTCAGCTCCGCCTCGCCCGAGCGCACCTTGGTGACGGTCGGCTCGATGCCGGCCCCGGCCATCATGCGGCTCGTCTCGCGGCGCCGGCCCGCCGGCACGAACGTGACCACGCTGCCGGACTCACCGGCGCGGGCGGTGCGGCCCGCCCGGTGCACATAGTCCCGTCGCAGCTTCCGCGACCATGAACAGCCCAGCTGCCTGTGGTCGCAGGCCGGCTCCGTCGCACGCTTCGAGCCGTCCGCTGCACGCGGCACTGGCCGACTGCCTCATGGCCGACGGCGAGAGCCTGCCGTCCACGGACCCGTTCCCCGCCTGGGACACCTACGGCATCGAGGGCACCTGCGAGCATGAGCATCCCGAACTCGTGGCGGACCCCTGAGGTATGGACACCAGGAGCTCCGGATAAATGCGTTGGGCTGACCGGCCCCCGCTGATAGCGTCTGGGTGGCCGTGAGAGAACGCGAGGAGGTGAGACCCATGAAGGCGGTATCCCTGTGGGTGCTCCCCCATGTCGTCACGGTGGGCGATTGACGTAGGTGTCGCCGGGAGCGCCTCGGACCAGGCACTCCTGAGAGGCAACACCTATGAACTTTGCGCATTCCGCTCCGGGCACGGACAACCATCCGGTTGTGGTCACGCGGGTCTCGGACACGCAATGGCACGCTGTGGAGGACGACCTGACGATCGGCCGCGGCGTCGCTTCGCGTCGACCCGACGGGCGGCTCTTCGTCAGCATCGACGCGTGGCACGGCGCGGTCTTCGACCGCATCGCCGACGCGATGCTGGCGGACCTGCCGGCACCGCTGTACACCGTCGTCGACGAGGCCGACCACGGCTCGAGGTCCGCCTGGGAGCGGGCCGGCTTCGCCACCGCACGCCGTGAGTGGGGCTATCTCGTGTCCACCGACCCGCAGATCACCGGGCTCGGCTCGGTACGGCCCCCGTCCGGCGTGACGATCGTGCCCACCGGTGAGGCGGAGGAGGGCCCGCTGCGCGCCCTGGACCGCCGCATCCGCGACGAGATCGAGGCAGCCGTCGGTTGGCAGACGATGCCGGCCGAGGTGCTGCCCCGCCCGGCGGGGGTCACTGTGCTCGATCCGTCGAAGTACGCGGTGGCCAGGCATGTTGTCGAGTACGTGGGACTGGTCCGGGTGGGGCCGCTGACCCGGCAGCCACGGATCGGGCTGATCGCCGTCCGGGCCGATCGACACCGCCGCGGCATCGCCCGGGCGCTGCTGGCCCACGCGCTCGGCACCCTGCACCGCTCCGGGACCGTCTCGGCCTGGGCCGAGGTGGACGAGTCCAACGCGGCGGCCACCGCCCTGTTCGAGAGCATCGGTGCCCGGCGCGCGGCCAGCACCCTGGAGCTCGTCCGGCGCTGACACGCCACCACATCGCACCGAGCGACCGTTTTCCTACCGAATTCCTCGTCATACAACGGAAGAAGTGAGAGACCATGACAAAGGCAGCAGGGGGCGTAGAAGCCGAAGGCACCGTCATCGAGTGCCTGCGCAACGCCACCTTCAAGGTGGAACTCCAGAACGGGCACACTGTGCTCGCCCACATCAGCGGGAAGATCCGCAAGAATCGCATCAAGATCCTCCCGTACGACCGGGTGCTCGTGGAACTCAGCCCCTACGATCTCAGCCGCGGCCGGATCCGCTACCGGTACAGGGCGTAACGGAAGGTCCGGCACCCATCGCCCTATCGGGAACCGTAGGGCAGGAGCGCCATCTCACGTGCGCTCTTGATGGCCTGTGCTACCTGCGGCTGCTGCTGACGCGTCATGTGGGTCACCCGACGGCTGCGGATCTTGCCGCGGTCGGAGATGAACTTCCGCAGCAAGTCGGTGTCCTTGTAGTCGATGTAGGTGATTCCGGCGGCGTCCAGCGGGTTGGTGCGCTGGGGTGGTCGGTCCTCTCCTTCAGGTCACGGGGTCGAGCAAGCCATCGATGGCATAAGGGAGTTGCTTCCAGCGGTCCCGGCCCGCCGCGTACTCGTCGTCGCTGAGCAGGCACGGGCCGAGCAGGGCCGACAGACCGTCGCGGTCCAGGCCGGGTGAGGTGAAGGTGAGGTACTGGCGGCGGTCGCCGTGTTCCGGGTGCCAGTCCACGGAGGCGGCGAGGTGGCGCTCGGCGGGCACCATCTCCCAGGCGGCGTCGGGCAGCGATCCGAGGTTGTGTGCTTCGATCGCCACGTGCTCCGCCAGGGTGCCGTCACGGTGCCAGTCGTCGAGGCCGAACACGCGCTGCCCGACCGACAGCTTCGTCGTGCCGCAGCCGACGGCTGCGACCACTCCGGCCGGCTCGTGGTTGGTCGGGACGGAGCCCGATGCAGGAATCGGAACAATGACGTCGTTGATCGCTGCAGACGGCTCAGGCCGCTCCGTCAGCGTCATCCCCGCTGTTTCCGCGGCCAGATCTCCGATGAGCCAGGGTGAGGAAACAGCGGTGTCCGCTCGTCCACTGGTCGGTGACGCTGAGGGCGAGGTCCTCGGCGACCTTGTGGAGCGCGCGTCGTCCCAGCCGCGCCCAGGGGAAAGGTGGACCGCTGCGGCCCTGGGGGTCCTCGAACCGCGCCGTGCACAGGTCCTCGACGTCATCGGGATCGACCTCGATGACCAGGCGTCCCGCCGGGGCCATGAGTCCACCGCAACGGCGCAGCAGGCTGTGAGGGTCGCCTCCGATGCCGATGTTGCCGTCGATGAGCAGAACCGTCTGCCAGCCGGTCTCGGCCGGCAGACGGTCGAAGACCGACCGGCACAGTGCGAGCCCGCCCTGGACGGTGGTGAGTGCCACCGCGTGAGGTGCGATGTCGACCCCGAGAGCGAAGACTCCCCGGCTCAGCAGCTCTCTGCACATCCGACCCGGTCCGCAGCCGACATCCAGGACTGGGCCGACGCAGCGTTCCAGCACGGTCGTGTCGGCTGCTGTGGGCTGCTCGTGCCAGCGGTGCACGGGCATCCGGATCCGGCGCCCGTCGACCAGCCGCAGATATACAGGTCCGCGGCCGGGTCGCAGGGCCAGTGCGTAGGGGTCCTGTTCGGTGCCGTACGGCTTGTCCTCGTCGGCGGTCACGGTGCGGCGCCATGGCCGGTGGCGGGCAGGTCCTCGTCGCCGCGGTCGGCTCGCCGGGCGCGGCGAAGTCTGATCGCGAAGGCCACTGCGGAGGCGGCGAAGAGCACCCCGGTGATCGCCAGCCATCGGCCGAGGTAGACGCGGTCGGAGAGCCCGGTGTCACCGGGGTAGGGGACGGCGAGCCGCAAGACGAGAGGGAACCAGACCAGCAGGAGCAGGCCGGACAGGAAGGCGGGGACGCGCAGGTGGTTGATCCACGGCACTGCCGGTCCGTCGGCGGTGCGATGACGCAGTACCGAGAGGGCAGACAGATCGGCCAGCGAGTACAGGGGCAGCAGGATGAGGTCATGGAGGACTGCCGCGCCGACGAACCAGATCACCACCTCCAGCGGCCGGACCGCGAAGAGGCGCACCATCGCGTAGGCGGTGAGGGCGAACGAGGCGATGAGGACGAGCAGATGCAGGGGGCCTGAGCCGTACCATCGGACGAATCGTGTCATGGTCACGCCCTGAAGGTGAGCCGGTGGACCCACTTGGTGTTGTTCACGCCGGGGTTGGCCGGGACGATGACGCGGGCCGGGTAGCCGTGATCGAGCGAGAGGTCCGCGCCGTTGACGCGGAGCGCGAGCAGCGCTCTGGAATCGCGGATCTGGTTGCCCCGTAGCACCACCTTCGTGAACGGGCCGGGCGGTTGGACGGATTCGACCAGGACGCCTGCGGCGTCGGGCAGGCCGGCCAGGGCGGCGAGGTCGGCCAGCCGGAGGCCGCTCCAGTGCTGGTCGTCGGTGGACCAGCCCTCCACGCAGGCGATCGGCAGTGCGGCGGCGTGCTGGGGCATCGCCAGGAGCTGCTCGCGTGTGAAGACCTGCGGCGCTCCGCGTCCGTGGACCTCCAGCCGCCAGTTGGGGCCGACGAGGGCGGGGGTGACGCCGACTTTCGCCGCCGTCTTGTTGATCTGGAAGCTGCTCGGGCCGCTGCCCGGATCCCGGTTGTGCGGTGCGAGCAGTGCTGTGCCGCGCAGCCACCCGCCGATGCTCTGTCCGGCGGTCACGATGAGAAGGAGCAGCGACCCCGCGCCCACCATGCCGAGTGCGCCGCGGCGGGTCGTCGTCGGCGGGGCGGGGGCGACCGCCACCAGGCCGTCGGGGTCGGGGGGTTCGGGCACGGTGTGGGCCAGGCCGGTGCGCAGTTCGGTCCTCAGGCTGCGCGAGCGCAGAGCCCGGGTCATCCGCCCGAGTCTCAGACACACGTGGACGAGGAAGGCGGCGATGAACACCCAGGCGCCGTAGAAGTGCAGGCGGTAGAACGAGCCCGGGAAGACGTAGTAGAGCTGGATGTTCAGGATTCCGGTGACGAATTCGAAGATGACGCCGCCGACCAGCATCAGCAGGGACAGCCGCTCCAGGCCGTGGGCGACGGAGCGTACCGGCAGCCACTCGAACAGCTTCGGGATCACCGACCACAGCTTGGCCAGCAGCACCGGGACGAGGACCACTCCCAGCGTCACGTGCACGCCTTGGAGCAGCCGGTAGAGCCAGTAGGGATGGGTGGGCCAGCTGAAGAGGTAGAAGCCCAGGACGCCCTTGTCGGGGGTCTCGTCGTTGAGGGGGCTCAAGTCGGGGTTGTAGGCGGCGTAGGAGAGCAGCCCGGTAATGAACAGCAGCGGAATGCCGATCAGGAGGACCAGGCCGAATGCCGAGGTCAGCCAGGGCCCGCGGATCGGACTGCGCCAGAAGCCGGGGCGGAACGGCCCCGGGGGCGGCGGCATCTGGCTGACGCGCCGCGCCGCCGTACGGGCACGGGCGGCCGCCGACGCCACCGCTGCCGCCCCACCGGCCCGCGCACGCCTCAGCCGCTCCCGTGCGTGCCTCTCCTTTGGTCCCCGGCGCGCCGGCCCACCGCGAGGGGCCGGACCCGACGGCTGTCCGCCACTGTCCGTCGGCATCCCGCTACCGGTGCTCGGGGTTCTCGTAGTCGCGGCGGCAGCCGGCGTCCCAGGCGGTGCGCTGGTTGCCGTAGGCGGGGATGCCGCCGAGGTCCTTCAGCGCCCGGGCCAGGTGCAGCAGGTTCCAGGTCATGAAGGTGGTGTTGCGGTTGGTGAAGTCGTTCTCCGGACCGCCCGAGCCGGGGTCGAGGTACGACGGTCCGGGACCGGCCTCGCCGATCCAGCCGGCGTCCGCCTGGGGCGGGATGGTGTAGCCCAGGTGCTGGAGGCTGTAGAGGACGTTCATGGCGCAGTGCTTGACGCCGTCCTCGTTGCCGGTGATCAGGCAGCCGCCGACCCGGCCGTAGTAGGCGTACTGGCCTGCTTCGTTGAGCAGGCTGGAACAGGCGTAAAGGCGTTCGATCACCCGCTTCATCACCGAACTGTTGTCGCCCAGCCAGATGGGGCCCGCCAGCACGAGGATGTCGGCCGCCAGGACCTGCCGGTACAGATCGGGCCAGGCGTCCGTCTCCCAGCCGTGCTCGCGCATGTCGGGCCACACGCCGGTGGCGATGTCATGGTCCACCGCCCGTACGACGTCGACGTGCACGCCCTGCGCGTCCAGGATGGCGGTGCTCCGGTCGATCAGCCCCTCGGTGTTGCTCGTCTCCGGCGAGCGCTTCAAGGTGCAGTTGAACACCAGAGCACGCAGGTCGTCGTACCGGGCCGGCGGTGCGTCGGTAGCGGGCGACGAAACGGTCACGCAGTCCTCCCGGAGCCCTGCCGCCCCGCGGTGCGCGGCGACTCGTCCACTGCGCCCAGCCTGCGTGTCGACCGCGGCAGCCGCCACCGCAACGCCTCCGAACGGTTCCGGCGTTCCGCGCCCCTCGGCCGGCTGCCGGCGGGTGGCCGGGTCCGGTGGCCGTGCCTACGTTCGCGCGCGGAGATCCCGTCAGAACGGACCTTGGTACGCCATCCGCTTTCCGATCAACGGGGTTGTTGGTCGAACAAGGTCGAAGGCAGGGCCCCGGCTGCGGAGCCCCCGGGCTGCGGTGGCCCGGAGTCGCGGAGCGCGGAGTCGCAAAGTCCCGGTAGTCGGGCCGTCGACTGCCCGCTGAGGCCGACCCGGTTCTCCAGGACAGCGGGCAGTCAGTGCCGCAGCTTCTGGGCGGACCGGGACGCGTCCGGCACCTCCGGGTTGCTCCCCATCCACGACACGGTCGCCGACGCGCCGGCCGACGCGGTCACTCCACCGGGACGCTCAAGGCAGGTTCATCGTCGGGAGTGAGGGCTTCCCGGGTCTTCCGGGCCCTGCGTCAGCGTGATGGGCGCCCATGGCGGGCAACGGGATCACGCGGGATCGGAGGGCAATCTGATGCACGCCGTAGGCGGATCGCACGACGGCGAGGCCGCAGCGGACCGGCATGTCGCGGTGGAGTACTGCACCGACGAGGAATGGGCCTCTCACCGCGTGCCCTTCGTCCGCGGGGCTTCGACAGGGGCGAGCAGGTGCAGTACTTCGCGGATGCCACCGCCCCCCGCCTCGTGCTGCGCACACTCGCCGAGCCTGGTATCGATGCCGACTCCGCGGTCCGGCGCGGACAGCTCGTGGTGACCACCACCGACGAGACCTACCTGAGTGGGGACCGGTTCGACCCGGACGCCGTGATCGGTCTGTGGGGCCGCGCAGTCGAGGCCGCCCTCGGTCAGGGGTACGGCAACCTGCGGGTCATCGGCGAGATGTCCTGGGGTGCCCGGCGGATAACCGGCGCGGAGCGCCTGCTGGAATTCGAGCTGCGGATCCACCACGAGGTCTTCGAGCAGTTGCCGCTGACGGCCTGGTGTTTCTACGACCGTCGCCTGCTGGCACCTGATGCCCTGGACGTGCTGACGGGCTCTCACCTGACGCGGGCGGGCACCGTGTCTCGCTCCCACGGCCGGTCCGGGCTCTCGGTCGTGCCTCTGGCCGGTCGGCCCGGCTTCCGTCTGTCCGGATCGGCGGGCTACGAGAGCCGCCACGTGGCCGCCTCGGCGTCAGCCGCTCTCGCGGCCTCGCCGGCGCAGGACATCACCCTGGACCTGTCCTGTATCGACCACCTCGACGGCGCCGCACTGGCCGACATCGCCCACGCCGCGCGGCGACGCCTCTCCGGAGCACCGCTGCGGCTCGTCGGGGCGCCGCCCGCGCTTCGCCGCATGCTGGAGCTCTTCCCTGAGCTGGGGGACGGCCTGCAGGAGGTCGGCCGGTGACGACGTACACACCGCCGTCGGCGGCGACCGGCGGACGCCCCAGGGCCTCATCCGGCGGGCCGCCTCACTCGTCGGGCGGTCTCATGGCCTGCGCGCCGACTGACCGGAGCACGCCGCACGGTGGGCGGTTGGTCCCCTGGACAGGGCCCTATCGGCCCATAGGGGCGTAAGCGGCGAAGGGGGAAGGTGGGAGCGTGAGGCTACTGCCAGATGATCCGTGCACGCGCCCGTCCTCCCGTCCGCTCGGCATCGCCCGGCGTTCGTTCGGTTGTGTGCCGACGCGTTCCCCTCGGTCGGAAGCCGGCAGGCCGGGCGGTGGTCGCTGATGGTGACCGCTGTCGGTGCGAGGCCGGTGGCCGGGGGGCGTGCCGTCTCGGCGGCCGCCCTGCCCACTGCGCAGGTGCTCCGTGATCTCGAGGTGACCGCCGACGGTCTCTCGGCGGAGGACGCGGCACGACGGCTGAAGCGCTGGGGACCGAACGCCGTCCACTCCCACCGGGCCCGCGCGTGGCTGGTGCTCTGGCACCAGCTGCGGTCCCCGCTGCTCGGCCTGCTGCTGGCCGCGGCCGTGGTGTCGTACTTCGCCGGGGAGCGCAGCGACGCTGTGATCATCGGGGTGATCGTGGCGCTCTCCGTCGGTCTGGGCTTCGTCAACGAGTTCCGGGCGGAGAAGAGCGCCCAGTCGCTGCACGCGAAGATCCGGCACCGGGCGGTCGTACTGCGTGACGGGCGACCACAGGAGGTGGAGGTCACCGCCCTGGTCCCGGGGGATGTGGTCGAGTTGCGGCTCGGCGACATCGTGCCCGCAGATCTGCGGTTGCTCGCGACCGCGGGGCTGGAGTGCAGCGAGTCGGTGCTGACCGGTGAGTCGCTGCCGGTCGCGAAGGACACCGCTGCCGTGCCGGCAGGCACACCGCTGGCGGACCTGACCGGCTGCGCCCTGATGGGCACCGTGGTGCACGGTGGAAGCGGCCGCGGTGTCGTGGTGGCCACCGGTGCCGAGGCCGAGTTCGGGAAGATCGCTGCCGGTCTGAGCGGACACCAGCTGGAGACCGAGTTCCAGGTGGGGCTGCGCCGCTTCTCCATGCTCCTCGTCTACGTCGCCGGGGCACTGACCACGTCGATCTTCATCATCAACGTCGCCCTGCACAAGCCGTTGATCGACGCCCTGTTGTTCTCCCTGGCCATCGCGGTCGGCATCACCCCGCAACTGCTGCCCGCAGTCGTCTCCACCAGCCTCGCCGCGGGTTCCCGGCGCATGAGCCGACGCAAGGTGCTGGTCAAGCGACTGGTGTGTATCGAGGACCTCGGCGACGTCGACGTGCTGTTCACCGACAAGACCGGGACCCTCACCCAGGGACGCATCGACTTCATGCAGGCCATACCCGTCGCCGGCACCTCCGCGGAAGAAGTGCTGCGCCTCGGCCTGCTGTGCACCGAGGCGGACGTGGACGACCGGGGCCGGCCCGTGGGGGGAAACCCGCTCGACGACGCTCTGTGGGACTCCTCGGCCGCGGCCGCCCAGCGCTCGTCACTGAGCGGGTGGACGCGGACCGGCGTCCTGCCCTTCGACCACGAGCGGCGGATGGTGTCCGTCACCGTCACCGATACCGCCGGTGCCGCCGTGCTGATCACCAAAGGCGCCCCGGAAGCGGTGCTGGAACGCTGCGTGCAGGTGCCCGGGCCGACCCGTCACGCCCTGGAAGCCGAGTTCGCCGCCGGCAACCGCGTCGTCGCGGTGGCGAGCCGTCCCGCCGAGACCGGTGCCGGACCTGCTGCTGCCGATGAGCACAACCTGCGCCTGGCCGGACTGCTGGTCCTCCTCGATCCGCCCAAACCCGACGCGGCCGAGGCACTGAAGCGGCTGGACGCGCTCGGCATCACGGTGAAGATCGTCACGGGGGACAACCCCGCGGTCGCCGCCAAGGTCTGCCACGACCTGGGTCTGGCCGACGCCGCCGTGCTGACCGGGACCGACCTGGACGCCATGGACGACGAGCGGCTCGCCGCCGCCATCGGCCGCACGACCGTGTTCGCCCGGGTCAGCCCCGAGCACAAAGCCCGCATCGTGCGGATCCAGCGGAGGACCGGCGGCGACGTCGCCTTCCTCGGCGACGGAGTCAACGACGCCCTCGCGCTGCACGCCGCCGACGTGGGGATCTCGGTGGACTCGGCCACCGACGTGGCCAAGGACGCGGCCGACGTGATCCTGCTGGAGAAGGACCTCGGAGTCCTGGCCGACGGAGTCGCCGAGGGACGGCGCATCTTCGCCAACACCATCAAGTACGTCCTGATGGGCACCTCGAGCAACTTCGGCAACATGTTCAGCGCGGCCGGAGCCTCACTCTTCCTGCCCTTCCTGCCGATGCTGCCCTCTCAGATCCTGCTCAACAACCTGCTGTACGACACCAGCCAGCTCGCCATCCCCACCGACGAGGTCGACGAGGAGCAGGTGCGGCGGCCCGCGCACTGGGACATCGCCTTCATCCGGCGCTTCATGATCTGCTTCGGACCGATCAGCTCCCTGTTCGACTTCGTGACCTTCGCCGTGATGCTGGGCGTCTTCCATGCCGACGCCGCCCAGTTCCACACCGGCTGGTTCGTGGAGTCCCTCGCCACACAAACCCTGGTCATCTTCGCCATCCGCACCCGTCGCGTCCCCTTCTGGCGCAGCCGCCCGAGCCTGCCCCTCACACTCACGGCGCTGGGTGTCGTCGCCATCGGTGCCGCCCTGCCGGCCACCCCACTGGCCCGTGTCCTCGGCTTCCAACTGCTCCCGGCCGGCTTCTTCGCCGCCGTGGCCGCCATGGTCGTCGTCTACCTGGTCCTCGTCGAGTTCGCCAAGCGGATCTTCTACCGGACCGCGCGTGCACCGGCACGTCCGCAACCGGCCCCCGGTCACCGGCACCTACGCCGCCGCGCAGCACGGTTCAGCACCATCACCCGGCTGCCGCACCCGCGAGCCTCCGCCGCGGACGACGGCGGCCTCGGGGGACGCGGCCCCTCCTGGTCGACGTCCTCGCCGACGACTCGTGGGGCCGGGCCGGTATCGGCCAGGCCCCACGAAGGGGTGAGTACGAGTCAGCTCACCATCGGTACCAGCGACCGCGGCCGCCGCCGGCGCTGGTGAAGCGCATGACGAAGCCGAGCAGCCACAACACCAGGACGGCGACAGTCGCGCAGATCGAGCAGCCCGAACCGACGTGGCCGAACAGCCGAATCCATGCGCCGGCACCGCCGTCCGGCCCCCGCCGATCGCCGGTGACGGTCACGTTGTTCCTGCGAGTCCGATCCGCTCCCCTTTCCGCATGCGCGGTTCGCTGTCAGTTCCCGCTCGGCTCCCCGTGGCTGCGGACGACTTCCTTCATCTTGGCCACCGCGAACCCCCAGCCCTGTTCGACGGTCGGCTTGGCCGGGACGGCGATCTCGTCGGGGTTGGTGAGGACGTCGAGCAGTACCGGGCCGGGAGTGCGGAAGGCGCGTCGTACGGCGTCTTCCACAGCGGCCGGTTCCGTCACGCGGATGCCGGTGATGCCCATGGACTCGGCCACGGCGGCGAAGTCGGGATTGTCGAGCACGGTGCCGAACTCGGGCAGGCCTGCCTGTTCCTGTTCGAGTTTCACCATGCCCAGCCGCCGGTTGTCGAAGACGACGAGCTTGACGGGCAGGCGGTACGTCTTGAGAGTCATGAGGTCGCCGAGCAGCATGCTCAGTCCGCCGTCGCCGCAGAAGGCGACGACCTGCCGTTCGCGGTCCAGGCACTGGGCGCCCAGCGCCTGGGGCATGGCGTTGGCCATCGAGCCCAAGTTGTAGGAGCCGACGAGGCGGCGTTCGCCACGCATCTCGACGAAGCGCGACAGCCACACCGTGGCCATGCCCGTGTCGGAGGTGAAGACGGCGTCGTCAGCCGCGATCCGGTCGACAGCCGCGGCCAGGGCCTCCGGACGGATGTCGTGGCTGCGGTTGTCCAGCGCGGAGCGGACACGGCCCAGGAGGCCCTTGTCGTGTGCCGGGTCGGCGAGCCGCGCCTGACCGGTGCGCCACTGGTCGAAGCGTTCGCGTGCCTTCTCCAGGTGCGAACGGTCGCGCGCGCCCTCGGACCCGGCGGGCGCGCCGGTGACATGCTCGAGGAGGTCGCGCACGGTGACGGCGGTGTCCCCCACCAGCCCGAGCTCGACCGGTACTCGGCGTCCGATGTGGGTGGCCTCGGTGTCCACCTGGATCACGGTCCGGCCCTCGGGATACCAGTCCCGGTAGGGGAAGTCCGTACCGAGCATCAGCAGGGTGTCCGCGTCCTGGAGGGCCGCCGCCGCGGCCGGGTTGCCGATCAGGCCGGTCTGGCCGACCTGGAACGGGTTGGTCTCGCCCTCGAAACCGGCCTTGGCCTTCAGTGTGAGCACCATGGGCGCCGCCAAGCGGTCGGCGAGGGTGAGGACGTCCTCGCGGGCGGCTCGGGCTCCCTCTCCGACGAGGAGGGTGACGCGTTCGGAGCGGTCGAGGATGTCCGCGGCGCGGCGGACGGCCGCCTCGTCGGGCCGGCTCACGGGGGCGTTCAGGGAGAACCGGGCGGGGCGGTCGGTGGTCACCTCCCGCTCGCCCAGGTCGCCCGGGACGGTGAGCACGGCGACGCCCTTGCGGCCCCGTGCGTGGCGCACCGCCGTCTCCAGCATCTGCGGCAGCTGGTCCGGGGAGGTGACGGTGGCGCGGAAGACGGCCACGTCGGCGAAGAGGGCGTCGTTGTCGACCTCCTGGAAGTAGTCGCTGCCGATTTCGGCGAGCGGTACCTGGCCGGCGATCGCGAGGACCGGCGCGTGGCTCTTGGCCGCGTCGTACAGGCCGTTCAGGAGGTGGACGGAACCAGGACCGACGGTGCCCATGCACACCCCGAGCGTTCCGGTGAGCTGCGACTGGGCGCTGGCGGCGAACGCGGCCGCCTCCTCGTGCCGGCAGCCCACCCATTCAAGGTTCTCGGTGGTGCGGATGGCGTCGGTCAGGGGATTGAGCGCGTCTCCCACGACGCCGAACACCTGGCGCACGCCGAGTTCGCTCAGCGCGTCGACGATGACACGGGCAACAGTACGGGCCACGTGGGTCCTCCGGTTCAGACGGTGAAGTGGTCGGGGTCGGCGGCGTTCCAGTCGGCCGCCCAAGAGGCCGGCGGCTCGGCGAGCAACTGCCCGGGCTGGAGCCACTCGTACAGCTCCTCGTAGGAGCGCTCGGTGAAGGGGTCGACGCGCCGGCGGAGCATGTGCGGACGCAGCTGCGCGGGGTCGGTGACGCCCATGGACGCCATGATCTGCAATGCGCTGGCCACGGTCGCCTCCTGGAAGCGCTGGACGCGCGCCGTCTTGTCCGGGACGTGGAGTGCGCGGGCGCGGCGGGGGTCCTGGGTGGTGACGCCGGTGGGGCAGGTGTTCGTGTGGCACCGCTGTGCCTGGATACAGCCGACGGCGAACATCATCGCCCGCGCGGCGTTGCCGTAGTCGGCCCCCTGCACCATGCGCTTGACCAGGTCGGTCCCGGTGGCGATCTTGCCGCTCGCGCCGATCCTGATCCGGTCGCGCAGGCCGGTTCCCACGAGGGCGTTGTGCACGGTGAGAAGACCCTCGGTGAGCGGGGTGCCCACGTGGTCCGCGAACTCCAGCGGCGCCGCACCGGTCCCGCCCTCGGCGCCGTCCACGACGATGAAGTCGGGCGCCGTGCCCTCCTCCAGCATGGCCTTGCACACGGCCAGGAACTGCCGCCGCGAACCCACGCACAGCTTGAACCCGGCGGGCTTGCCCCCGGACAACTCACGCATGCGGGCGATGAAGCGAACGAGTTCCCGCGGGGTGGAGAAGACCCGGTGGTACGGCGGCGAGACGACGGTCTGCCCCTCGGGCACGTCGCGGACCCGGGCGATCTCGGCGTTCACCTTGGCACCTGGCAGGACACCTCCGATGCCGGGCTTGGCGCCCTGCGACAGCTTCAGGGACACGCACTTGACGTGGTCGTGTGCGGCCTTGTCGGAGAACTCGGCGGGGTCGAAGTCGCCTTCGGGCGTGCGGCAGCCGAAGTACCCGGTGCCGATCTCCCAGACGAGGTCACCACCCGGGCGGAGGTGATACTCGGACAGTCCGCCCTCGCCGGTGTCCTGGGCGAACCCTCCTGCCGCCGCGCCCCCGTTGAGGGCGAGGACGGCGTTGGCGGAGAGCGATCCGAAGCTCATCGCGGAGACGTTCAGCAGTGCCATGTCGTAGGGCCGGGCACAGTCGCGACCGCCGATCCGCACGCGCGGCTGTTCTTTCGGCACCGCTCGCGGCGCCATCGAGGGGACCAGGAACTCGTAGCCGGGCTGGTACACGTCCCGTTCGGTGCCGTAGGGCTCCTCCGCGTCCGTGCCCTTGGCGCGTTCGTAGACGATGCTGCGCACGTCCCGGTCGAAGGGACGTCCGTCGTAGTTCCGCTCGATGAAGTACTGCTGCAACTCCGGACGTATGCGCTCCATGAGGAAGCGGGCATGGCCGAGGACGGGATAGTTGCGCAGGACCGAATGCCGGTTCTGCAACAGGTCCCACGTGCCCAGCAGAGCCAGCAGCAGCGCCGGTACGGCGACGAGCAGCCACCATGGGGAGATCCAGGCCGCCGCCAGGGACGCCAGCACGCCTGCGACGAGAGTCAGGACGACGATTACGATGCGGGTCACGCCTTGCTCATTGCCGGGGAATCGCTCTCCAGTCCTGCGAGACGTCCTCGGGTCACCGGCACCGGCGCGGGAGTGTCCGCTGGTGAGAGAGGCTCACGCTGCGGGCGGGCGTCCCCCGGTCGCGCAGGCCGCGGCGCCGCGCGGGAGCCTCGCCCACCCCGCGGGCGGCTCCGGTGCGACGGCAGTCCGTCCCTGCCGGGGTGAGGCATCAGGGGCGGCGACGGTCAGGGCGGCCGCCTGTCCCACCGGCGGTTCGTGCTCAGGACGTCTTCCGCGTCGGTGAGGCGGTCCAGGCCCTGGACGGCACGGGAGGTGCGCTGATTGGCGGCGAGCCGCGTGCGGTGGCGGTGCACGAACGACCAGTACCCGGTGGTGTAGGGGCAGGCCCGCTGCCCGGTGCGGTCGCCGGGCCGGTAGGCGCAGCCGTCGCACAGGTCGCTCATGCGGTGAATGTACGCACCGCCCGAGGTGTACGGCTTGGTGGTCATCCGGCCGCCGTCTGCGTACTGGGACATGCCGGTGACGTTCGGCAGCATCACCCAGTCGTATCCGTCGACGAAGCAGCGGTGGAACCAGTCGGTGACCGCTCGCGGGTCCCAGCCGCGCTGCAGGGCGAAGCTCCCGAGGACCATCAGCCTGGGGATGTGGTGGGTCCAGCCGGTGTCGCGGACCTGGGCGAGCACGGTGGCCATGCAGCGCGCGGTGACGGCGTCGGCGTCCAGGTCGAGGAACCACGCGGGCGGACGGGTGTGGTGGTGCAGGGCGTTGTGGTGCCGGTACTCCTCGCCGAAGTACCAGTAGAGCTGCCAGACGTACTCGCGCCAGCCCGCGATCTGCCGGACGAATCCCTCGACGCTGTTGACGGGCGCCTGTCCGGCGTGCCAGGCCTCCTCGGCGGCGGTGACCACCTCGAGCGGGTCGAGCAGTCCGAGGTTCAGGGACGAGGACAGCAGGCTGTGGCTCAGCACCGGGTCGGCGGCGAGCATCGCGTCCTCATGCGCGCCGAAGCCGGCCAGCCGGTGCTCGATGAAGCGGCGCAGCGCGCTCAGGGCCTCGCGGCGGGTGGCGGGGAAGCGGCGGGGGCCGTCCCGGCCGACGAAGCGGATGCCGTCGTCCCGTTCCCAGCGGTCCAGGTCGGCGCGGACCTCGGCGTCGATGTCGTCCTCGTGGGGGCGGTAGGGCTTCGGCGCACCGAGCGTACGCGTCCCTCTGGGTGGGGGTTCGCGGTTGGCGTGGTCGTGGTTCCAGCGTCCGCCGACCGGAGTGTCGCCGTCCATGAGGAGGTCCAGTTCGCGGCGCACCCAGCGGTAGAAGTCCTCCTGGCGCAGCCGTCCGGTGTCGTGTCCCTCGGCCCAGGCGCGGAAGGTGTCGTGGGGCAGCAGGAATCCGCGTGCGGGCAGGACCCGCACCTGGTCCATCGAGCGCACCAGCCGCAGCGCGGCCCTGGACGTGGGGTGGTGGACGGTCACGGCCGCGTCACCGATCGCCTCGCCCAGACCCTCCCGGTACGTCTCGGCGCGCACGTAGCGGACGCGGCCGCCGAGCTCGGCGGCCCGGTGACGCATCGCGGAGAGCACCAGGTGGGCCTTGGCCCGGTGAAAGCGGCGCCGCCGGAACACCGAGCGGGCCTCGATCATCACCACGGACGGGTCGCGGGCGGGTCCGCCGTCCTCGCCCGGGGTGAGGAAGTGCGGGCCCAGCTGGTCGCCGAACAGCCAGTGCGGGTCGGTCATGGTCCCTCCCGACGGTATCGGGGCCGCCGGACCCGGCAGGGCGTGCGCACCAGGCAGCGCACCCGGTACCGGGCGTCCAGCGGCTCCGGCAGCTCCGGCACCAGCCGTGGCGATGTAACCGCCGGTGCCTCCCGGTACTCCTACGGTGCCGCACGCCTGTCCGGATGCGCCGGGTGCGCGCGGCAGACGAGTGAGGCCAGTTCGTTCGGCAGGTCCCAGGAGGCGACCTGAGTGGGCTGCTCGGCTGCTCGGTGACGGGCTTCACAGAAAATCCTCGTCCAGGCAGTCGTGGCCGCAAGCGAATCTGTGTGACGGTGGGGAAGACAACGAGACCGGCCGGCATCTCTCGGTGCCGGTCCTTGGGGAGTTCGGGCGTTGCCCCCATCCCGGGCACCCGCCCCCCGCCATCGTCGTACACCCCTCAAGGGGGGTGCTTCGTCCTTGGGCTCACCAACCCCCGGAAGGGGGGCACGCCCTTATGAACATCACCACCACGATCGACGACACCTCCGCGCGCCTCTCCCTCTGCGGAGAGATCGACTTCGACACCCTGCCCCCGCTACGCGCCGCCGTCGACGCGCTGCCGCCGCAGGTGACCGACGTGCAGTGGGACCTGACTGACACGCCCTTCATGGACGTCGCCGGTCTCCACCTCTTCTTCACCCCCACCACGAGCAGCGGCCCCACGCGCCGGGCGACCGTGACCGGACTGGGCACACAGCCGCTGTCGCTGCTGCTCATGGCGGCCGACCTGAATCCCACCCTCTTCGACCTCTCTCGTCTTCTGCCCGACGTACCCCCAGCCGACCTCACGCCCGTAGTCCGGTGAGCGTCCCGGCCCGGATCCGGCTGCGCCGCCCTGCACGGCTTCAACCGGAGGCATGCCGTCCTCGGCACCTCCCGCTCCTGCGTGGCCACGTGCCTCTCCGACGTCGCCGGTGCGCCCCACGCAGGAGTGAGTGCGGGATCACGGGGTAGGCGCAGCGTCGTCGAGCCGTTTCGGCAGGCGGTAGTGGTGAGATCGATCGTGGGAGGGGAATCAGCATGGCGACCAGCACGCTGGCAGCGGGGACCCGGACAGTCGAGTTGCCGGAGGTCGCCGATCCCTCCCGGATGGCACCCAAGGACGCTCGCGACTTGTCGAAGCTGTTCTTCCGGCAGCTGGCGGTTCTGGAGGAGGGCACGCCGGAGTACAGCTACGCTCGCAACACGCTGATCGAGATGAACATGTCCCTGGTCCGCTACGCCGCGGGCCGGTTCCGCAGCCGTGGGCCGGAGGAGATGGAGGACATCGTCCAGGTCGGCATGATCGGCCTGATCAAGGCGATCGACCGGTTCGAGCTGTCCCGGGAGGCGGAGTTCACCTCCTTCGCCATCCCCTACATCGTCGGTGAGATCAAGCGGTTCTTCCGTGACACCACCTGGGCCGTGCACGTGCCGCGCCGCCTCCAGGAGGCCCGTGTCCAGCTCGCCAAGGCGACGGACGAGCTGCGTACCCGGCTCGACCGCGATCCGACGGTCAAGGAACTGTCGGAGCTGATGAGCCTGTCCGAGGAAGAGGTCGTCGAGGCCCGATTGGCCTCCAACGGTTACAACTCCTCCTCTCTGGACGCCGCGATCAACGGCAGCGAGGACGGCGAGAGCGCCCTGCAGGATTTCATCGGCACCGAGGACGCGGCGCTGGAGCTGGTGGAGGACTTCCACGCCCTCGCCCCCATGATCGCCGAACTCGACGAGCGCGACCGGAAGCTCATCCACATGCGGTTCGTGGAGGAGCTGACCCAGGCTCAGATCGGCGAGCACCTGGGTGTGTCGCAGATGCACGTCTCGCGGCTGCTGTCCCGGTGCCTGGCCCGACTCCGTGAAGGCATGCTCACGACCAGCTGATTCTCTTCGAGGTGCCCTGCTGATGCCCGCCGCGGTGGTGGCGGGCATCAGCCACGTCCGGTTCCTCCGGCTGCCGGGTGCAGGCGGCGAGGGCTTCGCGAAGGGTGGGGTGGCAGGGAATGACCTCGGTGAGGCCCACGATCCCGAAGGTGTCGGAGAGGGCGGGGCTCGGGGCTGCGAGTCGCAGTCGGCCGCCGTGGTCCTGCGCGGCGTGATGAGCGGCGATGAGGGCGTTGATGCCGCTGGAGTCCATGAAGGTGACGCCGCTGAGATCCACCACCGTCACCTGAGCGGCGGCGCCTTCGGCGGTCAGGGCGTCCAGGAGCTGTGGAGCGCTGTCGAGATCGATCTCGCCGCACGCCGTGAGCACCCTGACGCCATCGCCATCGCCATCGCTATGGCCACAGGTGATCGAAAGGCGCCCCTTGTAGTCGTCCGTCACAGCCCCTCAGCATCTGTCGGTGCCGCCCAGAACCGCTTCCTCGATGAGGATCTGCTCACGCATGGTACTGGTAAGGCACCCGGATGGCCCTGCCGCAGACACACGGTGCGCGGGCGGGATACCCGCCGGGAAGGACAGCGTAAGCGACTGAGTCCGGAGTGGCAGGACGGATGGCCGAGGACCCGGAGCGCCAGTGTTGCCAGGGATCGGATGCGACGGCGGTCGAGGAGACCGTCCCACTGGCGGGAGACGCTTCCTGCATCGCCGAGGCCCGTCGCCGAACTGCTGTCTTCCTCACCCGGGTCGCAGCCGCCGACAGTGCCGCGACGGTGTCGGAGCGCATCCTGGGCCTGGCACAGCTCGTGGTGAGCGAGTTGGTCACCAACGCCTGCAAGTACGCACCCGGCCCCATTCTGTTGCGGCTGCGCCGGGCGGAAGCCGCGGTGGAGGTGGAGGTGTGGGACGGCCATCCGGACGTTCCGGCGGCCGAGCGGGCGGACCCGTACCGGGTGGGCCGGCACGGCCTGGAGATCGTGAAAGCCGTCGCGGCCGACCTCACGGTTGTGCCTGAGGCGGCAGGCAAGCGAATCACCGCCCGGATCGATCTTTGGTGACCGGTTCACTGACGACGAGCCGGGCGTCCTGGCCGGGCCGCTTGCCTGGCTGGGCCGCTCACGCGGAGGGTGCCCCTCCTGCGGAGGCTTACCGGACGGCTGGGGTGGCCGTCAGGACGAGGGCGGCCTGGTCGTCGTCCATGCCCGTGGTGCCGGTGAACGCGTGCACGGCCCGGGTGAGAGCGTCGATGATCGCTTCTGGGCGGGTGTCGCGCCGGCCGGCCAGCGTGAGCGTGAGGCGGTCTTCGCCGAACTGCTCCCCCTGCTGGTTGCGGGCCTCGGTGAGGCCGTCGGTGTAGAGCAGCAGACTCTCGGACTGCTCGAGGTGAAGACGGTGGGTCTCCAGATCCGGGTGTGGGGTGACCCCGAGGAGCGGCCCCTCGCACTGGACGGGGCGAGGGGCGCGGCTGCCACGGATGTGGAGGGGCAGGGTGTGGCCGGCGCGTACGAGGGTGATGTCGAGGCCCCCGTCGGCGGCGGGCGTGAGGTGGCCGTACACGAGGGTGACGAACCCGGTTCCGTGGCTGTCCGGGCGGTCGAGGAGGGCTTTGTTGATCGCCTGGACGACGGCGTCCGGCCCCGGCAGGAGGGGGGCGACGGCGCGTGCGGTGTGGCGGACCAGCGCGGTGGTGGTGGCGGCGGTGGCACCGCGTCCGCAGACGTCGCCGAGCATGAACGCCCAGGTCAGGTCGGTGAGGGGAAAGACGTCGTAGAAGTCGCCGCCGATGTCGAGTCCCTCACCGGCCGGGTGGTAGTACGTGGCCACCCGCGCTCCCGGCAGATCGGGGACCTCGGGCAGCAGCAGTCCCGCTTGCAGGTCACGGGAGAGGGCGGCGCGCTGCGTGTACTGGCGGGCGTTGAGGGCGGCCGAGGCGGCGCGGCGTGCGAGCTCTTCGGCCAGGGCGACGGTGTGGCCGCCGAACGCGCTCTCCTCGGTGGTCAGCAGGGTCAGGGTGCCGAAGGCGCGGCCGCGGTCGAGCAGGGGGACGCACAGGTAGCCGGTGACCTTGAGGTCCAGCCAGGGGCCGGGGCCGGTGGGGGCGCGACGGGCCACCTCGCTCAGTCCGGAGGCCAGGACGCGGGCGACGGCGTCGTCGGCGGCGTCGTAGACCGGGATGTGCGAGGACAGCAGCGCGTCCTCGTCCGGGGTGGGGGCGGCGGTGGCGATGCGGCGCACCCGGCCGGCATCGACGACGTCGATCGCGCACAGCGGTGCCAGCTTGGGGGTACACAGCAGGGCCAGGCGCTGGAGGGTCTGGGTCTGGTCGAGGCCGGCGGTCAGCCGGGTGCTGGCCTCCAGCAGGAAGGCGAGGTCGTCGCGGGCGGCCTTCTCCTTGGCCTCGGCGGCCCTGCGGGCCTCCTCGGCCTGGTGACGTTCGATGGCCAGGGCGGCGGTGTCGGCGAACACCCTGGCCAGAGCCAGGTCGGCGGCCTGCGGCGCGCGGGGGGTGCGGTGGTACATCGCGAAGGTGCCGAGCAGGGAGCCGTCCCGGGCCAGGATCGGAGTGGACCAGCAGGCCGCCAGCCGTGCTCGGTCGGCCAGGTCACGGAAGTCGTCCCAGAACGGGTCGGTGGCGATGTCCGAGACGATGACCGGTGCTCGGCGGTGGGCGGCGGTGCCGCAGGAGCCGACTCCCTCGCCGGTGGCGATGCCGTCGATGGCCTGGTTGTAGAAGTCGGGCAGGCTGGGCGCGGCGCCGTGGCGCAAGTGCCGGCCGTCGGCGTCCGCGAGGAGGACGGAGACGAGGACCTCCTGGGGTGTCAGCTCCTCGATGGCGCGGGCCATGCCGTCCAGCACCTGCTCCAGCGGTGCCTGGCGGGCGATCTGCTCCAGCAGGACGCGGTGCTCGGCCGTCAACCGCTGGGCCTGCATGAGCTGGGTCGTCTCCACACCGATGACGCGTACGCCGATGACGTTGCCCCCGACGTCGAGACGGGGCTCGTAGGTGAAGTCGAAGAACGCCTCACGCGCGTCCGGGCCGGTACCCAGCACGACACGGGCGTTGCGGCCGACATACCGCTCGCCGGTCCGGTACACCCGGTCAAGCAGGTCCAGAAACCCCTGGTCGGCGAGTTCCGGCAGCAGCTGCCCCAGCGGCACGCCGGTTCGCGCCCGCGCCTCGCCACCGATCGCGGTGAAGAACGCGACATTGGCCGCCTCCACCATGTGCGCCGGACCGGCCAGGGACGCGAACACGGCGGTGGACTGACCGAACAAGGCCCGTAGATCGCGTTCGGTGTCCCCCGTGCCGGTCTGGTCGTAGCCTGCGGAGGAGGAAGGTACGGGTTCCTGTTCCGAGACGTGGCTCATCGCCCGCTACCTTCCACTAGCCGAACGCAACGACGGACCGTCCTCGCTGCCGGACTCTCGAACCGCGCTGCTTGCGCTCACGGCCTGGTGCAGGGTGGCGTGTACCCCGATCACCCGGTCAAGCCCGGTCAGGGCGTCGCTCGCTCCGACGACCCGCGTCGATGACAGAGACCGCCCGACGACGGCTTGGACAGGGCCTCATCGACATGGGGTTCCGCGTACCGGAAAAGGGCCCCTCACAGGGGCCCTTTTCCGGTACGCGGAGGTCAGTGCTTGAAGGCGTCCTCGGCCTTTTCCCTGGCCTGCTCGGTCTTCGCCTGCGCTTTCTCGTCGGCAGTCACAGAACAACGCCTCCTCGTAGCTTGGGGACCGCAGTCGCGGTAACCCGCTCGTGCCCCTGCTTCCCCTTCATAAACAAGGTGCCGATTCATGCGCTCCACGAGCGCCGATGTCCCGCGAGGCGAAACGATCGCGACCGCGTAGGATGAGCCCCGCCGGGCGGGGAACCTGTGCGAGTGCTGCGGAATCCACCGCCCCGCACGCAGTCGGCCGATCGCACAGGAGACCTGGTGAACGACGCAGAGGGCGCTCTCGAAATCAGAACGCATCCCAGTCCGACGGGGCCCGTCGTCGTGCACCTGGCCGGGGAGCTGGACCACTACACAGGCCCCCGGCTCCGTGTGGCCGTGGAGGAGGTGCTGCGCGATCCAGGCGCGGGCATGATCGCCGACCTGTCGGACCTGCACTACTGCGACTCCACGGGAATGACCGTGATCATAACGGCCTATCGTCGCGCCCTGGCCGTGGGCTCCTCCTTCGCGGTCGCGGGTCTGAGCCCGGCCATGGACCAGCTCTTCCGGGTGGCGGGACTCGATCAGCTGTTCCCGTTGCACGCCAGCGTCCAAGCGGCCGCGGAAGCGCTGCGCGGCGATTGAGCGCTGGGCGGCGATGGAGCACGAGGGCGGCCCGGCGTCCTGAGGTGCCTCCCGTGCGGGTGCCGTGGTGGGCCCGCACTATTCTGGGGCCCGCGAACGGTGGGCCGTGGATCGGCGCGTTCCCGCGAAGGGCGCCGGGGCACCGCCTGGGGGAGCACAGACGTGGCCAGGAACCTTGGCCGGCTTGAGGGGAAGGGGATCGCGTGGAGCGTTCAGGCCGGCCGGTGGACAGGCCCCGGGCCGTGGTCGCCGACGATGTGTTCGCCGCCGACCGGGAGGTGGGCGGGCACCTTGCCGAGGTCGACTGGACGGCCACGCCGCTCGGTCCGCCACAGGAGTGGCCGCAGAGTCTCCAGACCGCTGTCAGCATCCTGCTGTCCTCCCGGTTCCCGATGTGGATGGCGTGGGGCGAGGAGCTGACCTTCTTCTGCAACGCCGCGTACCGGCGCGACACGCTCGGCCGCAAGTACCCGTGGGCGCTCGGCCGGCCCGCGAGTGAGGTGTGGGCGGAGATCTGGGGGGACATCGGCCCGCGCATCGAGGCCGTGCTCAGCACGGGCGAGGCCACCTGGGACGAGGGGCTGCTCCTCTTCCTGGAGCGCTCCGGCTACACCGAGGAGACGTACCACACGTTCTCCTACAGCCCGCTGAGGGACGACGCCGGTGAGGTCGTCGGCATGCTGTGCGTGGTCAGCGAGGACACCGAGCGGGTGATCGGCGAGCGGCGCATGGCCACCCTTCGGGACCTGGGCTCCGACCCGAGTGTGCTCCGTACCGAGCAGGAGGCGCTGGCCTTCACCGACCAGCAGCTGGACCGCAACCGCAAGGACCTGCCCTTCACCCTGACCTACCTGTTCGACGGCGACTCCGCCTGGTTGGCCGGGGCGACCGGGGCGACCCCCGGTCTGCCCGTCGCACCGCGGACCCTGTCCCTCGCGGATCCGGAGGGCGTCTGGCCCGCGGCGGCGCTGGCCGAGGGCGAGGCTCGGGTGGCACCGCTGACCGGCGACGCGTTCGCCGACCTGCCCGGCGGTGACTGGCCCGAGCCCCCGGTGGAGGCGCTCGTGGTGCCCTTGCTCCAGCAAGGCAGCGTGCCGTACGGCTTCTTCGTGGCCGCCCTGAACCGCTACCGCGACCTGGACGACGGCTACCGGGGGTTCATCGAGCTGACCGCCGGACACATCGCCTCCGGGATCGGCAGTGCCCGCAACTACGAGGCGCAGCAGCGGCGGGCGGAGGAACTGGCCGAACTGGACCGGGCCAAGACCACCTTCTTCTCGAACATCAGCCACGAGCTCCGCACTCCCCTGACCCTGATCATGGGACCGGTCGAGGAGCTGCGCACCCGGCTCACCGACGCGGACGAGGAGACACGTCAGGAACTCGACGTCATCCATCGCAACGGGCTGCGGCTGGGCAAGCTGGTCAACACGCTGCTGGACTTCTCCCGTATCGAGGCCGGACGCATGCAGGCCCGCTACGAGCCGGTCGACCTGGCCACGGTGACGGCGGAGCTGGCCAGTGTCTTCCGTTCGGCCATGGAGAGGGCCGGGCTCGCCTTCGACGTGGACTGTCCCTCCCTGGACGAACCGGTGTACGTGGACCGCGGCATGTGGGAGAAGGTGGTCCTGAACCTGCTGAGCAACGCGCTGAAGTTCACCTTCGACGGAGCGGTTCGCGTGGCCGTGCGCCGGTGCGGCCCGCACGCCGTGGTCACCGTGGCCGACACCGGGACCGGCGTGCCGGAGGCGGAGATGCCGCGGCTGTTCGAGCGCTTTCACCGCATCGAGAACGCCCGCTCCCGGTCCAACGAGGGAAGCGGTATCGGACTGGCCCTGGTGCGGGAGCTCGTCGGTCTGCACGGCGGCACGATCCGCGCGGAGAGCACCGAGGGGAAAGGCACCACCTTCACCATCCGGGTGCCCTTCGGCAGCGCGCATCTGTCCAGCGGCTCCGTGGTGCCGGAACCAGGCGGCAGCGCGGCCTCGGCCACCGCCGACCCCTATGTCGAGGAGGCCCTGCGCTGGCTTCCGGCGGCTGACGTCGGCGCCGCGGCCGAGGACCGCCCGGAAGGGGTGGGAGCTGTCGCGTTCGGGTCCGGCGCCGGTTCCTCCCGCAGCGCCCGGGTGCTGGTGGCCGACGACAACGCCGACATGCGTGAGTACCTCACCCGCATCCTGGCTGCCGCGGGGTACGAGGTCGAAGCGGTCACGGACGGCATCGAAGCACTCGACGGCGCCCGCCGTCGCACTCCCGACCTCGTGGTCAGCGACGTGATGATGCCCCGGCTGGACGGCCTGGAGCTGGTGGCGCGACTGCGCGGGGACCCGCGTACGGCCTCGGTGCCCGTACTGCTGCTGTCGGCCAAGGCGGGGCAGGAGGCATCGATCGAGGGATTGCAGGCAGGCGCCGACGACTACCTGGTGAAGCCCTTCGCCGCGGCCGAGCTGCTGGCCCGGGTGCGCGCGAACGTCGAGCTGGCCCGGCTGCGCGGCCATCACCTGCGCTGGCGGACGGCGCTCATCGACTCCCTCCAGGAGGCGTTCTTCGTCTGCGACGAGTCCGGGGCCGTCGTGGAGATCAACACGGCCTTCACCGACATCCTCGGCTACGGTCCCGAAGATCTCCCGTACACCCCGATCCACCCGTGGTGGCCGGACGAGACCACCGATCCGAGCGCATATCAGCAGTTCGGCGATGCCTTCGCCGAACTGCTGGAGAACTCCCAGGGCTCGTACACCGCCCCGGTCACGCATCGTGACGGTCGTCGCCTGTGGATCGCCGTGACCTTCAACAAGGCCGAGGATCCGGACACCGGGCGCCGGGTCACCGTCGGCACCTTCCGTGACGTCACGGCCGAACACTACGCCGTCCAGCGCGAGACGGCGCTGGCGGCGATGAGCACCTCGTTGTCCCGTGCCGTCAGCCTGCCCGAGGCGCTGTCCGGTGCCCTGGACGAGCTGCGGTCGTTGTGGCGGGCACGCGTCGTGGGGGCCGCCGTCTTCGCCGGCGGCGACGTACCTGCGCTCACGGCCACCGACGCGAACCTGCGGTGGGAAGACCTGCCGACCGAGCGTCAGGAGCTGCTTGCGGCGCTGCGCCGGCGGCCCATGCTCACCGCCGAGGCGGACGACAGCGGTGCCGGTGTCCTGCTGGGGCACCCCGAGGGCCCGATGGTCCTGTGGGTCGATCTGGGCGGACACCGGCCGTTCACCTCCGAGGACCAGCTGCTGCTGTCGCTCCTGGCCGGGCACCTCGCGCAGGGACTGGTCCGCGCGCACCAGATCGACCAGCAGCGGGAGACCGCCATCGCGCTCCAGCGCGCCATCCTGGGCCCGGCCCGGCTGCCCGAGGGCTTCGCCGTGCGGTACGAACCCGCCACGCGTCCGCTGGAGGTGGGCGGCGACTGGTACGACACCGTCACTCTGACCGACGGACGGATCGGCATCGTCGTCGGCGACTGCGTCGGCCGGGGCCTGGAGGCGGCCAGCGTCATGGGGCAGCTGCGCAGCGCCTGCCGCGCACTGCTGCTCCAGGATTCCAGTCCCTCCCGGGCGCTGATGGCCCTCGACCAGTTCGCGGCCAGTGTTCCCGGCGCCCTGTGCACGACCGTCTTCTGCGGTGCACTCGACCCCGGCACCGGAGAGCTCACCTATTCCAGCGCCGGGCATCCGCCGGGCATCCTCGTGCACGCCGACGGCACCACTCGGCTTCTGGAGGAGGGGCGTTCGCTGCCGCTGGCCGTACGGCCGGGCCGACCGCGACCGGAGGCCGCGTGCTCCCTTCCCGCGCGGGCCACGCTGCTGCTGTACACCGACGGTCTCGTCGAACGCCGGCGGCGTCCGCTCACCACGGGGATCGAGCAGGCGGGCGAGGCCGTGCAGGAGGGCCGCGCCCTGCCCGTCGAGGATCTCGCCAGCTCGGTGATGGCGAAGCTCGCGCCGGCCGGCGGGTACGACGACGACGTGGCACTCCTGCTCTACCGCCACCCGGCGCCGCTGGAGATGTCCTTCCCGGCCGAGTCCTCTCAGCTGGCGCCGGTCCGCAGGGCGTTGCGCTCCTGGCTCGACCGGTGCGACCTGCCGCCGAACGCGGTGCAGAACGTTCTCGTCGCCGCCGGGGAGGCCTGCGCGAACGCGATCGAGCACGGCCACCGGCACACCCCGGGGGAAGCCGTGCGGCTGCGCGCCGAAGCGCTGGTCGACACGCTGCGTGTGACGGTCGTCGACAGTGGCCGGTGGAAGGTTCCGCAGCCCGAGAAGAATACTCACCGTGGCCGGGGCATGTCCCTGATGCACGCCCTGATGCAGCAGGTCACCGTCGCCCCCGGCCCCACCGGTACCACCGTCGACATGCAGATGAGGATCGCCTGATGACCACCCCGCTCACGCTGACACCGGGCCGGAGCCCGGACGGCACCGTCCGTCTGGTCGTCAGCGGCGAGATCGACATGAGCAACGTCGGTCATCTGGCCGAAGCCCTGGACAGCGGCTCCGGTCCCCTGGTCGTGGACCTGACCGGGGTGGAGTACCTCGACAGCGCGGGGCTGAGCGTGCTGTTCGCCCACGCCGAGAGGCTGGAACTCGTCGTGCCCCCGTTGCTCGGACCCGTCCTGTCCGTCTCGGGCCTCGCCGATCTGGTCACCGTCCACGGTCTCGAGACCCACGACGGGCCGCAGTGCTGACCCGACCCGTCGGCCGAAGCCGCACCGTCCCGCCCGGCCAGGAGTGATGTCTCACGTGAACGACACCCTCGACACGACCGTCCGATACCCCGGTGACCGCACAGCCGTCGTCGTCGTCACCGGCGACGTCGATCTGCACACCGCGCCCGTGCTGCGCGCGCAGGCGCTGACCGTGGTGGAGCAGGGTTCCCCGCACGTCGTCCTGGACCTGGCCCAGGTGGACTACGTCGACTCGACCGGCCTCAGCACCCTCATCGTCCTGCTGCACGCCGCTCAGGAGGCAGGCGGCTCGCTCCGGGTCGCGAGCGTCCCCGACCGTCTCGTGCGCATGGTGACCCTGACCGGCATCTCCCAGATGCTCCCCATCCACGAGACGGTCGCCGACGCGCTGGCCGCCCTCGGCGCGGACGGTGCCGAGGGCAGCGCCGGCCCGTCGGCCTGACACCCACGGCGGGCCGAAAGAGCCGAAGACGGCCGC
The DNA here is from genome assembly GCF_055562175.1 of Streptomyces sp. NPDC020958. Lineage (NCBI taxonomy): Bacteria > Bacillati > Actinomycetota > Actinomycetes > Kitasatosporales > Streptomycetaceae > Streptomyces > Streptomyces sp. NPDC020958. Next base: position 710,986 of record NZ_JBVHFU010000003.1, on the reverse strand, counting down.
CGGGCGTGATCAGTGGGGGCGCGCGAGGGGCTGTTCGGACCAGATGGTCTTGTGGTTCTGGCCGTGGCGGCAGCCCCAGCGCTCGGCGAGTCGGGCAACGAGGAACAGTCCGCGGCCGCCCTCGTCGGTGGTGCGCGCGCGGCGCAGGCGGGGTTGGGCGGTGTTGGAGTCGGTGACCTCGCAGACCAGCACGTGGTGCCGGATCAGGCGCAGCTCCGCCGGCGGACGACCGTAGCGGATCGCGTTGGTGACCAGTTCACTGACGATGAGCTCGGTGGGGAACAGGAGGTCGTCCAACCCCCATGCGGTGAGCTGGCGGGTCGCCCATGCCCGAGCGTCCGAGACGGCAGCCGGATCAGCCGGTATCCACCAGCGGGCGGTGTCGTGGGCGGGTACGGCGCGGGTGCGTGCCAGCAGCAGGGTCGCGTCGTCACGTGGTGCTTCGTCCACCAGACGGTCGAGGAGTGTCCTGCCGGTCTCCTCCAGCGGGCGGTCCGGGCGGCAGGAGATGGCGAGAGCACGGGTCAGCCGCTGGAGCCCGGCGCAGACATCGTGTGTGGTTCGCTGGACCAGGCCGTCGGTGTACAGCGCGAGGACGCTGCCCGGCTCGACGTCGATCGTGGTCGTCTCGTACGGCATGCCGCAGACGGCGAGGGGCGGCCCCGGGACGATGTCGACGGCTTCGGCACTCCCGTCGGGCCGCACGAGCACCGGCGGCGGGTGCCCGGCACTGGCCATGGCGCAGCGTCGGGTGACCGGGTCGTACACCGCGTACAGGCAGGTGGCGCCCATGGCGTCATGGTCGCCGGAGGGTGCTTCCGCCGCGAGGCGCTGGACGAGGTCAGCGAGACGCGTGAGCAACTCGTCCGGCTCCAGTTCGAGGTCGGCGAGGGTCTGGATGGCAGCGCGCAGCCGGCCCATGGTGGCACTGGCGGGTATGCCGTGGCCGATCACGTCTCCGGCGACGAGGGCCAGCCGGAGCGCGGGCAGGGGTATGGCGTCGTACCAGTCGCCACTGGTGCCGCCCCCACGCTCGGTGGGCAGGTAGACGCCGGCGGTCTCGGCTGCCGGAGTGTCGGTCGTGGCCGGGGGAAGGAGCCTTTGCTGCAGGGCCATGGCCGCTCTGTGCTCGCGCGTGCAGCGGCGGGCGTTGTCGATGGCGAGTGCTCCCCGTGAGGCGATCTGCCTCATGAGATCCACCTCGTCCTCGGTGAACGGTTCGGAGGGGCCGGTGCGCCAGACCACGATCGCTCCGAGGGTGAGGCTGCGGGCGTGCAGTGGTGCCACCATCACCGCCTGGACGTCGTGCGGGAGGAACTGCTCGGCCGCATGGGGGCCGCCGATCAGGGCGATGTAGTCGTCCCGGTCGTAGACGACCGTCTCGCCGTGCTGGAAGCGGCGCAGGAGGGGGTGGTCGGACAGGGACGGGACGAGGTTGCCGCGCCGGATGCCGGGCGGCCAGTCCGCGGTGACCGGCGCCAGGGCGGCGTTGCGCAGATGCGGATCTCCGCCGCCCAGTCGCTCTGCGGGTTCGTCACCGTCGAAGACGGCGTCCGCCAGGTCGACTGCTGCGAGATCGCCGAAGGTGGGTACGAGGGCGTCCGCGAGATCCTGGGCGGTCCGCACGGCATCCAGGGAGCCCCCCACCCGCTCGGCGACCGCGTGGGCAAGATCCAGCTGCCGACGGGCACGCAGTTGGCCAGTGTCGTCTATGTACAGGGCTGCGACTCCGGTGGGGTGTCCTCGCGCGTCCTCCAGCCGGAAGGCGGACAGCGACAGCGCGTGTCGCCGCGCCGGATGGTGTCGCCACCTCACTCGCTGCTCCCTGTGGATCACCGGGACGCCCGTCTCGAGCACGTGCCGCAGTACCGCCTCGAGGGTCTCGGCGTCCTCGGCGCACAGCAGGTCGCTCAGTCGGGCGCCGGGCTCTACGGGACGGCCGTCGGGAGTGTCCGGCGTGGCGTTCGTCTGCACGGTGGTGAGATCCGTGTCGTGCAGGGCGATCGTGATCCGGTTCTGTGCGGACAGTGCGCGCAGGAGGGCCGCGCCGTGCCGATGGTCGGCGACGTGCGGAGTGGGGGCCGCGAGCACGAGGAAGTCCGCCGAGCCGCTCACCCGTGTGGTCCGGAATGTGACGTCGATCGTGGTGCCGCACCGGTGACGCAGTCGTACCCGGCCGGTCGCCGGTACGTGTACGGCCCTGGGCGGGTCGTGCGGGAGGCCGGCCACGAGCTCCCGCACGGGGCGGCCGTGGACCTCGTCGGCGCAGAACCCGGTCAGGTCCTGTGCTGTGCCGGTCCACCCCACCACCGTGCCCCGATCGTCGAGCACGGCCGCGGCCAGACCGTCGAAGGCGGGCGGCCGGTCGACGGGGCCGACGCCGAAGACGCCCGTCGTACCTCGAAAGGCGCCGGCCGGGTCGGCGTTCTCAACATCCGATGCGTCCATGTCTCAGGCTTTCCTCACGAGGTTCGTCGGGGACGGCAGGTCCTGTTCGGCCCAGACGACCTTGCCGTCTGTCAGGGAGCGGGCACCGCACCTGCGCGACAGCCGGCCGACGAGGTAGAGGCCGCGGCCGTGCTCGTCGAGATCGCCGGGATGGCGGGGGCGTGGCTGACCGGTGTTGGTGTCGGAGACTTCGCAGGTGAGCACCCGGTGCTGGATGAGTCGTAGGCGGATCGGGCCGTCGCCGTGGCGGACCGCGTTGGTGACCAGTTCACTGACGAGCCACTCCACGGACGTCGCCATCGACTCCAGACCCCATGCACGGAGTTGACGGACGACCAGACGCCGGGCCATCGGGACGGTGACGGGTTCGTTCGGCAGGTCCCAGAACGCGACCTGGGCGGGTGGCAGGGCGCGCGTCCGCGCAAGGAGCAGGGTGACGTCGTCGGCCGGTGCCTGCGCCGACAAGGTCTCCATCGCCCGCGAGCACAGGTCCTCCAGGGCGGCACCGGGCTGTGCCAGGGCGGCGCCCAGACGCCGCAGCCCGACGTCGATGTCCTCGCCGCGGGCCTCCACCAGGCCGTCGGAGTAGAGGGCGAGCACGCTGCCTTCGGGCAGTTCCAGTTCCACTGACTCGAAGGGCACCAGGCCGAGACCGAGACCCAGCGGGGCTCCGGCCGGCAGGTCGGGGACGGTGACCCCGCCCTGTGCGTCGACGATCAGGGGCGGCGGATGCCCGGCCCGTGCCAGCGTGCACCGTCGGGAGACCGGGTCGTAGACGGCGTACAGACAGGTGGCACCGACTACCGCGGGCACCCGGTCGGTGTCGTCGGCGTCCTCGTCGTTCAGTCGCCGGACCGTGTCGTCGAGGTGCGTCAGCAGTTCGTCCGGGGGCAGGTCGAGGTCCGCGAGCGTGCGTACGGCGGTGCGCAGCCTGCCCATGGTCGCCGCGGCGTTGATGCCGTGGCCCACCACATCACCGACGACCAGGGCCACCCGGGCACCGGACAGCTCGATCACGTCGAACCAGTCGCCCCCCACTCCGTGGTCCATGTCGGCGGGGACATAGCGCGAGGCGACCTCGACGGCAGCGCCGCCCCCCACACGGTGAGGGAGCAGATCGCGTTGCAGTGTGAAGGCGGCGGTGCGCTCGCGCGCGTACTGGAGCGCGTTGTCCAGACAGAGCGCGGCCCTGGTGACCAGCTCCTCGGCGAGGAGCAGGTCGTCCTCCTGGAACGGCGTCTGTTCCGTGGACCGGCCGAACAGGGCCAGTCCCAGCACGCAGTGCCGGGCACGGATGGGTACGACCATCAAGGAGTGGACGCCGCTGTCGCGTACTTTCCGCGCCCGCACCGCGTCATGGTCGACCCATGGGCCGGAACGGGTGTCCAGCACCGGCTCCAGGTACGACCGTCCCGTGCGCATGGCGGCGAAGAACGACGAGTCCGGGTGGGGGTGGACCACTTCTTCACGCACCCACGGCAACTCGAGGAGCCCCAGGTCGACGGAGGCCACACCGGCACGGCGCAGCAGCGGCGGTCGCCCATTCGTCGTGCCGGTCCGTGCCGGCGGCTGGACGCCGAACGGAACGGACTCCACGAGATCGACCAGGGCGTGGTCGGCCAGCAGGGGCACGGTGAGCTCTGCCAGTTCCTGGGCGGTCCGCATCACGTCGAGGGTGCTGCCGATGTGCGTGCTGGCCTCGCTGAGGATGGCGAGGCGCTCGCGCGCCCGCTTGTTTCCGGTGACGTCCACGGTCATGGAACACACGCCCAACGGGGTGCCGTCCGCGCCCTGGAGACAGAAGAAGGAGGCGGAGAACGCATGCTCACGGGGCCGGTCCGCGGGCGGCCACGCGCGGTACTCGTGCACCGTCGTCCTGCCGCTCTCCAGCACCTGTCGCATCACGACCTTGAGCGCTTCGGCCTCGACGGCGGGCAGTGAATCCTGCAGACCGCGCCCGAAGCGTCGGTGACGAGGCACGCCGTCGTGCCGCTCCATGGCGTCGTTCACCCAGACACAGCGCAGCTGCGCGTCATAGACGACGATGCCGATCGGGGCTCGGGCAAGGAGCGACTCCCGCACTGGTCCCCCGGTCGCCCCCGAGGACAGGGAGCCTATGTCCGTCACGGACGCCAGCCACCGAGTGTCGTCGTCCTGGCCCCGGAGCAGCGAGACCCGCAGCGTCATCCTGAGCGTGTGGCCGTCGCGGTGGCGTATCGCGACGGTGCCGGACCAGCCGCCCCGCGCACGGCACTGCTCGGCGAACGCCAACGCCCTCCGGGCGTCCTCGGGAGGCGGCAGCACCTGTGCGGCGGACCGGCCCACCACTTCGCCGGCCGCATGACCGACGAGCTGCTGAGCGGCGTGCGTCCACCCCACGACGATGCCCTCGGCATCGATCACCGCTATCGCGGCATCGGGCACCTCGGGAAGGCTCAGCGGCTCGGCGAGGAGGGTGTGGTCAGTGTCGGTCATTCGCGGTCCATCCCATCAGTGCGGAAGTAGGAGCGTCGGCCTGTGGCCCGGCGACCCTGTGTGCGGCGGTGGTGAACAGCGAGGTCCCGGTGAGCGGCACACCGCGTGACATGGGTCAGGTGAGAGCAATTCGCCCACTAGTGATGAAATAATCAGATCTAATGACTTATACGTCAAGACCCTCATGGGCGGACCCGCGCCGACCGATCAACGGTTGCCTTCGTCACTTCGACATTTCCATACGACGTATGGTAACAATGGAAGCGCGCTTCCATACAACGTATGGAACTGCCTGTCACCCCCCTCTGGAAGGAAAGATCATGAACAAGCTCGCGAAGCGCATCGCCCTCGCTGTCTCCTCCGTCGCGGTGGCCGGTTCCGCCGTTCTCGGTGCCGGTGGCACCGCTTCCGCCGCACCCCTTGCCACCGCGCACACCCAGCACCTGACCGACGGGGCGGTGGCCGCTGATTACAGCTGGGACCACGGTGTCGGCTACCTGCTCGAGCGGGGCTACTCCTGCGACGAGACCCGCGGCTGGCACCAGGACCGCCACGGCAGCGATTCGATTCGGCACGACTGCGACGGGCTCTACTACCGCGATGGGCACTTCTACCGCTGGGATGACGAGGGACACGGCTGGACGTCCGACAGCTCCTACCGCCACGACGGGAACCGCTTCGAGCGCGACGGCGCGGACAGGCGCCACGATGACCTGAGCCGCGACGACCGGTGAGACGCGCTCCTGCGGGCGGTCGGGGGGCCGCGTCCCCGACCGCCTCCGCCCGCGCTGCCCATGCTCAGACGTAAAGGAACCAGTGTCATGTCCCAGTACCAGCTTCGCGTCTACACTCTGCGCGACTCCGACGCGCTCACCGCCTACGAGAAGATCTGGGCCCAGCACATCGCCGGTATGGCGAAGCACCGGATCACCACCCACGGCGTCTGGACGGCGCCCGCAGCGGCCGGAAGCGAGACTCCCCGGCTGTACGCCCTCGTTTCCTACCAGGACGCCGACGACGTGCAGGAGCGGTTGGCGGCGTACCTGTCGAGTCCTGAATTCCGCGCGGACATGGAGGGCTTCGACATTGCCCAGATCGTCGGCCTCGACGAGACCCTGCTGACGCCCACCGTGGACTCTCCGCTGCGCTGAAGGTCGCCCTACGACGAGGGTGGTGGCCTCGCCTGCTCCCGTCGGCCATGAGTCGAAGCACCAGGAGTAAAACCTGATGAAGTCATCGAGAACTGTGATCCAGGGGCTGCCTGCGAAGCTTGTCGGCGTGCATGCGACGACCTTGCCCGTGATCATGAATTTGCGGTACGAACAGAGTGATCCCTATGTGGTCCATGCCACCTTCACCACCGATACCGACAACGACAAGCCGGTGGAATGGATCATCGGGCGCGATGTGCTGATCGACGGCCTGGAGGGCCCCGCCGGCGAGGGAGACGTTCGCATCTGGCCCACTGGCGAGAAGGGCTGTCGCGACTTGTACATCCTTCTCAACCCGCCCTCCGGTACGGCCCTGCTCAAGGCCCCGGCGCAGGAATTCAAGGCGTTCCTGAAGGAAACGGAGGCAGTGGTGCCCCGGGGGGCAGAGCTCGGCCACAGCGACTTCGACCGCTTGCTGGCGCACTTCCTCGCCGAAGGGTGAGTCCTGTCGGGGTGCGTCCTGAGGCAGGCATCCGGACGTCTGCCCCTCGCCGAGGTTCGCACGCACTTTCTCACGACCGTTCCTCCAGGCCGGACGGTCACCGTGCGCCGGTGTCGAACAAGCGGCGGGCATTGCCGGTGGTGAGGTCCCGCCAGGTGGCGGTGGCGGACGGCTGCACCGCGGAGTCGATGGAGGCGACCTGAGCGAGCACCGCGTCGATGGGCGTCCAGCAGTAGTCGCTGCCGTAGAGGAGGCGCTCGGTGCCGAAGGCCGCGTCGAGGGCCGGGACCTGGCGCGGGAATGGCGTGCCGGCCATGTCGTACCAGAGTCGGCCGAGCTGCTCGACGGCGCTCGGCCCGTCGACGGCGCCGCCGAGGTGGGTGCGGAAGAGTTCCATCCGGTCGGCGAGCAGCGGCAGCACACCTCCTCCGTGGGTCAGGATCCAGCGGATCCGCGGACGGCGGGCGAGGACACCGCGCAAGAGCAGGTCGCTCGCGGTGCGGGCGCTGTCGAAGAGGAACTCCAGCATCGGCCGCGGCCGGCCCAGAGCAAGCGCGTCGGCGTGGGGCGCTGACGTGGGGTGAACGAAGACGACGGCGCTGCGGCGGTCGAGCTCCTCCCAGAGCGGCTCGAACCGAGGGTCACCGAGGTAGCGGCCCTGGTGGTTGGTTTCAACCACCACCCCGTCCGCACCGAGGACGTCGAGCGCGTGGGCGGCCTCGACGATCGAGCCCTCGACGTCCGGCAGGGGCAGGGAGGCGAAGAGACCGAACCGCTGCGGGTCCTCGGTGCGGACCCGGGCGCCGAACTCGTTGACCTCACGTGCGAGAGCGCGGGCCTCGACGTCGTCCCCGAAGTGCACCCCGGGTGAGGAGATCGACAGGTAGGACTTGTCGATCCCTGAGCGCCTCATCATGTCGAGATGCTCTTCGACGCTCCACGCGGGCCAGCCGGGCATCCCGTCGGGATGTTCGACACCTGCGGCTCGAGCCGCCGCCACATACCTGTCGGTGACGAAGTGGGCGTGCACATCGACGAACCCGCTCGCGGCCATACAACTCTCCCTTTCTGTGTGGCCACCCGTCCCGCTACATGTGCACGACAGGTGTCGCGTTCTGGTCCTGCTGGGGCACATCCTTGCGGTAGAGCAGAGCAGTGACGACGAGGCCGAGGACGAAGACGGCCGCCGACCACCAGTAGGCCGTGGAGTAGCCCGCGAGGCCGGCCTGGGCCAGCACGCCGGGGTCCTTGGGGTTACGGCCGGAGAGGTAGCCGGTGGCTGCGTCGGACGCCATCGTGCTGAGCAGGGCGATGCCGATGGAACCGCCAACCTGCTGCAGGGTGTTGACAGCGGCCGAGGCGACGCCGGCATCGGCAGCCGCCACGCCGGTGGTCGCCAGGCTCATGGCGGGCGCGATGACCGTGCCCAGCCCGATGCCGACGAGTACCAGCTGGGGCAGTACCTGCGTCACGTATCCGCTGTTCAGGTCCAGCCTGGTCATCCATATCAGCCCAGCGGCCGCAAGGGTCATGCCCAACGGGACCACCGGCTTCGGTCCTATGCGTGCCATCAGGACATTGTTGGCCACGGCGGAGGCGGACGACGAGGCCACGATCAGGGGCAGGAAGGCGAAGCCGGTGTCCAGAGCGCTGTATCCGAGGCTCTGCTGCAGGTAGTAGGTCAGGAACAGGAACACGCCGAACATGCCCGCGCCGGTGACGAAGAGGGCGGCGAAGGAGGCGCCGCGGTTGCGGTCCAGCAGGACTCGCAGGGGCAGCAGCGGATACGCCGCCCTGCTCTGCCACCACACGAAGGCGGCCACCAGTACGGCACCGGCCGCCAGCACGCCCCACGTCGCCGACGAACCCCAGCCATGTGTCTCGGCGTTCGAGAATCCGTAGACCAGGCAGAACAGGCCGATGGAGGCCAGCAGGGTGCCGGGTACGTCGAGCCTGGCGGACGTGTCGCGCGGAGTGCGGTGCAGCAGGGCTGCCCCACCGACGAACGCCACCACCGCGAAGATCACGTTGACGTACATCGTCCAGCGCCAGTCCAGGTATTGGGTCAGCACGCCGCCGAGGATCAGGCCGATGGCGCCACCGGCGCCCGCGACCGAGCCCGCGACGGTGAAGGCCCTGGCCCGTTCCCGCGGATCGGTGAAGGTGGTCATCAGGACCGAGAGGGCGGACGGGGCCAGCAGCGCGGCGAACAGCCCCTGCACGGCACGCGCGATGACGAGCGCGGCGAAACCGTTGGCCGCGCCCGCGACCATGGAAGCGGCCGCGAAGCCGGCCAGACCCACCAGGAAGGTCACCTTCCGACCGACCAGGTCGGCGACGCGGCCGCCGAGCAGCAGCAGGCTGCCGAAGGCCAGCGCGTAGGCGGTGACCACCCATTGCCGGTCGGCGTCGGAGAAGCCGAGGTCGTGCTGGGCGGACGGCAGGGCGATGTTCACGATGGTGCCGTCGAGGACACCCATCAGCATGGACAGCGAAACGACCAGCAGAATCCCCCAGCGCCGCCGGTACGACAGCTCGGGCACGTTCTCGGGTGCGGTCTCGACGCCGCGAGCAGCGGCCGTGGCCTTCTGGGACATGGGAGTGGCCCTCCGGATGGGGGGTGGGGGTAGGCGGACGGCGGCAGAGAGAAAGGAACCGATCGGGATCAGGTACGGCTCGTCCCGCGCGGGGCGCCGCCTCGCGCCTGAGGGTGATCGGAAACAGGCCGACGACCGTGGTCATGGCACGGGTCGGCGTCATACGCCTGCCGCGCAGAGGCTGCGGGACCACCCCGCCGGGTGGTGTTCCCCGATGTGACGGGGTGGTCCGACTGCGGGCGCGGCGCAGGGGCCGGTGACTGGGCCGCGGAGCCTCAGCTGGTGCTGCTCAAAGGCCGGCGTCCCGGCCGTCACGAGCGCCGGTGAGCCGGCTTTCCAGACCCGTGATCAGCGTGTCCATCACGAGGCGGAACATGTGGTCCTGGTCAGGGCCTTCAGGAGCTACCTCCATGGAGTCACGGTCCGTGTTCCCGTCACCGTCTTCCCCGTCGTCGAAGCCGGGGGGCTTGAGGGTCGACCACTGGCGGAGCGAGCCGTTGAGTTCGGCGGCGAGGACACCGATGACGACGGCGACCATCAGCGCCGCGATCTCCGGGACCGCTGGCCGCGGAACCCCGGCGGCCTCCACGATCGCGGTGAGCGTGGTCCAGAACGGGTCGTCGGGCTGGATGAAGTCGGGCTGGTGGCTGAACGAGTAGGCCATCAGCTCGGGGTGACGGTGCGCCAGGGTCCGGAAATCCGTGGCGAGCAGGCGGATGCGCTCCTGCCAGGGAGCGTCCTCGAGCGTCACGGTGCGGAACTGGGCGCCGACCATTCTCGTCACGCCGCGCAGTACCGCTTCCTTGTTCGGCACGTGGTGGTACAGCGACATCGGGTTCGCGTCGAGCTCGGTGGCGAGTTTGCGCATGGTGAGCGCCTCGACACCGTCCGCGTCGATCAGCCGCAGGGCGGCTGCGTAGATCCCGGCCTCGGTCAGAGGCACGTCCCTCTTCCTCGTTCCCCGCGGGGGACGCCTCACCTTGTTTTCCATACCCCGTACGGTACCAGTTTCATACGTCGTACGGAAATGACCCGAATCACAGCACCCACCGGGACGACCGGACTTGCCTCGCGTTTCCATACGTCGTACGGTACTAATTCCATACGGCGTATGTTTCCGTACGGCGCCACGGCATCGACCTGTGCAGCGCGCCCTTGCCCACCCCTCCGCAGAGGAGCAAGACATGACCACGCACCCCGCGAACGACCTTCGCCCCATCCGGTCCCCGCGCGGGATCCCCCTGCTCGGCAACACGCCGCAGATCCCCGACACCAATCCGGTCGAGTACTTCGCCGAACTGTCCAAGCAGTTCCCCGAGGGCATCTACGGCTTGGACATCGCCGGTATCGAGCAGATCTTCGTCTACGACCCGGACCTGGTGGCCGAGGTCTCCGACGAGACGCGGTTCTTCAAGCAGATCGAGAAGACGCCGCTGCAGCATGTCCGGGACTTCGCGGGCGCGGGCCTGTTCACGGCCCACCAGCACGAGGAGGAATGGGGCATGGCCCACCGGATCCTCCTGCCGGCGTTCAGCCAGCGGGCCATGAGGTCCTACTTCGGGCAGATGCTGGAGATCGCCCAGAACCTGGCGGGCAAGTGGGAGCGCAAGGAGGGGCAGTCGGTCAACATCACCGACGACTACACCCGGCTGACGCTGGACACGATCGCCCTGTCGGGGTTCGGCTACCGTTTCGACTCCTTCGGGAAGGAGGAGCTGCACCCCTTCCTCAACGCCCTGCTGGGCGCGCTGGTGGAGTCGCTGCGGCGCTCGCAGGAGCTGCCGATGATGACCAAGCTCCGCAAGGCCGATGCCAGGAGGTACGCCGAGAACGTCCAGCTGATGCAGGAGCTGGTCGAGAGCGTGATCAAGGAGCGCCGCGAGGGGAAGGGCGGCGGTGAGGAGGACCTGCTCGGCCTGATGCTGGAGGCCACCGACCCGGAGACCGGCAAGCGGCTGTACGACGACAACGTCCGCGACCAGGTGCTGACGTTCCTGATCGCCGGGCACGAGACCACCAGTGGTCTGCTGTCGTTCGCCACGTACTCGCTGATGCGCAACCCGCACGTGCTGGCCCAGGCGTACGCCGAGGTGGACCGCCTGCTGCCCGGCGACACCGTCCCGGACTACGACACGATCATGCAGCTGGACGTCATCCCGCGGATCCTGGACGAGACCCTGCGCCTGTGGGCTCCCATCCCGTCGTTCGGCAAGACGGCGCGGGAGGACACCGTCATCGGCGGCCACTACGAGCTGAAGAAGGGTGCGAAGGTCCTCATCCTGGAAGGCCCGCTGCACACCCACCCCAAGGCGTGGGAGCGGCCGGACGAGTTCGACATCGACCGCTGGCTGCCGGAGAACCGGGTCAAGCAGCACCCGCACGCCTACAAGCCGTTCGGCAACGGCATACGCGCCTGCATCGGCCGCCAGTTCGCGCTCACCGAGGCCCGCCTGGCCCTCGCGCTGGTGCTGCAGAAGTTCAAGTTCTCCGACACCACCGACTACAAGATGGACCCCCGGGAGGCGCTGACCCGCAAGCCCGGCAACTTCGAACTCATCGTCCGCCGCCGCCAGGAACACGAGCGGACCGTCTTCGGCGCCGCCGACGTGCAGACGAGCGACACGCAGGCGCAGGCAGCGGTCAGCGGTGTCGGGGTGAACCTGACCGTCGCCTACGGCTCCAGCCTCGGCTCCTGCGAGGACCTGGCCCGCACCATCGCCGACCGCAGTGAGCGCTCCGGCTTCGGCACCACCCTCGTCAGCCTGGACGAACTGGGTGACAACCTGCCCTCCGAGGGCCTGCTCGCCGTCGTCGCCGCCAGCTACAACGGCAAGGCCCCCGACAACGCCCAGCGCTTCGACGACCTGCTCGCCGCCGGACTGCCCGAGGGCTCGCTGTCCAACGTGCGGTACGCGCTGCTGGGCGCCGGCAACACCCAGTGGGTGGCCACCTACCAGGCGTTCCCCAAGCGGATCGAGGAAGGTCTGCTGGCCGCCGGCGCCACCCCCGTCGTCGAACGCGGCATCGCGGACGCCGCCGGTGACTTCGACGGCATGGCCACACGGTGGATGGACAACCTCTGGGCCACCCTGGCCGAGGAGTACGCCGCCGACACCTCCCAGGCGAGCGGCCCCCGCTACCAGGTGCAGCTGCTCACCGAGTCCGACGTGCGTCCCGCGATCGTCTCCGAGCAGGCGTACCCGCTCACGGTGGTGGCCAACGAGGAGCTGGTGGCCGACGCGACCGGCCTGTGGGACTTCGCCATCGAGCCGCCGCGCCCGTCCGCGAAGTCCATCACCTTCGAGCTGCCCGACGGCGTCACCTACGACACCGGCAACCACCTGGCCGTCTTCGCCAAGAACGAACTCGCCCTGGTGGAGCGCGCGCTGAGGCGGCTCGGCGTCGACTACGACCAGGTGCTCCGGCTCGACCAGCCGGACGGCGGCCGCACCCACCTGCCGGTGGGCACCCCGGTCACCGCCGGCATCCTGCTCACCGAGTTCCTGGAGCTCCAGGACGTGGCCACCCGCTCCCAGATCCAGACGCTCGCCGAGCACACCGAGTGCCCGTGGACCCGGCCGCAGCTCCAGGCGTACACCGCCGACACCCAGGAGGCCGAGGAGCGCTACCAGAAGGAGATCCTCGGCAAGCGCATCTCGGTGCTGGGCCTGCTGGAGCGCTTCCCCGCCGTCGAGCTGCCGCTGGCGGTGTTCCTGGAGATGACGGGCCCCATCCGCCCGCGTTTCTACTCGATCTCCTCCGCCCCGTCCGCCAACCCGCGTCAGGTGCGCCTGACCGTCGGCCTCTTGGAGGGACCGGCCCTGTCCGGCGACGGCCAGTACCGCGGCACCTGCTCCGCCTACATCGCGGGCCTGGAGCCCGGGGACGTCGTCTACGGCTACGTCCGCGTGCCCTCCCCCACCTTCGCCCCGCCCGCCGACCCCGCCACGCCGCTGATCCTGATCGGCCCCGGCACCGGCATCGCGCCGCTGCGCGGGTTCCTGGAGGAGCGGGCGACACAGCACGCGAACGGCACCCAGGTGGGCCTGTCCCAGGTGTTCGTCGGCTGCCGCCACCCGGAGCACGACTACTTCTACCGCCAGGAGATGCAGTACTGGGAGCAGGCCGGCATCGCGCAGATCCACACCGCGTTCTCCGCGGTGACCGGCCACCCGGCCCGGTTCGTGCAGAACGCCATCGCCAACGCCGCCGACACGGTGTGGCAGGCCATCCAGGACGGCGCGTACATCTACGTCTGCGGTGACGGCCGCCGCATGGCCCCCGCCGTCCGCGAGGCACTCGCCGCCATCCACCGCCAGAAGACCGGCAGCGACGACGAGACCGCCCAGCGGTGGCTCGCCCAGCTCGAAGCGGACGAGCGCTACCAGCAGGACGTCTTCGCCTGACCGTCGCACGCCGCCAAGGCGCGCGCTGCCCCCAGCCGCCGGGAGGCGGGCGGCCCCCCTCCTGCCACTCCGCCCGCCTCCCGGCCACCACCAGCCACACAGACACCCCAGGGCACCCGTGGCCCGAACCACCGGGCCGTGCCGCTCACAGAAAGCAGACCACCATGGACACCATGCTCGCCGGACGCTTCCACCTGGACAGCAAGAAGTTCACCGTGGAGGAGGTCCCCATCCCCGTGCCGGGGCCGGGCGAGGTCCTCATCGAGGTCAAGGCCGCCGGCGTCTGTCTCTCCGACGTCCACCTCCTCGACGGCTCCCTCGTGCCGCTGTTCGCCACCTCCGACACCATCACCGTCGGCCACGAGGTCTCCGGAGTCATCCACACCCTCGGCCCCGACCTCAAGCGCGGCCTGCCCGTCGGCACCCGCGTCACCCTGGAAGCCGGCAAGACCTGCGGCACGTGCGCCGGATGCGTGCGCCACCGCCCCTGCACCCGGATGCTCACCGCCGGCATCGACTACGACGGAGGCTGGGCCGAGTACGTCATCGCCCGCGAGGACACCCTCATCCCCATCCCCGACAGCCTCCCCTTCGACCAGGCCGCGATCATCCCCGACGCGGTCTCCACCCCCTACGCCGCCGTCGTCGCCACCGCGGGCGTCCGTGCCGCCCAGTCCGTCGGCGTCTGGGGCGTGGGCGGAGTCGGCGCGCACAACGTACGCCTCGCCCGCCTGGTCGGCGCCGCCCCGATCATCGCCGTCGACCCGCTGCCCAGCGCCCGTGAGCGCGCCCTGGCCTTCGGCGCGGACCTCGCGCTCGACCCGGCAGCCCCCGACTTCGCCGACCAGGTCCGTGCGGCCACCGGCGGACGCGGCCTCGACTTCGCCTTCGACTGCGCCGGCGTCCCCGCCGTCCGCGACCAGGCCGCCTCCGTGCTCGGCCTGGGCGGCTCCCTGATCCTGGTGGGCATCACACCCCGGCCGCTGACCATCACCGAGGGCCTGACCTTCAACTACCTGCAGAAGCAGGTGCGCGGCCACTACGGCGGCTTCCCCGAGTCCGTGTCCGAGCTGGTGCAGCTGACCGCGGCCGGCCGGCTCGACCTGGCCCCCTCCATCACCGACCACATCCCGCTCATCGAGGCCGCCGACGCCGTCCACCGCCTGGAGAACAAGATCGGCGACCCGATCCGCCTCATCCTCGTCCCCTGACGCCCGTCAGCAGGACGACAAGCCACCCTGGGCAGGGGTGAGTGGGCGCCGGTGTCCGAGGGTGCACCGGCGCCCGCGGCTTTCCCGCGGCCAGAAGCCGTGGAGACGGAGCGATGCACACGGCCAGCGTCCCCTGTGTCGTCGCTCCACTTCTGTCCCGAGATTCACCCCCTGTAGGAGTTCCTTCATGCCTGCCATCCTGATCCACGGCGTACCCGACACCCACCATGTGTGGGACGGCGTGCGCGAGCACCTGACCCGCGGCGACGTGGAAGCCTGGGACCTGCCCGGTTTCGGTTCGCCGCGGCCCGAGGGCTTCACCTGCACCAAGGAGGAATACGTCTCCTGGCTCATCGAGCGGTTGGAAGGAATCGGTGAGCCGGTCGACCTGGTCGGCCACGACTGGGGCTGCCTCCTCACCGCGCGCGTGGCTTCCGTACGGCCGGATCTGATCCGCACATGGGCCGGCAGCAACGGTCCGGTCAGCGCCGAGTACGACTGGCATCCGCTGGCCAAGCTGTGGCAGGACCCCGTCGCGGGCGACCGCTGGGCCGAGGAGTACGACGCCGCCGCGTTCGCCAGGGACCTGACCGACAACCTCCAGGTCCCCGCTGAGCCGGCCGAACAGACAGCCGGCCGCGTGGACGAGACCATGCGTGACAGCATTCTCAAGCTGTACCGTTCCGCCTTGACGGTCGGTGCGGAGTGGGAACCGGATCTTGCGAACCTGGCCGGACCGTCCCTGGTGTTCTGGGGAGCGTTCGACCCGGTCTGCCCCGTCGAGTTCGGCGAGAAGATGGCCGCTTCCGTGCGCGCCGACCGTTTCCTGAGGCTCGACAGCAGCCACTGGACGCCGATCCAGAAACCGGCCGAGGTCGCCGCGGCCCTCGAGGAGCAGTGGACCGGCTCACGGGGGTGACTCACGCCCCGACAAGCACACCCCACCGGATCCTCAGTCGAGGCCAGGCAGCGGGCGCCGGGTGACCTCGTGGGCGTCGTCCGCAGCGAGGCCGAACATGCGCAGGACCATCTCGGCGAGGTCGGAGGCGGCCTCGTCGCCGTCGAGGTCCGGGCGGTCCAGCCGCAGAGCCACCAGGGACAGCAGGGTGCCGCCCAGGGCGGACAGGGCGGTGGTGGCGTTGCCGCAGGTGAAGCGGCCCGAGGCGATGCCGATCTCCAGGTCGCGCAGGGCGCGTGGGGAGAGGCCGCGGTCGGAGTGGATGTGGGACAGGCCGCGGTCGCGCAGGATGCGCACGAGTTCCGGGTGCGAGTCGGCCATCCGGGCGGTGAGCCGGAAGCCGGCCGCGACCAGCTCGGCCGGGTCGTCGACGCCTTCCACACGGGCGTCGATGACCTGCCCGAACTCCTCCAGGGCATCGGTCACCGCCGCGTCGAACAGCTCCGTCTTCGACTCGAAGTGGTTGTAGAAGGACCCGAAGCCGACATCGGCGCGCTCGGCGATGGCCTGGATGCTCGCGCTCGTGTCGCCGGTCTCCGCGAGGATCTGCCGGGCCGCGCGGACGAGCGCCTGGCGGGTCTCGGCGCGGCGTCGCTCGAAGCGGTTCTTGGGCGGGGCTGACGTCGGCATGCGGCCCAGTCTAACCGCTGCGACGATGACACCGGCATTACTGATGAGATCGTCAAATATTTCAGCTGCCCCTATTGACGACGAGAAACACCAGAGTTGATGATTTCCTCATTACGGCAGTGTTGCTTGGAGGACACCATGTCCCACATCCCCGTTGACAAGGGCGGTCCTCTGACGCCCCACCAAGACCTCCACAGTGAGCAGGGCGCCCTACGCGGCGAACACCCCGGACGAGCCCGGAATCCCGTGATCAAAGTGGCGGACCTGGCCTGGCTGGAGTTCGAGAAGCCGGACCTGGACCGGGCCGAGGTGTTCGCCCGTGACTTCGGCTTCGCGATCGCCGCCCGCACCGATCACGAGCTGTGGCTGCGCGGCACGTTCGCGGGCTCGCCCTGCATGGTCATCCGGCGCGGCCGCGCCTCCCGCTTCCTCGGGCCCGCGTTCCGCGCGGCCGAACGAACCGATGTGGACCGGCTGGCCGCCGCCGTCGGAAACACCGTCCGGGACATCGACGTCCCCGGCGGCGGCCGGTCGGTCGCCCTGTTCGATCCCTCGGGACTCCCGGTCCGGGTGGTGCACTGCGCCGAACCGCTTCCCGCGCTGCCCGGGCAGCAGCCGCGGATCCTCAACACCGGCGTCGAAGCCCGTCGTACGAACACCCCCCAGCGCCCGCCCCGTGAGCCGTCCCGCATCCAGCGCCTCGGCCATGTGGTGCTGGAGACGCGGACGTTCACCCGCACGCTGGACTGGTACCTGGACACACTCGGCATGATCGTGTCCGACTTCCTGTTCCTCGACGGGCAGCGCGGGCGCGGGCCGACCATGGCGTTCATCCGCTGCGACCAGGGCAGCCTGCCCGTGGACCACCACACCCTCGCCCTGCACCTCGGGCCGGGCACCGGATACGTCCACTCCGCCTACCAGGTCACCGACCTCGACTCGATCGCCGCCGGCGGGGAGTACCTGGCCGAGCGCGGCTACCAGCGCAGCTGGGGCATCGGCCGGCACATCCAGGGCAGCCAGCTCTTCGACTACTGGCGCGACCCCGACCGCTTCATGCTGGAACACTTCGCCGACGGCGACCTGTTCTCCTGCGACCTCGAACCCGGCTGGGCGCCGATGTCGGCGAGCGGACTGGCCCAGTGGGGGCCACCCGTCACCCGCGACTTCCTGGGCACCAGCCCCTCCCCCGCCAAGCTCCGCGAGGTCATGACGGCCCTGCGTGACGACAACGAACTCGACCCCGCACGCCTGCTGGGCCTGATGAAAGCGATGAGCTCATGAGCACCAACGTCCTGCGCACCCCCGACGGCTGGTGGGCCGTCCGGGACGAACGCGCCGTCCGCATCGAGACCAAAGCCGTCACCACCGCCGAACTGCTCGCCGACCGGACCGCCGTGCGAGAGGCCGCCGCCTCCGGCGAGAGCGGCACGCCCGTCGCCGACCTGGTGGCGCTGCCCCCGGTCACCACCCCCTGCCGAGTGGTCGCCCAGATGGTCAACTACCGCAGCCACGCCAAGGACTCGGGCTTCACCGGTGACATCCCGCCCACCTTCTTCCGCAAGGCGTCCGGCTCGGTCAGCGGCCCGCACGACACGATCGTCCGCCCGGCGCACGTGAAGTTCCTCGACTACGAAGTCGAACTCGGCCTCGTCATGGGTGCGCCGCTCCCGGTGGGCACCGTCGTGGCGGAGCAGGACCTTCCGTCGTACGTCGCCGGGCTCGTCCTCACCGACGACGTCAGCGCCCGCGACGTCCAGCTGACCAAGACCCAGTTCTACGAGAGCAAGTCCTACCCCACTTTCACGCCGACGGGTCCCTACCTGGCCCTGCTGGAGCCGGCGGACTTCGACCATCTGATCGACCTGCGACTGCGGCTGTCGGTGAACGGCGTGACGCGTCAGGACCGCACCCTGGCCGACATGATCGTGCGGCCCGCGCAGGCGCTCACCCTGCTCGCCCGTTTCCAGACCCTCGACCCGGGCGACCTGCTGCTGACCGGTACGCCCGGCGGCACCGCCCTGAAGGCCCCGCCCAAGCCGGTCGAGAAGATCGCCGCGCTGCTGCCGCCCGCGCTGAAGTGGAAGGCGTTCTTCAACGGCCAGGCCAAGAACCCCCTGTACCTGCGCGACGGTGACCTCGTCACCGCCACGATCGCCACCCCCGACGGGCGGATCGACCTGGGCGAGCAGCGGACCGCCGTGGGAGCCGCGACGTGAGCGCCACCACCCGGAGACCGGTGGTGATCATCGGGGCGGGGCCCGTGGGAGTCACGGCCGCGCTCCTGCTGGCCCGCCACGGAGTGCCCAGCCTGCTCCTCGAACGCCACCCCGATGTCTACCCCCTGCCGCGCGCCGTCGTCGTGGACGACGAGATCCGCAGGATCCTGCAGAGCGTCGGCGTCCACGAGGAGTTCGCCGCCATCGCCCGGCCGGCGCCCGGGCTACGGCTGCTGGACGCGCGACGCCGCGTGATCAGCGAGTTCCCGCGGTCCATGCACGGACTCCACGGCTTCCCGCAGCTGAGCATGTTCAACCAGCCCGAGCTGGAACGTCTGCTGCGGGGCGCCCTGGCGCGCCGCCCGGAGTGCGAGCTGTGGAGCGGGGTGGAGGTCGTGTCCGTCACCGGGTCCGGCACGCCGGACACCGGCACACCCGACGATCCGACGGGCCCCGTCCGGGTCACCTTCCGGCGCGGCGGCAGTGACGAGGAGGAACACCTGTGGGCCGATGCCGTCCTCGGCTGCGACGGGGCGGGCAGCCTCACCCGTGACGCCATCGGAGGCGCCTGGGAGGACCTGCACTTCCAGGAGAGCTGGCGGGTCATCGACGTGCGCACCAGCCGCCCGGTGCGGACCTGGGAAGGCGCCGAGCAGATCTGCTGCCCCACCCGGCCGGCCACCTTCATGCGCATCAGCGAGGACCGCTACCGCTGGGAGTTCCGGCTGGCCGACGACCAGAACCTGGAGGGCCCGGACGGATGGCAGCGCCTGCGCGAGCTGGTCGCCCCCTGGGTCGACCTGCCGGCCTCGCAGTGCGACGACTTCGAGGTGGTACGGCAGGCGCAGTACACCTTCCGGGCCCGCCTCGCCGACCGGTGGCGCAGGGGGCGTGTGTTCCTGCTGGGCGACGCCGCCCACCTGACCCCGCCCTTCGTCGGGCAGGGCCTGTGCTCCGGCCTGCGCGACGCCAACAACCTCACCTGGAAACTCGCCCGGGTCCTGCGACAGGGCGCGCCCGAGGAACTGCTGGACACCTACGAACGCGAACGCAAGCCGCACGCCCGCCATGTGATCCGCGTGGCGGTGGCCGTCGGCTGGGCGATGACCGGGGGACAGGACCGCGGTGCGGCCTTTCGCCGGGCCGTCGTGGGCACGGCCTGCCGCATCCCCGGCGTGGCCGGAGCGGTGAGCCGTGACCTCAGCCCCGCCCTGACCGCCGGCCCGCTGGTACGGCGCCGCCCCCGGCTGACCGGCCGCGCGCTGGCCGGTACCTTCTGCCCGCAGCCCTGGATACGGCACGACGGCAGGCGCGTGCGCCTCGACGACGTCCTCGGGAACTCCTTCGCCGTACTGACCGCCGTGCCGCCCACCGCGCAGATGACGGCCGTGTCCACGGCACTGGGCGCACCCACGGTCCACGTCGACGACCTCGGCCCCGACGGCACGCTCGCCGCCTGGCTGGCACGCGGCCGGGCGGACGCCGTCCTGCTGCGTCCCGACCGCGTCGTGATGGACACCGTCCCCGCCGGATCGGGCCGTTTCCCGGACCCCACGGCCTGGGCCTCCCTGCTCCACACGGCCCGCCGTACCACCGATGCCCGATCCGTCTCCCCGCCGAGGAGCACCGCACCGTGACCGTCCCGCACCCCACGCCGCATCCGGAACCGTTCCTGCCGCCCGACCCGAGGACGGCCGCCGGCAGCCGCATCGCCGACTTCGCCCGCTGGGCCGCCCGGCAGCAGGGCGCCGAAGGGATCCCGGACCCGACCGACTACCAGGCCCTGCACCACTGGTCCGTCACCGACCTGGAAAGGTTCTGGGCCGCGGTGTGGCAGTACTTCGACGTCGACGCGACGACCGGGTACGAGCGCGTGCTGGACGAGGAGACCATGCCCGGCGCCCGCTGGTTCCCCGGCGCCACCCTCAACTACGCCCACCACGCACTGCGCAACCTGCACCCGGACGCCCCCGCGATCACCGCACTGGACGAGACCGGAGCCGCCTACGAGATCTCGGGCCGGCAGCTCCGCGCCCAGGTCGCCTCCGTCGCGGCCACCCTGCGCGACCTCGGCGTCGGAGCGGGCGACCGGGTGGTCGGCTACCTGCCCAACACCCCCCACGCCGTCATCGCCTTCCTCGCGACCGCCGGCCTGGGCGCGGTGTGGTCGGTGTGCGGCCAGGACTACGCACCCAAGGCCGCAGCCGACCGCTTCGCCCAGCTCGAACCCACGGTGCTCATCACCGCGGACGGCTACCTCTTCAACGGCACCCGCCACGACCGCCGCGCCGCCTCCCTCGACCTCGCCGCCGCCCTTCCCACGCTCAGGGCCACGGTCCTCGTGGATCACCTGGGCCTTGCGTGGCCCCCGGCCGGGGCCGCGAGGCCGGCGGTTCCCTGGGAGGACGCGGCCGGCCGCACCGAGTACCTCACCATCACTCCGGTGCCGTTCGACCACCCGCTGTGGATCGTCTTCTCCTCCGGCACCACCGGGCTGCCCAAGGGCATCGTCCACGGTCACGGAGGCGTCCTGCTGGAGCACCTCAAGACCCTCGGCCTGCACTGCGACCTGGGCGCCGGGGACCGCTTGCTGTGGTACACCACCACCCACTGGATGATGTGGAACCTGGTCGTCTCCACCCTGCTGACCGGCGCCGCCACCTGCACCTACGACGGCAGCCCCGCGCCGGTGGCACGTCCGGACGTCCTGTGGGAGCTGGCGGCCCGCCACAAGGTCACCGTGTTCGGCACCAGTCCCCAGTACCTGCTGGCCATGGCCAAGCTCGGCGTCGACCCCGCCGTGCACGACCTGTCGGCGATCCGCGTCATCGGCTGCACCGGCTCCGCCCTGCCCGCCTCCGCCTACCCCTGGGTCCGCGACCACGTCGGCGCAGGCGTCCAGCTGGCCTCCACCAGCGGCGGCACGGACGTCGTCTCCGGCTTCGCCGGCAGCGCCCCCACCACCCCGGTGTGGGCGGGTGAACTGTCCGCCCCCAACCTCGGCGTGGCACTCGCGGCGTACGACGACGCGGGACGACCGGTCGTCGACCAGGTCGGCGAACTGGTCGTCACCCGGCCCATGCCGTCGATGCCGCTGTACTTCTGGAACGACCCGGACGGCAGCCGCTACCGCGACGCCTACTTCAGCGCCTACCCGGGCGTGTGGCGGCACGGCGACTGGATCACCCTCACCTCCCACGGCTCGGTGATCGTGCACGGCCGCTCCGACGCCACCCTCAACCGCAAGGGCGTACGGCTGGGCAGCGCCGACATCCACGACATCGTCGAACGCCTCCCTGAGATCGCCGAGGCCCTCGTCATCGGTGCGGAGGAACCCGACGGCGGTTACTGGATGCCGCTCTTCGTGGTCCTCGCCGACGGGACCGAGCTGGACGATTCCCTGCGCGACCGGATCCGCGACGCGATCCGCACCGGCGCCTCGCCCCGCCATGTCCCCGACGAGATCCTCGCCGTACCGGCCATCCCGCACACCAAGACCGGCAAGAAACTCGAGGTCCCGGTCAAGCGCCTCCTCCAGGGCGCGCCCGCCGAGCAGGTCCTCAGTCCCTCGGCGGTCGACAACCCCGACCTGATCGCCCACTTCGCCGGCCTGGGAGCCGAACGCCGCCGGGCCCGGCGCCCGCACACCCCCGAGGGCCTCTCGTGATCCTCTCCGCCTCGCTGACCTGTCTCATCGCGTCGATCTTCACCCTGCTGGGCGCGGCCAAGATCCTGGCCCTGGGTCCGATGCCCGAGCTGGCCGCCCACGCCGGCTTCACCACCGCGGCCTACCGGGTCGTCGGCGGCCTGGAGCTGGCGGGCGCCCTCGGCGTGGCCGTCGGCCCGGTCGTACCGCTGTGCGGCGACCTGGCCGGCGTCGGACTGCTGATGCTGCTCGCCGGTGCCGTGACCACGCACGTACGCAAGGGCGACGGGCTGCCCAAGCTCCTCCCCGCGGTGGCGTGCGCGGCCCTGGTCGCCTGGTATCTCGTACTCCTCGCCGGCCCCTGACCCGTTCCGGGGGACTGTCGGCGGCCACTCGTCCTGTGAGCGAGCCCGCGGCGGGGCTGGCAGACTGACTCTGTGGTTCCGCTGACGGTCGCGGCGAACCAGCTCGCGTCCTCATCGCTCACCGGCGCCGGTGTGGTGTCGGTCTGCGCACTGCTCTTCACCGTCGCGTCGTTCTGGTGGCTCAACGCCCGGCAGGGTCGCCTGCAGGCGTGGGAACCTCATTCCTTCGCGGCCATCGTCCACGGGTCCACGGCACGCCTACGACTGCCGCTCATCCTGCACAACACCGGTCCCAAACCGATCGTCGTGCAGGACATCATCCTGACGTTCCCCGATGAGCCCGCCTCCCATCTGCCCCTCCTGTGGGTGTCCTCCCCGTCCCGGCTCCAACCGGGGCCGGACGAGGAGGCGAAGCTGCCCGCCGGATTCGTCGTCCCCGGCAGAGCAGCGCAACAGCTCTTCATCGAGTTCGAGGCACCGTTTTCCGGCTTCCTCCCGGAGGCCCGTGACTACAAGGCCCAGATACAGGTGCGGGTCGGCCACCGCAAGGGGTGGCGCCCCCTGCTGACGTTCAGCTTGAGGGCCGCCAACATCATCGACCCGGACCGCTACACCGTTTACAACAACGCACCGCTCGAGCTGACGAAGGAAGACCAGAGAAGAGCGGACGCCGCGCTCCTCGAACTACTGGAAGAGCACGGGGAGGGCTCCCCTCCGCGCGACAGGAGCCAGGGAGACCCTCCGCACGACGAAGGTGACGCCGACACCAGCCGCTGACATCGCCGTCCGGCTGCGTACGCGAGGAGTGGCTCTGGCCCAACTGGCCGCCGTACCGACCGGCGCGTGGCCCTCATCAGGGTGTCGTCTCCGTCCGGGTCGCGCGGGCCGCGGGCGCGTCGGGCTCGGCCCGTTCCTCGGGTGCCCCGGCGATGCGGCCTGTGGCAGGGGACTGGAGGGCAGCGCGCACCGAAGAGAAGACGGGGAACACCTCACGGAGCCCGAGCAGGTCCCACACCTGCTCGTAGTGGTCGCTGAGAGCGGCCACACGCAGGGTGCCGGCGCGCCGGCCGACGGTGCGCGACAGTGTGATGAGCATACTGATGCCGGAGGAGTCCATGTATTGCACCTGCGACGCGTCCAGCACCAGGGTGGTGCAGCCGCGGTTGACCAAGTCCTCGCACTGGGCGCCGACAACGGGCGCGTTGTCGTAGTCGACCGTCTCCGGGAGCTGTGCGATCGCCGCGTCCTCGTGCAGCGTCCGGACGGTGAGCATGGAGAAGGGACTCCCTTCCAGGTAGTTCTCGTCGGGCCGGGTCACAGGCGTGCAGCGAGCCCTGCCTCTGTTCCACCGTCTGCCCCGGTTGTCCTGCGGCAGACTCACACATTTGCGGGTGTGATGCCTGCCGCGCTCGGTGTGGGACGCCGTGGGTCTATTCCGGCAGCTCGGTGTGGAGCCTGACCCTGGTCCCCTCGTCCGGTGCGGAGCGGATCTCCACGAGGTCGCAGAGCTGGTGAACCAGCCACAGGCCGCGACCGCCGACCTGCCTGGCCTCCGGTCTTCTCCGTCCGGCCAGGGGGTCCTCGATGTAGCCCGCGTCGCGGAACTCGCACACGAGTCGGCGCTCTTCGCTCCAGGTGCGCAGCACACCCTGACCGCCGCCGTGCCGGATGCTGTTGGTGGCCACCTCCGTCGCGGCCAGATGCAGTTCGTTCAGGCGGCGGCCGGTCAGGCCGTGCCGTTCGGCGCACGCGGCGATCTTCTCGCGCAGGGCGGGCAGGTCACCCCTGCTGTAGGCGAACTCCTCGTACGGGTCGCACGGATCGGTGAGCGGTGCGAAGCGGTACGGTGCCTGCGCGTCGTAGTCCTCACACGGCATGGTGCGACCGTCCTGGCGCAGCTCGGGGTGGCACCGGGCCATTTCCGCCAGTGACGCCTTGTCGTGGGCGATGTCGTAGGGGCACAGCAGCCACCAGGCCGGGCCCCGGGCGAAGGCTTTGTTCAGGAGCCATTCGTGGTAGCGCAGCTCCTCGGCTTCGGCCGGGCTGCGGACCTTGTCCCAGGGTGATTCGCCGATCCCGCGGACCGGCCGTCCTTGGGAGGCGTACTCCTGGAGCCATTCCTGCCAGGCGCCGATGAGCCGACCGGGATGGTGCGCGACCCCCTCGGTGTCGACGTAGCGGACGGCGTCCTCGTCGCGGATCTCGGCGCGCAGCAGGGACGCCTTGTCCTGCGGGACGGCCACGACGACGGCCTCGCCCCCGGCGAGGGCGTCATGGATGAAACTGAGGGCCCCCTCGACGAACGCGTCCCTGCCGGAGTACGGGTACAGCTCGTGCCGGTATCCGGTGCCCGGAGCGGTCGAGGCGGGAGGAGACGGGGTCACGGCGTCATCACCACCGGAATCTCGGGCATCGCGAAGCCGGACAGCTGCCAGGTGAGGCGAACGGTGTCGTTGGTTCCCTCCAGGACGACCTTGCGGTCCGGAAGGTGCCTGGCCGCGTCGACCAGGGCGCTCATCCCGGCAGCGTCGAAGAACTCCAGGGCCTGGCAGCTCAGCCGCACCGTGGCTGTCTGGGCGAGGAGGGCGCACAGGATGGAGCCGAAGGCCACCGCGCCCTCGCTGTCGACGATCCCGTTCACCGTCCACCCTTCCTTCCCCGTGCGGTACACCTGGAACGAGGGCACCCTCGGACGGCTGCCCAGACTGTGGGGGTGCACGCAACCGATCTGCTCCAGGAGCGGGGAGTTCCAGTCGGTGACGCTGTAGGCGCAGACCACCAGGGCCCCGGTGTCGGCGGCGAACTCCTCGAGATCGAGTTCACTGCGCAGCAGTTCCTTCGTCCGCTCCGGACGGTGGTCGTTCCCGACGTGGTGCAGCACCCGGAGCGAGCGGAACCCCTCGCGGTCGGCGTTGGCCGCCTCCCGGCGCACCGCGGCCAGCAGAGAGCCGTCCAGCCGGGCCGGGTCCAGTACGAGCTGCGCGAACTCGCTCCCCGCTTCGAGAGGCGGCCCGACGATCACCACCTTGTCGCCGTACAGGGCCCCGTCCGCGACGAAGGACAGACTGCGTTCGATGACGTGGTCGGCTCGGTCCAACACCTGGCAGACGTGATCACCGGTGTCGATCTCGTCCAGACTGACCAGAGTGCGGGGCGCTCTCACTGCTCCTCGATCCTCACGCCTCTCACTCTACTGACAAGCGAAGGGAAGCGGCCGAGGACGGGTACGGCCTCATCCGGCGCAGGGCGCCCCCCCGCGCGCAACGTGCCGGACGCCGCTTGACTCCCCCTTCAGGAGCGCTCTGGTGACGCGGTGCCATCGCGCCCACCCCGCTCGGCAGACCCCGCCCGCTATTCGTCAACCCGCCAGACGAAATCCTGTGCGGGCCATTGACGATTGCTACGGGATTCCTATCATTCCAGAGTGTCCGAAACTCCGGGTAATGTTCGGAATTTCGGACACACATGTGTTCCGCACAGCGCACCCCCCGTATACGCCCCGTATGCACCCGCCCCGTCCACACCGGCACGGCCCGAGCCCCACGCCGACCAGCCCGACCAGCAGCCCGGCGCGAAGGCAAGGTCGCTGAATCCTCCGGAGTTCACCATGTCCCTAGCCCTGTCATGCCCATGTCCAAGGCGGCGAAGGCTCGTCTGCGGACACGCCCGAAGGGGCCTCTTACGTGCGGCGACCAGAGCGGCGGCCTGTGTGGCAGCGCTGTCCGCCGCCCTACTGGCCACATTGATCTCACCGGTCCCGGCCGCCGCAGCCGGCGCGGGCCCCTGTGACCTCTACGCCTCGGGCGGCACCCCGTGCATCGCGGCGCACAGCACCGTGCGCGCCCTGTACGGCGCGTACAGCGGCCCCCTGTACCAGGTCAGGCGCGCGTCCGACAGCGCCACCAGGAACATCGGCGTCACCGTCGCCGGCGGACCGGCCGACGCCGCGGCCCAGGACTCGTTCTGCGCGGGCACGACCTGCGTCGTCACCTGGGTCTACGACCAGTCGGGGCACGGCAACAACCTGGGCTATCAGGGACCGGGCGGCGTCGGCGGGTCCGACACGGCGGCGAAGGCCACCAGCGAGTCACTCACCGTGGGCGGCAACAAGGCCTACTCGCTGTACATCAACGCCGGCAACAGCTACTGGCGCGACGGCCACCTGACGGGCGTTCCCACCGGCAGCGCTCCGGAAGGGATGTACATGGTCACCAGCGGCACGCACGTCAACAGCGGCTGCTGCTTCGACTACGGCAACAGCGAGACCACCCGCAAGGCGGACGGCCCGGGTGCGATGGATGCCATCAACTTCAGCAAGTCGTGCTGGTTCGGCGGGTGTTCCGGATCCGGCCCGTGGGTGCAGGCGGATCTCGAGTGGGGCCTGTTCCCGGGTGGCAGCACCTCCTGGAACGCCAACCAGCGTGCCTTCACCAGCAAGTTCGTCACCGCGATGCTGAAGAACAACGGCACCTCCCGGTTCGCGATCAAGGGCGGCAACGCGCAGTCCGGCGGTCTGAACACGCTGTACGCGGGCTCGCTGCCCAGTGGTTACAGCCCCATGAAGAAGCAGGGCGCCATCATCCTCGGCAGCGGCGGGGACTGCTGCAACGGCAACACCAACCTCAGCGTCGGCACCTTCTACGAGGGCGCCATCACCGCCGGCTACCCCTCCGACGCGACGGACGACGCCGTACAGGCCGACATCACCGCGGCCGGGTACCGCTGAGCGCCCGGCAGTCGCCCGCCTTCCCTCCAGTCGATCGAGCGATAGCGATGTGAAGGAGTGATGTGATGCAGAAAGCCACGTTATGGCCCACCGTGATCGCGACCCTTCTCGCCCTGGTCGCCACCACCGCGGCCACGGCCCCGGGCAACGGCGGCGGGCAGCGTCCCACCCCGACGGCCGCCCGCACCGCCGCGACGACAGCCGGGTGCGGCAAGGCCCCCGGACTGGCGAGCGGCACCCACACCCTGCAGGTCAACGGCAAGAGCCGCAGCTACATCCTCAAGGTGCCGGACGCCTACGACCGCAACCACGCCTACCGGCTGGTCCTCGGCTTCCACTGGCTCGGCGGCAGCGCCACCGACGTGGCGACGGGCCGCACCGTGGAGAACGGCACCTGGGCGTACTACGGGCTGCAACGGCTGGCGAACGACAGCGCCGTCTTCGTCGCGCCCCAGGGCCTCAACAACGGCTGGGCCAACTCCGGCGGTGAGGACGTCGCCCTCACCGACGCCGTGCTCTCCCAGATCGAGAACGCCCTGTGCGTCGACACCACCCGGCGCTTCTCCGTCGGCTTCAGCTACGGCGCCGCCATGACCTACGCGCTGGCCTGTGCGCGGCCCACGGTCTTCCGCGCGGTCGCGGTCCAGTCCGGTGGACAGCTCAGCGGCTGCGCCGGCGGCACCCAGCCCGTCGCCTACCTGGGCGTGCACGGCGTCCGCGACTCGGTCCTCGGCATCGCGGGCGGACGCGCCCTGCGCGACCGGTTCGTCAGGAACAACGGGTGCGCGGCGCAGAACCCGCCCGAGCCCGCCCAGGGCAGCCTCACGCACCGCGTCAC
Source organism: Streptomyces sp. NPDC020958 (assembly GCF_055562175.1). Lineage (NCBI taxonomy): Bacteria > Bacillati > Actinomycetota > Actinomycetes > Kitasatosporales > Streptomycetaceae > Streptomyces > Streptomyces sp. NPDC020958. Next base: position 682,814 of record NZ_JBVHFU010000003.1, on the reverse strand, counting down.
CGCCTACACCGGCTGCTCGGCCGGACACCCCGTCGAATGGGCCGCGTTCGACGAGGGCCACATCGCGGCGCCCCAGGACGGCGCGGGCGGCGACAGCGGCTCCAGGACCTGGGTGCCGAGCGAGATCTGGAAGTTCTTCACCCAGTTCTGATCCCCCCGCCCGGCGCCCGCCGGGCAGCACCCCCCACCATCGAAGGAGTCCACGATGTCCCTACGGCCACGGCCCCGCACCCTGCGGCACGCGCTGCTCGCCACCGGAGCAGCCGCAGCGCTCAGCGTCGGCCTGCTCACCGGAACGGCCCCGGCCGCGCCGGCCGCTCCCGCCGCCACCTCCCTGCCGTGCGACCTGTACGCCGCCGGCGGCACCCCCTGCGTGGCGGCCCACAGCACCACGCGCGCGTTGTACGCCTCCTACAACGGGCCGCTCTACCAGGTACGGCGGGCATCCGACAACGCGACCCGCGACATCGGCGTCCTCAGCGCCGGAGGCGTCGCCAACGCCGCCGCCCAGGACTCCTTCTGCGCCGGCACCACCTGTCTCATCACCGTGATCTACGACCAGTCCGGCCGCAACAACCGCCTCACCCAGGCACCCCCCGGCGGCTTCTCCGGCCCGGCCGCGGGCGGCTACGACAACCTCGCCAACGCCACCGCGGCACCCACCACCCTCGCCGGTCACAAGGCCTACGGCGTCTACGTCGCACCCGGCACCGGATACCGCAACAACAGCACCAACGGAGTCGCCAAGGGCGACCAGCCGGAGGGCATGTACGCCGTCCTGGACGGCACGCACTACAACGGCGGCTGCTGCTTCGACTACGGCAACGCCGAGACCAACAGCCGCGACAACGGCAACGGCACCATGGAGGCCATCTACTTCGGGAACATCAAGGTCTGGGGCTACGGCAGCGGCAACGGCCCCTGGATCATGGCCGACCTGGAGAACGGCCTGTTCTCCGGCGTCAACCAGCACTACAACGCGAACGACCCCTCCATCGGCAACCGCTACCTCACCGCCGTCATCAAGGGCGGACCCAACAAGTGGGCCATCCGCGGCGGCAACGCCCAGTCCGGCTCCCTGTCCACCTTCTACAACGGGGTCCGCCCCAATGTCTCCGGCTACAACCCCATGAAGAAGGAGGGCGCCATCATCCTCGGCATCGGCGGCGACAACAGCCACGGCGCCGCAGGCACCTTCTACGAAGGCGTCATGACCTCCGGCTACCCGTCGGACGCCACCGAGAACGCCGTACAGTCCAACATCAACGCCGCGGGATACGGCAGGTAGCCCCCGGGCCGCCGCGCGACGCCCCTGCGACCAGGGCGAGAAGGGGCTCGTGCCGCGCCGCGGTACGAGCCCCTTCAGCCTGTGTCTCCCTGCGGGGCCGGCTTCCTCTGGCGAGGAGGTCAGCCGAACAGGCGGCGCTGGATCTCCCGCCGGTAGTCCTCCAGCGTCCGGTCGAGGTGCACCGCCGTGGCCTCGGCGGCCTCGTCGGGCCGGCCGTCGCGAATGGCACGGTAGATCGCCTCGTGCTCCTCGACCGCGGCCAAGGTGCCCTCACCGAGGGAGTCATGGATGCCGATCGCGCTGGACTGGCGCTGCAGCCGACGGGCGTCCCGCACCGCGCTGCCGAGGAACGTGTTGTGCGAGGCCGCGGCCACCGCCGCGTGGAAGTCGTCGTCGGCCTGGTTGAAGACGTCGACCTCGCCATGGACGTAGCCGTGCCGGCACTGCTGCATGGCGACCTCGAGGTTGCGCAGTTCGGCCGGTGTGGCACGGGTGGCCGCGAGCCTGGCGGCGGCCATCTCCTGAACCCTGCGGAACTCGAACAGCATGAACACGTGATCGAGGTCCACGGGCCGGAAGAAGCCGCCCCAGCGACTGCTGATCAGCATGCCGTCGTCGTCCGCGACGAACAGTCCGCGCCCCTTGTGCGCCCGGACCCGGCCGAGCGCCGAAAGGATCTTCACCGCTTCCCGGACCACGGCTCGGCTGGTGTCCAACCGCTGGGCCAGGTCGTTCTCGGTGGGCATCCGGTCGCCCGGGACCAGGCGCGCCTCGGCGATGAACTCGAGGATCCGCTCCGCCACGATCTCGTATCCCGGCCGGTAGTCGCGCCGCTCGTCCGCGCCGTTCGCCACTGCCGCCACGGCGGGCGTGTCCTTCATGTGTGCTGCCTCCGGGTGACTGCGACGACGACGGCCGATCGACCTTCGAGCTGCGCCCATCGTACCTCAGGCAATGATAAGTCGTACTCATTTTCCACGAGCAGGTATCGAACAGAGCGCGAGTGATGGGCGATACACACCAAATACACTGTTCTTTACTCCAAGGCGATGCCGTCATTACGCAAGTCGAGCCACGAAAAAGCCGTACGCACCCCTTGACTCCCCATTCCATGTGGCGGCTAATTTCTTCCGCGGCGGTACGACAGAGCCGCCTGCAGCCGCACGCGAACCCCATGGAGTCGCTCATGTCCGTCTACAAGCCTTCGTTGCTGGCCGGCTGCGTCGCCGCCGTGCTGTTCACCGTGGCCGGCTGTGGCAGCGGCGGCGGTACCTCCGGTACGACCACCAAGGACGGGTTCGCCCAGGCCGCCCAGGACAAGGGGGCGCTGACGGTATGGGTGGACGCGACGCGCATGGCCGCGGCGAAGCAGTACCAGGCGTCGCACCCGGGCGTGAAGCTGCACATCGTCAGCTACGACGGTGACGCCAACGGGTCCAACTACCTTCAGACGAAGGTCCAGTTGTTCAACCGTACGGGCAAGGGCTGGCCGGACGTCGTCTTCAGTTCGCAGAACAACGAGGCGAGCTGGGCGGTCGACGCGGGCTTCGCGGCGCCGCTGAACAAGGGGCTGATCCCGCAGGCGACCCTGGGCGGGTTCGCCAAGGGCGCCAACGACGTCTGTGCGGTGGACGGGACCCTGTACTGCCTGCGCAACGACCTCTCCCAGGCGGTGCTCTGGTACAACGCGCCGCTGCTGAAGCAGTTCGGCTACACGGTGCCGACGACCTGGGAGGAGTACCAGGCGCTGGGTGAGAAGGTCGCCAAGGAGCACCCCGGCTACCTCGTGGGCGACGCGGGTGACACCTTCACCCCCGAGATCTACCTGTGGGCCGGCAAGTGCGGCGCCAACCACATCACCGGCCCCAAGGCCGTGTCGGTCGACACCACCAGCGAGGCCTGCATCAAGATGGCCAAGCTGCTCGACGTGCTCATCAAGAACAAGTCGATGTCGATCAGCGGCGTCTTCAGCACCGACTTCGCCAAGAACAAGGCCAAGAAGGTCCTGCTCATGCCCGGCCCGGCATGGTACGGCGGCGCGGTCTTCAACAGCGGGCTGAAGACCCCGGCCAAGCAGATCGCGGTGGCACCCATACCGCAGTGGCAGGGCGACACCGCACCCTCGACCGGCAACGTCGGCGGCGGCACCTGGCTGCTGTCCAAGCACTCCACCCACATCAAGGCGGCCACCGACTTCCTGAAGTGGGTCACCACCGACAACGCCTACCAGGGCGAGAAGGCCCCCGGCTTCCCGGCCTACGCCCCCGCCGCCGACAACTGGCTCAAGGCGCAGGCCGCTTCCGGGTACTACGCCAGTGACCTCACCGCCCTCAAGGACGCCTCCTCGCAGGTGTGGTCCGACTGGGGCTCGGGCCAGTTCAGCCAGGAGGCGATCTGGGCCGCCACCGTCAAGCCCGGCCTGACCCAGGGCAAGACCGTCGAATCGATGCTGCCCGCCTGGCAGGACGCGATCGTCAAGTACGCCCAGGCCGACGGATACAAGGTCTCCAAGTGACTCTCACCCAGTCCTCGGCCGGCCCTGCCCGGGGGCGCCCTCGCGGCACCTCCCGGCAGAGCCGGGCCGGCGTGGCATTCGTCGCCGGCTACGTACTGCTGCTGATCGCCTTCGGCGTCCTCCCGACCTGTTACGCGATCTACTTCGCCTTCACCAACACCGGGGGTGCCTTCACCGGCCTCTCCAACTTCGTCACCACGGCACAGGACTTCCGCTTCGTCGGCTCCCTGGGGCATGTGGCCCTGTACCTGGTGTTCTGGCTGCTGTCGCTCGTGGTGTTCGTGGTGGTCCTGGCGCTGCTCCTGCACCGGCTGTCCTCCGGAGCGCTCAGTCAGGCACTGCGCTTCCTCTACTACATCCCCGGGGCCCTGGCCGGTGCCGCGAGCGTCCTGGTGTGGCTGTTCATGCTCGACCCGACGGTCAGCCCCATCAGCTCCCTGCTGGGGACGCTGGGCTTCCACACCTTCGGCGACGTCATCGCCCCCGGCAACCTGGCCCTGCTGTTCACGATCATCGCGTTCTGGACCGGCGCGGGCGGCTGGATCGTCGTCCTGTACGGCGCCCTGAACAACATCCCCAAGGACGTCATGGAGGCCGCCCGCATCGACGGCGCGAACGGCTGGCAGACCGCCTGGCACGTGCAGATCCCCATGCTCCGCAAGTGGATCGTCTACATGGTGATCCTGGCCTTCGCGGGCGGCGCCCAGCTCTTCGTCGAGCCACAGCTGCTCTCCCTGGCCAGCACGGGCGTGGCCGGCCGCGACTACTCCCTCAACCAGCTGACGTACGACTTCGCCTTCCAGATGAACAACATCAACGGCGCCGCCGCGGTCTCGGTGGAACTGCTGGTGGTCAGCGTGTCGGTGGCCGGTGTCTTCGTCGCACGATCGGGGTTCTTCGATGCCGACTGACACACGACCCACCCCACGTGCCGCCGCTCCTCGCGCGAAACGGGATCGGAACGCCACAACCCGGCACGGCGAACCACGGCCGCGCCACCGTCCACCGCAGCACGTGGCCTCCCGGCTGCTGGCGGGCTCGGTCCTCACCGTCTTCGTGGTGTTCTTCGTGCTCCCGGTGATCTGGCTGCTGCTCGCGGCGACCAAGACCGACCAGCAACTCGTCCACGACAACCCGCTGTCCTTCGGGTCCTGGCACGCGCTCAAGGCCAACTGGCACGCGCTCACCGCCTTCCAGGACGACGCCGTCCTGCTGTGGCTGCGCAACTCGGCCGTCTACGCCGCGATCTCCCTGGCCGTCACGCTCTGCCTGGCCATACCGGCCGGGTACGCGCTGGCGATGACCGAGTTCCGCGGCCGGCGCACGCTGCTGATCGCGACCCTGGTCGTGATGCTGATGCCGAACGCCACGCTGGTGGTACCGCTGTTCCTGGAGATCAACGCGGTCCACCTGATCGGCACCATGTGGTCGATCATCCTGCCGTACTCGTTCTACCCCTTCGGCGTGTACCTCACCTACATCTACTTCACCACCGCCGTGCCCAGGGACCTCCTGGCCGCGGCCCGGATGGACGGCTGCTCCGAGTTCGGCGTGTTCCGTCATGTGGCCCTGCCGCTGGCGACACCCGTCATCGCGCTGGTCGGGTTCTTCAGCTTCGTCGCCAACTGGACCAACTACTTCCTGCCCTACGTCATGCTCCCCGACAGCGACCAGATGCCTGTCCAGGTGGGCGTCGGCAGCCTGCTCAGCAACGTGCCGTCGTTCAACCCGACCGTCGGCGACCTCGCGATCCAACGCCCGCAACTGGCACTGGCCACGCTGGTCGCCATCACACCGGTCCTCGTCGTGTTCCTGTTCGCCCAGCGCTTCCTGGTCAGCGGAATGCTCGCCGGCGCCACCAAGGAGTGACCGCTCTCATGCCCTTCGACTCCCCCCTCCAGGCCCACGGTGAGGGCACCCCGCCCCCCGTCCTCGATGTCCGGGCCACGGTCCCGCTGCTCGAACCCCCCGGCTGGGCCGTCGCCCAGCGCGCCCTGTTCGACCTGCTCGACCACGCCTGGCGCCGCTTCGAGGACGCCTTCACCGGCCCCGACGGACGCCTGAACTACACCGGCCCGCTGACCACCCGCGACGGCGTCGACGACTTCTACGAAGTGTTCTTCAACTGGCCCCAGCTCTACCTCCTCGGCGGCGCCGACGACCTCCTGCCCGCCAGCGAGAAGCACTGGGAGGGCGTCACCAGGCAGCTGACCGAACTGGACATGCTGCACGACGAGTACGAGCGCGGCTACGACTGGTTCCACCAGGGCGAGAGCCTGCTCCTGCTCTACTTCCTGTGCATGGCCGCCCCCGACCGCTGGCGGGAGCGCGCCCTGCGCTTCGCCGAGCTGTACGTCGACCCCGCCAAGGGCAACTACGACCCCGAACACCGCATCATCACCCGCCCCCACAACGGCAGCGACCCCGCGCGCACCGGCCTGTTCGACGGCGACGTCTACCCCTGGCTCCGGAAGGAGGCGGAGACCTACGGCTACCCGCTCGAATGGCTCCCCGAGGCCCAGGACGGCCCCTACCCGCTCTCCGCCGACCCGCGGCTGGGCGACCAGATGCGCGACCGGATGGGCGTCGGCGACACCGCGCTCAACCTCGCCGCCGCCGGACTGGTCCTCAACGCCTGGATCCTGACCGGCGAGGAGCGCTACCGCGACTGGATCGTCGAGTACGTCGGCGCCTGGCGCGAGCGCACCGAGGCCAACGGCGGGCTGATCCCGGACAACGTCGGCCCGGACGGGGTCGTCGGCAGCCTGCTGGAGGGCCGCTGGTACGGCGGCCACTACGGCTGGTCCTGGCCGCACGGCTGGCACAGCCTCGGTCACGCGGCCTGCGTGGCCGCGCTCGCGGCGGCCACGGTCACCGGCGACGACGACCACCTCTCCATGGTCGCGACCTCGCTCGACACCCTCATCGGCCACGCCAAGGTCATGCCCCACACGGAGGCCGACTCCAGCCTGCCCTCCAAATGGGCAGTCGAACTCGGCCCCGACGACATCCACACGCCCACCCTCCATCTGCCGTTCCGCCACAACGACTCCGGCTGGTTCGACCACAACCCGGCCACACCCCCCGTGCCGGTGGCCCTGTGGCACCACACCTCCTCCCCGGCCGACCGGGCCCGGCTGGAGCACCTGCGCGAGGCCGACGGCATCGACTGGCGCACCGTACGGCCCTTCCGCGCAAAGGAGGAGTCCGGCCACGAGAAGGCCTGGTTCGCCTTCCTCGCCGGCGACGACCCCGACTACCCCGAGCGGATCCTCGCCATGGCGCAGGCCCAGGTCCGCCACCGGCTGCGGCGCATCGACCGCTACCGCGACCTCGACGTGCCCGAGGCCGACATCCACGTCTGGCAGCAGTGCAACCCGGTGGCCACCGAAGCCCTCGTCCAGCTGACCTGGGGCGGCCCCCAGGTCCTGTACAACGGCGGACTGCAGCAGGCCCGGCTGCGCTACCACGACGCCGACGCCCGCCGCGCCGGCCTCCCTCAGGACGTGGCCGCCCTCGTCACCTCCATCGACCCCGGGGCGACCACCGTCGAACTGGTCAACCTGGCCCCCGAGACGGACCGCACGGTCATCGTCCAGGCCGGCGCCTTCGCCGAGCACACCATCACCGCCGTCCGCCACACCACCTGCCAGGACGACAGCTGGATCGGCGACATGTACGACTACGGCCACACCGAGCCCGTCGTCACCGAGGCCGAAGCCGTCTGCGACGGCCCGTACCTGACGGTCCGGCTGCCCGCCTCCACCCGCATCCGGCTCACCCTGCGGCTCGGACTTCGCACCCGCACGCCCAGCTACCGGTCACCGTTCGACACCGCTGCCCACCCGATCAACTCCACCGACCCGACAGGGGAACCGGCGTGAAGCGCATCGCCCAGACCATCAGGCTCCGTCCCGAACACCGCGAGGAGTACCTCCGGCTGCACTCCGCCGTCTGGCCCGGCGTCGAAGCCGCCCTGCACCGGGCGAACATCCGCAACTACAGCATCTTCCTCCATGCTGACGTGCTGTTCGCCTACATGGAGTACCACGGCGAGGACTTCGAGGCGGACATGGCGTCCATCGAGGCCGACCCCGAGACCCAGCGGTGGTGGAAGCTCACCGACCCGTGCCAGGAGCCGTGGCCCGACCGGGGTGAGGGCCGCCAGTGGAGCGAGCTTCCCGAGATCTGGCACCTGAGCCCGCCCGACGCCACCGCCTGAGCCCGGCGGCGACGCCACCGCCCGACCTCGCCCCGCACCGGCCCGACCCGACTTGGACCAGCCCGTGAACGCACCCGTGCTCGTCGACGCCCACCACCACCTGTGGGACCTCGCCCACCGTGCGCAACCCTGGCTCGACGACCCCGCCGTGGCGTCGATCCGCCGCACCTTCACCGCCGACGACCTGCGCACCACCGCCACCCACCCCGTCGCGGGCCGGCGGCTGCACGGCACGGTGGTCGTCCAGTGCGTCGCGGAGGTCGCCGAGACCGAGGACCTCCTCGCGCTCGCCGCGCGGGAGCCGCTGATCCAGGCCGTGGTCGGCTGGGCCGACCTGACGTCACCGGCCATCGGTGACGCACTAGACCAGCTGCGAGCCGGTCCGGGCGGCGGCCACCTGCGCTCCCTGCGGCACCTCGTCCAGGGCGAGACGGACCCGAACTGGCTGCAACGCCCCGACGTGGAACGCGGATTGCGGGCGACCCGGGACCGCGGACTGCGCTACGACGTGCTGGTGCGCGACCACCAGCTCGACCAGGCCGTCCGGCTCGCGGAACGCTTCCCCGACCTGCCCCAGGTCCTCGACCACGCGGGCAAGCCGGACCTCGCCCGACAGGACATCGCGGACTGGGCACGCCGGATCCGGCTGCTGGCCGGACACTCGCACGTGGTGTGCAAGGTCTCCGGGCTGATCACCGAGGCCGACCACCACCACTGGACCACCGCCGACATCCGCCCCGCCTGGGACGTACTGGTCTCCGCCTTCGGCCCCGAGCGGCTCATGTTCGGCTCCGACTGGCCGGTCGCCAACCTGGCCGGCGGCTGGAACCGGTGGGCCGCCACCGTGGACGAACTGCTCACCGGCTGGAGCGACGGCGACGTCCACGCGCTCCTCGCCGGCACGGCGACCGTGTTCTACGGCCTGTCACCCGCCGCCGGGGAGGGCGACGTCACCACCCCGACGACCTGAACCCCCGCCACAGCGCACAGCGCACCGCAGACCCGCCGGACACCCCGTCACGCAGGCCGAGACCTCGGCGTCCGCGTGCTCCGTGCCGCGCCGAAGGGACTCCGACCCCCATGACCTCAGCCGCCCCCCGCCTGTCCGCCCGATACCTCTCCGCCCGCACCCTGGACACGGCGGCCGCCCAGAGCGCGCCGCCCGGCCCCGCACAGCACGTCCCCGGCGGCCTGTGGTCCGAGTTGCGTGCGCAGGGCCTGATCAGGGCCGGGACATCGACGTCACCCCGGACCGCCGGCAAGGTGGGGCGGTATCCCCGCTGATTGCTCCACTCGTGGGTACCGGACCCCCGATCGGCCGTACGGAGGCCGATCGGGGGCTCCTCTTCCGACCGCAGCCGCAAGGATGACGGGTGACTCGCCTCAAAGGCGCGGATGGCCCGCAGCGTCTGGAGAAGCAAACCCGTGACTGTTCTCAACGAACCGGAGCACCCGGCTCCCGACTACTACGAGGGTGAAGTGCCGCTGCGCGGGCGGCAGCCGGGAAACGTCGTCGTCAAGTGGCTGACCACCACCGACCACAAGACCATCGGCACGCTGTATCTGACCACGTCGTTCGCGTTCTTCCTGATCGGCGGTGTCATGGCGCTGCTCATGCGCGCCGAACTCGCCCGGCCGGGTCTGCAGATCCTCTCCAAGGAGCAGTACAACCAGGCGTTCACGATGCACGGCACGGTCATGCTGCTGATGTTCGCGACACCGCTGTTCGCCGGCTTCACGAACTGGATCATGCCGCTCCAGATCGGCGCGCCGGACGTCGCCTTCCCGCGGCTGAACATGTTCGCCTACTGGCTGTACCTGTTCGGCTCCACCATCGCTGTCGGCGGCTTCATCACCCCGCAGGGCGCCGCCGACTTCGGCTGGTTCGCCTACTCCCCGCTGTCGGACGCGGTCCGCTCGCCGGGCCTCGGCGCCGACATGTGGATCATGGGTCTGGCCTTCTCCGGCTTCGGCACCATCCTCGGCGCGGTCAACTTCATCACCACGATCATCTGCATGCGAGCGCCGGGCATGACCATGTTCCGCATGCCGATCTTCGTGTGGAACGTGCTGCTGACCGCCGTCCTGGTCCTGTTCGCCTTCCCGGTCCTCGCGGCCGCGCTGTTCGCCCTGGAGGCGGACCGCAAGTTCGGGGCACACGTCTTCGACCCCGCGAACGGCGGCGCACTGCTCTGGCAGCACCTCTTCTGGTTCTTCGGACACCCCGAGGTGTACATCATCGCGCTGCCGTTCTTCGGCATCATCACCGAGGTCATCCCGGTGTTCTCGCGCAAGCCGATCTTCGGCTACATGGGCCTGGTGGCCGCGACGATCGCGATCGCGGGTCTGTCCGTCACCGTCTGGGCGCACCACATGTACGTCACCGGCGGTGTGCTGCTGCCGTTCTTCTCCTTCATGACCTTCCTGATCGCCGTGCCGACCGGTGTGAAGTTCTTCAACTGGATCGGCACCATGTGGAAGGGCTCGATGTCCTTCGAGACACCGATGCTCTGGGCGGCGGGCTTCCTCGTGACGTTCCTGTTCGGCGGGCTCACCGGAGTCATCCTGGCCTCGCCGCCGATGGACTTCCACGTCTCCGACTCGTACTTCGTGGTGGCCCACTTCCACTACGTGGTGTTCGGTACGGTCGTCTTCGCGATGTTCGCCGGGTTCCACTTCTGGTGGCCGAAGATGACGGGCAAGATGCTCGACGAGCGGCTCGGCAAGATCACCTTCTGGACGCTGTTCGTCGGCTTCCACGGCACCTTCCTGGTGCAGCACTGGCTGGGCGCCGAGGGCATGCCGCGCCGGTACGCCGACTACCTCGCGGCCGACGGCTTCACCACCCTCAACACGGTCTCGTCGATCGCCTCCTTCCTGCTCGGTCTGTCGATCCTGCCGTTCCTCTACAACGTGTGGAAGACCGCCCGCTACGGCAAGCCGGTCGGCGTCGACGACCCGTGGGGTTACGGCCGTTCGCTGGAGTGGGCGACCTCCTGCCCGCCGCCGCGGCACAACTTCGTCACGCTGCCCCGGATCCGCTCCGAGTCCCCGGCGTTCGACCTGCACCACCCGGACATCGCCATGGCCGAGGCCGAGGCGAGCAGGCTGCACACATGACCGACGCGGGACATCGCGTGGGCACGCCGGGAGCCGACGGGGACCTCGCCCACCAGGCCGAGGGGTATCTGCTGTGGCAGGCCAGGATCGCCGAGGCCGAGCAGCGGGCGCGGGAGTTCACCGAACGCCTGGACTGGCTGACCACGTCCCAGCGCGACGAGGTCGAACGCCACCACGCGGAGGACAGCCTGCGCCGGGCGCGGCAGGACCTCGAAAGGGTCGCCGCCCGGTGCCGGTCCCTGCGCGGCGAGTACGAGCGACGGTACCGCTCGCTGCGCGTGCGCTGCGTGGGATGGACGGTGGCCGTCTGCGCGGGTGCGGTCCTGCTGGCGGCCGTGTCGCTGGTCCGCTGACGGACGGACCGACAGCACGTCACGTCAGCTCGTCCGAGGTGCCGAGGCCCGTGAGGGCGCCCACCGGGTCCAGATCCGGGGTGCCTCTGGGCCACCAGTCGTCGTGGCCCGGTTCGGACTCGTAGGCGTACCACAGGCCGTCCCGGCCCAGGCGGAGCTGGACGTGGCCGCCGGGGTGCGTGAGGTGGTTGCGCCAGGGGCGGAACGCCGGCAGGTCGGCGGCGAGGAGCAGCGGCCGGGCCCGGTCGAAGCGGCCGGCCGGGGGGTCCCAGGGCTCCTCCAGTACGGCCAGCCCGGCCGGGCCGCCCTGCCGCCAGGCCGCGACCGCGCGTGCCAGGTCGCCCGGCGCCCGGCCCACGGCGTCCGCGAGCGACGCGTAGAGAGCGCGGGTGGACGCGGTCAGGCCGGACCCCGGACGGGCGGCGGCGAGCCGTACCGCGTCCTGCCAGAGCGTCAGGTCGCCGACCGGGTCGTGTCCGGTGGTGAGCAGGGTGTGGGCGCGGGCCGCCGCGTCGGTGGCCAGCTGGTCCAGCGCGAAGGGGTCGGGGCCGCCGGGCACGCCCGGATAGACCGGGGGCTGCTCCGGGTGCGGCGGGAGCGGCAACGGCGGCGGCAGCGGCGGGAGCTGTCGGGCGACGAGGACCTCGGTGGCCCGGACGCCGGGCAGCGACTCCGGCCGCCGCTCCCGGGCCGCGCGGGCGGCGTTGCGCCGGGACAGGGCGTCGAGCACGTCCCGTTCGCCGCGGCCCCGCAGCAGGAGCAGCACGAACGGGTCGGCGTCCAGCAGCCGTGCGGTCTGGTAGCAGAGGGCGGACGCGTGCTTGCAGGGGTGGCCGACGTCGGGGCAGCTGCAACGGGGTTCGAGTTCACCCGCGGCGGGCAGCAGCGGGACGCCGCTGTCGGCGAGGGTCTGCGGCAACTCCTTGTCGAGAAGGGCCGCGATGTCTCCCGGCCGGTCGGCGGCGGCGTCCAGGAACCGCTCCCACTCCTGCTCGCCGAAGGTGCGCAGCCTCAGCTGCACGCGGTACGGCCGGGGTCGGCTTCCCTGGACGTACGCCAGGACCGCTCCCGGGGTCACGGTGATGGCGTCCACCTGGCCCCGCTCGGCGTAACTGCGCCCCCGCGCCAACCGCTTGACGTCCAGCGCTCCCTCCTCCAGCGCCCGCACCCAGGCGTTGCCCCACCAGGTCCCGGCGAACCCGGTGGCGGTGCCGGAGGCACGGGACGGGAGGGAGGGGAAGGTACGGCGGAGTTCGGTGTCGCGGTGGGGGGTGGCCATGGTGCGCGGGAGGCGGGGGGCGCCGGGGTCCGCGAGTCCGGGGGCCGGGGTGGACGTGGGCGCGCTGGGCGCGGTGGGCGCGGAGCTGGAGGTGTCGGCGGGCGTCTCGCGGGTGGCCTCCGGCGTCCGGTGGCCGGGAGCCGGGGCTGAGGTGTTCGACTCCGGGGGGTTCGGGGTGGCCACGGCGGACGGGAGCTCGTGCTCCGGCCCGTGCTCGCTCTCGAAGGACGGCTCGGAGTCGTCCGCGTTCGGCATGCGGAACGCCGTGGCCAGGAACTGTTTCAGGTCGCGGGCGGTGCGGGTGCGTTCCGTGGTCGTCGCCGCGGACGGTGCCGGGACGCGGTGCGGCGCCCGGTTCGGGCGCCGTTCCGCCGCTTCCGCCGCCGCGGTCTCTCCGGCGCGCCGCGCCTCGGCGCGCGCCGCCCGCAGCGCCTCCCGGGCGACGTCACCGGGACGGCCGACCGGACGGTCGGCGGCCGGACGGTCGGCGGCCGGCGCACCGGCCCCGGTGTCGCCCGCGAGTTCGGTGTCCCGCCGCTCCGCCCCCTTCGCCGCGGCGGCCGTCCGCAGCGCACGCCGCACGGCGTCGCCGGGCCGCGGCACCCGCCGCTCCGGAACGGCCCCGTCCGGCGCGTCCGGCGCCGCAGGGGCAGCCGGTTGCTCCGCCTCGGCCGGGACCGCCCCGTCGGCGCCGGAATCCGCCCCGCGGTCCCGTGCCGCTCGCAGCGCGCGCCGGGCCGCGTCGCCCGGCCGGTGCCCGTCCTCGCTCATGACGTCCTCGCTCATGACGTCCTCCGCAGCGACACCAGGTCGGACAGCTCCCGGTCCGTCAGTTCGGTCAGGGCCGCCTCGCCGGTGCCGAGGATCGCGTCCGCGAGAGCCCGCTTGGACTCCAGCATCTCCGCGATGCGGTCCTCCACCGTGCCCTCGGTGACCAGCCGGTGGACCTGGACGGGCTGGGTCTGCCCGATGCGGTACGCGCGGTCCGTGGCCTGTTCCTCCACCGCCGGGTTCCACCAGCGGTCGAAGTGGACGACATGGCCGGCGCGGGTGAGGTTGAGCCCGGTGCCCGCGGCCTTCAACGACAGCACCAGGACGGGGGTGGCGCCGGCCTGGAAGCGGTCCACCATGCGCTCCCGCTCGGGTACCGGCGTACCGCCGTGCAGCAGGTCGACGGGGACCGCGCGGGCCTGGAGGTGCCCGGTGATCAGGCGTGCCATGCCGACGTACTGGGTGAAGACGAGCGCCGAGCCGTCCTCGGCGAGCACGGTGTCCAGCAGTTCGTCGAGCAGGGTCAGCTTCCCGGAGCGGGCGGCGAGGCCGTCGGCGCGGGCCTCCTCCTTCAGGTACAGCGCGGGATGGTCGCAGATCTGCTTGAGGGCGCCGAGGAGCTTGAGCACCAGGCCCCGGCGGGCGATGCCCTCGGCCGTCTCGATGGCGAGCAGCGACTCGCGGACCATCGCCTCGTAGAGCGCGGCCTGTTCGCGGGTGAGCGGGACCGGGTGGTCGGTCTCCGTCTTGGGCGGGAGTTCGGGGACGATCCCGGGGTCGGACTTCCTGCGGCGCAGGAGGAAGGGCCGCACGAGTCGGGCCAGTCGCGCCACGGCCTCGTCGTTGTCGCCGTTCTCCACGGCGCGCGCGTGCCGGGCCCGGAAGGACTTCAGCGGGCCGAGGAGTCCCGGGGTGGTCCAGTCGAGCAGGGCCCAGAGTTCGGAGAGGTTGTTCTCCACGGGGGTTCCGGTGAGGGCCACGCGCGCGGGGGACGGGATGGTGCGCAGGGCCTTGGCGGTCGCCGAGTACGGGTTCTTGACGTGCTGGGCCTCGTCGGCGACGACCATCCCCCAAGGCTGTTCGGCGAGGCGTCCCGCGGTGGCGCGCATGGTGCCGTAGGTGGTGAGGAGGAAGCCGCCGTCGAGGCCGTCCAGGCTGCGCTCGGGGCCGTGGAAGCGGCGCACCGGGACGCCGGGCGCGAACCGGGTGATCTCCCGCTGCCAGTTGCCGAGCAGCGAGGCCGGGCAGACCACCAGGGTCGGTTCGGTGCGGGCCCGCTTCAGGTGCAGGGCGATGACGGTGATGGTCTTGCCGAGGCCCATGTCGTCGGCGAGGCAGCCGCCGAGCCCCAGGGAGGTCATGAGGTCGAGCCAGGCCAGGCCGCGCAGTTGGTAGTCGCGCAGGGTGGCGTGCAGTCCGGCGGGCGGCTCGGCGGGGCGGACGCCGGCCGTGAGGCGGTCGCGCAGGGCCGCGAGGACGCCGACGGGGACCGCCTCGACGGTCTCGCCGTCCACCTCGGCCTCGCCGGTGAGCGCCATGGACAGCGCGTCGACCGGGTCGAGCAGGCCCAGTTCGCGTCTGCGGGCCTTGCGCACGAGTGCCGGGTCGACGAGCACCCAGCGGTCCCGCAGGCGTACGACGGGGCGGTGGGCCTCGGCGAGGGCGTCCATCTCGGCCTCGCTGAGGGGGTCCCCGCCGAGCGCCAGCTGCCAGCGGAACTGGAGGAGTTCCTCTCCCTCGAAGAAGCCGGTGCCGTCGGTGGCGGAGCCGGGGGCGGTCCTGACGACCGCGGCCGCGGTCAGGTCCTGGGCCAGGTCCCGGGGCCAGTGCACGGCGACCCCGGCCGCCGCGAGCCGGGTCGCGGCCACTCCGAGCAGGTCGCCCAGCTCCTCCTCGGAGAGCGCGAGGACGTCGGGCACGTCCTGTTCCGTGAGCCGGTCCAGGGGCGGCCACACGCGCGCGGCCCGGCGCACGGCCAGCGCCGCGTCCACGCGCGCGCGGGGGCCGAAGGCCGCGTCGGACCGCCCGGCCCACAGGGCCGCCGCGTCGGTCAGCAGGGTCGGGTCGGCCAGGCTGTGCACCTGGACGATCGCCGCGCCCGCGCGGTGCGCGCCCTCGCCGTCGTCGAACAGGTCGGAGGCCGACAGGTCCAGGCGCAGCGAGATCCGCACCCCGGCGTCCATGCCGGCGGCGACCTCCGCGGCCCATTCCCGGGCGTCGGGCAGCCGCTGGGCCTCGCGCGCGGCGAACGGCCGACCCGAGGTGTGGGGCGCGGCCGGGGTGCGGGGCAGGGTGTCCGCGACCGCGTCGAGGAAGGAGCGGATCAGCGCCTCCGGCTGGGGCAGCAGGAGCGGGCCGGGGCCCGGCAGCGGGACGGCGTGGCCCTCGGCGGGCAGTGCGGCGGCCACCGCGCGCAGGTGGGCGATGTCGGCGGGCTCCAGGGGGCCGGCCCGCCAGGCGTCGTGTCCCGCCGGGGTCAGGCCGGGCAGCAGCCGGCCCCGGGCGGCGAGCCGCAGCGCGTGCTGGGCGGCCGCTCCCCAGCAGGCGGTGGCGGGGTGGGCGGCCGGGTCGCGGCGGGCCCTGACCAGCACCGGGAGGGCGTCGCCGACCGGCAGGGTGAGCGCGGGCACCTGCCGGCGGCGGACACCGGCGCCGTGCCGGCGTACGACGGTCAGCTCCTGGCCCTCCCCGGGCAGGGGGCCGCCCGCGGGGTCCCAGAAGGCGATCCGGCCCTGGCGGGGAAGGTCGGCGGGCAAGTAGACCGCCGCGAGGCGCACGGGCACGTCCGCGTGCGTCCCGGCAACCGCGCCGCTCATACGTTCTGCCACCTCCCGCCCGTGCGTCGGATCAGATGTCTTCGACTGTACGGGCGGGGTCTGACAATCGGCCCCGGCGACCGGCCGGGGCCGGCCGTCACGGCACGGTGCGCGAGACGACGTAGACCATCGGGAACTCGGGGTCGGCGGTGTTCACGACCACGTCCTGGGTGGGCGCCGGGTTCTTCTGGGCGTGCGTGAGGCCCGCCCAGGGTCCGGTGCCGGTGAACTTCCAGCCGGTGATCTTCCGGTCCCGGGAGCTGACGCTGATGTCGTTCTTCTTGAGCGCGTCCCGGTTGACGCCCATGCCCTCCAGGAAGCTGTCCAGTCCGGCGCTGTTGGTGCGGAACTGGACGTAGAGACGGCTGGTCTTCCAGTTGTTCGTCTCGTAGTAGGCGATCCTGTCGGCGGGATGCGGGACCGGTACCTGGTAGAGGCGCCGCTGCACCTTCGAGGGCCAGCCCTCGGCGAGGCCGGTCGCGGAGGCCTTGGACTCCTTGTCCTTGCCGCTGTCGCGGCTCTGGGCGGCGGAGATCACCAGATAGCCGGCCGGCACGCCGATGAGCAGCACGATGATGAGCAGGGTGAGCGCCCGACGACGGGTCCTGTGGCCGGGGGTCTCCGGCGGGCGGCGCGGTTCGTCCGGGGGCGCCGCCTGGCGGGGCAGTGCAGCGGTCATGCGGTGTCCCGGGTACGGCGGGCCTCCGCGTACCGCTCGTAGCGCTCGTAGCGCTCCACCCGGCGCCGGTTGGCGCGCCGGAACCGGCGGGCGACCAGGCGGGCGAGGTCGGCGGCGCCGACCATGCCGGCCTCGGGACCCAGCTGGGCGCGGGCGATTCGGGCCTCGGGGCGGTAGCCGCGCCCGGTCAGCTGGCGTTTGAACGCGTCCCGTGCGGGGCCGATGAGCAGGTCGTCGGCGGCGCTGACGCCGCCGCCGATCACGAAGCAGGACGGGTCGAGGGCGGCGGCGAGGTTGGCGATGCCGACGCCGAGCCACTGGCCGATGTCCTGGAGCAGCTCGATGCACATGGCGTCGCCCTCGCGGGCCAGCTCGGTGATCATCGGGCCGGTGATGTCGTTGACGTTGCCCTTGACGTGCTCGATGATCCCGTAGGCCACCGGGGAGTCGGCCACCGCCAGCTCCCTGGCCTCCCGGACCAGCGCGTTGCCCGAGCTGTACTGCTCCCAGCAGCCGCGGTTGCCGCACGGGCAGCGGTGGCCGCCGGGCACCACCTGCATATGGCCGAACTCACCGGCGACGCCGTACTTGCCGCGCTTGACCTGGCCGTCCTCCAGGATCGCGCCGCCGATGCCGGTGCCGAGCGTGATCATGACGAGGTGGTCCTCGCCGCGTCCGGCGCCGAAGCGCCACTCCGCCCAGGCGGCGGCGTTCGCGTCGTTGTCCACGAGGACGGGTACGGCGAGCCGGCCGGCCAGGCGGTCGCGCAGCGGTTCGTTGCGCCAGGACAGGTGGGGGGCGAACAGCACGCGGTTGCGGTCGGCGTCGACCCAGCCGGCCGCGCCGATGCCCACCGCGTGCACGTCGTGCCGGTCGGACAGGTCCAGGACCAGTTCGACGATGGTGTCCTCGACGACCTTCGGACTCTTGGACTTGTCCGGGGTCTCCGTGCGGAGCTTCTCCAGGATGTTGCCGTCGGCGTCCACGACGCCCGCCATGACCTTGGTGCCGCCGATGTCGATGCCGACCGTCGGCACGCGCGGCGCCGTCAGGTGTGACCGGCGTTCCCTGGTGCCGACGGTACGCAGGACCGGGGCTCGGCGGGAGCCGATGGGGGCGGTGAGGTCGCGGTAGGTGCTCATCGGGCTCGATTGTGCCTCACTGGGAGGGGTGGCGCCGTTCGGGGGAGATAAGGAACGCGACCGCCCGTCGCCGTCCGCCATCTCACGGTCACATTGTCCGGACATTATGACCATCGAGCGGGCGGTGCTCAGGACCGTACGAGCAGCTGGAACTCGAAGGAGTAGCGGGTCGGCCGGTAGATGTGGTCGCCGAACTCGACGGCGCGGCCGGTGTCGTCGTAGGTGGTGCGCTGCATGGTGAGCAGCGGGGCGCCCTCCGGTTCGGCGAGCCGCTCGCCCTCGACGGCGGCCGCGCCGCGCGCGCCGATGGACTGGCGGGCGCTGTGCAGGGTGATCCCGGCGGCCCGCATCAGCCGGTAGAGGCCGGTCGCCTCCAACTGCCCGGTGTCCAGGTCCAGCAGGCCGGGCGGCAGGTAGTTGGTGAGGTACGCCATCGGCTCGCCGTGCGCCAGCCGCAGCCGTTCGATGCGCCGCACCTCGGTGCCCTCGGCGACCCCGAGCGCGGCCGCGACCTCGGCGGAGGCCGTGACGACGGTGTTGACCAGGACCTTGGTGGCGGGGCGCTGGCCGGCCGACTCCAGGTCGTCGTAGAGGCTGCTGAGCTCCAGGGGGCGTTTGACCTGGCTGTGCACGACCTGGGTGCCGACGCCCCGGCGGCGGACCAGGAGGCCCTTGTCGACGAGGGACTGGATGGCCTGCCGGACCGTCGGGCGGGACAGGCCGAGCCGTGCGGCCAGCTCGATCTCGTTGCCCAGCAGGCTGCCGGGGGTGAGCGAGCCGTGCTCGATGGCCGCCTCCAGCTGCTGGGCCAGCTGGAAGTACAACGGGACCGGGGAGCTCCGGTCCACACGGAGGTCGAGCGTCACGGTCGGGTCCACATCTGGTTTCGGCACGGGCCCGAGCGTATCCCCGTGACGGGTTGACGGGAAGTTGTGTAGTTCGATTGTCCGGACATATGGATTGACAGCGCGCGGGGTGCACCAGCACCTTGTTCCCATGCGCATCGGGGTCATCGGTACGGGCCGCCTAGGCACCATCCACGCGAACACGCTCAGCCGCAATCGCGAGGTCGGGTCGCTGATCCTCACGGACGTGGATCCGGCGCGGGCCCAGGATCTGGCACACCGCCTCGGGGAGACGGCGGCACCCGGGACCGACGAGATCTTCAAGTGGGGCGTGGACGCCGTGGTGATCACCACGGCGACCTCGGCCCACGCCGAACTGATCGGTCGGGCAGCACGCTCCGGACTCCCGGTCTTCTGCGAGAAGCCGATCGCCCTCGACCTGCCGGGCACCCTGCACGCCCTCGCCGAGGTGGAGCGGGCCGGTACGGTCCTGCAGATGGGCTTCCAGCGGCGCTTCGACGCCGGGTACGCGGGCGCCCGGGAGGCGGTGCGCTCGGGACGGCTCGGGCGGCTGCACACGGTACGGGCGCTGACCTCCGACCAGTCGCCGCCGCCGCCCGAGTGGCTGCCGCTGTCGGGCGGGCTGTTCCGGGACACGCTGATCCACGACTTCGACATGCTGCGCTGGGTGACCGGCCGGGAGGTCGTGGACGTGTACGCGACCGGCTCGGACGCGGGACCCGCGATGTTCCGCGAGGCCGGTGACGTGGACACCGGTTCGGCGCTGCTCACCCTGGACGACGGCACGCTGGCCACGGCCACCGCGACCCGGCTGAACGGCGCCGGGTACGACGTGCGGATGGAGCTGGCCGGGGAGCGGGACACCGTGGTGGTCGGGCTGGACGACCGTACGCCGGTGGCCTCGACCGAGCCGACCGGGCCGCCGCCCGCGGACAAGCCCTGGCCGGGTTTCCTGGAGCGGTTCGGGCCCGCCTACGAGGCCGAGCTGTGCGCCTTCGTCGACGTGGTGCGCGGCACGCGGGACAACCCCTGCGACGGGCGCGAGGCGCTCCAGGCGCTGCGGGTCGCGGAGGCCTGCGAGGTGTCCCGGCGCGAGCGGAGGCCGGTGGCGCTCGCGGAGATCCCGGACCGGCTCGGCTGACCGCCGTCGCCTACCAGCGGACGGGCAGCCGCCGCACCCCTCTCATCAGCGTCCCGGGCAGCCACTCCCCCGGCTGCCCGTCCAGCGCCAGGTCCGGGGCCCGCTCCAGCAGGGAGCGCAGGGCGATGCGGCCCTCCAGGCGGGCCAGGGGTGCGCCCAGGCAGTAGTGGATGCCGTGGCCGAAGGCGAGGTGGCCGCGGCTGTCCCGGCGGATGTCGAAGCGGTCCGGCTCGGCGTAACGGGCGCCGTCGCGGTCGGCGGCGGTCAGGCCGATCATCACCGGGTCGCCCGGGGCGATGGCGGTGCCGGCGATCTCCAGGGGCTCGGCGGCGTACCGGTACGTCGCGTTCTCCACCGGCCCCTCCCAGCGCAGGATCTCCTCGACCGCGCCGTCCAGGAGGGTCATGTCGGCGCGCAGGGCGGCGAGTTGGTCCGGGTGGCTGAGCAGTGCGAGGACGCCGTTGCCGATCAGGTTGACGGTGGTCTCGTGGCCGGCGATCAGCAGCACGAAGGCCATGCCGCGCAGTTCGCCGACGGAGAGCCGGTCGCCGTCCTCGGCGGTGGTCCGCAGCAGGTCGCTGAGCAGGTCTCCGCTCGGGCCCGCGCACCGCTTGTCCTCGATCAGCTCCGCCAGGTAGTCGGCGAGCGCGGTGAACGCGTCGTGCTCGCTGCCCGGGCGGCTGGACGTGACCGCCTCGTTGGAGAGCTTGCGGAAGCGGGCGCGGTCCAGTTCGGGGACGCCGAGCAGCTCGCTGATCACCGTGATGGGCAGCGGGTAGGCGAGGGCGTCGAGGAGGTCGGCGTGGCCGCGCGGCAGCATCTCGTCCAGCAGCCGGTCGGTGATCTCCTGGATCCTCGGCTCCAGTCCGGCCACCCGGCGGGCGGTGAACGCGCGGGTGACGAGGGAGCGCAGCCGGGTGTGCTGCGGCGGGTCCGCGGCCAGCAGGTGCTTGCCGATCAGTTCCTCGTCGAGGAACGTGAAGCCGGTTTTCGCGGTGTCCTTGGCCAGTCCCGGGTCGGCGAGCGCGGCGCGCGCCTCCTCGTACCCCACGACCAGCCAGGTCTCGTGGTACTGCCCTTCGGGCAGCGGCCACCGCACCCGGTGCACCGGGCCGCGTGCGCGCAGCCGCGCATACACGGTGTGCGGGTCCGTGCGCAACGTCTCGCCGTACTGACCGAGGTCGGTCACCTGCATGTCGTCGCTCCCCCTTCAGGCGGTCCCCGAGGCCGTCCCGTACCGGGAGAACGCGCGGGGCTCCCGGTTGGTGCCCCTGCTCCTCCTCTCCTGTTCCGCTACTCCTCCAGCAGCCCCGCGTCGTACGCCAGCAGGGCGATCTGGACGCGGTTGTTCAGACCGAGCTTGGCCAGGATGCGGGAGACATGGGTCTTGACGGTCGCGACGCTCATGAAGAGACCGGTGGCGATCTCGGCGTTGGCGAGGCCCCGGCCGACCGAGACGGCGACCTCGCGCTCGCGGTCGTTGAGGACGGTGAGCCTGGCACGCGCGCGTGCCTGCCGGGTGTCGGCCTGGGAGGCGGCCGCGTGCCGCATCAGCTGCCGGGTGACGGCGGGCGACAGCACGGGGTCGCCGGCCGCGACCCGGCGCACCGCGTCGACGATCAGGGCGGGCGGGGTGTCCTTGAGGACGAACCCGGCGGCTCCGGCGCGCAGGGCGTGCAGCACCTGTGCGTCGGCGTGGAAGGTGGTCAGGACGACGACCTGCGGGGCGTCGGCACGCGCGCGCAGCCGCTCGGTGGCGGTGAGCCCGTCCACGCCCGGCATCCGGATGTCCATCAGGACGACGTCGGGCCGGGTGCGGTCGACGAGCGCCTCGACCTCGTCGCCGTCGGCACCCTCTCCGACGATCTCGATGTCCTCGGCCCCGCCGATCATGAGGGCCAGCCCCGCCCGCACCAGCGGGTCGTCGTCCACGAGCAGCAGTCTGATCACGGTCATGGTCCCCAACCAATCACGCGGCACCCCGCCACCGGGTCGTCACGCGATGGTCCGGGCGGCGGCCCAGGGCAGCCAGGCCCGTAGCTCGAAGCCGCCGGCGCCGGTGGTCCGGTGCTCCAGCCGGCCGCCGGCCAGCACCGCGCGTTCGGTCAGCCCGATCAGGCCCTGGCCGGAACCGGGCACCGGCGGCGCCTCGGCCTCGGGGGCGGGGTTGTGCACCGTGATGTCCAGGCCGTCGCCGGGGGCGCCGGTGACACGGACGGTGACCTCGGCGCCGGGAGCGTGCTTGCGGGCGTTGGTGAGGCCCTCCTGGGCGATGCGGTAGGCGGTGCGGCCGACGGCCGCCGGTACGGCCGCCGGGTCGTCCACCCGGTTGTCCAGGGTGACCTTCATGCCGGCCCGGCGGGACTCGGCGACGAGCGCGTCCAGAGCGGCGAGCGTCGGCTGCGGGCGGCCGCCGGCCTCGTCGCCGTCCGCCGCGCGCAGCACACCGATGATCTCGCGCAGGTCCTGGAGGGCCTCGTGGGAGCTCTCCCGGATGACACCGGCCGCACGGGCGATCTCCTCCCGGGGCGCGTCGGGCCGGAACTCCAGGGCACCGGCGTGCACGCTGAGCAGGGTGAGCCGGTGAGCGAGCACGTCGTGCATCTCGCGGGCGATCGCCTCCCGGGCCAGCCGCTGGGCCCGCTCGACACGCAGTCCTGCCTCGGTCTCGGCGCGCCGGGCCCGGTCCCGCAGGGTCAGCATGAGCTGCCGTTTGGTGCGGACGAACAGCCCGAGGCAGGCCACCAGGAGGGTCAGCAGCGCGGCGAGCACCACGACCACGAGGTAGGGCAGGTCGGGATCGGGGCGAAGCCAGTAGAAGAGCGGGACCAGGGCCAGGTTGACGACGGTGATCCAGGCCAGGTACCGGAAGGGGCGGTGCACGGCCAGCGTGAACAGGGCGACCATGGAGGCACCGCCCGCGGTGGCGGAGACGAAGCTGACCGGGACCATCGCCAGGGCCAGGCCGAGCGGCCGACGGCGGCGCAGCCAGACGGCGCAGCAGGCGAGGCCGCCGATCAGCTGGTCGGCGACGGCGAAGGCGTGCGGGAGGTCCGTCTCGTGCCGGACCGTCTGCGCGCCGGCCGCGCCCACGAGGACGGCCAGCAGGAAGCAGCTGGAGTCGACGAGCCAGTCCCGCGCGGTACGGCGGGGGCGCCGTCCGCGGGCGTCGGGGTCGGGGTCGAGTTCGTGCAGCACGGAGGACGGGAAGAGCCACCGCCTGCCCTCGAACGTGCGTACTGGGATGTCACCGCTCACGGTCGGCAAATCTACGCAGGACCGGCCGGCGGGGCCGCCCCCTGCGCGGGATCGTCGACCAAAGTCGGACGCGCGTGGACTTTCGGTGCGCCACGCGCGCGTGCGTGCGGCCTTGTGGCGGACGCGGCTCGCCCCGCGGCCGATGACATGGGGGGAGGCCGCGGGGCGAGGGTGGTGCCGGGTGAGGAGGGACTCAGCAGTCGAAGTCGATCAGGTCGAACGTGGCGTAGTGGTCCGCCGTGTAGTAGTCCTCCTGGCTCTCCTCACCGGTCACGATGCGTCGTGCGCCGCGCGTGGAGGAGCCGGGGGTCTTCACCGTGTACTCGTGGTAATAGCCGCTGGGCTGACTCGGCAGCACGCGCTCCGAGTTGCGGAAGACGACCCCGTCCTGCGAGTACGGGAACGGGCCGTCCGACGCGATCAGGTCCAGCGTGTCGTAGGCCTGCGAGGGCAGGTCGCCGTAGCAGATGCTGCCGACCGAGGTGGCGGCGGCGTCCGCCGTGGTGGCGGTGACGGTACCGCCGACGAGGAGGGCGGACAGCAGGGCGCCGGCAGCGCCGATTCGGGTGATGCGTGGGGGGAATCTCATGGCTCCATGATGACGCGCGTAGACGATGGCATGTCAATGACAACTCCGCAGAATTTCCCATCAAGTCCCGTTCGTTTTCACGGAGTTAACCTGGCTCGCGCCGCCGTCAGACCCTCATCCCGCGTGCGTGGAGAACAGCCCGCCGGTCGGGCCCTGCTTGTCACCGCCCTGTGCCTTCTTCAGGGCGTTGGCGAGGCTCTCGATGGTCAGGGACTGGAGGATCACCCGGCCGTTGCCCTCCAGGGTGGCCAGGGAGAGGCCCTCGCCGCCGAAGACGGCGTTCATGAGGCCCTGGCGGTTGAGTCCGCCGACGCGCTGGACGCCGTACTGGATGCCCTCCTCGAAGGCGACGACGCAGCCCGTGTCGACCTCGATGCGGCCGCCGAAGTCGGCGGGGTTGAGGTCGATGAAGTTCCCGGCGCCGGCGATGATCACCGTGCCGCGGCCGGTGAACTTCTCCAGGACGAAGCCCTCGCCGCCGCTCATGCCGGTGCGGCCGCCCGCGAAGGCGATGCCGAACTCCACGGTGGACTCGGCGGCGACGAAGGCGTCCTTCTCCGCGAACCACGCGCGCGTGCCGTCGAGTTCCAGGGCGCGCATCTCGCCGGGGAGCACGCCCGCGAAGCCGACGGTGCCCTCGCCGCCCTGGGAGGTGAAGTACTGGAACGCCAGGGACTCGCCGGCGAGCATGCGCTGGCCGACCTGCATGGCGGTGCCCATGGCCTGGCGCAGCATGCCGCCCATGCCGCCGCCACCGCCCTGCGGTTGGCCGCCGTTGCCCGACGGGCCGCTGAGCCGCGTCTCCATGGTCACGTTCGTCGTCTTGAACAGGAACTTGCCGGCCTCGCAGTAGACGGTCTGGCCGGGATGCAGGTTGACGACCGCCATCTGCATGGCGTTGCCGACGATCTCTTGCTGAAGGGTCACGGGAGAAGAACGTAGCCGACGGACCCCCGGTTCCCTCCGGCCGGTCAGGAAAGTTCGCGGTACCGGACGGAGAGCGCCGCCGCTCCGGCCTCCGTCGGGGACCCGAACAACCGCAGCCGCGAGATGCCGCCGTCCGGGAAGATGTCCACGCGCGCGTGCGTTCCGACGGCGGGCGAAGCCAGTACGAACCGGTGGTTGGTGTCGGGCTGGAGGCGGGTGCGCGGGAGGATCTCCGCCCACTCGCCGTCCTCGCCGTCCTTCACCGACACCGACGCCCAGCCCGCGCTGTTGCCCTTCAGGTACGCCGTGTCGATCTCCAGGGCGCGGATCTGGGAGTGGGTCACCAGCCGGTAGCGGATCCAGTCGTGGCCCCGGTCGCGGCGGCGACGCGTCTCCCAGCCGTCGTCCATCTTGCGGGAACGGCCCGGCTGGATGGTGTTGGTGGCCGGCGAGTAGAAGAGGTTCGAGGCGTCCTCGACCCGGCCGCCGTTCTCCAGGGCCACCACGTCGAAGGTGCCCAGCGCCGCCAGCCAGAGCGGGTCGGGTACGACCTCGCCGTACACGCGCAGGCGTGCGATGCCGCCGTCGGGGTGCTGGTTCACCCGCAGGTGCGTGAAGCGCTGCTCCAGGGACACCGCGAAGCCGTTCGCCGCGTGGCCGCCCACCGGCGTGCGGGGCACCAGGGTGGTCCACTTCACGTCGGCGCCGAGGAGTTCGTCCGGTGCCGGCGAGCCGGCGGCCGACGTGCCCTCGACGGACACCGCCTGCGGGTAGTTCCCGCGGAAGTGGGCCGTGTCGACGACGATCCCGCGGACGACGCCGGGGGCCCCGAGGCGTACCAGCGCCCAGTCGTGGTCCTCGTCCGTCGGCCAGGGGTGCTCGGCCGAGACGCCGCGCCGGCGACGCGTCTCCCAGCCGTCCATGATCTTGCCTTTGTGCCCGAAGTGCTCGGGGTCGAACTCGGCACGCCCGGCCACCAGCAGGTTCTCCCGCTGGGCGAAGAACTCGTCGTTGGCGGCGATGACCCCGGCGCCGAGCTGCCGTCCGGCGAGGTTGACGTACTGGGTGAAGGGGAAGTCGGCGGTGCGGTAGTCCGCGTACGGGTCGCCGCCGGAGTAGGGGTGCGCGTCGCCGGTGAAGGTCGGGATCGCCGTCAAAGAAGGTCTTCCTTTCGGGGTCGGCCGGTGCGGGTGCGGAAGAGGGCGGAGCGGCGTAGGTGCCGGGAGCGGGCGGAAGGTCAGGGAGTACGGGTGAGGAGCCGGCCCCGCGGGGCCGTGAACGCGCCGTCCGCGACGATGCGTTCGCCGCGCAGCCAGGTGGACTTCACGACCCCGTACAGGGTCTTGCCCGCGTACGCGGTGACGCGGTTGCGGTGCTGGAGTCCGGCCGGGTCCACGGTGAAGGTCCGGTCGGGCGCGAGGACCGCGAAGTCGGCGTCCCGGCCCACCGCAATGGCGCCCTTGCGGCCGTCGAGTCCGACGAGCGCCGCCGTTCGCGCGGACATCCAGCGGACCACGTCCTCAAGACCGTGGCCGCGCCCGCGGGCCTCGGTCCACACCGCGGCGAGGCTGAGCTGGAGGCCGGAGATGCCGCCCCAGGCGGTCGCGAAGTCGGCGGTCTTCAGGTCGGCCGTGGACGGTGAGTGGTCGGTGACCACGCAGTCGATCGTGCCGTCGGCGAGCGCCTGCCAGAGCAGGTCCTGGTTGGCCGCCTCCCGGATCGGCGGGCAGCACTTGAACTCGCTGGCGCCGTCCGGGACCTCCTCCGCGGTGAGGGTGAGGTAGTGCGGGCAGGTCTCGACGGTGATCCGCACCCCCTCCCGCTTGGCCTCGGCGATCAGCGGCAGGGCGTCGGAGGAGGACAGGTGCAGGACGTGCACGCGCGCGTCGAGGCGTTTCGCCTGCGCGATCAGCTGGGCGATCGCCGTGTCCTCCGCGTCGCGCGGGCGGGAGGCCAGGAAGTCGGCGTACTTCGGGCCGCCGTGCTGCGGGGCGGCCGCCAGGTGGCGCGGGTCCTCCGCGTGCACGATCAGCAGTCCGCCGAACGAGGTGATCTCCGCCAGCGACCGGGCGAGCCGCTCCTGGTCGAGGTGCGGGAACTCGTCGACACCGGAGGGTGACAGGAACGCCTTGAAGCCGAAGACGCCGGCCTCGTGGAGCGGACGCAGGTCCTTGACGTTGTCCGGCAGCGCGCCGCCCCAGAAGCCGACGTCGACGTGCGCCTTGTCGGCCGCGACCGCCTGCTTGACCCGGAGGTGGTCGACCGTGGTGGTCGGCGGGAGGGAGTTGAGCGGCATGTCGACCAGGGTGGTGATGCCGCCGGCCGCCGCCGCGCGCGTGGCGGTCCAGAAGCCCTCCCACTCGGTGCGGCCCGGGTCGTTGACGTGGACGTGGGTGTCGACCAGACCGGGCAGCAGGACGTCGTCGCCGAGGTCCTCCAGGCGGGCGCCCCGCGGGAGCGGAGCGTCGTACGGCAGTACGGCGGTGATCGTCCCGGCGGACACCGCGACCGCGGCGGGCCGTGTCCCCTCCGGGGTGATGACGCGCGTCGAGCGCAGCACCAGTTCAGCGTCGGACACCCGGACCCCTCTCTCTGCCGCCGTTTTACTTCCGGGAAACGGGATTCACACCCACGTAACGGAATTCAACGTTCTGTTGAAGGAGTCTTCACTCCCGCTCCCCCGCCGTCAAGGGCCCCCACTCTCCGGCGCCCCCCGCGCGCCCACTCTGGACCTTTCCACAAAGCGGAATTATGATTTCAACAGGCAGAACGTAGCTACGTACGACCGGGGAGTCAACCGGCCGCCGGGTAGGCTTCAGCTCTTCCCGTCAGCCTCGAAAGGAACGCGCCGTGCCGACGTCCAGCGCCAGCGCCCACGACTCCGCCAAGTCCAACGGCGGCGGGGTCCAGTCCCTCGAGCGCGCCTTCGATCTGCTGGAGCGGATGGCGGACGCGGGCGGCGAGGTCGGCCTGAGCGAGCTGTCCGCGAGCAGCGGGCTGCCGTTGCCGACGATCCACCGGCTGATGCGGACACTGGTCGCCTGCGGGTACGTACGGCAGCAGCCGAACCGGCGGTACGCGCTCGGCCCCCGGCTGATCCGGCTCGGCGAGTCGGCGTCGCGGCTGCTGGGCACGTGGGCGCGGCCGTACCTGGCGCGGCTGGTCGAGGAGACCGGGGAGACGGCGAACATGGCGCTGCTCGACGGGGACGAGATCGTGTACGTCGCACAGGTGCCGTCCAAGCACTCGATGCGGATGTTCACGGAGGTCGGGCGGCGGGTGCTGCCGCACTCGACCGGGGTGGGCAAGGCGCTGCTCGCGGGGGTGCCGGACGCGGAGGTGCGGGCGCTGCTCGCGCGCACCGGGATGCCGGCGGCGACCGAGAAGACGATCACCACCGCGGAGGGGTTCCTGGCGGCCCTGGCCGAGGTGCGGCGGCTCGGGTACGCCGTGGACGACAACGAGCAGGAGGTCGGGGTGCGGTGCCTGGCGGTGTCGGTGCCCGACTCGCCGACCGCTGCGGCGATCTCGATCTCCGGGCCCGCGGGGCGGGTGACGGAGGCGGCCACCGAGAGGATCGTGCCGGTGCTGCAGCAGGTGGCCGTCGAACTGTCCCGGGCGCTGGCGAGTTCGGGCGCCTGAGCACCGGGCACCGCCGCACCGTCCGCGGGTGCGGGGCGGACGGGACCGCCCCGACGGGACGCTCAGGCGCGCGGCGTCTCGCCGAACAGGTCCACCGCCCGGCGTACGCCCGACAGGCCCGGCGCCAACGCGCTCACCGAGCCGATCGCGCCGGCGATCAGTAACAGGGAACGGCGCAGGCGCGGGATCTCCGGGATGCCGCCCGTGGCCATCGCGGCCAGCGCCGCCAGTTCGTCCTCGGCTATCGCACGGTCCGGGAACTCGGCCGGGTGCGCGGCCAGTTCGCGGCGCAGCCTGGACACCGCCGCGCGTAGTTCCGTGATCCTCGGATCCTCGTCGCTGCCGGTCACCGGCCTCTGCCCCAAGCTCCGCAACACAGCTCCCCCCTCGCCAGGTGCCCCGCGGCACTGATCGAGCGCCCCGGGACGCGGGTCAGTAAACGCCCTCCCGCCGGGAAAGCGCTACAGCGCGGACCGAAATTCAGCCCTGCGGAGCCCGCTCGGCGAGCCGTCGTCGGGTATGCAGGACCCATGACCGACACGCATCGACGGATCGCCGCACTGCTGCTCGCCGCCGGCGGTGGCAGACGGCTCGGCGGGCGGCCCAAGGCGCTCCTGACGTACCGGGGACGGCCACTGGTGGAGTACGCGGCCGGGGAGCTGCGGGCGGGCGGCTGCGGGCCGGTCCACGTGGTGCTGGGGGCCGGTGCGCACGACGTGCGGGAGCGGGCGGCGCTCGACGACTGCGTGGTGGTGGAGAACCCCGGCTGGGCCGAGGGCATGGGGTCCTCGCTGCGGGTGGGGCTGGAGTCGCTCGCAGGGACCGGGGCACCGGCCGTCCTGGTGGCGCTGGTGGACCAGCCGGGGATCGGGGCGGCGGCGGTGGCGCGGGTCGTCGCCGGCTTCCGGGACGAGTCGTCGCTGGTGTCGGCCGCCTATCACGGGGTGCGCGGGCATCCCGTGCTGCTCGGCGCCCGGCACTGGGCCGGGATCGCGGCGAGCGCGACCGGGGACCGGGGCGCCCGCGCCTACCTCCGGGCACACGAGGCGGCGATCACGCTCATCGAGTGCGGGGACGTCGCCGAGCCGCACGACATCGACACCGAGGCCGACCTGATCCACCTGGAGTGAACGGGGCGGCACCGAGCGCCACCCTCCCTCGACACAGAGAATCTCGACGTCAACAAACCATTGAACTTCCACGATGAGGAAACTAGTATCCACTGTCCAGAAGCTCCCGTGCCCCCGCGCGGGCATGCTTCGCTCCACCGGAACGACTGGCACCCGGTGCCACCGCTGAAGGAAGTGACAGCTCATGTCCGCACCAGCGCCGTCTGGGCCGGCCATCGTCGACGCCGAGCCCCTGCCCCGGCAGGAGGAGGTCCTCACCGACGCGGCGCTCGCCTTCGTGGCCGAACTGCACCGGCGGTTCTCGCCGCGCCGCGCCGAACTCCTCGCCCGCCGCGCCGAGCGCCGCGCCGAGATCGCCCGCACCTCGACCCTCGACTTCCTCCCCGAGACCGCGGCGATCCGCGCCGACGACTCCTGGCGGGTGGCCCCCTCCCCCGCGGCCCTCGACGACCGGCGGGTGGAGATCACCGGCCCCACCGACCGCAAGATGACCATCAACGCCCTCAACTCGGGCGCCCGGATCTGGCTCGCGGACTTCGAGGACGCCTCCGCGCCCACCTGGGAGAACGTCGTCCTGGGGCAGCTGAACCTGATCGACGCCTACACCCGGAACATCGACTTCACGGACCCGGCGAGCGGCAAGTCGTACGCCCTGCGGCCGAACGAGGAGCTGGCGACGGTCGTCATGCGGCCGCGCGGCTGGCACCTGAACGAGCGGCACATCGAGGTCGACGGCGAGCAGGTGCCCGGCGCCTTCGTCGACTTCGGGCTCTACTTCTTCCACAACGCGCGGCGGCTGCTCGACCTCGGCAAGGGGCCCTACTTCTACCTCCCGAAGACCGAGTCGCACCTCGAAGCCCGGCTGTGGAACGACGTGTTCGTGTTCGCCCAGGACCACCTCGGCATCCCGCAGGGCACCGTCCGCGCCACCGTGCTGATCGAGACGATCACCGCCGCGTACGAGATGGAGGAGATCCTCTGGGAACTGCGCGACCACGCCTCGGGGTTGAACGCGGGACGCTGGGACTACCTGTTCTCCATCATCAAGAACTTCCGTGACGGCGGGCCGAAGTTCGTCCTGCCGGACCGCAACGCCGTGACGATGACCGCCCCGTTCATGCGGGCGTACACCGAACTCCTCGTCCGCACCTGCCACAAGCGCGGTGCGCACGCGATCGGCGGCATGGCGGCGTTCATCCCGTCCCGCCGGGACGCCGAAGTCAACAAGGTGGCCTTCGAGAAGGTCCGCGCCGACAAGGACCGCGAGGCGAACGACGGCTTCGACGGCTCCTGGGTCGCCCACCCCGACCTGGTCCCGATCGCCCTGGAGTCCTTCGACCGGGTGCTCGGCGACCGGCCGAACCAGAAGGACCGGCTGCGCGAGGACGTCCAGGTGGCGGCGGCCGACCTGATCGCCGTCGACTCGCTGGAGGCCAGGCCGACCTACGCCGGTCTGGTCAACGCCGTGCAGGTGGGCATCCGTTACATCGAGGCGTGGCTGCGCGGCCTGGGCGCGGTGGCCATCTTCAACCTCATGGAGGACGCGGCCACCGCCGAGATCTCCCGCTCGCAGATCTGGCAGTGGATCAACGCGGGCGTCGAGTTCGAGAACGGCGAGCGGGCCACCCCGGAGCTGGCCCGCAAGGTCGCCGCCGAGGAACTCGCCGCCGTCCGCGAGGAGATCGGCGAGGAGGCCTTCGCGGCCGGGCACTGGCAGCAGGCCCACGACCTGCTGCTCCAGGTCTCGCTCGACGAGGACTACGCGGACTTCCTGACGCTTCCCGCCTACCAGCAGCTCCGCGGCTAGAAGGCTCGACGCGCCCTGGTGGCGCGAGAGACGCGGTTCTAGGCCGGGGTGTCCGAGTGGCCCAGGGACCTTCCCGGGGCCACTCGGTCACGTACCGCCTGCTTCACCGCCGTGGGTTCGGGGAAGCCCTGTTCGCGCCGGTCCCACACCACCTCGTCCCCGACGCGGACGACGAAGACCCCGCCCTTGCCGGGTCTGAGCACCAGTTCGGTCAGCTCGGTCTCGAAGGTGGTCAGCAGCTCCTGCGCCAGCCAGGCCGCCCGGGGCAGCCAGCGGCACTGGGTGCAGTACTCGATCTCGACGCGTCCGTTGTCACTCATCCGAGGTGCACCGACCAATCCTGTTCCGCCGCGGGTTTCCCGTGCAGGTCGGGCACCTGCTTCAGCCAGGCCGGGCGTCCTTGCCTGGTCCTGGCCGCGCGGGCCGCCTCCTCGGAGGCGAGCTGGTCGCGGCCCGGGAAGTCGGTGGGAAGCCACCGGGCCGAGCTCCGTGCCCGTGCCAGCAGGTAACCGGCATAGGCCTCGCGCATCTCGTCCGGGGTGCCGAAGTCGGTGAGCCAGGCGTCCGGAACCTCGGCGAGGATGTCCCCGAGCAGCTGCTCGGTCACCCTGGGCGCGAGTTCGGCGTCCGCCGCCCGGGTGTCGGGGCCGTACCGGCCGAGGGCGTGGTGACGGAAGTCGTAGGCCTTGTCGGGCGTCGAGGTGTCCCAGCGGTGGTGGAAGACGAGGGCGGCACCGTGGTCGATGAGCCACAGGCGCGGCCGCGCGATGCCGAGGGCCGGCCAGACCATGAGGTTGGAGCTGTGCACCGTACGGTCGACATTGACGGTGAGCGCGTCCAACCAGACGATCCGGCCCGCCTCCAGCGGGTCCACCGGGAAGACCTCGGCGATCTCCGGGGTGAAGTCCCTGGCACCCGGCAGGAAGTCCATCCCCAGGTTCACCCCCGCGCTGGCCGCGTGCAGCTCGCGCACCTCCTGGTGCGGCTCGTGGGCGGCGATGGCGGGGTCGAAGCGCACCGTCACCAGCTCGGGGAAGCGCAGCCCGAGCGCCCGCGCCAGCTCCCCCACGATCACCTCGGCGACCAGCGCCTTGCGCCCCTGCGCCGACCCGGTGAACTTCACCACGTACGTGCCCAGGTCGTCGGCCTCGACGACTCCCGGGACGGACCCCCCGGAGTGGAGCGGCGCGAGGTAGCGGGTGGCCGTGACCTCTCTGAGCATGTCCGCCCCTCCTGTCCGGCCTGCGGCGTGAAGTGACCATGGTAGTCGCGCGTGACGGTCAGCGGGGGCGGCCCGTGACGGCCGGGTCCGACCGCCCCGTGCGCACGGCCCCGTCCGGTTCCCCGTCCGCTGCCCCGCTCCGCCGCCGGCGGCCCGGCACGGCCAGGGCGAGCAGGAGGGCGGCCGCGGTCAGGGCGGCACCGGCCGCGGCCACGGAGGGCACGGCACGGCCGTGTGCCAGCAGGACCCCGCCGAGCCAGCTGCCGAGCGCGATACCGACGCAGAACGCCGAGTTGTTGACGGTCAGCGCCATGGTCGGCGACGACGGACCGGCCGCGGCCACCATCTGGGTGTTGAGGGCCGGGATGGTGGCGAAGTAGGCGGCTCCCAGCAGGCAGAACAGGCCGGCCACGGCCCACTTCCCGGTGACCGGCAGGCCGAGCAGCAGCAGGCCGGCCGTGGCCGCGCCCAGGGTCACGAGCACGGTCCGGCGGGGGAAGAGGTCGGCGGCCCGGCCGCCGGCCGTGTTGCCGGCGATGCCGCCGGCGCCGTAGAGCAGGAGCAGCACGGTGACGGCCCGCGGCCCGAAACCCGCGGACTCGGTGAGATACGGCGAGGCGTACGTGTAGAGAGCGAACACCCCTCCCGTGCCGAGCACGATCAGCAGGGCGACGAGCAGCATCGGCCCCGCCGCGCCGAACCACCCGCGCGCTGCACGGTCACCCGCCCCGCCGTGCGGTCCGCCGGCCGCCGTCTCCCCGTACGGGGCGGTCGCCGCCGGGGCGGCGGCGGCCGGCGGTGGGGCGTCGGGCACCGTGCTCAGTGTCAGCAGCAGGGCGGCGGCCAGACTCAGCGCGGCCAGCGCCCAGAAGGTGGCGCGCCAGCCGAAGGCGTTCCCGATCAAGGTGCCGGCCGGGACACCGGCCACGCTGGACAGCCCGATGCCGAGGGTGACCTTGGCCCCCCAGGCGGCCCTGCGGTCCGCGGGCGCCATGTCCCGTGCCGTCGCGACGAAGGCGGCGATGAGCGTGGAGTGCACCACCGCGCTCGTCACCCGGCCGGCGACGAGCCAGCCGAAGCCGGGGGCGAGCGCGGCCAGCGCGTTGCCGAGGACGAACACGCCCATCATGCCGGGCATCAGCAGACTCCGGCGGAACCGTGCCGTGACCGCCGTGACGAACGGGCCGAGCAGCACCACCGCGAGGGCGTACACGCTGATGAGCATGCCGACGGCGGTCAGCGAGACACCGGCGTCCCGCGCGATCGCGGGCAGGATGCCGGCGACGACGCTCTCGGCGGTGCCGATGCAGAAGGTGCAGAGCATCATCGCGAAGACGGGCAGCGGCATGGTGACGGCCTCCTTGTCGGCGAGGGTCAGGTCGTGCCGAGGGGGACGGCGCGGTCGCTGTCGTCCCGCGGCGGCCGGGAGGCGTCCGGAGTCGCCGTACCGGACGCCTGCCGCGCCGTCCGGGCGCGGCGCGCCCATGCCCGTACCGCGGGCCGCTCGACGCCGACGTACAGCAGCCAGGCCAGCAGCAGGCTCACCGCGGCCACGAGGGCGGCCACGCCGACGGCCACGGCGGGCGAGTGAGCCGTCCGGAAGCCGAACCGTTCCTGCGTGACGGACAGCAGGATCTGGTGCACCAGGTAGAAGGCGAACGACACCTCGCCCAGCCACACCCAGACACGTCCGCTCACCGCGGTCCCCCGGCCCTGTGCGTCCCGTGCCGCGGCGGCGGAGATCAGCAGGGCGAACGGGACCACGACGACGGCGTTCAGGGAGAAGAGGAAGGGGACGTACAGGCTCGCCGCGTACGCCGCCACCGTGAGCGCCAGGGCAGGCAGCACTCCCAGTCCGACCCACCGGCCCGCCAGCACGATCCGTGCCATCAGGATGCCGAGCAGGAAGTCGAGCACCCGGACCGGCGGGAAGATGTACACGAGCCACATCTGGGTGATCGAGTGCCCGTACAGCGGCGAGTTGGCGTGGTGCGGCCCGAACGTCTCCCCGGTCGGCAGCAGTTGCACGGCCAGCGGCAGCAGAACGATCGCCGCACCGGTCCCGGCGGCCCACCACCACAGCCGTTCGGCGCGGATCCGGCCAACCGCGCGGTTCAGGGCCGGGAAGAGCAGGTAGAAGACGAGTTCGCAGGAGAGTGACCAACTGGGGTTGTTGATGCTGAAGAACACGTCGTCGCGCGGTATCCAGGCCTGCAGCAGCAGGAAGTTGGGGATGCCGCGCCCCCAGGTGGCCGACACGTAGGCGTAGGAGGCCAGCGCGAGGAAGAAGGTGACGACGTGGTTGGGATAGATCTTGACCAGCCGGCGGCCCCAGAACGCGCGGGAGGTGTCGTTGTCCCTGGCCGACCAGGTCAGTACGAAGCCGCTGAGGATGAAGAAGAAGGTGACACCGGCCCAGCCGCCGTTCTTCAGGGCGGAGGCGAACGGGCCGTGGCCCTCGCCGGTGGTGGAGTAGGCGTCGAGCAGCGACAGGTGGAACAGGAAGACCAGGAAGGCGGCGAAGAACCGCATCCCGGTGAGCGAGGGCAGCCGGGACGCGTGCCCCGGCACGGCGGAGGCGGTGGATCCGACGCCGGCGGATTCGACGGGAGCAGTGGACACGAGGATCACCTCGGTGTGTGAGAGCGGGCTGGGGTGGAGGGGGTCACGCGGGCCGCACCGACTGCGCGTGCCGGAAGAACCCGGTGGGGTCCCAGGTGGCCTTCGCCTTCTGGAGCCGCCGGTAGCCGTTCTTGTAGTAGAGGTCGTGCCACGGCACGCCCGAGGTGTTCCAGCGGGGATCGGCGAGGTCGACGTCGGCGTAGTTGACGAAGCAGCCGTCGTTGGTCTCGTTCGGTACCGGCACACCGCCGGTGGCGGCGAACATGTCCCGGTAGCACTCCCGGACCCAGGCGATGTTGGCCTCGTCGTCGGCCGCGTCGTTCCACAGCGAGACGACCTGGTACTTGAGCACGGAGTCGCGCTGCGGCACCGCCGTGTCGTCGGGGGCGACCCGGTTCACGTTGCCGCCGTACGAGGCGATCATGAGCAGCGCGCCCGGGTTGTGGAAGTCGTCGCGGGTCAGGTGCCGGTAGGCCGCGGCGATCTGGGCGTCGGTGTAGGTGCGCCGGGCGTAGACGGACTTGCCCTTGAACCTGACCGTGGGGTCCGGACCGGTGAAGCCCGGCCACTGGGTGGCGTGCAGCCACGGCACCCGCCGGTACTGACGGACCTCCGGCGTGACGCCGACCCCGGCACCGACCTCGGACACGTAGTTCTGCAGCAGCCGTTCGGCGCCGGGGGCGCCGGCGTCGATCAACGAGTCGAGCACGACCGCGCCGGCCGACTTGTGGAAGGGCTTGAGCTGGCTGAACAGGGCCGTGTACGGGGAGTCCGGAGCGCTGTTGCGGGTGTGCCAGTCGCCGTGGTTCCACATCAGCCGGGTGAAACGGGCCTCGGTCAGCTGTTCCCAGGGCCAGGCGACCTCGCTGAGCCATACCTCGCGCGGGGGCGTGGGGAGTTGGGCGGCGGGATCGCTGCCGGTGGCGTCCGGGGAGCGCAGCCAGTAGCGGGTGACCACGCCGAAGTTGCCGCCACCGCCTCCGGTGTGGGCCCACCACAGTTCCCGGTTGGGGTCGTCGGGTTCGCGGGTGGCGGTGACCGCGCGGGCGGTCCCGTCCGCGCCGACGACCACGACCTCGATGCCGTAGAGGTGGTCGACCGCGAGTCCGTCGCGCCGGCTCATGGCACCGTAGCCGCCGCCCTGAATGTGTCCCCCGGCCGCGACGGTCGGGCAGTTGCCGGCCGGGAGGTAGACGCCCCAGCCCTTGTAGAGGCGGTCGTACACGCGGCCGAGTTGGGCACCGGGCCGGACCGAGAACGCCCGGCGCTGCGCGTCGTAGGAGATCTCGTCCATCCGGGAGAGGTCGAGGACGACGGTGATGTCCTGGTCGGTGGTGAAGTTCTCGTAGCAGTGGCCGCCGCTGCGGACGGCCAGTCGCCTGCCGGAGTCGACCGCCTGCTGCACGGTCCGCACCACGTCGGCCGTGGAGGTGGCCAGCACGATCCGGTCCGGGCTGCCGACCCAGCGCTGGTTCGTACCGCGCCGCAGGTCGGCGTAGCGCCGGTCCGTCGGGCGCACGGTGACGGGCGCCGGGTCCGCGGCGGCGGGGGCTGCCGGGTGGTCCGTCCCCGCCGCGACGGCGGGCGTCAGACCGGCCGCGGTGACCGCGAGCGCACCTCCCGCGGCGGCGGTGCCGGAGAGAAACGTCCGACGGTGCACGCGCCGGCCCACCGGTACGGAGGCGAGGGCGGTGAGGGCGGAGTCGGGGGGTGTGAGATCGGGCGAAGACATGAGCGAGTCCTTGCGGTGATGGGGTGGTGACGGTGGAAAGGCACGCGGACGAGCGCACGCGGGGTTCGTACACGGGGCCCGTGGACACCGGCCCCTCTCGCGCGGGATCCGTACGTGCCGGGTACGTGCTCGCCGGGTCCCTCCGGGGGCCGGCGGCGGCATGCCGTGCAGGGGTCGAGTGGGGTGCGGACGGTGCCGGCCCGGCCGGGAAAGCGCTGGCCCGGCGGGGATCCGGTTCCCCGCGGGTCGGTTGCGGGTGGGGG
Source organism: Streptomyces sp. NPDC020958 (assembly GCF_055562175.1). NCBI lineage: Bacteria > Bacillati > Actinomycetota > Actinomycetes > Kitasatosporales > Streptomycetaceae > Streptomyces > Streptomyces sp. NPDC020958. The sequence goes on along the minus strand of NZ_JBVHFU010000003.1, from coordinate 645,430 downwards.
CGGCGGTGACGCCGTGCCGGGCGGCCGGCCCTGGCCGGGCAGGGCTTTCCGGACCGCACGGAGAAACGTTTACCCCTAAGGGAGGCGGCAGTTGGGGCTCGGCGTCAGGGGCGGTCGTGCCAGCGCAGGCCGCCGGGAGTGGCGCGCCGGGCCGAGGTCATGGTCTCGTACGGCAGTGCTCCGTCCGGCATGTTGATGATCTCCATCTGGATGCCGATCGGGGTGCTGAAGTACAGCCAGCGGTCACCCGCGATGGGGCCCTCGGTGATGGTCTCCGGGTCGCCCATCAGCCGTACGCCCCGCTGCTCGCGGAGATAGGAGGCGGCCGCGTCCACGTCGTCCACGTAGAAGGCCAGATGATGACCGCCGACGTCGCTGTTGCCCGGCGGCCGGGACCGCAGCGCGCCCGTCCCGCTCTGGGTCAGTTCGCAGTTGGCGGTCGGTCCGGTGCGCAGCAGCGTCCGCCGGGACCGCTCGGCGCCGGGCGGCCAGTGCCCCTCCGCCCCGTCCGTCGCACCCTCGGTGTGCTCCACCGGTTCGGCTCCGAGCACGTCGGTGAAGAAGGCGGTGGCGGCGTCCAGGTCGGCGACCGTGTAGCCGACGTGCTCCACGCCGAGCAGGCCCAGCGACCGCTGGACGGCGTTCGCGTACCGCGCCGGGCCGGGCACGAAGCCCCCGTGGGGACGCGGCCCGGGGCCACGCAGCGAGAGCAGCATGCCCCAGGGCGTCAGGAACCAGCGCCGGGCCCCGTCCAGGGCGTCCGGCGGACCGAGGCGGACGGTGCCCGCCCGGCGCAGGTGCTCCTCGGCCAGGTCCGGGTCCGCCACCGCGAGGGCGAGGTGGTGGCCGCCCACGTCGTTCGGGCCGGGCGGCGCGACCGACTGGCCGGGGGCGGTGTACTGGAAGAGCTCCAGATTGCTGTACGGGCCGAGCCTGACGAGCGCGACCTGGGCCGTGGCCCGTGGATGGACGCCCAGTTTGCGGGTCATCCAGTCACCCACGGGGTCCTCGACCGGCCCCTCCCGGTAGCAGAGCTCGCCTCCCAGCACACCGGTGACGTAGGCGATGGCCTCGTCGAGGTGCGGCACCGTGAAGGCGTAGTGGTCCACGGCCCGCGCCGTGGGCAGGCCGGAGAGCACCGGTGTGGACGACGATGCCGTGCCGGTGTTGAGCATGGTTCCCCCTTGGAATGGTGCGCCGGGTGCTGGGCACCGCACGGCAACACGAATGCTCGGACTGCGGCCACCTGCTCGCGACCAGGGGCCGGCCAAGGGCGACAGTATGGCAATGTCGATGCGCACGCAAGGAACAAGGGCGTCGACCGAGCCGCGAGGGACCATCCCGTATGGCCTCCCAACTGGGGTTTTGCCATGCAGAAGTTGGTCCGTCGAACGGTCACCGGTTCAAGGAACCGTGAATCTCGTTGTGCGGGCATGTAAAAGGCGGATGGCAGGAGGGTTTCCTTGACTGCCACCGCCTCGTACCCTGGGTACGGCCTGCCCGTCCCGGCCGCCCCGGGACCGAGCCTGCCCCTCCCTCACCGTGCCCGGAAGGTCCTCCGGCGGACGGCGGAACCCTCGGGCACCCCGAAAGGCGACATCATGCGAACGCGCAAGGAAGACAGCGTCGAACTGTGGAGCCAGTTGTCGGTTCTCGTCGCCGAGGTCGGCACCACGCTGGACCGCAGGCTCTCCGAGGACTTCGACCTGGGCCTCACGGACTTCCTCGCGCTGCGGGCGCTGAGCAACGGCGACCCGGCGGGCATCCGCATGAACGAACTCGCCCAGCTCCTCGGCCTCAACCAGTCGTCGGCCACCCGCGCCGCCCAGCGCCTGGAGACCCGGGGCCTCGCCCAGAAGGGGGCCCACGGGACGGACCGCAGGGGCGTGGTGGTGCGCATCACGGACGCCGGCCGGTCCACGGTCGCGGACATCGGCAACCTCTTCCGCCGCGAGGTCGGCATGGCCCTGGAGGTGGCGTCCGTGGACAGTCGGACCAGTTCGGTGGTCGCCCGACTGCGGTACGCACCGACCCTCGACCAGTAACCTCCGCCCGGCCAGGCCCCCCGTCGAACGGGGGGCTTTTCACGTCCCAGCCGGTACGCCGGCACGAGGCGGACGACCTGATTCCTTGCGGAAGCATGCATGCATTGACCACTTCAAGCCATCCCGGATCTCCCGATCCGATCAATACCCCCAGACGGCAGCGCATTTGCCCCCACCTAGGGGTCAACTTTCGGCCGCCCATTCCGTCGACATCGCCATCATGTCCTTGCGTGCGCATCGAACGTTGTGCCAGGGTCGACACGGCGACGGGGGGCAGGCCACGGTGAGGTGGCCGGATCCGGCGCACGCGGCCCTGAGGGCTTCGCGGCGCGGATCATCGAACGAACTGCCCCGACCGGATTCGCGACGAACCCGAACCGAGACTCTTCGTCGGAGGCGGAAGCCTGATGCAGCAGGAAACCCGGACCACACGTGACAACGAAGGTCTTTTTGCCGTGGGCAGCCCGGTCACCCACTGGTCGGTGCAGACCAGCAACCCGGTGCAGTACGAGATACGGGCCTGCGAGAACCTGCTCGACCCCGAGAACACCACCATCCTGGAGGACGCCCCGAGCAGTGGCGGCCAGCGGCGCTTCGTCGTCACCGACCGCGTGGTCGACGAACTCTACGGCGACCGGATCCGCGCCTACTTCGAGCACCACGGGGTCGGCCACCGGGTGTTGGTGCTTGACGACGGCGAGACGCACAAGTCGGTGAACGCGGTGCTGCACGTGGCCGAGGCCCTCGACGCCTTCGGCATCGACCGCCGTCGTGAACCCGTCATCGCCATCGGCGGCGGCGTGCTCATGGACATCGTCGGCTTCGCCGCCAGCCTCTACCGGCGCTCCACCCCGTTCATCCGCATCCCCACCACCCTGATCGGACTGGTGGACGCGGGAGTCGGCGCCAAGACCGGCGTCAACCACAACGGTCACAAGAACCGGCTCGGCACCTACTTCCCGGCCGACCGCACCCTGCTGGACCGGTCGTTCCTGGCCACGCTCGACGCACGGCACATCAGCAACGGACTGGCCGAGATCCTCAAGATCGCGCTGATCAAGGACGCCCGCCTGTTCGACCTGCTCGAACAGCACGGCGCCGACCTGCTGAGCACCAAGCTGCAGAGTCCGGCGTCCGTCGGCCCCACCCCGGCCGACGTACCGGTGGACCAGCGGCTCGCGGCCCGCGGACTGCACCTGGACCCCGCGACCGAGGTGGTCGAGCGGGCGATCCAGGGGATGCTGGAGGAACTCCAGCCCAACCTGTGGGAGAAGGTCCTGGAACGGGTGGTCGACTACGGGCACACGTTCAGCCCGACCATCGAGATGCACGCGCTGCCCGCGCTGCTGCACGGGGAGGCCGTGGCCGTCGACATGGCGCTCACCACGGTCATGGCCGAGCGCCGCGGACTGGTCAGCGCCTACCAGCGGGACCGTGTCCTCGGGGTGATGGCCCGCCTGGGGCTGCCCGCCTGGCACCCCCTGTGCACGCCGGAGACGCTGGTGGACGCGTTGCGCGACACCGTGCGGCACCGTGACGGCAAGCAGCGGCTGCCGCTCCCGGTCGGCATCGGCAGCGCCGTGTTCGTCAACGACGTCACCGAGGCCGAACTCGGCGCGGCGGCGGAGGCGCTCGGCACGCTGGTCTCGGGAGTCTCCCGGTGACCACCCAGGCCACCACCACACCCGAACCGACCACCGCCACCTCCGAACCGGCCACCGGCCACCGACCGGTCCCCGCCCCCGAACCGACCGCCGGCCCCCGGCCGGTCCTCGGCCCCGCGGCCGGCGGTCACCCCCGTGCCTTCCGCTCGATCGGGACCGTGGCCGGCGCCGCGACGGTCTACGGCGTGCACGGCGCCGCCGGGCGCACGCACTGGAAGTGCTTCGCGGGCCGCCGCCAGCTGGACTCCGCGACCGAGGCCGTCGAATGGGCCTCCATCCCGCCGGGCGGACTCAGCGGGGAGCACCGCCACACCCGTACCGAGGAGATCTACCTCGTCCTGCGTGGACACGGGGAGTTCCTCTTCAACGGCGTCGCCCACCCCGTCGGGCCGGGATCGCTCGCCCTGACGGCGCCCGGGAACATCCACGGGCTGCGCAACACCGGGGCCGTCGACCTCGACTGGTGGGTCATCGAAACACTCGCACCCGGCACCGACGCCGTCCTGTCCGGAGCCGACCTCAGCCACCCGGGAGTTCCCCCTATGGGCGACGCAGTCATCCACGACCTCTTCCGTGAAGGGACCGTCGGCACGGACGGCGTCTTCACCGGCCCGCTGCGCCGGGTGGCGTCCGTCGAGCTGGACGCGGGTGAACAGACCCCGCTGGGCTCGCCCGACGCGGAACTCGCCGTCTTCGTGCACGACGGCACCGGCCGGGCGACCGCCGACGGCACCACGGCCGAACTGGCGCCGGACACCTGTGTCACCCTGGCCGCCGGTTCGTCCACCGCCTTCGAGGCCGTCACCCCGCTGCGACTGCTGGTCGTGACCCTCGCCCTCCCCGGGCACCGGGTGGAGGCGTCGTGATCATCTCGACCACCACCGAGGCGGTGCTCGCCGACGTGGGCGACGGCCCGGCGGGAGCGTGGACGTGCCTGGTGCGCCGGGGGATGCTGCACAGCGAGTGCGAAGCGGTGGAGCACTGGCGGCTCCCGCCCGGCGCGGCCCTCGCGGCGACCCCCGAGCACGGCGTGGAGGAGGCGGTCCTCGTGCTGGAGGGTGACCTGCTGCTCGGTACGTCCACCGGCGAACGTTCCGTGCGGGCAGGGCAGTTGGTGCTGGTACCGCACGGTCTACTGGCGCGGCTCACGGCGGTCGGGGGCCCGGTGCGGCTGCTCACCGTCCGCACCCTCGCCGCCTCGGTCACCGACCGGCTCCCCGCCCGTGTCCCCGAGTTGGTCCCCTCCTGAAAGCGAACAGACAGATGCGTGCTGTGGTCCTGACCACTTACGGCGGCCCGGACCGGCTCGCCGTCCACGAGGTGCCGGAACCGGCCCGTCCGGAACCGGACGGCGTCCTGGTCCGGACCGCCGCGGCCGCGGTCAACCCCGTCGACCTCCAGACCCGCGCCGGTCTGCACGCCGGACACAGCGCCGTCCGGCCGCCCATGGTGCTCGGCTGGGACGTGGCGGGCACCGTCACCGCGGTGGGCGCCGAGGTCACGGGGTTCGCCGTCGGTGACCCCGTCGTCGCGATGTCCGCGCAGATGGCCACCGGACGCGGCACCTACGCGGAGACGGTCGCCCTCCCGGCCGGCATCGTCGCGCCCGCCCCGGCCTCGGTCGCGCCGTCCGCCGCGGCCGGGCTGCCGCTGGCCGGGCTCACCGCCTGGCAGGCACTGGACGTCCTCGCCCTGCCGGCCGGTGCCTCGCTGCTGGTCACCGGCGCGGCCGGCGCGGTCGGCGGGCTGGCGGTGCAGCTCGCCCGGCTGCGCGGGCTGACGGTGGTGGCCCAGGTCCGGTCCGCCCGGGACACGGACGAGGTGCTGGCCCTGGGTGCGGACCGGGTGGTGCACGACGTGCCCGCCTCCGGGACGGGCGTCGACGGCCTGCTGGAGACGGCAGGCCTGCCCGGGGCGATCGGGGCGGTACGGGAGAACGGGCGCGCGGTCTCCATCGTGCCCACCCGGCTGCCGGTCGCGGAATGCGGCATCAGGGTCGACGTCTCCCACGTGGAGCAGGACGGCGCACGGCTCGCCGCGCTCGGCGCCCTGGTCGACCGTGGGGAGCTGCGGCTGCGCACCGCTGAGGAGTTCGGGTTCGAGGAGGCGCCCGAGGCACACCGGCTGCTGGCCGCCGGCGGGGTGCGGGGCAAACTCCTGCTGCTGCCCTGACCTGGCCGCCGGACGCCCGGCGGCAGGGACCGCACGCAGACCCGACACCGGGGGACGGAAACGGAACGCCGGGCCCCCCGAGACAGAAGGACCGAGGACAGCGACGCCGTGGCAGAGCCGCACGACGATGACGACCGGGCCCCGGATACCGAGAGCATCTCCCGGCTGTGGGAGCGGGTCGTACCCATGTTCTCCCTGTTGCAGGGGCGGATGGACCGTACATTGACGCACCGTCACGGTGTCGGGGTGGGACCGCTGATGGCCTTGGGCGTGCTGGTCCGCGAGCATCCGGAGTCGGTGACGGTGGGCGGGGTCGCCCGGCGGCTGGGTCTGAGCGTCTCGGCGGCCAGCCGGATGCTCGCCCACCTGGAGCGCGCGGGCTGGACGGTCCGGGTGGCCTGGCCCTGCGACCGGCGCACCAGCCGGGTCGCGGCCACGGACTCCGGGTTACGGCTGTGGAGCCGGGCCAGCGAGACGCTCGACCGCGAACTGGACCACGCCTTCGGGACGTTGCGGTTCGACGAGAAGTACGCGCATGTCGTGGCCCGCCTGTGCCGGGCGCACGAGGAGCCGCCCGCGCGCTGACCGCGGGGCGGCGGGCGACAGGCGAGGGGCGACAGGCGGCGGGACGGCCCTCGCCTCAGGAGGACGGTTCGGGCCAGACCGCCATGGCGTACGCGGCCACGCGGCGCAGCTCCTCGGTGGTCGCCCCGTCCCGGGCCTGCTGGGACATGCCCTGCACGACCGCGGCGAAGTAGACGGCCAAGGCCCGGGTGTCGGTCCCCGCGGGGAGCGAGCCCAGGGCCTTGGCCTCGTTCAGGCGCTCCTCGAAGGACCCGACGTTCGCCGCCCTGCGGGTACGCAGGTCCCGCTCGACGTCGGCGGTCCCCGGGGAGTAGTTGGTCGCCGCGGAGATGACCAGACAGCCCGCCGGGTGCGTGGGATCGGTGTAGGACACCGCCGCCTCGTCCAGCATCCGGGCGAAACCCGTGCGGGCGTCGCTCTCCTCGGCCAGCGCGTTCCCCATGAACGCACCGAAGGTGCTGCCGTACCGGTCGACGACCTCGGTGAAGAGGGCGCGCTTGTCGCCGAAGGCCGCGTACAGGCTCGGCGGCGAGATGCCCATGGCGGCGGTCAGGTCGGCGACGGACGTGCCCTCGTAGCCGTGCTGCCAGAACAGCAGCGTGGCCTGGACGAGTGCGACCTCGCGGTCGAAACTCCGCGGCCTGCCGCGCTTGGTCGTAGTCATGCCTGAATTTTACAGCGATCGCTAAAGAATGCGTGTAGGCTGAATACGTAGCCATCGCTACAGAAGTCCATCGCAGAAGTTCGCACCACAAGTACGGGACGAAGGGAAGACCATGGGCACGCTCACGGGGAAGACGGCACTGGTGACGGGCGGCAGCCGCGGGATCGGGCGGGCGATCGCCGAGCGGCTCGGCGCCGAGGGAGCGCTGGTGGCCGTGCACTACGGGCGCAACGCCGCGGCCGCCGAGGAAGTCGTCGAGGCCGTCCGGGCCAAGGGCGGCAGCGCCTTCGCGGTCCAGGCCGAACTGGGCACCCCCGGCGACGTGGCGACCCTCTGGGGGGGCTACGACCGCCAGGCCCTTGAGCACTCGGGCAGCACCGACCTCGACGTGCTGGTCAACAACGCGGGCGTCACCCCGCGCGGCGAGATCGGGGACACCACGCCCGAGGCGTTCGACGAGGCCGTCGCCGTCAACATGCGCGCGCCGTTCTTCCTCACCCAGCAGGGGCTCAAGCGGCTCCGGGACGGCGGACGGATCGTCAACATCTCGTCGGGCGCGACCCGGATCGCCCTCACCGACATCATCGCGTACGCCATGACCAAGGGCGCGATCGACGCCTTCACGCTCACCCTCGCCAAGGCGGTCGGCGGCCGTGGGATCACCGTCAACTCGGTGGCTCCCGGCATCGTCGACACCGACATCAACGCGTCCTGGCTGCGGGGCAACGAGGCGGCTCAGCAGTCCGCCGCGGAGCTCTCGGCGCTCGGCCGGGTGGGCCGCCCCGAGGACATCGCCGACGTGGTCGCCTTCCTCGCCTCCGACGACGCGCGCTGGGTGACCGGACAGGTCGTCGACGCCACCGGCGGCTCCCAGCTCTGACCGACGGCCGCCACCGGGCGGGACCGGAGCCACGCACGGGTGTCAACGGGGACACCGCGATCACACGCACACCAGACACTCTGCAGCTGGAGGCCCCATGCACGTCGTCATCGCCTGGTGGGACAAGCGACGCACCACCGCGGCCGGCACCGCCCGGCCGTGCCCGTCCGGACCGGCGGGCAGCCGCCCGGCCGGCACCCGTCCCGCGGGCACCCGTCCGGCGGCCCCCGCCGTCGGCGGCGCGCTCCCGAGTGACTTCCCCGGTCTGCGGAGCGGCCGGTGGATCACCGATCCGACGGCCGATCTGCAGGGCCTCGCGCTGATCTGGGACTCGGCGGCCAGCGCGGACCTCTTCCTGCCCGCCCTCTCCGAGCGGACGTTCGGCTGCGCGCCCTCCCACCGGTGGGTCTTCGAGGTACGCGACACCGCGTCGCCCGACGAGGATCCCGAGGGGCTGCCGGGCGAACTGGAGCTGCTGCTCCACGCCTGAACGGCACCCGGCCCGCCGGCCGCGGACGACAGCAGCCGGCGGGCAGTCCGCAGGCCGGGCGGGAGCGGTCGGCCGACGCGGTTTCAGGCCAGCGGGTTGGGCAGCGGCAGGTACCGGGCGTCGGCGCCGTCCGCCCCGGTCCAGCGCAGCAGCAGGTTCGTCTTGCCCGGCAGGGCAGGCGACGCCAGCAGTTCGGTGACCTCCGGGACCCGGTGCCGGGCCAGCTCCCGCCGCGCCGCGGGCCACGGGTCGAAGCCGGCGTGGCGCTCGGCGAGCGCGGCGGCGACCTCCGTGAGGTGGTTGACGACCAGGCAGTACACCAGCCGCTCCCACCCGGCGGCCCGGTCCACGTCGGTGAGCAGCTTGACCCCTTCGGCGTCCCGGAACAGCGCCTGCACCGGCGTGCCGTCCGCGTCCACGGCCACCAGGGTGTTCTGCAGGTGCGCCTCCAGTACGACGCCGTGGTCGGCGAAGGCCGCGAGGACGGGGGGTACGACCGCCCGCAGGTACGCCTCCCACCAGGCCCGCGGATCGGCCGCCGTGGTCAGCGGGTCGCCGTCGAAGCCCTCCACCAGACCGGCGGCGAGCAGCGGGGTCGCCCCGGGCAGCAGTGGTCCGCGCAGCCCGTCCCGGACGATGACCGCGAGTTCCTCGAAGGCGAACCGGGCGGTGCGGTAGCCGCGGTCGCCGAGCCAGCCGGCCGGGCCCTCGACCGCCGTGAACGCGGCGCTCGCCGCGGTGTTCGTACGGGACAGTTTCCGCAGGTCGTGCGCCCACAGCCGGCGGATGTCGTTGGTGATGCGGACATCCAGGCTGAACTTCAGGAAGAGATCGCGCACCGGCTCGTACACCGTGCGGATCGCCGCCGTCGGCCAGGCCGTGAAGTGGCTCTCGCCGAGGCGCAGCAGCCGGCCGTCCGCGAAGGCGGGGGCCAGGTCGCGGGCGGCCAGGTCGAGCTGCCAGGGGTGGGCGGGCAGCAGCCGGTAGCCGGGCGGTACGGCGGCCAGCCGGTCCAGCGCCGACGTGTCGCCCTCCTCCGCCACCTCGTCCTCGCGCACCCCGAGCAGCACCAGCGGGAACCGGGCGTGCGCCTCGGGGGCGTACGGCAGCCAGGCGGTGACCGGGCCGCCGCCGCGTGCCTTGGGGGCGGGGTGGTAGGGATGGCCGGTGATGAGGGACTGCTCCGAGCGCAGGTACGGGTCGTCGGGCGCCGTCGCCCCGGCGCGTGCGGTGAGCAGCGCGGCGACCGCGTCCCGGCTGTCGATCATCTCGGCGGGCAGGTCGCCGTTGGACAGCCCGGTGTGCCGGCGCAGCTCCTCGCTGACGAGTTTCACCAGTTCGGCGTGGCCGAGGCGGCGCCAGGCGCCGTCCGCGTACACCTCGGGGGCGGCAGGCCTGCGCTCGCCGCGCACGCGCAGCAGCCGCCCGCCGCCGGGCAGCCGGTAGACCCGCGGCTCCCCGTCCCCGACACCGTCCGCGTCGCCCGCAGCGGTGCCCGGGAGCGGCTGGGCCACCTCCCGCAGGAGGCAGTTCAGCAAGGGGGCGGCGGCGTACGCGTCGGCGCGCTCCGCGACGGCGTCGCTGGGGGGCATGAGGTCCACGCGTTCCATTCGTTCGCTACGTCCACACAGTCCGATCACGATCAGTATGTCTCTCGACGACGGTCATCATGACCGTGGTACCCGTCCCCCGAGGAGTCCCCCCGTGCACCGTCCCTCCCCCATCGAGAACCGGCTCGCCGCCGAGCTGGCCGAGGCGCGGCCGGATCTCGTCGACCGGTACTGGGCCGAGCTGCCGGGTGCGCGGGCGGCGGTGCTGACCCGGCTGTGGCGGGCGCTGGCGCACGAGCCGCTGCCGTGGGTGGTGCGCCGGGTGCGCGGGGCGCACGGTCTGGCCGTCCGGCTGGCCGACGGGCGGGCGCTGCACGGCCCGCACGCGGATCCGTTCGCCACCGGCGCGTACGTGACGGCGGTGCGTCTGGACGGTACGTCCTACGACGATCCGGCGCGGCTGGTGACCGACCTGGGGTGGCCGCACGCGGCGGGCCTCGCGGCCGAGTTGGGGCACAGTGCGGCCTCGCTCGCGCTCTCGCGGGCCGGTCAGGAGGCCGGTTCCCGGGAGTGGCCCGCCCGGGACTGGCAGTGGGAGCAACGGGTCGTCGACGGGCACCCCTTTCACCCCAACTGCCGTTCTCGGCCGGGATTCTCGGTGGCGGAGCAGCTCGCGTACGGGCCGGAGCACCGGCCGGTGGTGCGGCTGGAGACGGTCCCGGTCCCGGCCGGGGAGTGTCTGCTGACCGGTGACTGGCCGGAGGAACTGCGGGACGGCGGGCGGCTGCTGATTCCCGTGCATCCCTGGCAGGCCGCCCATGTCCTCAAGGGCGGCGCGGAGCCCTGGCGTGCCGCGCACCCGCTGATGTCCCTGCGCACGCTGGCGCTGCCGGACGGACCGCACGTCAAGACGGCGCTCAGCGCCCGGCTCACCTCGTCCGTGCGGGACATCTCCACGTACTCGATCGGCGCGGCGGTGACGCTGTCGTCGTTCGCGACGGATCTGGCGGCCCGCACCGACGGACTCCTGCACGTCACCCGCACGCTGGGCGCGGCCACCGCCGACTCGCCGGATCTGGCGGCGGTGCTGCGCGAGTCGCCGCAGGCCTGTGCGGCGCCGGGCGAACGGGTGCTGCCGGTGGCGGCCCTGGCCACCACCACCCTCCCCGCATCACCCTCCTGGCTGGCCGAGTTCACCCGCCTCACCCTGACGGTGGGGCTGCGGCTGCTGGACCTGGGTGTGGCCCTGGAGGCGCACGGCCAGAACCTCCTCCTGGTGCTCTCCGGGACCGGCGCGCCGCTGCGCCTGGTCTACCGCGACCTGGCCGACATCCGGCTCAGCCCCGCCCGGCTGACCCGGCACGGCATCACCCCACCGGAGCTGACGGGCCGCCAGGTCACGGACGACGAGACGGTCCTGCGCCGCAAGCTGTTCGGCTCGCTGGTCGCGGGCGCGCTGGCGGGCACGGCGGGTTCCGGGCCGGCCCTGGCGAACGCCCTGGCCACGGCCGCGGCCCAGCTGCCCGCCACCCCCGATCTGACGGCGCTGCTCGAACAACCCCTGCCAGCCAAGGCGTTGACCCTGATGCGGCTGTCGCCACAGGTGCCGGGGGACCAGTGGGCGGCGCTGCCGAACCCGCTTGCGGGCGCCGGCTGACCGATGGGGCTCCCGCTGCCCGGAGTTGGCCTTCCGGCCACCCGCGCGTCGGCGCCAGGACCTCGTTTTGGAGCCCGGCACCCTGGATCAATAAGATCCGCCGATGATCAGAACACAACGGCCGGTGGCAGGAGTCTGCGCGCTGCTCGCCGCCCTGGCCGCCGGGATAGCGTTCCCCGGCCCGGCGGCCGCCGACGAGACCGACCAGGCGGCTCCCAAGGTGGAGCTCGTGCTCGACGTCAGCGGGTCCATGCGGACGGCGGACATAGACGGCGGGACGCGGATGGCCGCGGCCAAGCAGGCGTTCGACGAGGTGCTGGACGCGACGCCCGAGGCGGTCCAACTCGGCATCCGCACCCTCGGTGCCAACTACCGTGGCAACGACCGCAAGGAGGGCTGCAAGGACACGGCGCAGCTCTACCCGGTCAGCACCCTCGACCGCACCGAGGCGAAGACCGCCGTCGCCACCCTCCAGCCGACCGGATGGACGCCGATCGGCCCGGCGCTGCTCAAGGCCGCCGACGATCTGCAAGGCGGCTCCGGCACCCGCCGTATCGTCCTGATCAGCGACGGCGAGGACACCTGCCAGCCGCTGGACCCCTGCGAGGTGGCCCGGGAGATCGCCGCCAAGGGCATCGGGCTGACCATCGACACCCTCGGACTGGTGCCGGACGCCAAGACCCGCGACCAGCTCAGCTGCATCGCGGACGCGACCGGCGGCACCTACACGTCGGTCGAGCACAAGAAGGAACTGACCAACAGAGTGGGCCAGTTGGTGGACCGGGCCGCCGATCCGGTGGTGACGCCGGTGGCCACCGAGGGGACGGACCAGTGCTCGTCCGCACCCTCGCTGAAGTCCGGCCTGTACACCGACCGCGAGGAGTTCGGTCAGCAGCGCTGGTACAAGGTGGACGTCGACCCCGGCCAGGAGCTGCGCACGTCGGTGAGCGTCGCGGCCGACCGGGCGGTCAACGCCAACTACGGGGTGCTGCTGCGCGCGGTGACCGCGAGCGGGCGCGAGATCGTGCGCGGTGAGGCCTCGGGGACGGGCCGTACGGACGTCATCTCGACCGGGTTGCGGTACCCGAAGGCGAAGAGCGACGACGAGGACGCCAGCGCGGAGACCGTCTGCCTCCAGGTGACCAACTCCTTCTCGGCCGCGGCCGGGGTGAAGACCAGTCCCGGTCTGCCCCTCGAGCTGACGGTCGACGTGGTGGACGGCCCCTCGAAGGCGAGCGACGTCGCCTCCTTCGGTCTCGGCCGCGGCTGGTGGCTGCTCGGCGCCCTGGTGCTGACCGGTTTCCTCGCGGGTCTGGTGTGGGGCTGGGTGTCGCGCTGGCGGATCGCGGTCTGGAGGACCAACTGATGCGGATCACACGAGTGCTGAGTGCGGCCCTGCTGGCGGTGGGCCTGGCGGCGGGTCCGGCGGTCGCCGACTCCTCCCCCTCCCCCAGCGCCTCCGAGGACGGCGGCGCGCCGACCCGGGCGGGCACCTCCTTCCGTACGGCGACGGAACTCGACCAGGGCCAGCGGGCCACGGCCGGCGGCTCCACGGGCGACTACCTGTACTGGTCGTTCCCGGCGGACGCGGGCCAGCGCCCCGACGTCACGGCGACGGTGAAACTGCCCGCCTCGCACGCGGCGCAGACCTGGGGGATCGACGTGTACGACGGTCTGCGGCGCCGGCAGTCCTGCCAGTACGGCGCCGCGACCCGCACGGCCGCGCAGGACGTCTCCTCGGTGGAGCTGGCCTGCGTGCTGCGCACGGTACGCGCCTGGTCCGAGCCGTGGGCGAACGATCCGCTGCCCGGCACGTACTACATCAGGCTGACGGTGCTGAACCTGAGCACGGCCGACCTCGGCCAGCCGGTCAGCGCCGAGGTGCGGGCGGACTCCCAGGACATCGGCGGCTCGGCGGCGGTGGACGGTTCGCTGGCGAAGCCGCTGGTGCCGGGCATCGCCGTCCAGTCCGAGTCCGGTGACGGGGACAAGAGGGCCGCGGTGCTGTCCAGCTTCGGCTCCGACGACGGCTGGTCGTCCGGCTGGTGGACGGACCGCTGGGTGTGGACCGCGGTCGGCGGTGTGCTGGCCGCGCTGGCGGGCATCGGCGGGTACGCGCTGACGCGGGGGGCGGGCCGGCCGTCACGGGTGCCGCCGGGCGCCTGATCCTGGACGAACCGTATGGACCGGGCCCTCCGTTCGCGGTGGGCCCGGTCGCCGTTTCAGGCCTCGCGCAGCGCCTTGGCCAGTGCGCCGTCGCCCGTCACCGTCACCCGCCCGCCGCGTACCGCGTCCGGCAGCGCCAACTCCCCCCGGGCCAGGGCCGTACAGGTCTCCGTGTCCAGCAGGAGCCGGGCGTCGGGGTCCACCGGGGCCGGGCCGTCGCCGTACACCGGGCCGTCCTCCGCGCCGACGCGCAGGTGGAACTCGCCCTCCTCCAGCCGGACTTCCACCAGCCCCTCGCCTTCCAGGAACCGCAGCAGCGGCAACGCGAACCAGTGGGCGCGGGCCGCGTCCGTGGGGCGCCGCTCGCCCAGCTCCGGCTCGCCCCACTTGCCCAACGCCTGGAGCACCGGGAGCAACTCCCTTCCGCGCGAGGTGAGTTCGTAGACGTAGGCCGCACCGGGCGGGGGCAGCCGCCGCCTGGTCGTGAGTCCGTCCCGCTCCATGTCCTTCAGCCGGGAGGCGAGGACGTCCGTGCTGACGCCCGGCAGATCCGCGTGCAGGTCGGTGTAGCGGCGGGGACCGGCGAGCAGCTCCCGGACGATCAGCAGGGTCCAGCGGTCGCCGACGACGTCGAGGGCGCGGGCCGCGGAACAGTACTGGTCGTAGCTTCGGCGAGGTGACATGCGACGCAGTCTAGACAAGGTGTTGGACTTTCCAAGCTCCCACTTGGTAAAACCAAGCAACACGAGTTCCCGGAGGGGCGCATGGAGTTCCGGCAGTCCAACAAGCTCAGCGAGGTCTGTTACGAGATCCGCGGGCCGGTGATCGAGCACGCCAACGCGCTGGAGGAGGCGGGCCACAGCGTGCTGCGCCTGAACACCGGCAACCCCGCGCTGTTCGGCTTCGAGGCGCCGGAGGAGATCCTCCAGGACATGATCCGGATGCTCCCGCAGGCGCACGGCTACACGGACTCGCGGGGCATCCTCTCCGCCCGCCGGGCGGTGGCGCAGCGCTACCAGACGCTGGGCCTGGAGGTCGGCGTCGACGACGTGTTCCTCGGCAACGGCGTCTCGGAGCTGGTCTCCATGGCCGTACAGGCGCTGGTCGAGGACGGCGACGAGATCCTCATCCCGGCCCCCGACTTCCCGCTCTGGACGGCGGTGACCACCCTCGCCGGCGGCAAGGCGGTGCACTACCTCTGCGACGAACAGGCCGACTGGTACCCGGACCTGGCCGACATGGAGGCGAAGATCACGGACCGCACGAAGGCCGTGGTCGTCATCAACCCGAACAACCCGACCGGCGCCGTGTACCCCAGGGAGATCCTGGAGGGCATCCTCGACCTGGCCCGCCGGCACGGCCTGATGGTCTTCGCGGACGAGATCTACGACCAGATCCTGTACGACGACGCCGTCCACCACTCGACCGCGGCCCTCGCCCCCGACCTGGTGGTCCTCACCTTCTGCGGGCTGTCCAAGACCTACCGGGTGGCGGGCTTCCGTTCCGGCTGGCTGGTCGTCACCGGCCCCCGGCAGCACGCGAAGGACTACCTGGAGGGCCTGACCATGCTGGCCTCCATGCGGCTGTGCGCCAACGCGCCCGCGCAGTACGCCATCCAGGCCGCGCTCGGCGGCCGGCAGTCCATCCGCGAACTCACCGCCCCCGGCGGACGGCTGCACGAGCAGCGCACGGTGGCGTGGGAGAAGCTCAACGAGATCCCCGGGGTGTCCTGCGTCAAACCGAAGGGCGCCCTCTACGCCTTCCCGCGCATCGACCCCAAGGTCCACCCCATCCACGACGACGAGAAGTTCGTCCTCGACCTCCTCCTCCAGGAGAAGATCCAGGTCGTCCAGGGCACCGGGTTCAACTGGCCCGCCACCGACCACTTCCGCATCCTCACCCTCCCCCACGCGGAGGACCTGGAGACGGCGATCGGCCGGATCGGACGGTTCCTGAGCGGGTACCGGCAGTAGGAGCCCGCGGAGCTGCCCGAGCGCCACCGAGGCCCCGTGCTGCTCCTTCCGGTGGACCCGCGGCACCGCCGGCGGGCGCGTGACGTCGCCGAAACGGAGCGCCGGGCTCTTAGCCTCTGACGCATGGCTGATGTCTTTCTCGTCCGGCACGGTGAGACCGAGTGGTCGCGGTCCGGACGGCATACCGGGTGGACCGACGTGCCGCTCACCGAGCACGGCAGGGACGAGGCACGGCGGCTGGAGCCGCTGATCCGCTCCCACCGCATCGGTGCCGCCTTCGTCAGCCCACTGCGGCGGGCCCGCGAGACCGCCGAGCTGATCGGGGTGGACGACGCCCGGGTCGACGCCGACCTGCGGGAGTGGGACTACGGCGGCTACGAGGGCGCGACCACCGTGGAGATCCAGCGCACCCGGCCCGGCTGGTTCCTGTTCACCGACGGGGTGGCGCCCGGCCCGCCGGACCGTCCCGGGGAGAGCCCGGAGCAGGTCGGGGAGCGGGCCGACCGGATGCTGGCCAAGGTCGACGCGGCCCTCGCCGACACGGAGGGGGTCGTGCTGCTGGTGTCCCACGGACACTTCCTGCGCGTCCTGACCGCCCGCCGCCTCGGCCTGCCCGCGTCCGCCGGGGCCCTCTTCCAACTGGCGACCGGGACGCTGTGCCGGCTCGGCACGGAGCACGACCGGCCGGTGATCACGGGCTGGAACATCCGGCCCGGCGGGTAGCGGGACCCCGTTGTCAGTGCCCGGTCGTACGCTGCGAAGTGGCCGCTCACCGGGCGGCCGCGGACGCCGACCGCCGGGAGGAGCACCGTGACCCGACCGCCCACCGCCGCGCAGCGGCGTGTCATCGACGCCGCCGACCCGGTCACCGGGCGGCTGCGGGGTACTCAGGCGCAGCTCGCGGCACTGGTGAAGCGCGGGCTCGCCTTCCGGCACCCGCGCCCGCCGCACGACCACTTCCTGACGCCGGCCGGGCACCGGACACGCGAGAATCCGGAGCGGCCGGCCGTAGCGGAGCCCGAGCCGGCCCACGGCTTCGCCGCGCGGGTCGGCGGGGAGGAGCGGGCCGACGGCGGGTCCGCCCGGGCTCGCGAGGTGCACAGCGCCTGGCAGGGACTCCTCGAACTGCGCCGGATGACCAATCCCGACGGCGCCACGGACCGGCCCTGCGGCTGGGAGCGGACGCACCTGGTGCGGGCCGCCGCGCTCGCCCTGGAGGCGGCCGGACACCCGCCGGAGGGACCGGAGGGGCCCGGCTACCGCGTCCGGGCCACCGCGCAGCCGGAGGCGGTCGCCGTGTACGCGCCCGACGGGCAGGGCCTGCGGGCGTGCGCGGGCACTCTGGAGGGGGCGGGCTGGCAGACCGGCGAGTACACCGAACCGCGGACCAGGAGGCGCTATCTGCTGGCATCGCCGCGCCGGGTGTGACGCCCGTGCCAGGATGCCGACGAAGGATCAGTGCGTCGTCCACGAGAGCACGAGAAGGGGAAGTCGTGAGCGAACCGTATTCCGTCCGCGTCACGGTCCGTGGCTACGAGACCGACGTCCAGGGGCACCTGAACCAGGCGGTGTACATCAACTACGCCGAGCACGCCCGCTGGTCGCTGCTCCAGGCCGCCGGGATCACCCAGGCCCAGCTGGTCGGCCGGGGAGTGGGGCCGGTGGCCCTGGAGACCACCATCCGGTACGAACGCGAGCTGGTCGCGGGTGACGAGGTCGACGTGACCTGCGCGTTCGAGTGGGGCGGCGGCAAGACCTTCCGGGTACTCCAGAAGATCACCAAGACGGACGGCACGCTCGCCGCCGAGGTCGACGCGGTCGGCGGGCTGCTGGATCTGAAGACCCGCAAGCTGGTCGCCGACCCGCGCGAGGTCTTCAAGGAACTCACCTCGTCCCTGGAGCTGTTCGGGCTCTGACGCGACCCGCGCCCGCCGCACCGGCTAGGGACTGTCCGGCGGTCATGCCGCAGACGCGGGGTCCGGCACGCCCTCCCCCACTGCCCGAAAGGCGGGGGGGGACCCCCAGCGGCGTTGTCGTCGGTCCCCGACGTCCCCCAGCCTCCGGCCGGGAGGTGCCCCCACCGCGTCGCCCGCCGCGGCAGCGGCTGATCGGCCACGGCTCCTCCGCCGTGCAGCCGGACGCCCCAGACCCCGCTCACCTCGGCCGACGAGTCACCCTTGCTTTCCTGCGACCTGATCCGCCGGACAGCCCCTAGACGTCGAGCAGCTCCGGACGGTGTTCGGCGTCGTAGGCCGCCCGTGCCTCGGCCACGTACCCGCGGTTGCGCTCGGCCCAGTCGGTCAGCCGCAGCAGGGTCTCGTGCAACTCCACGGCCACCGGGGTGAGTTCGTACTCAACCTTCGGCGGCACCGTCGGATGGACGGTGCGGGTCACCAGCCCGTCGCGCTCCAGGTTGCGCAGGGTGAGGGCCAGCATCCGGCGGCTGATGCCCTCGATGCCGCGCTCCAGTTCGGTGAACCGGATGGGGCCGTGCGCGGCCGCGACCAGGATCTGCACGCTCCATTTGCCGGCCACCCTGTCAAGAACCTCGCGGACCGGGCACGCGTGGGCGTTCACCACCTGGGTGGTAACAGTGGTGTTCCTCTGGGACATCGAGCTGCCTCCTTACGTCGTCCTCCGATGGTCACTCACCATGAACCCCGTTACAAGTCGTGCGCCTTGCGCACGATCGGTTCCCGTCGGTGTCCCTGACGACTTCGACGGCGATTGCGGAGGCCAGAAGGTCATGTCGACCACGACCGGCACACCGGCCGCACCGGTGACTCTTCCTCGAACATACCCGCGCCGGGCGTCCCTCGCCGTGCTGTGCGCGGGTGCGCTGATGACGATCCTGGACGGCAACATCGTCACGGTGGCGATGCCGGCCGTCCAACGCGACCTGGACTTCAGCGGTCCCGGGCTGGCCTGGGTGGTGAACGCCTACCTGATCCCGTTCGGCGGTCTGCTGCTGCTGTTCGGCCGTCTGGGTGATCTGCTGGGCCGCAAGCGGATGTTCTCGGCCGGGCTCGCCGTCTTCACCGCGGCCTCCGTGGCCTGCGGGCTGGCCACGAGCCAGGGCGCGCTGATCGCCGCACGGGCCGTGCAGGGCGCCGGCGGGGCGATGTCCTCGGCGGTGGTCCTCGGCATGCTGGTCGCGCTCTACCCCGAGCCGCGGGAACAGGCGCGCGCCATCGCGGTGTTCAGTGCGGTCGGGTCGGTGGGCGCCACCCTCGGCACGTTCCTCGGCGGGGCGCTGACACAGGCGCTGAGCTGGCACTGGATCTTCCTGATCAACCTGCCGATCGGGGTGGCGGCCTGGCTGGCGGCACTGCGCGTGCTGGCCCGCGACTCCGGCACCGGACTGGGCGGCGGCGCGGACTGGCCGGGCGCCGCCCTGGTCACCGGCGCGCTGATGCTCACCGTGTACGTGATCGTCGGTGCCGGCGACCGCGGCCCGGCCGCCACCGCCGCCCTCGCCGTGCTCGCCCTCGCGCTCCTCGTGGCGTTCGCCGTCCGCCAGGCCCGGGCCGACCGCCCCCTGCTGCGGCTGCGCATCCTGCGCTCCCGGTCGTTGAGCGGCGCGAACGGCGTGCAGGTCCTGATGGTCGCCACCATGTACGGCTTCCAGTTCCTCGGCGCGCTCTACCTCCAACACGTCCTGGGCTTCGACGAGTTGGGCACCGGCCTGGCCTTCCTGCCGGCGCCGCTCGCGATCGGCGTGCTGATGCTCGGGCTGTCGGCGCGCCTCACCGGCAGGTTCGGGGGGTACCGGGTGCTGCTCGCCGGGCTGGTGCTCATCACCGTCGGGATGGCCCTGCTGAGCCGGGCGCCCGCCGACGGCTCGTACGCGGCCGACGTGCTGCCGCCGATGCTGCTGATGGCGGCCGGGTTCGCCGCGGCCATGCCCCCGCTCACCGGTCTCGCCATGTCCGGCGCCCGCCCACAGGACGCCGGACTGGCCTCCGGTCTCTTCAACTCCACTCAGGTGGTGGGTGGTTCGCTCGGACTGGCCGTCCTGTCCACGCTCGCGGCGAGCCACACCGGCGGGCTGCTGCACCGGGGTGCCGAGCTGGTGCCGGCCACGGCGGAGGGCTACCGGCTGGCGTTCCGGGTGGCGACGGTGATCGCTGCGGCGGCCCTGGTGCTGGCGGCGGTCACGCTCCGGCCGGACGAGGAATGAGCCTCAGTCCGTCTCGAACAGGCTCCGGTTGTCCTCGGCCCAGGTCCGGAAGGGCCGGGCCGGGCGGCCCAGCACCTCGGGTACGTCCCCGGTGACCACCGCGTTGCCGCCGGCCCGGACGAACGCCACCCCCGTCAGGACACCGTCGGCACGGGAACCGTCCATGCCCCAGGCGGTGCGCAGGAAGTCGCGCGTCCCGGCCTCGGACAGGTCCCGGGTCGGGACCGGGCGGCCCAGGACCTCGGCGAGTACGGCGGCCTGGCCGGGAACGCTGATCGCCTCGGGACCGGTCAGGGTGTACGTCCGCCCGGCGTGCCCGGCCTCCAGCAGGGCCCGCACCGCCACCTCGGCGATGTCCCGCGGGTCGATCACGCCCGACGCGCCGTCCCCGGTCATGTTGGGCACCGGCTCACCCGCTCGCAGCGCCGGGATCCAGGTCAGTGTGTTGGAGGCGAACGAGGAGGGCCGCAGCACCGTCCACTCGGCCCCGCTCTCCCGCAGCGCCTGCTCGCCCGCCACGTGCCAGAGCCCGGAGGGTCCGACGGCGGGGTCGCCGGTGCCGATGGCGGAGAGCTTCACGAGCCGCTCCACGCCCGCGGCCCGGGCCTCCGCGACCAGCGCCGCGTCCTCCCCCGCGTCGGGGCCGGGCGGCCTGAGCAGGAAGGCGGCCGTCGTCCCGGTGAACGCGGCGGCCGCGGAAGCCGGGTCCGTGCAGTCCCCGCGGACCACCTCCACCCCGGCCGGCACCCGCGCACTCGCGGGGTCGCGGGTGAGCGCACGCACCTTCGCGCCACGCTCGGCCAGTTGTCGTACGAGATCGCTCCCGATGGTGCCCGTGGCACCCGTCACCAGAATCATGCCGTCCACGGTGGGGTCGCCGGGGCGAGCGGCTCTTGGAAATTCCGGCACGGCGGGACCGGCCGGACGACCGTGCCGGGCGCTTACGGTGGAGAGGTGCCGATGACCACGACCGAGCCGCTCCCCACCGCACCCGAGGTACTGCGCCCCTGGATCGCCGGGGTGCGGACCATGTCCTTCACGGAACCGCCCGACGGCACGTTCGTCCAGCTGCCCGACGCGGTGACCAAGGTGGTGCTGCGGGTGACGGGTGACGGGCGGCGTGACGTGCTGGCGATCGGGCCGCGGGTGCGCGCCACCTACCACGAGGGGAAGGGGCACATCGCCTGCGTGGAGCTGCGCCTCGCGCCGGGAACGGCCCTGCCCCTGCTGGGAGTCGCGGCCGCCGGGCTGGTCGGCCGGGTGGTGCCGCTGGACCGCCTGCCGGGCGGTGCGGCGCACCGGTTCGCGCGTGAGGTGCGGTGGCTGGACCCTCCAGGGGCGCTGCCGCGGATCGCCGAGGTGCTGTCCGGCCTGCTCGCCGAGCAGGCGGATCCGGCCCGGACGGCGCTGCTGCGGGCGGGGGTGGACGCGCTGTCGGTGCGGATGGACCGGTCGCCCGCGCGGGTGCGCGAGGTGGCCCGCGAACTGGCCGTGAGCGAGCGCCAGTTGCGGAACCTGTTCGCCGAGGGGGTGGGTGTCTCGCCGAAACACTACGCCCGTATCGACCGCGTCCGCGCGGTGGCCACCCGGGCGGGCAGCACCCGCTGGTCCGAACTGGCGGCCGCCACCGGCTACTTCGACCAGTCCCACATGACGACCGACTTCCGCACCCTGATGGGCGTCCCGCCCCGCTCCTACTTCACCGGCCGGCTGCCGGCCGCCACCCCGTGCCAGGCGGTCCGCCGCACGGTCATGGGATCGACTGCGGGGACGTGAGGGGCACGGCTGTCGCTGCCGACTCCCGCGCCTCCGACTCCCTCGCCGCCGCGCGGCGCCCGCCGAGGTGGTTGAAGACCAGGTTCAGCAGTACGGCCGTCACGCACCCCGTGGAGATGCCCGAGTCGAGGACGATCCGGGCGGTCACCGGGAACGCGTGGTAGAAGTCCGGCGCGGTGATCGGGACGATGCCGACGGCCAGCGCGACGGCGACGACCAGGATGTTGTCGCCCTTGTCCAGACCGGCCCTGACCAGCGTCTGGATGCCACTGGCCGCCACCGAGCCGAACAGGACCACGCCCGCGCCGCCCAGCACCGGACGGGGTACGACGGCGATCAGGGCGGCGGCGGCCGGGCACAGGCCCATCAGCACCAGGAAGCCGCCGCCGGCCGCGACCACGAAGCGGCTGCGGATCCGGGTCATCGCGACCAGGCCGATGTTCTGGGCGAAGGCGCTGCACATGAACCCGTTGAAGAACGGGCTGAGGGCCGAGCCGAGGGTGTCGGCGCGCAGCCCCGCCGTGATGGTCCGTTCGTCGGCGGGGCGTCCCACGATCTCGCCCAGCGCCAGCATGTCCGCGGTCGACTCGGTCATCGAGACCACCATCACCACGCACAGGGAGAGGATCGCGGCGAGCTGGAACTGCGGGGCGCCGAAGTGGAAGGGGGTGGGGAAGCCGACCGGGTCCGCGTCCGCGACCGGAGAGAAGTCCGTGACGCCGCACGGGATCGCGATCAGGGTGCCCGCGACCAGACCGATCAGCACGGCGATCTGCTGGACGAACCCGCGCGTGACCCGCCGCAGGAGCAGCACCAGGGCCAGGGTCGCGGCGGCCAGGCCCAGGTACTTCGCCGAACCGTAGTCGGCCGCCGCGGGGTCGGGTCCCTGGGCCCAGCCGAAGGCGACCGGGAGCAGCGAGACGCCGATGAGGGTGATGACGGAGCCGGTGACGACCGGCGGGAAGAAGCGGACCGCCTTGCTGAAGAAGGGGGCGGCGAGGAAGCCGAGGAGGCCGGCGACGATCACCGCGCCGAAGATGACCGGCAGGGCGTCGGACCTGTCGTGGGTGGTGGCGGCGATCGCGGTCATGGGGGCGACACCGGCGAACGTGACGCCGTTGACGAAGGGCAGCCGGGCGCCGATCTTCCAGACGCCGAGGGTCTGCAGGAAGGTGGCGAGGCCCGCGGTGAACAGGCAGGCGCCGGTGAGGAAGGTCAGTTCGGTGCCGGTGAGTCCGACGGCGGCGCCGACGATCAGGGGCGGGGCGACGACTCCGGCGTACATGGCGGCGACGTGCTGCAGACCGGTGGTCGCCATTTTCAGCGGCGGGAGTTTCTCGTCGACGGGATGCACTTCTTGCACAGCGGCTCTCCTCCGGTCGGTTGCGCGGCGGCTCTGGCGCGGGTTCAGGGAGGTGGTGCGTGTTCCAGGTCGTGCGGGACCCGAGAGGAGGACGGTGACCGTTCCCGGGCGCGCGCGAGGAAGCACGCGCCCGGGGGGCGGCCGCCACCGGACCCGTACGGGTCCAGGGCTGCCGGCCGGGAGCCGTCCCTCCCAGCCGGTGCTCAAGTGCCTTACGGAGTCTTGGGGTTACCGTGCGGCGAGCTGGGCGAGGCGTTGGGCCTCGGCCCGGGTGGAGCGGGCGATCGCGTCCTCGTCCACGTGCAGCAGGCGGTTGTCCGCGACGATCTGACGGCCGTTCACGAAGGAGGCGGTGACCGGGGCCGCCGCGCCGAACACCAGGGCGGTCACCGGGTCGGCGATGGAGGCGTGGGCAAGGGTGTCCAGTTTCCAGAGCACCAGGTCGGCGAGCTTGCCGGGTTCGAGGGAGCCGATCTGGTCCCCGCGGCCGAGGATCCGGGCACCGCCGTGGGTGCCGAGGCGCAGGGCCTGACGGGCGTTGAGGGCGGCCTCGCGGTGCGCGCCCAGCCGGTTGATGAGCAGCGCGTTGCGCAGCTCGGTGTGGAGTTCGCCCGACTCGTTGGACGCCGTGCCGTCGACCCCGAGCCCGACCGGGACTCCGGCCGCGAGCATGTCCGGGACCCGGGCGATGCCGGCGGCGAGCCGGGCGTTGGAGGAGGGACAGTGCGCGACGCCGGTCCCCGTACGGGCGAAGGCGGCGATGTCGGAGTCGTTCATGTGGACGCAGTGCGCCATCCACACGTCCTCGCCGAGCCAGCCGGTGGACTCGAAGTAGTCGGTGGGGCCCATGCCGAACAGCTCGTGGCAGAACTTCTCCTCCTCGACCGTCTCCGAACCGTGGGTGTGCAGCCGCACCCCGAGGCGGCGGGCCAACTCGGCACCCTCCCGCAGGAGTTCGGTGGAGACGGAGAACGGGGAGCAGGGCGCGACGGCCACCTGGGTCATCGCGTCGAAGGAGTCGTCGTGGTGTTCCTTGACGGTCGCCTCGGTGGCCGCGAGAGCCCCTTCGAGGCTCTCGACGGCGAAGTCCGGGGGCAGGCCGCCGTCCTTCTCGCTGCGGTCCATGGAGCCGCGGGCGAGGGTGAAGCGGACGCCCGTCTCGCGGGCGGCGCGGATGATCGCGCCGGACAGGTCGCCGGAGCCCTTCGGGTAGACGTAGTGGTGGTCCATCGCGGTGGTGACACCGCCGCGGGCCATCATGGCGAGGGAGCCCTGCGCGGCCGCGTACACCATCGGCTCGTCGATGCGCGCCCAGGTGGGGTAGAGCGCGACCAGCCAGTCGAAGAGGTTGTGGTCGGTGGCCAGCCCCCGGGTGATCCACTGGTAGTAGTGGTGGTGGGTGTTGACCAGGCCGGGGGTGACCAGGTGGCCCGTGGCGTCGATCCGGCGCTCGACGTTCGCCAGGTCTTCGGGGGCCGGGCCCGCCCCGAGGGACTCGATGCGGTTGCCGGCGATCACGACGTGCCCGTCGGCGTACTCGGTGTCGTGGGCGTCGACGGTCGCGATCGAGCAGTTCTCGATGACGGTGCGCTGCGCTTCTGCTGCCATGGTTCGTCCCAATCAGAGGGTGGTGAGGTCCGCCGGGATCCGCGCCGTGCTGCCGTCGCGCAGCACGGTCGCCTCGATCAGCCCGTAGGGGCGGTCGGCCGCGTAGTACACCTCGTTGTCGTTCTTGAGGCCGAACGGCTCCAGGTCCACCAGGAAGTGGTGCTTGTTCGGGAGCGAGAAGCGGATCTCGTCGATCTCGCCGCGGTTGTCGATGACGCGGGAGCCCATCTGGTACAGGGTCTGCTGCAGCGAGAGGGAGTAGGTCTCGGCGAAGGCCTGGAGCAGGTGCCGGCGGGTCCCCTCGTAGGACTGCTCCCAGTCGGGTGCCTCCTGCTCGTCGTCGGTCCAGTTGAACCGCCAGCGGGCGGAGACCTCGGTGGCCAGGATGCGGTCGTACGCCTCGGGCAGGGTCGTGTACTTGTCCTTGACGAAGCCCCAGAACTCCGAGTCGGTCGAGTTCATCACCACGAGGTCCTTGAGTCCGGAGACGACCTCCCACGACTCGCCGTCGTAGGTGACCTGGGTGAGCCGGGTCTCCTGGCCCTTGCGGACGAAGGAGTGGGCGCCCTTGCCGGCGTGCTCGATCCGCTCCCAGCCGTACTCCTCGACACGGATGCGGGCCCGGTGGATCGGCTCCTGCGAGGTCACGAAGTGCCGGGCGAGATGGATCCCGAACTGCTCGGGCGACTCGACGCCGTGCTCCTTGGCGAACGCGTACACCGTGTTCTTGGTGGTGTCGGTCGGCAGGACGCTGGCGTTGGAGCCGGAGTAGTGGACCTCGTCCATGTCGCCGGAGAGCGACACGGAGACGTTCAGGTCCCTGATGTGGTGGGTGGCGCCGTCCCGTGTGATCTTCACGACCCGGTTCTCGGCCTTGCCGTACTGGTTCTGTCCCAGGATGGGCATGTGTCTGCTAGCTCCCTCGGTAAACGGAGTAGCCGAACGGGTTGAGCAGCAGCGGTACGTGGTAGTGCTCGCCCGGTACGACGGCGAACGTGATCGCCACCTCCGGGAAGAACACGGCCGGTCCGCTGTCCCGATTCGCGGGGGCGTCCTGCTGCGCATCGGCTTGCTTCTTCGCGGACTTCTCGAAGTACGGCTCGACGGCGAAGTCGAGCCGTACGTGTGTCGTGCCCTCCGGTGGTTCCGGAAGGTCCTTGCACCGGCCGTCCGCGTCGGTCGCGGAGCCGCCGAGCGCCTGCCAGGGGGCGTCGGGGCCGCCGCGGGCGGCGAGCCGGACGGCGATCCCGGCCGCGGGACGGCCGACGCTGGTGTCCAGGACGTGGGTGGACACGGAGGCGCTGGTGCTGGTGGTCATGGTGTCAGGCGTCCTCTTCGACGAGTCGGGCCAGCCGGATGCGGTTGATCTTCCCCAGCTCGGTGCGGACGATCTCCCGTTCCTGCTCCGGCGAGTTGCCGATCCGCGCCCTGACCGCGTCCCGCATCTCCTCGGCGCCGCGACCGGTGGCGCAGATCAGGAAGACGTGGCCGAACCGCTCCTGGTAGGCCAGGTTGAGTTCGAGCATCTCCGCGCGGAGCGCGTCGGGGGCGCCGGCCATGCCGGACTGCTCCCGGGCCGAGGTCGGATCACCCGGTTTCGGGCGGCCGATGGGCGGGTGCCCGGCCATGGCCTCGGCCAGGTCCGCCGCGGTCAGCTCGGCCGTGGCGGCGTCGCTGGCGGCGCCCAGGGCCTCGGGGGTGGCGTAGGGGCGGCCGGCGAGCAGGCGCCGCACCCATGCCGTGGAGGCACACGCCTCGTGGAGGGCGGCGGCGGCCGCGTGCTCCTCGAGAACGTTGAACCGGGCCAGACCCGGGGGCGTGGAAGTCGACGTCACGGGAGCCTCCGTGGCCGTTGGCGGCCTTCGTGCTGAACGGACTGCGGTCAGCTAACGCCCTCCGGAACACCGAGTCAACACTTTGTTGAAAATTCGGCGGCCCGTCAGCTCTCCTTGTCCCGGTTCAGGTAGTTGTACACGGTGAAGCGGCTCACGCCGAGGGCGCTCGCCACGGTCTCCACGCCGTGCCGTACCGAGAAGGCGCCCCGTGCCTCCAGTGTGCGCACGACCTCCTGCTTCGCCTTGCGGTCGAGGTCGGCGAGCGGCTTGCCCTGCTTGCGCTCCATGGCGGCCAGGATGTGGTCGAGGGAGTCGGCGAGCTGCGGCAGCCGCACGGCGACCGCGTCGACGCCCTCCCAGGCGAGCACGACGTCGTCGGGACCGGCCTCGTCGGGCGGGAGCAGTTCCCCGCCCATGGCGTCGACCAGCGGCTTCACGGCCGTGATGAAGGGCTCGTCGCCGTTTCCGGTCATTGCCGGCCGCCCTCTCCCACCACGTTGACCTGGAGCGAGATCCGGGTGGCCCCGGCCTGCAGGGCCCTGCGCAGCAGCGTGTCCACGGCGGTGAGCACGGCGTCCGAGCCGCCCTCCGCCGTGTTCCCGAACGGGCCGACGTCCACCGCGTCCAGCTGCGCGCCCTCGATGACCTCCCGGGCGACCAGCGCGTGCGCGGGGGCCTCGTCGAGGTCGAAGGGCTCGGTCGTGAACTCCACTCTCAATCGCACGGGCACAACCTAACGCGCGGCAGGGTTCTTCGGGCAGTCCTCCCGGGTCACCGGCCCTTGCGCAGGAAACTCCGCAGCCGCCGCTCGGGCCAGGTGTTGATCACGTCGTCCGCGGTGAGCCAGCCGCGCTGGGCGGTGCCGATGCCGTAGCGCATGGTGTCGAGGTGCGGGACGGCGTGCGCGTCGCTGTTCACGGCGAACCGCACGCCGTGCCTGCGGGCCCGCAGGATGTCCTCGTCGCGCAGGTCGAGGCGGTCCGGGTGGGCGTTGATCTCCAGGGCGGTACCGGTGCGGGCGCAGGCGGCGAAGACCGCGTCGAGGTCGGCGTCGACGGGAGGCCGCCTGCCGATGAGGCGGGTGGTGGGGTGCCCGATGATGTTCACGTACGGGTTGTCGCAGGCCCGCACCAGGCGCCGGGTCAGGGCTTCGCGGCTCTGGTTGAAGTGGGAGTGGACCGAGGCCACGCACAGGTCGAAACCGGCGAGGAAGTCGTCGGGCCAGTCCACCTCGCCCGCGGGGCCGATGTTCAGCTCGGTGCCGTGCAGCAGCCGCAGGCCGCCGCGCCGGCCCCGGGTCGGGCAGGTGCCGTCGAGGGCGCGGACCTGCTCGCGCTGGGCGAGCATCCGCTCGTCGGTCATGCGTTGCATGGCCATGTCGGGTGCGTGGTCGGTGATCGCGTAGTAGGCGTAGCCGCGCCGGGCGGCGGCCTCGACCATCTCCGTGAGCGGGGCGAGGCCGTCGGTGAGGTCAGTGTGGGTGTGCAGGTCGCCCCGCAGGTCCGCCTCGGTCACCAGGTCGGGCAGTTCGCCGCGCAGGCCGGCCTCGATCTCCCCCCGGTCCTCGCGCAGGGTGGGCGGGATCCACGGCAGGCCGAGGCGGTCGTACACCTCCTCCTCGGTCCGGGAGACGGTCCTCGCGCCGCTCTCGACGTCGAACAGGCCGTACTCGGAGAGCTTGAGCCGGTGGTGCACGGCCCGTTCCCGGGTGCGGATGTTGTGGGCCTTCGAGCCGGTGAAGTACTGGAGCGCGGCGCCCCAGGAGTCCGGCGGTACGACCCGCAGGTCGACGGCGAGTCCCCGGTCGGTGCGCACGGACGTCTTCTTCTCGCCCTGCCCGATGACCTCCGTGACGTACGGCAGCGCGGTGAAGGCCCGCATGACGGGGGCCGGCCGCCGCGCCGCCACGAGGACGTCGATGTCGCCGATCGTCTCGCGCATCCGGCGCAGCGATCCGGCGTAGGCGCAGCGCTCGCAGCCGGGCACGGCGGACAGCGCGGCGACGACGTCCTCGGCCAGGCCCATGGCCACGTCGAGCCGCACCCGGCCGCCGGCCGACCTGAGCAGTTCGATGCCGTGCAGGATGTTCTGCTCGGTCTTCGGTCCGAAGCCCTTGAGGTCGCGCAGCCGTTCCTGGTGGATGGCGTCGGCGAGTTCGTCGACCGAGCGGACGCCGAGCTCCTCGTAGAGGGCCAGCGCCTTCCGGGGCCCGAGGGTGGGGACGGCGGTCAGCCGCCGGACGCCCGCCGGGATCTTCGCGCGCAGGTCCTCCACGGCCGCCACCCGGCCGTCGGCGAGGAACTCCAGGATCTTGTGTGCGAGGGACTTTCCGACGTTCGGGATCTCCTGGAGTCCCTTGAGGTCGAGCGTGGCGACGTCGGCGTGGTGGCCGCCGACCGAACGGGCGGCCTTCTCGTAGACGCGCGCCTTGAACGCGTCTCCGCCGGTGATCGAGATCAGGTCCGCGTACTCCTGGAACAGCGCGGCGACCTCGTCGTTGGACCGGGCCATGCCTTCAGGGTAGGGCGCGGTCGCGCGCGGACGCTCTTGACATCCTTCCCCGACCACAGGCAGTCTTCCATTAAGCAGAAACGAACTTCCGCAATACGGAAACTCGAACAACGGAAGGGAGCATCGGCCTCCATGCCGGGTTTCGCACGGAGCACCGCCGCAGAGCAGCGCTTCACCGTCAACCTGTCGATCCTCTTCACGGAACTCCCGCTGCTCGAACGCCCCGCGGCCGCCGCCGCGGCCGGCTTCACCGCGGTCGAGCTGTGGTGGCCCTGGGCCGACTCCCCCACCCCCGCACGCTCCGAACTCGACGCGCTGCGCGGCGCAATCACGGACGCGGGCGTCCGGCTCACCGGCCTGAACTTCTACGCCGGACAGCTGCCGGGACCCGACCGCGGCGCCCTGTCGGTCCCGGGCGAGGAGTCGGAGCGGTTCCGCGCCAACCTCGACGTGGCGGCCGGTTTCGCACACTCGCTCGGCTGCCGGTCGCTCAACGCCCTGTACGGCAACCGCGTGGCCGGCACGGACCCGGCCGAGCAGGACGCGCTGGCGCTGGAGAACCTGGTCCGCGCGGCAGCGGCGGCCGACCGCGTCGGCGCGGTCCTGCTGATCGAGGCGCTCAACGCACCGGAGTCACCGCGGTACCCGCTGGTGTCGGCGCCGGCCGCCGTCGCGGTCGTCGACCGGGTGAACGAGGCATCGGGACTCGGCAACGCACGCTTCCTGATGGACCTCTACCACCTGTCCGTGAACGGCGAGGACCTCCCGTCGGTGATCGAGCGGTACGCCGCGAAGACCGGCCATGTGCAGATCGCCGACAACCCGGGCCGCGGCGCCCCCGGCACCGGCTCCCTCCCCCTGGCGGAACTCCTCGGCCGGCTGCGGAAGGCCGGTTACGACGGCTGGGTGGGCCTGGAGTACAAGGCGGGCGACCGCCCGAGCTCCGAGGCCTTCGACTGGCTCCCCCGCGAAGCGCGCTGAACTCCCCCATTGCAGAGCAGTCAGAGAGGCACCCCGACATGACCGACACGCTGCCCAAGATCGCCTGGATAGGCCTCGGCATCATGGGCTCACCGATGTCCGAGAACCTCCTCAAGGCGGGTTACGACGTCACCGGGTTCACCCTGGAGCAGGACAAGCTGGACCGGCTGGCCGCCGCGGGCGGCACCGCCGCGGCCTCGATCGCCGACGCGGTGCGCGACGCCGACGTGGTCATCACGATGGTGCCCGCGTCACCGCAGGTCGAGGCCGTCGCCTACGGCCCGGACGGCATCCTGGCGAACGCCCGCCCCGGCACCCTGCTCATCGACATGTCGTCCATCACCCCCGAGACCTCCGTCGCCCTGGCGAAGGCCGCCGCGGACAAGGGCCTGCGCGTCCTGGACGCACCCGTGTCGGGCGGCGAGGCGGGCGCCGTGGAGGCCGTGCTGTCCATCATGGTCGGCGGCGAGCAGGCCGACTTCGACCGCGCGAAGCCCGTCTTCGAGGCGCTCGGCAGGACCGTCGTGCTGTGCGGTCCGCACGGCTCGGGCCAGACCGTGAAGGCGGCGAACCAGCTCATCGTCGCCGTGAACATCCAGGCGTGCGCCGAGGCCGTCGTCTTCCTGGAGAAGTCCGGGGTGGACCTGGCGGCCGCGCTCGACGTCCTGGGCGGCGGCCTGGCCGGCTCGACCGTGCTGGCACGCAAGAGGGACAACTTCCTGAACCGCGACTTCGAGCCGGGCTTCCGCATCGACCTGCACCACAAGGACATGGGCATCGTGACCGACGCGGCCCGCCGCGTCGGGGCGGCCCTGCCGGTCGGCGCCGTGGTGGCGCAGCTGGTCGCCTCCCTGCGCGCGCAGGGCGACGGCGGCCTGGACCACTCCGCGCTGCTGCGCTCGGTCGAGCGCCTGTCCGGCGCACGGGTCTGAGCAGCGTCCCGAGACTTCCGGGCGGCGCCGCCGCCGACATCTGTCCTGTCGCGCCCAGGCGTCGGCGCCGCCCGGAAACCCACGTCGACGAAGCGTCGACGCTCTGCCCGGCAGCGGCCGGGCAGGGCCCACGAACGGCCCGCGACCACCGGGCGGCCCGGATGAGGGGTGGCCGTCCGGACCGGTGCGCGGGCGGGGCGAGGACCGCGGCGGCGTGCGAGCCAGTGCGGTGGTGAAGGAACCGGGGCCCCTTCCCGACCAGAGGGAAGGCCGCTCCGGCTCCGTCGCACCCGCCGCGGTCCCAGCCGTCCAGCGAACCCGTAGGACACGCGCCGGAGGCGGACACCACCCGCGTCCGGCGCTTCGGCGTGCGTTCGTGCCCCCGCCGCAGGAGCCTTGAGGCATGACAGCAGCACACCCACCGACGAAGTTCCCCCGCATCGTCGTGCACGCGCCCGCCCTGGACGGGTCCCGGCGGGTCACCGAGGGGGACGTGACCCTGGGCATCGCCTCGCACCTGGACGACGTCATCGAGATCCTGCGGATGGCCGACCTGGACCGCATCGAGGTCGAGGAGAGCGACCTCATCGAGTGGCAGGGCGGCGGCCCCGACGACTGGCCGGGACTGTCCGAGCACCCCGAACCCTGACGTAGCGGCACGAATGCGGCGGCCGATCCTCAAATTATCCTCTGAACGTCGTTCAGCATGCTTCAACAGCCCGAGGCGTCGGGCATATTCAGCGCACAAGGAGCCCGCCGACACGGGGGCGGCGGGCTCCTCCTGGGACTTCTCTCCGGACTTCTCTTCGCAGGCGACGCGAGCGGTCAGACCCGCAGGGCCCTGATGGCCGTCGGGGCGTGTCCCGGTTCAGTCGCGAGTTCCTCGAACTCGACCACGTCCGAGATGTCGTTGGTGGTCGACATGGAGATGTCGGTGACCCGCTCCAGGATCGCCTCCACCACGACCGGCACCCGGTGCTCGGCGGCCAGCTTCTTGGCCTGCTCGAAGGCCGTGCCCAGGTCCGCCGGGTCGAGGACCCGGATCGCCTTGCAGCCGAGGCCCTCGGCGACCTTGACGTGGTCGACGCCGTAGACGCCCAGCTCGGGCGAGTTGATGTTCTCGAACTCCAGCTTGACCTGGAAGTCGATGTCGAACGCCCGCTGCGCCTGCCGGATCAGGCCCAGGTAGGAGTTGTTGACCAGCACATGGATGTACGGGATCTTGTGCTGCGCGCCGACCGCCAGTTCCTCCAGCATGAACTGGAAGTCGTAGTCCCCGGAGAGGGCCACCACCGGCGCCTCGGGGTCGGCCTTCGCCACGCCGAGGGCGGCCGGGATCGTCCAGCCGAGCGGCCCCGCCTGACCGCAGTTGATCCAGTGCCGGGGCCGGAAGACGTGCAGCATCTGGGCGCCGGCGATCTGCGAGAGGCCGATCGTGGAGACGTACCGGGTCCCCGGACCGAAGGCCCGGTTCATCTCCTCGTAGACCCGCTGCGGCTTGATCGGGATGTCGTCGAAGTGGGTACGGCGCTGGAGGGTGGCCTTCTTCCGCTGCACGCGGGCGGCCCAGGCGGTCCGGTCGGGCAGCTCGCCCGCCGCCTTCAACTCCCGTGCCACCGCGACGAACAGCTCCAGCGCCGCCTTCGCGTCGGAGGCGATGCCGAAGTCCGGGGCGAAGATCCGGCCGATCTGGGTCGGCTCGACGTCGACGTGGACGAACGTCCGGCCGGCCGTGTAGACGTCCAGCCTGCCGGTGTGCCGGTTGGCCCAGCGGTTGCCGATGCCGAGGACGAAGTCGGACTCCAGGAACGTCGCGTTGCCGTAGCGGTGCGAGGTCTGCAGGCCCACCATGCCGGCGTTCAGCTCGTGGTCGTCGGGGAGCACGCCCCAGCCCATCAGGGTCGGGACGACCGGGACGCCGGTCAACTCGGCGAACTCCACGAGGAGTTCCGCGGCATCGGCGTTGATGACCCCGCCGCCCGCGACGATCAGCGGACGCTCGGCCGCGTTCAGCATCCCGGTCGCCTTCTCGATCTGGGCGCGGGTGGCGGCGGGCTTGTAGACGGGCAGCGGCTCGTACGTGTCCGGGTCGAACTCGATCTCGGTGAGCTGGACGTCGATCGGCAGGTCGACGAGGACGGGACCGGGACGACCGGAGCGCATCAGGTGGAAGGCCTGCTGGAAGACGCCCGGCACCTGGGCCGCCTCCAGCACGGTGACCGCCATCTTCGTCACCGGCTTGGCGATGGCGGCGATGTCGACCGCCTGGAAGTCCTCCTTGTGCATCACCGCGGTGGGGGCCTGGCCGGTGATGCAGAGGATGGGGACGGAGTCCCCGGTGGCCGAGTACAGGCCGGTGATCATGTCGGTGCCGGCGGGACCCGACGTGCCGATGCAGACCCCGATGTTGCCGGGCCGGGTACGGGTGTAGCCCTCGGCCATGTGCGAGGCGCCCTCGACATGGCGGGCGAGGGTGTGGGTGATGGCGCCGGAGGCCTTGAGCGCCGCGTAGAAGGGGTTGATCGCCGCGCCGGGCACTCCGAACGCATCGGTGACGCCCTCGCGCCTGAGGATTTCGACTGCCGCGCGGGCAGCGGTCATACGAGCCATCGAGAACTCCTGCTTTCGGCTGTCGGATGCCTGCTCCCGGCGCGCCCCGCGGTGAGCGGAATTCCGTATTACGGAAAATAACTTCTACTATCTGGAATCAATGTAGGTGGGGGTGCGAAGGTCGTCAAGAGACGGACAACCGGGCCCCGGCAGGAGCACCATGGGACGGCTGAACCGACGCGACGCCTGAGGTGGGGCCATGTCCGAGAGCGTGCCGGTGCGCTGTCCGGCCTGTCGGCGCGAGCACGTCTACACCGCGCCCTCCTATCCGTGCGCCTGTGGCGCGCCGGTCACCCCGAGCCTCGACGGCACGGCCGACGTGACGGCGGTGGCGCACCGCGCGTGGGACGAGGACTGGGTGACGGTGAGCTGCGGTTCCTGCGGCCGCCGGGACCAGTGGCCGCAGCCGGAGGTGGGCTGCCCGTGCGGGGCGGTGCTGCGCGTCCCGGTCGCCGGCACCGCGTCCGCGCCGGCGCCCGGACCCGCACCCCGGGGCGCCTTCCGCCCCGTGACGATCCGCACCGCCCGGGACGCGGTCACGGCCGCCGCGCTCTATCTGCGCTGGCTCGGCTACCGGGACGTCCGCCGCGCGGACCAGCGGCCGTCGTCCGGGGTCGGGCTGGCCGCACGGGGGCTGGTGGCGCAGGTGGAGCCGGCCCTGCGGGCGGCCTCGCGACGGGATGTGGAGTGCCTGTGGCTGACGGCGCTGTCGGAGGAGGCCGGCTGCGCGTACTTCTCCCTCGCGGGGTACGCCGAGGACGCCCGCGCGTGTGCGGACGACCTGGGCGTACCGCTGTTCGTGCTGGACCTCACGGGCACGCCGCAGGCGGTCAACAGTCCCGCCGACGAGCTGCGTGCGTCAGGTGCGTGAGGATTCCGCGGGGGGACCCCCAGCGCCCCTACGGGGCGCTGTACCGATCCCGTAGTTCGATCTTCCGTACCTTGCCCGAGACCGTCATCGGGAAGTCCTCCAGGATCTGGATCCTGGTCGGCACCTTGTAGTGGGCCAGGCGGCCCGCGCAGAACTCGCGCAGGTCCGCCAGGGTCGGTGGGGCCGCCGGGTCGTGCGGGATGACGCAGGCCAGGACCTCCTCGCCGTACGTCTCGTGCGGTACCCCGACCACCTGGACGTCGCGGACCGCGGGGTGGCCGTGGAGGAACTCCTCGATCTCGCGCGGGTAGATGTTCTCCCCACCCCGGATGATCATGTCCTTGATACGGCCGACGATCTCGACGTACCCGTCCTCGCGCATCGTCGCCAGGTCGCCGGTGTGCATCCAGCGTCCGGGGTCGACGGCCTCCGCGGTGCGCTCGGGCTCGTTCCAGTAGCCGAGCATCACGCTGTAGCCGCGGGTGCACAGCTCACCGGCGGTGCCGCGCGGCCGGGTGATCCCGGTGGCCGGGTCGACGACCTTGACCTCCAGATGCGGCAGGACCCGGCCGACCGTGCCGGTACGGTGTTCGAGGTCGTCGTCGATCCGGGTCCCCAGCGAGACCGGGCTGGTCTCCGTCATGCCGTAGCAGATGGAGACCTCCGCCATGTGCATCTCGGCGACCACCCGCTTCATCACCTCGACCGGACAGGGCGAGCCCGCCATGATGCCGGTGCGCAGCGTGGAGAGGTCGTAGGAGGCGAAGCCGGGGAGGTTCAGCTCCGCGATGAACATGGTCGGCACGCCGTACAGCGAGGTGCAGCGCTCCTGCTGGACCGCCTCCAGGGTGGCCTTCGGATCGAAGGACGGGGCCGGGATCACCATGCAGGCGCCGTGCGAGGTGGCCGCGAGGTTGCCCATCACCATGCCGAAGCAGTGGTAGAAGGGGACGGGGATGCAGATCCGGTCCTGCTCCGTGTAGGAGACCAGTTCCCCGACGAAATAACCGTTGTTGAGGATGTTGTGGTGGGAGAGCGTGGCGCCCTTCGGGAAGCCGGTGGTGCCCGAGGTGTACTGGATGTTGATGGGGTCGTCGCAGGACAACTCCGCCGCACGGGAGCGCAGTTCCTCCCGGCTGCCGGACGTCCCGCGCGACGCCAGCGCGTCCCAGCTGCGGTCTCCGACATACACGGTCTCCCGCAACTGCGGGCACCGGCCGCGCACGTCCTCGACCATCGCCCGGTAGTCGCTGCTCTTGTGACTGAGCGAGGCGAACAGCAGGGAGATCCCTGCCTGGTTGAGGACGTACTCGACCTCGTGGGCGCGGTAGGCCGGGTTGATGTTGACCATGATCGCGCCGATCCGGGCGGTGGCGTACTGCACCAGCACCCACTCGGGGCAGTTGACCGCCCAGATGCCCACCCGGTCGCCCTTGGCGATCCCGCTCGCGAGCAGCGCCTGCGCCAACCGGTCCACGTCGGCGGTGAGTTCGGCGTACGTCCAGCGGCGCCCGGAGGCCACGTCCACCAGCGCCTCACGGTCGGGCCACCTGGCCGCCGTGCGGTCGAGGTTGGCGCCGATCGTGTCGCCGAGCAGGGCGGTGCCGCCGGTGCCGTGGGTGTAGGACAGTTCCTCGGAGGTCACCGGAAGTCCTCCTCGCGGTACTCCTCGGCCGAGCCCGCCGCGGTGGCCTCGCGCAGCTCGATCCGGCGGATCTTGCCGGACACCGTCTTGGGCAGCGGGGCGAACTCCAGCCTGCGGATGCGCTTGTAC
This sequence comes from Streptomyces sp. NPDC020958, assembly GCF_055562175.1. Lineage (NCBI taxonomy): Bacteria > Bacillati > Actinomycetota > Actinomycetes > Kitasatosporales > Streptomycetaceae > Streptomyces > Streptomyces sp. NPDC020958. The sequence continues at coordinate 609,143 of NZ_JBVHFU010000003.1, read as the reverse complement.
GGCGCCAGGACCTGCCGGGAGTGCTCGAAGAGCACCTTCGCGGTGTCCGCGCCGGGCGCCCAGCCCGCGGCCAGCACGATGTACGCCTTGGGCACGGCGAGCCGCAACTCGTCCGGCGCCGGCACGACGGCCGCCTCGGCCACCGCCTCGTGTTCGAGCAGCGCGCTCTCCAGCTCGAACGGGCTGATCTTGTAGTCCGAGGCCTTGAACACGTCGTCCGCGCGGCCGACGTAGGTGATGTAGCCGTCCTCGTCCCGGGAGCCGATGTCGCCGGTGCGGTAGTAGCCGCCTGCCATCGCCTCCGCCGTACGGTCGGCGTCGCCGTGGTACCCGGTCATCAGGCCCACCGGCCGCGCCGCCAGGTCGAGGGCGATCTCGCCCTCCGCCGCACCCGGCGCGCCCGACACCGGGTCGAGCAGTTCCACGCGGTACCCGGGGCTCGGGCGGCCCATCGAGCCGGTCTTCAGCGGCTGCCCCGGGCTGTTGGAGACCTGCACGGCCGTCTCCGTCTGGCCGAACCCGTCCCGGATGGTGACGTTCCAGGCCCGGCGGACCTGCTCGATCACCTCGGGGTTGAGCGGCTCGCCGGCCGCCACGACCTCCCTGGGCGGGGTGGCCAGCTGGGTGAGGTCGGCCTGGATCAGCATCCGCCACACGGTCGGCGGGGCACAGAAGGAGGTCACCCCGTGCCGGTCCATCTCGGCCATCAGCCGGCCCGCGTCGAAGCGCGCGTAGTTGTGGATGAAGACGGTGGCCTCGGCGTTCCAGGGCGCGAACAGGTTCGACCAGGCGTGCTTGGCCCAGCCCGGTGAGGAGATGTTCAGGTGGACGTCGCCGGGCTTGAGGCCGATCCAGTACATGGTGGCCAGGTGCCCGATGGGGTACGAGGTGTGGGTGTGCTCGACCAGCTTGGGGTGGGCGGTGGTGCCCGAGGTGAAGTAGAGCATCAGCGGGTCGTCGGCGAGGGTCGGGCCGTCCGGCACGAAGTCGGCGGCGGCGACGTACGCGTCCTCGTACGGCTCCCAGCCCGCCACCGGCACCCCGCCCACCGCGATCCGGGTGTAGGCCCCCGGCACCTCGTCGAACTTCGCGGCGTCCTCGGCGCGTACAAGCACGTGCTTCACCCGGCCCCGGTCGACGCGGTCGCGCAGGTCGGCCGGGCCGAGCAGCGGGGTCGCCGGGATGACGACGGCACGCAGCTTCATCGCGGCGAGCGCGGTCTCCCACAGCTCTGCCTGGTTGCCGAGCATGACGAGGATGCGGTCCTCGGGCTCGACGCCCCGGGCGCGCAGGTGGTTCGCGACCCGGTCGGAGCGCTCGGCCAGCTCGGCGAAGGACAGCTTCGTCTCGGAGCCGTCCTCCTCCACGATGTGCAGGGCGGTGCGGTCGTTGCCCTCGGCGATGACGTCGAACCAGTCGAGCGCCCAGTTGAAGTGGTCCGGACGCGGCCACTCGAAACCCTCGTAGGCGGTGGCGTAGTCCGTCCGGTGTTCCAGCAGGAAGTCCCGTGCCCTGCGGAAGTCCTCCGTCGCACTCGTCATACGCGTCTCCTTCGGTACCGGACCATTGCCGGGCGGCTCTCTGGCATCGTGTAATCCGTGATGCAGGTCTCACTACCCCCGAACGGGGGTGTGGACCGCACGAGGCCGGGGTCGAAGGGGCAACGCAGGTGGCAGCAGAGGTCGCGGGGGCGGTCGAGATACGCGGTGCGCTGGCCAGGCTCCGGCGTGTCACCGGGCTCCCCATCGCCTTCGGCGGACTGGTCGAGGCGGGCCGGCCGCAGATGCGGATCAGCGAGCTGAGCGGCACCCACACGATGTCCCTGCGCTCGCTCGCGGTGATCTCGGGCAACGGTCTGGGCGGCAAGGCGGTGGCGCTGGCCCGGCCGTGCGCGGTCACCGACTACTCCGTCTCCCGGCAGATCAGCCACGAGTACGACATCCCGGTGGCGGCCGAGGGCATCCGCTCGGTCCTCGCCGTACCGGTGGTGGTGCGGCGCCGGGTGCGGGGCGTGCTGTACGGGGCGCTGCGCACGGCCCAGCCGCTCGGTGACCGGACGCTGGGCGCGGCGGTGGCGGCGGCCCGGGACGTGGAACAGGCGCTGGTCGTGCAGGACGAGGCCCGGGGGCTGCTGGCCGCGGCGCGGCCGGAACCCGCCGTCGTGGCGGAGCCCGGAGCCGCGTGGGAGCAGGTGCGGGAGGCGCACGCGGCGCTGCGGGCGCTGGCGCCGCGGATCACCGACCCCGAACTGCGCGCCGAACTCCTGGCCGCCTGCGGTCTGCTGACCACCTCGGCCCCGGCCACCGGGGCCACCCTGGCCCCTCGTGAGCTGGACGTCCTCACCTGGGTGGCGGCGGGCGCGACCAACGCGGCGGTGGCCGAACGGCTGGGGCTGCGGCCCGAGACGGTCAAGGGCTATCTGCGTTCGGCGATGCGGAAGCTGGGCGCGCACACCCGGGGGGAGGCGGTGTCGACGGCTCGTCGCACGGGGTTGCTGCCATAGCCCCCCTTCATGCGGACGGGCTGTGAAGTCACATCCGTCAGGGCGCTGTTATGTCCCTCACCACGCCGTCCGGCCGGATTTCCGCGTTCCTTGCCTAGTATTTGGCTGGGACACGACACAGGAGGGGAGCGGTGACCGTGCGACGGGACTTCCAGGAGCCTGCCAGATGCCGCCCCGACCTGGTCATCGGCCGGGCGGAGCTGGTCGCGGCGGCCCGGGACCAGCTCGCCTCGGGTGGCAGTGTGCTTCTGCACGGACCCGCCGGAATCGGGAAATCGACCGTCCTGCGGGCGCTGGACGCGGAACACTCCCCGTCCGCGCGAACGGTGTTGCGCTGCTCGGCCACCGAGTCCGAATCCCATCTTCCCTTCCTCGCCCTCGCGGACCTCTTCGGACTGGTCCTCGACGAGGTCTCCGGCCGGCTGCCCGCCGCCCAGCGCACCGCCCTGGAGTCGGCGCTGACCGGGCGCGGCGAGTCCACCCTCCAGCGCGACGGTCTGGCGCTGCGTCTCGCGGTGCTGTCCACGTTGCGCGCGCTGGCCGCCGAGGGCCCGGTGCTGATCGTCGCGGACGACCTCCAGTGGCTGGATCCGGCCAGCGCCGAACTCCTCGGCTTCGCCGCCCGGCGGCTCGGCGGCACCCCGGTCCAACTGCTGTGCGCGGTCCGCACGGAGGGCCAGGAGTACGACCGCCACCTCCGCTCGTCGCCGCCGGACACCGTCGCCGTACGCCTCGGGCCGCTCAACCGCACGCAGGTCTCGGAGCTCCTCGACCACCGCGGGCACGCCGGGCTGACGCGGGCGACGGTCCGGGAGATCCACCGCACCAGCGGCGGCAACCCGCTGTTCGCCCTGGAGCTCGGCCGCGCCCTCGCCGAGAACCCGATCCCGCCCCGCCCCGGCGAGCCGCTGCCGGTGCCCACCTCGCTGCGTGCCCTGGTGCTCAGCCGTCTCGACATGCTCTCCGTGGAGGCCCGCCGGACCCTCCTGGTGGCCAGCGCCGGCGCCCGTCCCACCCAGGCGCTGCTGCACGCGGCCGGCCGGGAGAACGCCGAGGCCGAGTGCGCCCAGGCGGCCGAACTGGGGTTGCTGGCCACCGAGCCGGAGGGACCTGCCGTACGCTTCGCGCATCCGCTCATCTCCGCCGCGCTGTACGCGGAGGCGCCCGCGCAGGAGCGCCGGGCCGCGCACGCGGCACTGTCCACGGCCGCCTCCGACCCGATCGAGCGGGCCCGGCACCTGGCCCTGGCCACCACCGGCACCGACCCCGAGGTGGCCGCGCGGCTCGCCGAGGCCGCCGCCCAGGCCCGGGACCGGGGCGCGCCCTCGGTGGCCGCGCAGATCGGATTGCTCGCGGCCCGGCACACCCCGGGCGACAACACGCCCGGCCCCGACGAACGGCGGCTGCTGGCCGCCGAGGACGCCACCAGCGCGGGTGAGATCGACCTCGCCCAGGACATCGCCCGCGAGGTGCTCACCCGGGCCACCCGTCCGGCGGACCGGGTGCGGGCCTGGATCATCGTGATCGACTCCGCGGGTCACACCATGACCGAGGTGGACGCGGCCTTCCCGCACGCCCTCGCCGACGCCGGCGACGACCCGCGGCTGCTGGGCCTGGTCCACTACCAGCTGGCATGGCGCTCCCTGATCGTGGAGGGCGACTTCACCGCGGCCCGGCAGGCGGCCGCGCACTCGGCCGATCTGGCGGCCCAGGGCGGCGACCGGCGCACCGAACTCCTCGCGCTGTCCCTGCAGGCGCAGGTGGAGACCCTGATGGGCCATCCGGACGCGCCGGCCACCATCAAACGCGCCCTGAAGGAGCCGCAGGACCCGAACGTGGCCTGCCACCACAACGGGGCGGGCAGTGCCCGGTTCCGCTGGCTGGTGATGAGCGACCAGTTGGCCGAGGCCCGGACCACGGTCACCGCGCTGCTGCGCGAGGTGCGTCGGCGCGGCCAGGTGGAGAGCGAGGTGCACTTCCTGCGCGGGCTCGCCGAGACCGAACTGCGCTCGGGGCACTGCGGCCGGGCCCTGGACCTGGCCCGCGAGGGACTGGGCCTGGCCCATGACTCCGGGATCGGCGAGACCGCCTCCGCGATGCTCACCTCACTGGCCGAGGCCTCCGGCGGCGACGTCGACCGGGGGCTGGCACTGGCCCGGGAGGCGGTGGAGCACGCCGAACAGGACGGCGACACGATGTACCTGTCCCGGGCCCTGGGCGCGCTCGGCTACGCCCAGTTGGTGGCGGGCGACCCGGCGGGGACCGTCCGCTCGCTGCGCCGGGTGCGGGAGCTGGAGCAGAGCCTCGGCATCACCGACCCGGCCCGCGGCCGCTGGCAGGGGGACCTCGCCGAGGCACTCGTCCGGGTGGGTGAGACCGCCGAGGCGCAGGACGTCATCGACGTCACCCGCACGCACGCGCTCAGGCTCGGCCGGGAGAGCGTCCTCGCCGCCCTCGACCGGGCCGAGGCGCTGGTCCGTGCGGCGCACGGCGACCACGAGACGGCCGCCACCCAGCTGACCTCGGCTCAGAACCGGTTCGCCAAACTGGGTCACGGCCTGGAGGAGGCGCGGGCCGCGTTCGCGCTGGCCTCGCTGCGCGGGCGGCACTCCCCGACGGCGTACGACGAGGCCACCCGGTTGTTCCGGCGGTGCCGGGCGCTGCCCTGGCTGCGGCAGGTGGACGAGGCCGTCTCGGCACCGAAGCCCGAGCCCGCGGCGGTCCCGCCGGCCGAGCCGGCGCTGGAGGGACTGGCCGCGATGGAGCGTCAGGTCGCCGCGCTGGTCATGGAGGGGGCCACCAACCGGGAGATCGCCGCCCGGCTGTTCATCAGCGTCAAGACGGTCGAGGCCACCCTGACCCGGGTCTACCGCAAGCTGGGCATCCGATCGCGGGTCGACATAGTCCGTTTGGCCGCAGGGCGACGCGCGCGCTGAGCGCCGCTCTTGTTAACTGAGGCGGACCGAGGGTTTTCCCTCCCCCATCCCCCTAGGGGGTTCCCTCATTGGGAGGGTGGGGTTCCGGGTCCTAGCTTATGGATGTGCCGCTCGCCCGGGCATACGGGGGTCGGTCCCGCGACCCCCGTGCTGCACCCCCCACACCCGCGCGACCCCCACCGGCAACCCCCACTGAGGAGACTCATGTTCGGGCACCACCGCGCAAGAAGGACCGCCGCAGTGCTGGCAGCCACCGCTGCCGCCGCGGCGACCGCGCTGATCGCGTCCCCCACCGCGTCAGCCGCCCCCCAGCCGATCGTCGGCGGCACCACGACCACCACGACCGCGTACCCGTTCATGATGCAGATCACGGACGCGTCCGGCAGCCAGTTCTGCGGCGGCACCCTGGTGTCGGCCACCAAGGTGGTGACCGCCGCGCACTGCATGGAGGGCGAGTCCACCAGCAGCGTCCGGGTGGTCGGCGGCCGTACCAACCTGAACGGCACCGACGGCACGGTCAGCAAGGTCGGCAAGATCTGGATCAACCCGGACTACACGGACGCCACCAACGGCGACGACGTGGCCGTGCTGACCCTGTCGACGTCGATGCCGTACACCCCGGCGTCGTACGTCAGCTCCTCCCAGACCGGTGTGTACGCGGCCGGCACCACGGCCCGCATCCTGGGCTGGGGCACCACCTCGGAGAACGGCAGCTCCTCCAACCAGCTGCGGACCGCGACCGTCCCGATCGTGTCCGACTCCAGCTGCAAGAGCTCCTACGGTTCGGACTTCGTCCAGACCGACATGGTTTGCGCCGGATACACCGCCGGCGGCACAGACACCTGCCAGGGCGACAGCGGCGGTCCCCTGCTCATCGGGGGCGTCCTGGCAGGGATCACTTCCTGGGGAGAGGGGTGCGCGGAGGCCGGTTACCCGGGTGTCTACACCCGGCTGACCACCTTCTCGAACCTGGTGACCGCGCAGGTCGACTCGTAACCAGAAGATCTCCTGAGTATCCCTCAGGTGAGTGACCGGGGGGCGTTGCGGGCTACCACGAGCAGCCCGCAGCGCCCCCTATCCATGGACGACCGTCCCGAACCGGATGTCGTACGAGGTCCCGGGGTGCATGACGGCCAGCATGCGCTCGGCCTCCTCGGTGACGTCGGCGCGCTCGGCCCGGCTCAGGCGACCGAAGGTCTCGATGACCAGGGCGGTGCCCTCCTCCAACCGCCACACCCCCGCCAGGAAACCGTCCACGAGCAGGGTGCGGAACGCCTGGTTGCCCTGCCAGGCCCGGCCCCGGTACACGGACGGGACGACCCGGGTACGGTCGGCATGGGAGAGCAGGAGGTTGTCGAACTCGGGCAGGAAGCGCGGCGGGGCCGGGGTCTCGGGGTCGGGACGGGGCGCGTCGGGCAGGTCGAAGAGTTCCACCCCGTTCTCGTCCCGGAAGGTGAGGAGACGGGGGCGCAGTCGTTCGAACGCCGCACGGAGCCGGGTCAGCCCGGCCCAGGCCTGCATGTCCTGGACGGAGGCGGGACCGAAGGCCGCGAGGTAGCGCAGGACCGTGGCGTCGGGGGCGGGTGCCGGTTCGGCGGGGCGGCCCAGCCAGTGCTCGGCGGTGGTGAGGGTGACCTGCCCGCTGCGTCCCCACACGCCGCGCGGGGTGACCTGGACGAGCGGCAGCCGGCACCGCGCGGCGACGGCGAGGGACCGCGGGTCGGCGCCCGGCCACTCGGCGCTCAGGGCCGTACGAAGCTCGGCCATGGTGCGCGGTCGGGCCTCCACCAGTTCCCGGGCGAGCAGGGCGAGGCGGTCCAGGTCCACGCCGGCCAGGCCCGCGCGGAAGTGGGTCAGCTCCCGGTCCCGGGCCGCCTGGACGAGCGGCCGCAGGGTGAGCGCGTCGTCGGCGGTGTGGGTGTGGAGGGTCGACCGCAGGGTGACGATCCGGACCACTTCCCGGTCGGCCATGGGCTCGGCGAGCCGCGCGGGGACGAAGTCGTTCAGACGGGCGGCGAGGGCGTAGTACGGCGGCTTGACGTTCTGTGCCTGGAGGCCGACGAGGTGTGCCACGGCCTCCTGGGCCGACCGCGCCGAGCGGCGCAGGAGGAGCTGGCGGTCGAGGGTGGCGCGGTTGAGGGCGCGGGGACCGAGGACCGGGCCGGACGGCTTCTTCGTCATGCGGGCACGCTAGCGTCGAACTAGGACAGGAACTGTCCTACACTCTCCTGCACCGCCCCCGCTCGCCCCGCGTACGCCCCGTATATCCTGCACCGAGACGTACTGGTCACGCCGATGCAGGCGCCATCGAGAGGCGGCCGTGATGTCCGAGCGACGCCCGGGTCCGTTCCCGAAGAATTCGTCCGGGAACGGCAGGAACGGCCGGAGCGCCAGGAGGTCCGTCTGGCGGCGCGCGCTGCCGCCGGAGCCGGACACGGCCGAGCAGCCGCGGCCGGAGTCCGCGGCGGCCGCGGCGCCCGGGGAGCAACCGAGCGTCGTGGAGGCGGCGCTGTACCGGGACGGCGTGCGCGTGTCCACGCCGGCCACCCTCGCGGAGACCTACCGGGAGCTGCGCGAGGATCCCGCGGGCATGGCGTGGATCGGTCTGGCCCGCCCCACCTCCGACGAACTCCTCTCCCTCGCGGCCGAGTTCGGCCTGCACCCGCTCGCGGTGGAGGACGCGATGGAGGCGCACCAGCGGCCGAAGCTGGAACGGTACGGCGACACCCTGTTCGTCGTCCTGCGGGCGGCCCGCTACCTTGACGCGCCGGAGGAGGTCGACTTCGCCGAGCTGCACGTCTTCGTCGGCCCCGACTTCGTGATCACGGTCCGCCATGGCGCGGCCCCCGATCTGTCCGCGGTCCGCCGCCGCATGGAGGACTCCCCCGACCTCCTCAAGCTCGGCCCGGAGGCGGTTCTCTACGCCATACTCGACGCGGTGGTCGACGACTACGCCCCGGTCGTCGCGGGCGTGCAGAACGACATCGACGAGATCGAGACGGAGGTCTTCCGGGGCGACCCGGGAGTCTCCCGCCGTATCTACGAACTCTCCCGCGAGACGGTCGAGTTCCAGCGCGCGACCCGCCCCCTCGTGGGCATGCTGCACGGCCTGATGGCGGGCTTCACGAAGTACGAGACCGACGAGGAACTCCAGCGCTACCTACGGGACGTGGCCGACCACGTCACCCACACCAGCGAACGCGTCGACGGCTTCCGCCAGGCCCTCACGGAGATCCTCACGGTCAACGCGACCCTGGTCACCCAGCAGCAGAACGCGGAGATGCGGGCACTGGCGGAGGCAGGCTTCGAACAGAACGAGGAGATCAAGAAGATCTCCTCGTGGGCCGCCATTCTGTTCGCTCCGACCCTCGTCGGGACGATCTACGGGATGAACTTCCGGGAGATGCCGGAGTTGCACTGGGCGCTGGGATACCCCTTCGCGATCGTCCTGATGGCGGTCGTGTGCACCGGTCTGTACTTCATCTTCAAACGCAAGGACTGGCTCTGAGCAACCGGCCGCTGAGGGCCTACGTCAGGGCCACCTGCGGGCGGCCACGACCGCCGGGAGCCCCGCTCAAGGGCGCTGGGGAGAATCTGGGGAGAATGAGATGCGTTCCGCTTCGGCCGGTTCTCCCCGCCGCGGGCCATCGGTCTTGTCGGGCCTTCGGGCATCAGCGTCGACGGCGGACGCCAATCCTCACGGAGGGTGACCGCGCTTCCGGTCCGGAACGCCGGAGAGGGGCGCAGCGAATGCTGCGCCCCTCTCCTCGCAGGCGTCCAAGTATCGTGTCCACTACCCGGCCGGGACGGCCTGGGCGCTTCGGTTGAGGAGTGCGTCGATGGCACCGCGCCCCTTCCCACCTGCCTCGGGCATGAAGTGGGCGTAGAAGTCGAGGGTGATGGTGGGGGTCGAGTGGCCAAGCCACCGAGCGAGCGTGACCACGGACTCGCCCGCTTCCAGAATGACCGACGCGTAGGTGTGCCGCAGCACATGAAATCCGTCCTTGCGAGACGCCTTCCAGCGTTCCCCCGCCTTCCGCACCGGGATGACGCCGGCCGCGGCAAGAGCGGGCTTCCACACCTCGACGTTGAAGATGTTCGCGCGGAGGGCATTGCCGTACGTCGTGGTGAGAATGAGCGGGAACTTCTTCCGCTCCCGGTCATCCTCCGGACCGCCCCAGGGCAGCTCCACCTCGACGGCGGGGTACTCAAGGAAGTGAAGCTTCCCCTTGATCGTGGACACCTGGAGACTGGGACCTGAGGTTCCAGAGGAAGTAGCACCAGGTGGGAAGCAAGTACACGAAGCGGTACACCGAGGAGTTCAGGAGGGACGCGATCGCGCTCGTAGACTCCTCGGGCAAGACGGTCACCGCGGTGGCCCGGGAACTCGGCATCAGCTCGGAGTCCCTGCGAGGCTGGTACCGCAAGGCCAAGGCCGACCGGGGCGAGGGCCAGAGCGGAGAGCTGGCCGGCGCCGAGCGCGAGGAACTGCAGCGGCTGCGCAAGGAGAACCGCGAACAGCAGCAGACGATCGAGATCCTGAAAAAAGCGACCGCCTTCTTCGTGAAGGAGAACGACCGGTGAGCGAGCTGTACCGGTTCATCCATGCGGAGAAGGCGAACTACCCGATCGTCCTGCTGTGCCAGGTGCTGCACGTGGCCCGCTCCTCCTACTACGCCTGGCGCGAGGGCGAAGCCGCCCGCCGCAGGCGCCAGGCCGCCGACGACGCACTCGCGCACGAGATCACCGTGCTGCACCTCGCCTCCCGCCGTACCTACGGTGTCCCGCGTATCCACGCCGAGCTGCGCCGCCTCGGGCGGCGGGTGAATCGCAAGCGCGTAGCCCGCGTGATGCGCGAGCGCGACATCCGCGGCGTCACCCGCTGCAAGCACCGCTCACTGACCCGGCCGGACAAGAAGGCGAAGCCGGCCCCGGACCTGATCGGCCGCGACTTTCACGCCGATACGCCCGGAACCAAGCTGGTCGGCGACATCACCTACCTGCCCACCGCCGAGGGCTGGCTCTACCTCGCCTGCTGGCTGGACCTGGCCACCCGCGAGGTTGTCGGCTATGCCATGGCTGACCACCACCGCGCCGAACTCGTCGTCAACGCCCTGGACATGGCCCACGATCGGGGCCACCTGCAGCCCGGCTGCGTGATCCACAGTGATCGCGGAAGCGAGTACACATCGACCCAATTCATATATCAGATAAGGGAGTTGGGACTCCGGCAGAGCTGTGGACGCACCGGATCATGCTTCGACAACGCCGCTGCGGAGAGTTTCTGGGCACTGCTCAAGGAAGAGATCGGCACTCGTGTCTGGCCGGACCGGGCCACCGCCCGCGCCGGGGTCTTCGCCTTCATCGAGACGTTCTACAACCGCCGCCGCCTGCGCAAACACAAGGTCTTCGGCTACCTCACCCCGACTGAGACCCGGCAACGGCACCAGCACGCCCTCGCGGCATAACGAACGAGTGTCCGAGATCACGGGGAAACTTCAGACACCGGGTGCCCCTGCCGGACCAACTCCTCGGCGAGGTTCCGCAGCGACTTCGTCGTCCACCGCAGCGGCGACATCGGATCACCCCGCTCGTCCGGCTCGACCAGGCCCAACAAGGCTTTGAGCAGGGCGGGGTCGTTGGCTTCGATCCGCTTGCGGCCCCCGCCCGGCGCACGCACCCGGCCGCCCGGCAGCGGCCCGGCCCCCGCTTCCAGCTCCAACACTCCACGACGCACGGTCGTCTCGCTGACCTGTGCGATCCTCGCCACCGCGCGTACGCCGCCATGCCCGATCAGCCGGGCCTCGGTGGCCAAGGCCAGACGCCGCTGCCGCTCGTTGAGATGCGGCAACAACACCGAGAACCTGCAATGAAGTTGTGAACAGATATCCTCCGGAACCGCCATACTCTGACAACGAGCCCGCACCTGTAAAGCAGCACCTTGATTCTTTACGGCTTCACTTCCTGCGCAACGTCTTCGGCGTGATCCCCAAAGACGCCGCCGAGATGGTCGCTGCCACCATCCGCACCATCTTCGCCCAGCCCGACCAGGCCGCTGTCCGCTGTCAGCTCGACACGGTCGCCGACATGCCCGGCGGTCAGTTCCCGCAGGTCAAGCGGATACTCCTGGAAGCCAAGGACGACCTGACGTCCTTCGCGGCCTTCCCGGAACGACATTGGAAGAAGATCCAGTCCACGAACCCGCTGGAGCGGGTCAACCGAGAAATCAAGCGTCGCGCCGACGTCGTCCAGGTCTTCCCCAACGACGACGCGCTGCTGCGGCTGGTCACCGCCGTGCTCTTCGAGATGCACGACGAATGGATCGCCTTCCCCGCCGCTACCTCCCCGAAGGCAGCATGGACCAGATCTACCCCGCCGAGTTCCGCGAAAGCGCCCCCGGACTACCCAACACCACCAACACAAAGGCCGATTGATCGGCTACACCACTACAAGGGACACGACCGCGACCAGCACCGGCCCACCGATTCACTGCCGTTCGGCCTGATCCTCGCCGATCTGGGTCTCCTGGGTGAGGATGCGGACCCGCCCGCCGGGGAGGTCCTCCACCAGCCCGGCGTGGAGCACCTCGAGCCGCTCCTGGGGGTGCCGTTCTGCTTCGCCGTCCAGGACAGGCGGCCCGGGATACCGTCGGACGGGGGTCTGCAACTCCACGACCCGGGCAGCCAGGGGCAGGAAGCCGAAGATGCCGAAGCTGAAGTCGAGTTCGCTCTTCAAATCGGAGCCGTCACCGATGATGCTCACCCACGTGACATCAGGTGGGCACACCTTCGCGAAGTCACACGCAGCCCTGAGCAACCGCCGCCCCCTTCAAGTCATATCCAACGGCGGAACTCGCCCGCACTTACCCAGCTACCGCGGAGCGCCAATCCCAAAGACGTTCACGACGAAAGCGCGCCAAAACCTCCTCATATTCAATGATTTCACCGTAATTTGTATCCATCAAACCCGATACTCCCTGAATCACCTCACCCAAAAGATCCCGAATACAGGAAACTCCGGAATATTCGAGTAGAATTGCCCGAAATTCGCCAATTCGGTGGCGGATTTCGTTCAATTCCTCTTCGTCGAATTCACCTAGAACGTCCCCGGACACGTCTACCCCGAAGCTGCATTCCCCTCGATCGAGTCGATCGAGGATGGCCTCCTTTTCGTAGGTCCCAACTTGTTGAAGTCGGGCCACGATCCGCTGATGATCCTCCGGGGGGCTGAGGAGAACAATCGTAGGTCGCATAGGTCCCTCCTGTCTCGATAGCTAGACCCCGACTTGAGTTATGGGGCCAGAACGTCCAGCAGAACATTCTTGTCGCGAGTAACCATAATGCCATTCTCCTCCAAGCTCTTGATCACACTTCCGCGACCTTGCGGAAGGTAGACAATTACCGGATAACCCGTCAACTCCTCAGTCCTTTGGGCCTGTTTCAATGCACCCTTTCCGGAGCCGGACTTGACCTGAACCACCGCGTTCCGAGTCACAATATCGAAATCCGTGAGCACACGCCCATCTGCGCCGACAATATCAATACCTTGAGCCCGGACGTGCCCAGGGTATCTGGCATTGATATCGTCAACCAACCCAGGGACCAGAGGGTCGTCCCCCTTCCCGACCACGTGCCCAGACGCGCCCGGCCCCTCACCGCCGCCTCCCGTGAGGGCAAATATCGCCGCCGCGGCCACCCCAACAGAGGTGCCGGTCTTACCCATGCAGCCGGTTCCGTGGCCGAGCGCCATGCAGGTGAGGAATTTCAGATGGGTAATGATGTGCTGGTCGGCCGCGGCCTCTGAAGCGTCCTGCGGGTCAGCCAGGCAGTCCCAGCCGAAGTCCCGGCATGCGGTGTCGGTCTCTTCGTTGAAGATCTTGGCGAACTGGTTGGCGTATTTCCAGTTGCGGGGGATGAAGACCTGCGGGTAGATCTCCATGTATTTCTTGTGGAAGGCAGCGCTGGCAGCGCGGCGCTTGCTTGCGTCCACCTCCCCCTGGTTGTTCGGGTCACTGTTGGAGCTGTTGACTACGTCGCAGCCGTTGCAACCCCAGGAAGCGTCGTTGAGCGCCTTGCCACCGCTGTTCCGGGTCGGGGTGTTGTTGCCGTACTGGGCACCGCCGCCGCACTCGTCAGGAGTCTGGCAGGCCATGAGGCCGCTCGGGTCGCTGTTGGTGACGGGGTTGTCACTGGCGTAGGTGTAGCCGCCGAGTGACTGTGGGCTGGTCGGCTGGAGGAGCGGGTCGGCGCTGATGAAGCGGCCGAGGGCGGGGTCGTATTTTCGGGCGCCGATGTCTGTGTAGCCGGTGGTGGTGTCCTGGGGTTTGCCGAGGTAGGTGTGGGTGGGGTCGGGCCAGGTAGTGGTGTTGGCGCTGGCTCGGGGCTGGCCGTAGGGGGTGTACTGCTGGCGGGCGACCTGCTGGGTGGTGGTGTCCATCGACAGGGTCGCGGTGCCGCTGGGGGCGTTGAAGAGGTACTTCACGCCCCCGCCGGCAAGGCTGGAGTGGAGGGCTACGGGGGTCCCGGTGCCGCCGTGGGTGTAGGTGCGGAGGGCGCCGAGGAGGACGTTGGGGGTGACGCCGGTGTTGACGACGATCTCTGTGTCGCCGACGAAGAGGGTGGTTTGGCCGGGGTCGCGGCGGATGAGCTGGTTGCCGTCGGCGTCGTAGAGGTACTTGGTGGTGGCGGGGCTGGGGCCGCTGGTGTCCACCTGGGCCAGGTGGCCTTCGTCGTCCCAGGTCAGGGTCTGGGCGGGGCCGGTGGTGGGGGTGCGGGTGTGCAGGTTGCCGTTTTCGTCGTAGCCGAGGGTCGTGGGGTTGGTGCCGCCGGTGGTGGAGGTGAGGGTGTGGGGCTGGGGGCCGGTGGCGTTGCAGTTGGCGGTGCACCCGTTGACGTAGGTCGTGGTGACGTTGGTGCCGGAGCTGCCGATGGCGTGGTCGATGCTCTGGTGGCGGTTGCCTATGGCGTCGTAGCTGAAGGACTGCCAGTAGGAGCCGGGCGTTGTGGTGAGGGTGCTGGCCGTGGGTGGGTTGACGGTGCAGTTGGTGGCGGTCCAGGCATCCGTGAGGCGGTCCAGGGCGTCGTAGCCGTAGCACTGCTGGTCGGTGACGGTGTTGCCGGTTTCGGACTGCAGGTCGGTGGTGGAGGTCGGGTTGCCGGAGGCGTCGTAGGTGTACTTGGTGTCATCGACTGTCGGACCGGGTGCCTGGCTCCGGTCGATCACGCGTTCCGTCAGTCGGCGGGTCTGGTCGTCGTAGTGGTAGGTGGTGGTCGTGGTCGGGTTTGTCAAGGGACCCTGCTTGACCAGGGAGGGCGCGCCGAAGTCCGTGTAGTCGGTCGAGCTGATATAGCTGCTGACGCTGCCGCTGCTGCTGGCCGTCGGGTTGCCCAGCGCGTCGTGGTCGTAGTCGATGACCTCGCTGCTCAGCCCCTTGGTGGACGGATCGGTCTGGGTGGCCAGCAACTGGTCGTTGATGGTGTACGTGTAAGTCGTCGTGTAGGTCGACGGCAGCGGTGTCTCGGAGGCCGGCAGGGAGACCGTCGTGCCGGTCGGCTGGCCGAGGGCGGTGTAGCCGGTGGTGGCGATCGTGTAGCCGCCAGTGGTGCCCTGGACGTAGCGGGTCGATGAGGTCGGCAGGCCGATGCGCTTGGTGTCGTACAGCCAGGAGGCGAACTGGAAGTTGGACTTCGACTTGTCGCTGGCGGTGAGTTTGCGGCCCAGGAGGTCGTAGGTGTAGTCGAGTTCGATCTGTTTCGCCTCGTCGGTGGTGGACACGAGGTTGCCGGCATCGTCGTAGCCGTAGCTGCTCTTGCCCACATCCGGGTCGTTCTGGGTCTTCTTGCGTCCGAGGAGGTCGTAGTCGAACGTCCATACGGTGTGATCGGGGCCGGTGATCTGGTGCTGCTGTCCGGCGGCGTCGTAGCCGTAGGTGGTGGGTGAGGTGGTGCCGTCGGTGGCGGTGAACCCGTTGGTCGCGGTGCCGGAGAAGGTGGGTGCGACGGTGTACTGGTCGAGTTCGGTGTTCTGGCCGCGTGCGTTGACGACTGTGGTGGTGGCGACGCCGCCCTTCGGGGGCAGGACGGTGGTCTTGTCTCCGGTGTAGGCGGTGGTCGTGGTCCAGGTCTTGAGGCCGTTGTGCTCCTCGGTGACCAGGTCTGCGCGGCCCATTGCGTCGTGGTCGGTGACGGTGGTGTCGGGGATGCTCGCCTGGGACACGGGGATCTGGGTGTTGCGGGGGCTGCCCGCCACGTTGTAGGCGTTGTTGGTGACGACGGTCCAGCCGTGCGAGTCGTACTGGGTGTCGCTGACCGCCGTGCTCGCGTTCTCTGCGGTCGCCTGAGTCTGCAAGGGGCGCAGCATGGCGTCGTACAGCGTTTCGCTGGTCGCGTAGCTGCCATTGTCCAGGAGGGAGTTGGCGGCAACGATCGAGGGTCCTGTCTGGGACAGGCTGTAGGTGTAGGTCGTGTTCGCGGGGGCGCCGTTGGTCTTGCTCTCGTTGGGCAGCCATACCCCGTTGAGGCGGCCGAGGGCGTCGTAGGTGAGTGAGGTGAGCCGGCCGGCCGCATTGGTCTGGGCGGTGGGCTGGCCGCGGGACGGGTCCATGGTGCTGTGGGAGACCTGGCAGTCTTTGGAGCTGGTGGTGGCGGTGGTGCAGGTGGCCCCGGGGGTGACCTGGGTGGCTGTGACGATGTCTGTCGGGAGCTCTCCCGTGGCCGGTGTGTAGCTGGTGGCGGTGTTCTGGGAGAGGCTGGAGCCGTTGGGAGCGGTGGAGTGAGGTGTGCGGGTGGTCAGTGTGACGCGTCCGTAGCCGTCGTAAGCGACCGAGGACTCGTCGACGAACGCGGTCGCGGTGGCGCCGGTGGAAGCGGACGCTTTCTGGACCAGGGTGACGTCACCGGTCTTGGGAAGCGCCGGGTTCTGCTGGCCGTCGCCGTCGTAGGTGAAGGCATTGCTGTCGTATGAGGTGCGGACGTCTGAGATCAGCGTGCCGCCGGGTGTCGCTCCGGCTGTGGAGCAGTCCTGGTCGGTGGCGATGGTCTCGGCGGGCAGCACGAGGGTGTCCACGCTGCCGGTGACGTAGCGGTTGTACGTGCAGTTGGTGACGTTGTCGCTGGCTGCGGTTTCGCCGCGGTCGTCGACCTGTACGGGCATGCCGGTCGTCGGCTTGCCCAGGGTGGTGTTGTAGAAGGTGTCGGTCTCGGTCTTGCGCCAGCCGTAGGAGACCGCCTGCCGGGTGAGGCTTTTGACGGTGCGGACCATCTGCCCTGTGAGGTCCGGCAGGCCGCTGCGGGATCGGGAGGCCGTGGGTCCGATGATGGTGGGCACCGTGACGGTGGCCGAGTTCAGGCTTCCGGTGGCACCGGTGTAGGTGTCGGACTCGAAGACCTGCCCAGCCAGCGCATTGCTGTCCGCCACACTGACGGTTCCGTCCTGGCTGGTCAGCGCCAGCACCGAGCGGGTCTTGCCGCCGGGCAGCGTGTCGCCGTTCATGCCCAGGAAGTAATAGGTCTTGCTCAGGGTCTTCTGATCGTAGACGTTGGCGCCGTTGGTCAGATGGAACACGGTGGGGTCACCGGTCGTGACGTCTACCTCCGGGTAGCCCCTGAACTGTCCCCAGGTGCGGTTCTTGGCCTTGACGAGCTCGTTGTCGTCGTAATGCCAGCCGGGGTTGCCCTTGTAGGCATAGTCCGTCTCCAGCTTGGGCTCGGTGCCGTCCTGATAGGAGTTGTGCGTGTCCTCGGTGACGACCGCGGTGACCTTGTACTTGTAGAACCAGTCCATCCACGGCGCCGGCTGCCCGTCGGGGGTCCAGTACACCGGGAAGCACGACAGTGTGTTGGTCGACGCGAAGGTCTTGGCGGCCGCGTCCGTGGGGTCGTTGGGGTCACTGGCCGGGGCGCTGGAGCAGTTGGGCCGGTCGTAGGTGACGCTGGTCTGGGCGCCGGTCTCGCTGGTGACCGTCTGAATGCGGTCGTGGTACATCAGCGGCATCTGGGGGATCGTGCCGACCCGGTTGGGCAGCTGCAGCGGCGGGTCGAAGTTCACTGCCGGTGTGGAGGTGCTGCCTGATGCACCGCCGAGGGTGTCCAGGCCGGTGTGCTGGATGGAGTCCAGCCACAGGGTGGGGGCGTGGTCGCCGCCGTCGGGGAAGGACTGGGTGAAGTTGTACTTGTCGACCTGCTTGGTCACGCCGCCCGTCTGGATCTGGGTAGTGATCGACGTCAGGCGCTTGCGAGACCAGAAGCTCGGGCCGTGGTTGGTGCAGTTCGACGAGCCCGAGGTGCAGTTGAGGTCGACCGGCACATCCGGCCAGTACGCGGCATTGGCGGGGGTGAACTGGCTGTCCGCGCAGGTGTTGCCGGAGGGCGTGCCGGCGATGCAGCGCTCGGCGGAGGCGTCGAACAGGATCTGCTCCGGCGCCGTACCGGAGTAGATCGTCGTGGCGGTCATGCCGTAGTCGATGCGGGACAGGGTGCCGCCGCGGGTGTAGGTCACCGCGGTGTCCTTCAGGTCCGCGCCGTAGTAACCGGTCTCCGGCGCGTAGTACCAGACGGTGGCGTTGCCGTGCAGGTCCACGGCGTAGTCCAGGTTGAAGCGGTAGCCCAGCGTGCAGGAGGTAGCGGCGAAGTCGGTGCTGTCCGGGCAGTCGGACACGCCGCTGTGCGCGTGGTACACCGGCACCGTCCACACGGACTTGGTCTCGTCCTTGCCACTGGACCAGCCCGGCAGGCGGTTGAGGCCGAAGAAGTACTGCACCCCGCCCTCGGTGACCTTGAAGTACTCCCCGTTCTTGGTGCCGTTCGTGCCGTTGCTCAGGTCCTCGATCTTGGTGGTGGAGTTGTCGTCGGCGGGACGGAAGGTCTTGGTCGCGTCGTCGTAGACGATGTCGGTGGACGTGCCGTTCAGCGACAGGGTCAGGATCTGGCCCGCCCAGCACTCGTCGCCGTCGTTCTTCGGCGCGCCGGACGAGGAGTCGTCGTCGCACGACTTGTAGGTGCGTTCGACATAGTTCTCCGTCGAGGCCCAGCCGTCGCCCAACCACGAGGACTGGTTGTTAGTCCCCTCGGTGCGCGCGTCCTGGCCGGCGGAGTTGTACGACAGGTCCACATTCGGGGCCACTCCGCCAAGCGCAGGCGGTACGGCAATTGGGTAGCTGTAGGTGAACGAGCCGGTGTTCCCCGAGGTCGACCAGGAACCGCCTGGCGCCAGACTGGTCGCCGAGTAGTCACCAGCCGAGCCTGAGGTGCCAGCGGTCGCGGCCAGAACAACCATGGCGCCGGACGACGCCGTCACCGGCTGTGCAGAGCCGACGGCACCCGACGCCGGACTCGGTCCCGGAACAGTGACCTGCGCGGACAGCGGCGATCCAGGGGCGGTGCGCACCGGGGTCTGAGCCTGGCACTTGGCCAGCTCCGGCGTGCTCAGCGCACAGGCGGGCAGCTGAACCAGGTGGAGGCGCGAGGCGAAGTCACCGCCGAAGGCATAGCGGAACGACGAGTCGTCCACGCGAAGCGCGACCTTCCCGCTTCCCGGGCTGGTGCGTTGCAGCGTCAACAGCACGCCATGAACACCGGCCGTGCGCGCGGACTTCTGGGCCAGCATTGTCACGCGTATCCGCTGTGACCCGGTGACGGCTGCCGACCGGGGCTGCGGACCTGCGGCAGCACCGAGCAGGACGGGCAGACTTCCGGCCCGTACCTGAGTCGCCTTGGCGCTCAGGCTCGCGGAGGCAGCCTCGTTGGGCAGGGTCACCATGGCGCTGCCCGGCGCAGGGAGCTTCGTGTGCCCGCTGGGGTCGAAGTGCTTGAAGGACTTGGGAGTTGAACTGCGTTTGGGCCATGGCCGGGATAGAGGGACCCGTCTGTTCTGCGGTGCGGCGGGAAGTGCCACTTGAGGCGTGGCTGGAGACGCCGCGGCCACGCCCGCAGGTAGCAGGCCCACCACCAAGGCGCCGGCCATCACCACCGCCGTGCGGCGAACTCTCTGGGCAGCCCAGGCCGCCTGATCGCGTCTCCACCCCGAAATCCACGCCATGCCGTGCGTCCCCTCCCCCAGCCCCGAATCGCCTAAGTCCCCCGTCGATTTGGGTGATTTGAGTGCACGTGAAACGGAGGCACACGTCGGTCTAGTCCCCCCGCGGGGGATCACGCTACGGCCCGGGATCGACTCGATACGTCAAGTGTTTCCATGGGAAACGCAAAGGAATCACCCAGAACGGAACGCAGGTTGACGCCAATGCGTCAAAATCGGGCTACAGACGGTCACTTGGCGATTCATTGACGATGGACCCCGCGCACACCGGCCACACAGAATGCACAGCGGCGCGGGGCCCACGGGGGGAACCGCATGAAATCCGCGAAGGACCCCAACCGCGATGTCCGCTTCTCGTAAAACCGTGCGCGCGTCCAGGCTCCCCACGTCGAGACCGATCGCCATCGTTGTCGCCGCTGCCCTGGCTGCCGGGTCACTGGCGGCCACGGCACCGGCCTACGCCTCGACCAGCGCGCCGACGCCATCACGCCAGGCTGCGTCGCCGAGCGACCGATCCGAGTCCTCCGCCACGCGGCTCAATCCCACGGAGTCGGCGTCCGCGCAGGCGAAGGCGACCGGCCAATCGGTGACCATCGGCCAGCTCACCGGCATCGGGACCCAGGTGGTGGCCAACCCGGACGGCACCTTCACCCGGACCGATACGTCTATGCCCCAGCGTGTGCAGCAGCAAGGCAAATGGGTCCCCATCGATACCACTCTGCTGCGGCAGTCGGACGGGACCTGGGCCCCCAAAGCCGCCATCACGCACATGACCTTCTCCGACGGTGGCTCCAGCACGCTGGTCACCATGCACGATGGCGCGGACAAACTAGGCTTCTCTTGGCCGGGCACACTCCCGACGCCAATTGTCTCCAAGGACACGGCCACCTATCCCGAGGTACTGCCCGGCGTCGACCTGCAGCTGACCGCAGACGCCTCCGGCTACTCCTCGATCCTGGTGATCAAGACCCCCAAGGCCGCAGCTGATCCGCGACTGCAAAGACTCGCGCTCAACACCACCTCGGCCAACCTCAAGCTGGCCGCCACCTCGAACGGCGGCGCCCGGGCCACCGACAAGCACACCGGCAAGACAGTGTTCCACAGCGACACCGCGCTGATGTGGGACAGCACAGGCCAGAAGACAGGGGCCACGGCCCGCGCCCGCACCGCGACCGTCTCGGCGGCACGTGCCGAGCACACCGCGGCGGCCAAGGTCGGCAGGCATCGCGCGCAGGTCCATGTGACCCTCAAGCCCGGCAGGCAGCTGCTCGGCCTGAACACGTCCCTGCTCACCGCCAAGACCACGACTTACCCGGTTTATGTCGACCCGGAGTGGAGCGGCAGGCCCTCCCAACTGGACTGGGCCCGGATCTCCGACAACGGGTGGAACGTCTACAACTCGACGTCCACCACAGGTGCGACCAACGCCCGCGAGGGATGGGACAACAACACCCCCGGCAACGGCGAGCGCGCCCGCACCTACTACCAGATCAACACCAGCGGCATCAAAGGCGCCGTAGTCAGTCACGCCTCGCTGTACGTCAAGCAGCTCTCCGCTGCTTCCTGTTCGGACACCCCGGCCGCCGTCTACGGCACCGACCGACCCGCCGGCTGGGGATCATCCTCGCTCTACTGGGGCCACGAGCCGACCGTGCGCACGGGTTCACTGGGCACCACCAATCCCAAGAGCCACGAGGCAGGCACTTGCCCGGTCACCGACGGTGCCAACTCCTGGGTCAGCCCACCAGCGCTGGAGTTCGATGTCACCTCCCGGGCACAGAGCGCGGCGGGCGGCAGCTGGAGCAGCATGACGCTGATGGTCCAGTCGCCCGACATGAACGACGCCTCTCAGTGGAAGCAGCTCGCCTACGGCGGCGGCGCCAGCATGTCGGTCACCTACAGCTACCGCCCCAAGCTCAAGAACGGCACGGGAACGCCCACGATCAAGCCATCCATCGTCAGCTCGGGCAAGACGATGACGACCACCCACACCCCGACCCTGTCCGCCCGCGCGGTCAACCCCGACCTGGCAGGCGGCAGCGAACTGGTACGCGTCGACTACCAGGTCTTCAACTCCTCAGGCACCCTCGTGGGGCAGGGCTACGGACCCAACCTGGACTCCAAGAAACGTGCACGCTACAACACCAACGGCAGCGACTGGACGACACCACGCCTGCCTGACGGCACGTACACCTGGAAAGCCACGGCACAGAACGCCGCGGGCTACTGGGTCGGCACCGGCTCCGGAATCTGGACCAAGACTCAGACCTTCACCGTGGACACCAGCGCACCGCCCGCGCCCACGGTGACCTCAAGCCAGTTCCCCGCCAAGCAGATCGGCGCCGCCTTCGGCGACCAGGGGACCTTCGTCCTGGGCAACAACCACACCAACAACGTCACCGGTTACCTGTTTTCCCTGGACGCCACCCTCAGCAACACGGTGTACACCAGCAATGGCGTCATCCACCTGGTGGCGGGCACGAAAGTAACCAAGGGCAACATCTACTACGCCACGTCCGACAATGGCCCCGGTACCGGTACTCCGGCAATCAACGGCAGCGCCTCACCCTCGTTCGCCCCGGGTTCGACCGGACCCCAC
The DNA here is from genome assembly GCF_055562175.1 of Streptomyces sp. NPDC020958. Taxonomy (NCBI): domain Bacteria; kingdom Bacillati; phylum Actinomycetota; class Actinomycetes; order Kitasatosporales; family Streptomycetaceae; genus Streptomyces; species Streptomyces sp. NPDC020958. Next base: position 587,074 of record NZ_JBVHFU010000003.1, on the reverse strand, counting down.
ACTCTCTACGCCAAGGCAGTGGACCAGGCCGGCTCGACGTCCATCTCCCAGACGGCCTACGCCTTCTACGCCGGGACCAGCACCCCGACGTACGCCTACGGCGACAAGATGATCAGTGGCTGGACCGCGACCAACACCGACGGCACCGCCACCGTCGTGCCCAAGGCCACGACCACGAGTGCCGGTGGCCAGGTGGTCAGCCAACCCGCCTTCAGTGGCTACGAGTTCGCCGACGGCTACCAGGCCATGCTCGGCAACAAGAGCACCACGTCGAAGGTTGTCAGCGGGGACAGTGCCACCTTCAGCTTTGACATCCCCAAGGATGGCCCCTGGAGCTTCGGCGCCAACCTCACCAAGGGCAAGGACTACGGCATTTACCACCTGGTCCTGGACGCGGGCCAGAGTACCCAGTCCACCCTGATCAGCGGCTTCGACGCCTACAACTCCTACACCACCACCCAGTTCCTCAACCTGGGCATCCCCAAGGACACGAACGGCCAACTGCTCACCCTCCAACAGGGCGTGCATACGCTGACCCTCACCTTGACCGGCAAGAATCCCAGTTCGGCTGGGTACCAGGCCGGCATCGACGTACTGCGCCTCGGCCCAGCACTGACCTGCGCGATCAACGACGCGACCAGCTGTCTGAACAACACCGCCACCAGCACCTTCACCACCACGACCAGTACGGCCGACGCCGACGGCTCCGGCAACAGCATCAACTCCGCCGACCTGACAAGCACTTCGGGCTGGCAGAGCAACAAGACGGTCACCGTGGACGGCGCCACCATCACACTGCCGAAGTTCGGCACCGGCACGTACGACAACATGCTGGCGTCCGGCCAGACCATCACCCTGCCGGGCAGCGGAGTCGTGAACACCGGCGACGCCCTGGTCTTCCTCGCCTTCGCCACCGGCGGCGCCGCCAAGGGCACCGGCGGCACCATCACCTACGCCAAGAACAACTGCGTGGACCAGAACAACCCATTCGATCAGCCCTACCAACTCGACACCGTGCCCGACTGGCTCTCCGGCCCGGGCTCCGCGGCATCGCTCAGCCTGGTCCACGAAAACCACAGCAACAACACACAGACCAGCTTGAGTTCCGGCCCGAAAATCTACGCCGTCAGCGTCCCGCTGCAATGCCCCGGCTCGGTCATCAGCAGCATCACCCTGCCGCTGTTCACCAACGGCGTCCAAGCAGGCCAGCCCACCCTGCACGTCCTCGGGCTCGGCCTGCGGCCGATGGCCCTCACCGGCGGCGGAACAGCGGCCCAGCACTGGGTCGGAACGTGGGCCTCGGTCCAGGACACCGCCAAGGTCCAGCTGTCCAGCGGCAGTGCCGCCGGCCTCAACGGGGGACAGACGCTCCGCATCCCGGCGCACGTCAGTGTCGGTACCGACGACGGCAACGGCGTACGCATCCACCTGTCCAACGCCATGGGCACCACACCGGTGACCTTCGACGCGGCCTCCGTCGCGCCGCAGGACACCACCGCGGGGGGCGCGACGGCAGCCACGGCACCGACCCCGCTGACCTTTGGCACCTCCGCCTCCCCGTCCGTCACCATCCCGGCGGGTGGTGATGTCACCAGCAACCCGGTGACCCTGCCCGTCACGCAGCAGGCGACCGTCCTGGTCAGCCTTCATGTGCCCGGCTCGATGTCCGCGCTCCCCGGCCACGCCGTGGCCCAGACCCCCGTCTGGGCGAGCACCGACACCGCCAACCACACCCGTGACACCGCCGCCACCAGCTACACACAGACCACCTACACCGGTCTGCCCTACCTCGCGGGCATCGACGTCACCACCCCCACCGCCACCCCCACCGGCTCGGTCGTCCTCTACGGCGACCAGAGCGTCAACGGCGATACCGCAGGCAGCAGCGACAGCCCGTACCACCTCAGCGATGCGATCACCGATGCTCTGGTCAACGACACCAACGGGGACAACTCCGTCGACTACGGCGTCCTCAACGCGGGCACCAACAGCTCCAGCCTGAGCAACAACCTGTTGCCCCAGATCACCAACAGCACCACCCCGGAAAACGCACTCAACCCCGTGGACCGCAACGTGCTGGCCCAGGGCAACGTGCGCACCGTCCTCGTCTCCACCGGCGCCGCCGACCTCCTCAACTGCACCAGCAACGCCAACACCTGCGCCTCCAACGTGGAGAACGGACTGGCCTCCCTCAACAGCCAGCTGTCCTGGTACAACACCGACGACAGCCAGACCGGAGTCACCCAGTACTCCAACATCACCGTCTACCTCGCCACCATCCCGCCCTTCACCGCCTCCCACCCGGGCACGGCAACCCAGGAATCCGCGCGCGAGCTGGTCAACCGCTACCTGCTCGACAACTCCACTCAGGTCATCGACTTCGCCGCCGCCGTGTCCACGGACGGCAACGCCACCTCCTCGACCGTGAAAGCGGCCGACCTCGCAGGCGGCAATCCGTCTAACGCCTACTACAGCGACCTCGCCGGCCAGTACCTCAATGACACCAACACCGTGGTCGGCATCCCGCCGAACCTGATCGTCCCTCTCGCCACCGGCAGCGACACCCCCGAGGACGACTGGGAACTGGCCACCGACGGCACCGACAGCAACACGGACAACCCGCTCACCACGATCGGCGGCGCGACCTTCAGCTCCAGCGGCCCCAACGCGGTCAACGCCGGCGCCGGCTCGGCGTCCTTCGACGGCAGCACCGGATTCCTGGAAAGCGACCACACCGCCGTCGACACCTCCGGTGACTACACCATCTCCGCCTGGGTCAAGATCAACTCAGATGTCGGCGCCACCGCCATCTGCCAGGGAACTAGTCAGCACCAGGCCCTCTACATCGGCTACGACAGCGGCAACAAGGGCTGGATGTTCCAAACCACCACGACCAATGACGCCGACTCCGACTTCCCCACCGCGGAGGGAGACAGCAACACCGGCGCCATCGGCACCTGGGCCCACCTGCTGGTCACCTACACGGCCCCCGTCGACGGCGACACCAGTACGGGCGTGATGTCGCTCTACCAGAACGGCACCCTGATGGGGACCGCCACCAACGTCACCCCGCAGTACGACTCGTCCATGCCCCTGACCATCGGCGGCTGCGTCAACAGCCCCGATGCCACCACGCCCTACGCCGCCTTCCCCGGCTCCGTGGCAGACGTCCACACCTACCCGTACGCAATGGCATCGAGCCAAGCGAGCGCCACCAGCGTGATCGTGCCAACAGGTTGGGAGAACGGCATGCCCGAGGACGAATGGAAGCTCGCCGCCAACGGCAGTGACACCGCCACCCTCAACCCGCTCACAGCCTCCGGCAGCGCCACCTACGGCACCGACGCACCGAGCGGGATGGCCGGCAGCGTCACCTTCGACGGAAACACCGGCTTCCTCAAGAGCAAGCAGAGCGCCGTGAACACCCTCGGCGACTACACCGTCTCGGCATGGGTGAAGATCAACTCAGCTCTCGGCACCACCGCCGTCTGCCAAGGCACCACCCAACACCAGGCGTTCTACCTCTCCTACGACAAGGCAAGCAGCGCCTGGATGTTCCAAACGACCACCACCAACGACGAGAACGCCGACTTCCCCACCGCGGAAGGAGACAACAACTCCGCACCAATCGGTACCTGGACCCATCTCGTCGCGGCCTTCCGCGCACCGGTCGCAGGAAGGTCCAACACCGGCAACATGGCCCTCTACCAGAACGGAACCCTGGTGGGGACAGCTACCAACCTCAGCCCCCAGTACGACTCCTCCATGCCCCTGACCATCGGCGGCTGCGTCAACAGCGCCTCGGCCACGACCCCGTACCTGGCGTTCCCCGGCTCCGTGGCGGATGTCCACGTCTATCCGCGGACGCTGTCGGCAGCCGAGGTCGGCGCCCTGCACTGAGCCACCAGCCTTGAGCCCCGCCGTTCCCACCAGGACCGGCGGGGCTCACCCGTCGTAACCACCATTGGCTGTCCGACGTGTACAGGCACCGAGTCGCCCGCGCCCGCAAACAGGGTCTCCCTGGGGAGGATCTGGGGAGTTCGTAAAGCGCTGGGGAGCGCGTGGGGAGAATCACCTGCGTAACGCGGGACGATCCTGAAAGACACCGAAAGGCTCATCTGCGCAGGCCAGAGGCGGAAGTTACCGCATCACCGCAGGTCAGCGCACCCAGGTAGACGACTTCAAGAAGATCTCCTCGTGGGCGGCGATCCTGTTCGCCCCGACCCTGGTCGGCACGATCTACGGGATGAACTTCCGGGAGATGCCGGAGTTGCACTGGGCGCTGGGATACCCCTTCGCGATCGTCCTGATGGCGGTCGTGTGCACCGGTCTGTACTTCATCTTCAAGCACAAGGACTGGCTCTGAGCAACCGGCCGCTGAGGGCCCGCGCAGGACTGCCCGGAAGCCGAGCCGGTGGGCGGAAGGGTCCGCGGCCCCCGCGAGCCGGGCACACCGGGACCCCGGGCTGAGAAGGGTCAGGAGGGCCACTCCGAGGTCAGTTGGTCCTTGAAGAACACGCTGGCCTCGAACTGGACGGGGCTGGTGGTGGTGATTTTGTCGGAGAAACCGAAGGCAAGTCGCGGGCCACTGGAGGACCGCCAAACGGCTATGCCCTGGGGTTCACGTCCGGGCAAGGAGGCCCCGGCCGTCGTCGGGAATTTCCAGCGGTACGCACTTCCAGGATCGTTCATGTCGATGCATACGATGTACGAGGGCGGGGTGGAGTCGCTGCTGGAGGGCGGTCCACCGAAGAGCAGGTAGGCGTATTGCCCGTATGCGGTGATGCCCTGGAACAAGTCGCTGTCGTTCAGCCCGAGTTCAGCGTTGGTGGGAATGGCCCGCTCCAGCAGGCGCTTGGAAATGACACCCGAGGACAGCACCTCGGACAGGTCGAACAGTGCCAGGCGCCAAGGAGTCGTCGTTCCCATGTACCGAACGAGAAGCCGGTTGTTGTAGGGATCGATCGCCGGACGAGGACAGTCGAGGAAGGTCGCGACGTCCACCGGGAACACCCCGAGATACTGCCCGCCGCGATTGAAGTAGTCGAGGTCGCCGCCGTCCTTGTACTTGAAGCGGGCGATCTTGTGACTGTTCGGCGGCTCAGGCGGCGTGGCATGGGGATTCGAGCTCTCCCAGTCGCCTGCCACCCAGATGTAGGGAGATCCGTCGGTGTCGGGCTCGACCCCGATGGACGAGCCGTGGTCGAACGAGTGAATTGCCATGGCTCCGAGCACATTGCCCGAGAGATCGGTTCTCGTCACCCACAGATCTCCGTTGTCACTGCCCACTTTGGTCTGCACGAAGTAGATGTGCCCGTAGACGTGATCGTAGGCGAACGACTGCATCGCCCAGTAAGGCTGGTGAAGTGTCTGCCGCAAGACGGGATTACCGCCGGTCCCGTTGAGTTTGAAATGCAGGGTCGAATCCACCGTGGCATTGGCCGTTCCCGCCGCGGACAGGGAGAGTCCGCCGGTCGCGGCGGCGACGGTCAACGCGGCGCCACCACGAAGGAACGCGCGCCGGTTCGTGCGGTGCTTGCCGGTCTCGTGGGTTATGTCGCTCAAATCATCACCCTCCAGGTCACCTGACGGAATTTGATCAAACTACCAGTCAGATCTCTGTGAGAGGAGTGATGCGACGGGACGCGTGAGGAGCGCGTGGGCAGGGCCGGGGTGTGTGCCCGGCTCGCCTCGGCTTGGAGTGGTTGATCGCGTCAACGGGCCCCGGAAGCGGGCCGCGCACGACCCGGGCGCCCATATCTGCTTCGCGGACGAGTCCTGCCAGCGCTGTTCCCGCCGAAGGGCCGGACCTGGGCGCCACGCGAGGCCGTACCCGTCGGGCAGATGCTCGATGCAGTGCGCCGCCTCGTCGACAACGGCATCACGTGGCCGTGCCGGCCGACCGAGCACCTCACCGGTGCCCGCCGCACGCCGGCAGATGCGCCGCCTTGTCGCCTACACCTCGCACCGGCACCGGGTGCGGGTCGCCCGGGTTGAACACCGTCTGGAGGGTGTAGATCGGGCTGGTCCCGATGTCGCCGAAGACCACACCGAGCGCCCCGACCATCAGCGAGAGGCGGACTGCGGCCCGCGGATGCGGAACAGGAGGCCCTGACAGCCCCACCGACGGTCCTTCGTCCGAGCCGGTCGGGTGCGGACGGCTGATCTGCCCGTTCAGCACACCTCGCACGTGCTCGAAGTCCGCAGTGGGCCTTGGCCAAGCGCTTCCTACGCGGGACGGCCGTCGGAGAGCCACTGGGCGAGGCCGCGCAGCCCCACCGCCCAGCGCCCGAGGTCGGTGACCTCGGCGTGCTCGGTGACGACGGTGAGCAACTCGGCCACGGCCTCGTCGGGGCGCCGGGCGTCGTTGAGGGTCAGGGCGCGGAAGACGCGTACGGAGTCGGAGTCGGGGAAGTCCCTGCGGGCGCGGTCGAGCACCGCGAGCGACTTGTCCAATTCGCCCAGCCACCTCAAGGTGCTGGCGTACTGGCACAGGCACCGGCGCAGGACGTCACCGTCGAGGCCCAGGGCGAGCGCCCGCTCGTAGTGACCGCGGGCGGTCGCCTCCTGTCCCGCGGTGTCGTAGGCGCCGCCCAGTTCGTACACGAGGACGGGGTGGTCGGGGTGTTCGGCGAGCAGCCCCTGGAAGTAGGCGATCGTCGGCGCCATGTTCGCCCGGTCGCGCCGGTCGTAGCCACGCTGGATCGCCTCGGCCAGTTCGGGTGTCACGTCGGTCGTCACTGCGGTGCCCCCACGCGTACGAGTCTGAAGATCGGCTCACCCTAGCGGAGCCCCGTCCACCGGTGACCGTCGCCGTTGCCGTCACCGTCGGCCGGTCAGTGGGCCACGCGGTAGCGGTGCTCGGGGCGTCCGGTGGCTCCGTAGCGCAGTTCGAGGCGGACCATGCCCTCCTTGACCAGGTAGGAGAGATAGCGCTGGGCCGTGGCACGGGAGACGCCGGTGCGTTCGGCGGCTTCCGCGGCCGACAGGTCGTCGTGCGCGGCGCGCAGGGTCTGGTGCAGCAGGGCGAGGGTCGGCGCGGAGTGGCCCTTGGCGGGGACGCGGGGCACGGCGGGCGGCCGGGCGGCGCTGAACAGGGCGTCCACATCGGCCTGGTCGGTCTCCGGCACCGCACCGAGGGCGTCCATCCGGTGCTGGAGCTCGCGGTAGGCGGTGAGCCGTTCGGCGAGGTCGGGTGCGCCGAAGGGTTTCACCAGGTAGCCGACGGCGCCGAGTTTCATCGCGATCCGCACCGAGGTGATGTCCCGGTCGGCGGTGATCATGATGGCGTCGGGGCGGTTCCCGCCCTCGTCCCCGCTCAGCCGGCGCAGCACGTCGAGTCCGCTGCCGTCGGGCAGGAAGATGTCGAGGAGCAGCAGGTCCGGACGGAGGTCGCGCACCGCGTCCAGCGCCGCGCCCACGGTCGCCGCCTGTCCCACCACCTCGAAGCCCTTGACGCGGGACGCGTAGTCGCAGTGGATGCGGCTGACCCGGAAGTCGTCGTCCACCACCAGGGTCCGGATCACCAGCGGTCACCTCCCGTGCTGCCGTCCGGCGCACCGACCGGCACCGGCCGGGCCGCCGTGAAGAGAGCGCCCGGTGCGGCCGGGGCGAGGTCGGGCACGGGCAGGACCACGGTGAAGACCGCACCCGGACCCTCGCTGACCGTGATCGTGCCGCCGTGCCGCTGCACCAGCCGGTGGACGAGTGCGAGTCCGAGGCCGCGCCGTGCGGTGCCCCGGTCCGGGCGGGTGGACCAGCCGTCCTCGAAGATCGACTCGGTGGCGCCCGGCGGGATGCCCGGCCCGGTGTCGGCCACCTCCACCCGGACCACGTCGACGGCCTCGATCAACGACAGCCGCACCTCGGGGCCACCGGGTCGAGCCGGGGCGGACGCGGACGCGTCGATCGCGTTGTCCAGCAGGTTGCCGACGATGGTCAGCAGCCGGCGCAGATGCGGCGGGTCCTCGCCGAGGGCGGAGTCGTCGCTGAGGACGATCCGCACCCCGCGTTCCGCGGCCACCGTGGTCTTGGCGACGATCAGGCCCACGAGCAGCGGGTTGCCGATCCGTTCCCGTACGGATTCGGCGAGCGCCTGCTCGGCGCCGGCCGTCTCGACGGCGAACTCGTAGGCGGCGTCGTGGTCGCCGATGTCCAGCAGCCCGGCCATGGTGTGCATCCGGTTGGTGAACTCGTGCTGCTGGGCGCGCAACGCGTCGGTGAGCCCGCGCACGGAATCCAGTTCGCGCAGCAGCCCGATGAGCTCGGTGCGGTCGCGCACGGTGACGACGGCGCCCAGTTCCCGGCCGTGCAGGGCCACCGGCATCCGGTTGACGACCAGGCAGTGGTCGTCGGTGAGCACGCTGATGTCGCTGCCCGCCAGGGTGCCGTCCAGGGCGCGGCGCAGCCGCCCGTCCGGCAGTACCTCCGCCAGCGTGCTGCCGAGCGCCGTGCCGAGTCCGAGCAGGTCGCGGGCCTCGTCGTTGACCACCGTGATCCGGCCGTCGGGGTCGAAGGCGACGACTCCCTCGCGGATGCCGTGCAGCATCGCCTCCCGGTCCTGGAGCAGCCCGGCGATCTCCTCCAGTTCCAGTCCGAACGTCGTCCGCTTGAGCCGCCTGGCCAGCAGGAACGCGGCTGTCGAGCCGAGCGCGACGGCGATGGCGCTGTACAGGCCGAAGGTGGGCAGCTCGCGCCACAGCTCGCCCAGCACATGGTGCTCGGTGATGCCCGCGGACACCTCGCCGACCAGCTTGCCGTCGGGCCCGTACAGCGGGGCCTTCCCGTTGGCGGAGCGTCCGAGCCCGCCCGGGTCGGTGCCCACGTGCGACCGGCCGTCCAGGACCACGATCGGGTCTCCCGTCGCCACGCCGATCAGCGCCGGGTCGGGGTGGGAGTGGCGGATGCCGTGCAGGTCGAGCACGACGACGTACGACGCGCCGGAGGCGTGGCGGATCCTTTCGGCCACCCGTTGCACCACGTCCCCGCCGCCGCCGTTGCGCATGGCCTGCCGGATCTGCGGTTCGGCGGCGGTGGTCCGCGCGATGTCCAGGGCCCGCTGCTCGTAGGCGCGGTCGAGCTCGCCCCGCTGGGCGAAGGCGAACAGCACGAAACCGATCAGCCCGGTCAGCGCCAGGATGAGCAGGTGGTTGGCCAAAATCCGCGCGGAGAGCCGCCCCTTCCCGCCACGGCCGATCGGGATACGGACGGGTTTCACCAGTGTCCCTCGTGTCTCTCGCCTGTCGTAGGGCTGCCGGGCACGGCCTGCGGCGCCGTACCCGTGGTGGCGTGATTGTGCCCCCGGCACCGGCCTTCTGCCCACCCCCGGCTCAGTGAGCAGAACGAGCAGAAGTCCGGCTAACACGGCTAACGCGGGATACGGAGGAAACAGCGACGTAACACGCGGTGGCCCCTAGCGTCTGCCTTCCTCGACCCCCGAGGTCCGACCCCCGAGGTCAGGAAGGAGACAGCCGCCGATGGCTGCACGCAACGATGCCGCGCCGAGCCCGGTCGCCGAGAAGGACGGCCAGGGCAGCGCGCGAGTCGAGATTTCAGGGCTCACCAAACGTTTTCTGACCCCTGCGGGTGAGGTGTTCACGGCACTGCAGGACGTCTCGTTCACGGTGGAGCCGGGCCAGTTCTGCGCGGTGGTGGGCCCGACCGGCTGCGGCAAGTCGACGACGCTGGGCATGGTGTCCGGACTCGACCGGCCCAGCGAGGGCTCGGTCAGGGTCGGCGGCCGCGAGGTGGACGGCGTCACCGACGGCGTCAGCTTCATGTTCCAGGCCGACGCGCTGCTGCCCTGGAAGACCGTCCTCGGCAATGTGCTGATGGGCCCCGTCTTCCGCGGCGTGCCCAAGCAGCGGGCGCAGGCCTCGGCACGCGACTGGCTGCGCCGGGTGGGCCTCACCGGGTTCGAGGACCGCTACCCGCACCAGCTCTCCGGCGGGATGCGCAAGCGCGTGGCGATGGCCGCGGCGCTGATCAACGAACCTCGCATCCTGATCATGGACGAGCCGTTCGGCGCCCTGGACGTGCAGACCAAGGCGATCATGTCGACCGAGCTGCTCGGTCTGTGGGAGCAGATCCGGCCGTCGGTCATCTTCATCACCCACGACCTCGACGAGGCCGTGGCGCTCGCCGACCGGGTCGTCGTCATGACGTCCAGCCCCGGGTCGGTCAAGGCGGTCTTCGACATCGACCTGCCCCGCCCGCGCGGCTCGGTCCAGGAGATCCGCTTCCAGCCCCGCTTCATCGAACTTCAGCACCAGATCTGGGACTCGCTGCGCGAGGAGGTGGAGCGCGCCTACGCACGCACCGCAGGAGGTACGGCATGAGCACGGTGTCCGCAGTTTCCCCCGCCCCCGCCAAGGACGGCGCACGGCTTTCGGCAGGGGCCGCCGCCAGGCGCGCTCGCCGGCGACGCATCGCCCTGGTGTGGGCCGGCCGCATCGGCCTCGCGGTCTTCGTCATCGGCGGCTGGCAGGCGTTCACCACTTGGGGCATCGTCGACCCGTTCTTCTTCGGGCAGCCCTCGGGCATCGCCAAACGGCTTGTGGACCTCTTCCGGCACGGAACCGAGTTCGGATCCTTCTACGCGAACATCTGGACGACGATCCAGGAAGCACTCGTCGGCTTCGCCGTCGGGGCCGTCGCCGGCGTGGTCTTCGGTGTCGCGCTGGGCCAGAGCCGCTTCCTCGCCGACGTCCTCGGCCCCTACATCAAGATGGTCAACGCGATCCCGCGGATCGTCCTCGGCTCGATCTTCATCGTCGCGTTCGGCATCGGGGTGCTGCCGAAGATCCTGCTCGCCGCGGTGCTGGTGTTCTTCATCGTCTTCTTCAACGCCTTCCAGGGCGTGCGCGAGGTCGACCGCAACATCCTCGCCAACGCCAGGGTGCTCGGCGCCTCCCAGGCGCAGATCATCCGGCACGTCACCGTGCCCTCCGCGCTGACCTGGATCATCGCCAGCCTGCACAGCGCCTTCGGCTTCGCCATCGTCGGCGCGCTGGTAGGCGAGGTGCTGGGCGCGCAGAGCGGCCTCGGTCTGGTCATCAAGACCGCGCAGAACAACTTCGACCCCAACGGCGTGTTCGCGACGATGCTCGTCATCTCGGTCATCGTGCTCGGCGCCGAGTGGGTGATCGGCAAGCTGGAGCACCGGCTGCTGTCCTGGCGGCCGCCGGCCCCCTCGGAAGCGTCCAACGCGCTCTGACCCGCTCGCCGCCTCCCCCTCCCCCTCCCCTCCTCGTCCCTCCCTCCCCTTCTTTCTTGCCCACCTCAGAAAAGGAATGTGGCCAGCCATGTCCCGACGTTCCGCCGCCGTCGCCGCGTCCGTCCTCACCGTTCTCACCCTCGGCGCGGTCAGCGCCTGTTCCAGCAGCTCCGCCGCCACCGGCAGCTCCGGCTCGGGCGGCACGCCCACCGTCAAGCTCATGGTCGGCGGCATCGACAAGCAGATCTACCTGCCCTACCAGCTCGCCCAGAACCTCGGCTTCTACAAGAAGTACGGCGTCGACGTCCAGCTGAGCACCGAGCAGGACGGCGGTGTCGGCGCCGAGGAGGCCATGGCCTCGGGGCAGGTCGACATGGCCGGCGCCTGGTACAACCACACCATCGAGTTCCAGGCGAAGGGCAAGGCGGTCGAGGACGTCGTCCAGCTGTCCGGCGCGCCGGGCGAGCGGGAGATGTGCACCAAGAAGTCCGGCGTCACGTCGGGCGCCGACTTCAAGGGCAAGACCCTCGGCGTCACCGACCTGGGCTCGGGCACCGACACGCTCACCCAGTTCCTGGCCGCCAAGAAGGGCGTCAAGACCGGCCAGTTCCACCGCATCGGGGTCGGTGCGGGCTCCACCGCCATCGCCGCCCTGCAGAACGGCAAGGTCGACTGTGTGATGACGACGCAGCCGACGGTCGCCGCGATCGAGAAGAAGGGTGTCGGCACCTCCGCGATCGACCTGGCCACCACGCAGGGTGCCACGGCCGCGATGGGCGGCGCCTTCCCCGCGGCCAGTGTGCTCGCCCGCACCGACTGGGTGAACGCGCACAAGGACACGGTGCAGAAGGTCGTCGACGCGCTCGTCGCCACCATGCACTGGATCAACACGCACAGCGCGGCCGACATAGCGAACAAGCTGCCGGCGTCGTTCGTGTCGAACCAGCTGGTGACCAAGGCCGACTACATCACCGCCCTGACCGAGGACAAGGGCCAGTTCCTCCCCGACGGGATCATGCCGGCCGGCGGCCCGAAGACCTCGCTGGCCACGGAACAGCTCGTCGGCAACGTGAAGGGCTCGGTGGACCTCAGCAAGACGTTCACCAACGACTTCGCCGTCCAGGCCAACAAGACGGAGGGTTTCAAGACCACCACGACCCCGGCGGGGCCGACCGGCTGACCGCCACCGGCACAGGGCCGCCCAGGTGACAGCACCGGGGCGGCCCCGGCATGCTCACCCGCTTGTCCCCGTCCCGTGAGTCTCGTCCTGACCGACAGGAAGGAGCAGGGTGAACGTGGCCGGGTCTCTGCTGGACAGGGAGAGCCTGCCGCCGAGCGAGACGGCCAGGTCGCGCGCGAGGGCCAGGCCGATGCCGGTTCCCTCTCCGTCGCCGCTGCGTCCGCGGTCGAAGAGCCGGGACGGCTCGCCCGTCACGGTGCCCTCGTCGCTCACGTCGAAGGCGAGGGCGTCCTCCAGGTCCCGCACCGCCAGGCGAACCGTGCCGTGCCCGTGCACCCGGGCGTTGTCCAGCAGGATCCCGAGCAGCTCCGAGACGGACGCGCCCGGAACCCGGACGCCGGACGCCGTCTCCTGGGTGGCGCACTCCAGGCGTCTGCCGTCCTGGGCGAAGAGGCCGTGCCACCGTTCCTCCGTCTCCCCCAGCAGCTGGCGTACGGCGATCGTCCTGGCAGTGGGGCGGGCCGGCTCTCCGGAGCGGGACAGGCGCAGCACTTCCTCCACCGTGTGGTGCAGGCGTTGGGTGGTGGCCAGCGCCTCGGCCAGTACGGGCCGCAGCCGGGCGTCGTCGTCCTGGCCGAGGCCCGCCTCAAGGGCGAGTTGCAGGCCGGTGAGCGGGGTGCGCAGCTGGTGGGAGGCGTTGGCGGTGAAGTCACGTTCGCGGCGCAGGAGTTCCGAGAGGCTGTGCAGCATCTCGTTGTGGGTGCGGGCGACCTGGTCGATCTCGGCGAGGCCGCTCCGGGCGGCCCGTGCGGTCAGGTCGCCCTCGGTCACCGCCCGGCAGTGGCGGGAGAGGTCCTCCAGCGGCGCCGCCAGCGCCCGGGCCTGGCGGCGGGCGACGAGGACGGCGACGGTCAGCGCGAGCGCGGCGACGCCGAGCAGCAGCAGCCAGGCGACGGCGACCCGATCCCGTACGGCGACCGCGGGAGACGAGGCGCGTACGACGCCGATCACCTTCTCGGCGTGGGAGACGGGTACGGCCACCACCAGGTCCTGGGCCGACCGGCTCCGTACCATGCCACCGCCGAGGCTTCGCCGGACCGGGGTGTCGCCGGACCGGGGGCCGCTGCCCGCGCGCAGTCGCCATCGGGGGTCGTACAGGCCGAGACGCCCCCCGGCCGGGGGCGCGGGCAGTTCCACCGGGTCGCCGGTCACGAAGTCCGGGCTCACCCGTACGGCCGCGGCCAGGGCCGCACGTTCCAAGGTGTCGCGCTGGTCCGCGTACAGGGACGATCTGATCGCCAGGGCCAGCGGGACGGCGAGGAGGACGACGGCGACCAGAGCGGCGGTCAGGGCGACTCGCACCACGCGCTGTCTCATGCCCTCATCATGCGCGCCGCTCACCTGGGCGGATGCACTGCGCCACACGGTTTTGCCGTCGTCTAACCCTCGGTGATCGGGGCGTTAACCGACCACCTCCTAGCGTCGGGGCCATGACCGTCCGGTCCGAGGCTCCTCTGGAGGGCAGTGGCCATGGCAGCACACACCAGGGCGTACGCGGTCGTCGGGCTGACCCTCGCGGCGGCGGTGACCGCCGGCTGTTCCGGATCCGGGTCGGGCGCCGGCTCCGGCAGCCCGGCGTCCGGGTCGGTCACCGTCAGCGGGCAGAAGCAGCAAGCACCCACCGAGTCCAACCCGCCCGGCGACATCCCCGACAACCAGGTGTACGTCTCCTACCGGCCCACCGGCGGTACCTTCACCGGCTTCACCGTGAAGGTGCCCGAGGGCTGGGCCCGTACGAGCCAGGGCTCCACCACCGCGTTCACCGACAAGCTCAACACCGTGAAGATCACCGCGGTCTCCGCCTCCGGCGCGCCCACGGCCGGCTCGGTCACCAACACGGTCGTACCCCAACTCCGTTCCCAGGTACCGAAGTTCTCCTCGCCCAAGGTGAGCGAGGTGACCCGGCACGCCGGCCGGGTGGTGCTGCTGACCTATCAGGGCGACTCGGCGAAGGACCCGGTCACCGGCAAGGTGGTGCGGGACGCCTTCGAGCGGTACGCGTTCTACCGCGCGGGGCACGAGGTGGACCTGACCCTGTCCGGACCGGTCAAGGCCGACAACGTCGATCCCTGGCGCATCGTCAGCGACTCCTTCACCTGGCGGTGAGCACCATGTCCGACAGCACACGGACGGGCGGCGCCGCCGACGACGTCCTCACGGCCCGCGAGCTGTACCGCTTCTACCGGGCCGGCGAGGAGGAGACACTCGCGCTGCGCGGGGTGTCGCTGAGAGTGGGACGTGGCGAGACGGTCGCGGTCGTGGGCCCGTCCGGGGCCGGCAAGTCGACCCTGCTGGCGTGCCTGGCCGGACTCGACGAGCCCTCCGGCGGTGAGGTCCGCGTCGACGGCGTACGGATCAGCCACCGGCCCGAGACCGAGCGGGCCCGGCTGCGGGCCCGGCACATCGGCGTCCTGCTCCAGACCCGCAACCTGCTGCCGCACCTCAGCGTGCGCGACAACGTCCGCCTGCCGCAGCGGGCACAGGGCCGCAGGGCCCCCGTCCCGGCCGGCGAACTGCTGGCCCGGGTGGGGCTCGCCGACCGGGCGCACGCCCTGCCGCGCCGGCTGTCCGGCGGAGAGCTGGCGCGGGCCGGGCTCGCCGTCGCGCTGGCCAACTCGCCCGCCGTCCTGCTCGCCGACGAACCGACCGGTGAACTCGACGGCGTGACAGAGCAGTTGGTCCTGTCGATGCTGCGGGAGCGGGCCGCGGAGGGGTGCGCGGTGCTGATCGTCACGCACAGCCGGGAAGCGGTCCGTATCGCGGACCGGGTGATCACCCTGACGGACGGGAAGGCCACCGAGGCCCGGCGCCAGGACCACGAGGAGGCACCCGATGCCGTCGGATGAGGTGCTTGTCAGCTGCGCGGACGCGGCCCTGACCTTCGGCCGTGGGCCTCAGGCGGTCGTGGCCGTGCACGGGGCCGACCTGGAGGTCCGGGCCGGGGACCGGCTCGCGGTCGTCGGCCCCTCGGGATCGGGCAAGAGCTCACTGCTGCACCTGCTCGCCGGGCTGGAACAGCCCACCAGCGGCACCGTCTCCCGGGCCGCGGCGCTCGGGCCGTACGACATCGGCCTGGTCTTCCAGGGCGACAGCCTGATACCCGCCCTGAACGTGGTGGAGAACACCGCTCTGCCCCTGGTCCTCACCGATCGTCCGGAGGGCGAGCGCGACTGTGCGCGCTCGCGGCCCTCGCCCTGGTGGACGCCGCCGACCTGGCCGACCGGCTCCCCGAGGAGATCTCCGGCGGTCAGGCCCAGCGGGTGGCCGTCGCCCGGGTCCTGGCCCAGGAGCCCCGGCTGATCCTCGCCGACGAACCCACCGGGCGCCTCGACCACGCCACCGGCAGCCACGTCCTGGACGCCCTCCTGACGGCCGCCGACCACACCGGCGCGGCCCTCGTCGTCACCACCCACGACCCGGCCGTCGCCGCCCGGCTCACCGTCCGCCGGAGCATGCGCGACGGACGCCTGCTCGCACCCGAGGAGGTGCCGTGATCACCACCTGGGCGAGCGGACTGGCCCGCCACCGCACCGGACGGCTGCTGGCCGCCCTGACCGGCGTCGCGCTCGCGGTCGCCCTGGTCGCCGCGCTCGGCTCCTTCCTCACCGCGTCGAAGGCGACGATGACCCAGCGTGCCGTGCGCTCGGTCGCCGTGGACTGGCAGGTGCAGGTGCAGCCGGGCGCCGACCCGCGTACGGTCCTGTCCCTGGTGGCCGGGACCCCGGGCACCCGCACCGCCCTGCCCGTCGGCTTCGCGCACACCAGCGGCTTCACCGCCCGCGTGCAGGGCAGCACCCAGGCCACCGGCCCCGGCGTGGCCCTCGGCCTTCCTGACGGCTACCGCGCCCGGTTCCCCGACGCCATGCGCACGCTCTCCGGCTCGTCCACCGGAGTCCTGCTGGCCCAGCAGACCGCCTCCAACCTGCACGCGGCCCCCGGCGACACCATCGGTGTCCAGCTCCCCGGTGCCGGTCTGCGCCAGGTGAAGGTGGACGGTGTGGTCGACCTGCCGCAGGCCGACTCCCTCTTCCAGACCGTCGGAGCCCCCAGCCAGTCCCAGCCGACCGCGCCCCCGGACAACGTCGTCCTCCTGCCCGCCACCCGGTTCGCCGCCCTCACCCGCGGCGCCACCGGCGTCACCACCCAGATCCACGCCGCCCGCGACAACACCCGGTTGCCCTCCGACCCGGCCGCCGCGTACTCCGCCGTCACCGGAGCCGCCCACAACCTCGAAGCCCGCTCCGCCGGTACGGCCCTGGTCGGCAACAACATCGGCGCGGCGCTCGACTCGGCCCGCCAGGACGCCCTGTACGCCCAGATCCTCTTCCTCTTCCTCGGTGTGCCGGGCGCCGTGCTGGCCGCCACGCTGACGGCGGCGGTCGCCTCGGCCGGCGGCGAACGGCGCCGTCAGGAACAGGGGCTGCTGCGGCTGCGCGGTCTGCGGCCCCGCCAGATCACCGCACTCGCCGGTCTGGAGGCCGCCCTGATCGGTCTGGCCGGAGGTCTGGCCGGGCTGGGCATCGCCGCCCTCACCGGCCGTCTCGCCTTCGGCACGGCCTCCTTCGGGGCGAGCGCCGGCAGTTGGTACGTGTGGTACGGCGTCGCCTTCGTGCTCGGGGCCGCGGTGGCCGCGGGTGCGGTCCTCGTCCCGGCCCTGCGGGACCTGCGCACGGTGACCGTCGCCGACACCCGCAAGCAGGAGGACGTCCGACGCTCCCGGTCACCCTGGTGGCTGCGCTACGGCCTGGACTTCGCCTTCCTGATCGGCTCGTGGCTCGTCTTCCGTGCCTCCTCGGGCAACCAGTACGCACTCGTCCTCGCCCCGGAGGGCGTCCCCAGCATCTCCGTGTCGTACTGGGCCTTTCTCGGCCCCGCCCTGCTGTGGATCGGCGCGGCCCTGCTGCTGTGGCGTCTCGTCCTGCTCTCCCTCACTCACGGCCGACCCGCGCTGGCCCGGCTGGTCCGGCCGCTGACCGCGACCCTGGCCGGCACCACCGCCGCCGTCCTGGCCCGGCGCCGCCGCCCGTTCGCCCGGTCGGTGGTCCTGCTCGCCCTCGCCGTCTCCTTCGCGATCTCCACCGCCGTCTTCAACGCCACCTACCACCAGCAGGCCGAGGTCGATGCCCGGCTGACCAACGGCGCCGACGTCACCGTCACCGAACCACCCGGCGCCCAGGTACCGCCCGCGGCCGGAGCAGCACTGAAGGTCTCCGGCGTACGGCACGTCGAGCCCCTCCAGCACCGCTTCGCCTACGTCGGCTCCGACCTCCAGGACCTCTACGGCGTCCGACCGGACAGCGTCGCCAAGGCCACCTCGCTCCAGGACGCCTACTTCGCCGGCGGCACCGCCGACCAGCTGATGCACCGCCTCGCCCAGCGCCCGGACAACCTCCTGGTCAGTGTCGAGACCGTGAACGACTTCCAGCTCTCCCCCGGAGACACCGTCAACCTGCGCATCCAGGACACGCGCACCAAGTCCCTGCGCACGGTCCCCTTCCACTACGCCGGCATCGCCAAGGAGTTCCCCACCGCCCCCAAGGACAGCTTCTTCGTCGCCAACGCCGCCTACATCGCCCAGGCCACCGGCGACGACTCGGTCGGCGCCTTCCTCCTCGACACCGGCGGCACGAACCAGCAGCGGATCGCCGCCCACCTGCGGGGACAGCTGGGTACCCGGGCCACCGTCACCGACCTCACCCAGACCCGCGGCACCGTCGGCACCAGCCTGACCTCCGTCGACCTGGCCGGCCTCACCCGCATCGAGCTCGCCTTCGCCGTCCTGCTCGCCGCCGGGGCCGGCGGCCTGGTCCTCGCCCTCGGACTCGCAGAACGCCGCCGGACCTTCGCCATCGCCACCGTCCTCGGCGCGCAACCCCGCCACCTGCGCGGCATGGTCCTCTCCGAGGCCCTGCTCCTGGCCGTCGCCGGCCTGGCCGGAGGCGCCCTCATCGGCTGGGCCCTGTCGGAGATGCTGGTCAAGGTCCTGACCGGCGTCTTCGATCCGCCCCCCGCGGCCCTGTCGGTCCCCGATGCCTACCTGGCACTCACCGGGGCAGCCGCCGTCGCCGCGATCCTGGCAGCGGCCCTCAACGGCATCCGCGGCAGCCACCGCCCCGCCGTGGAGGAGCTCCGCGACCTGTGAACCCGGCCCGCACCCGTGACGAGCCCCTCGTCCCGGCGGCTCCTAAGCTGTCGACCATGCGCACGCCCGCCGCACCGGACCGCAGCCGACTGCGCGTCCTCGTCGTCGAGGACGACGACACCATCGGCCGCCACCTGGAAACCGGCCTGCGCGGCCACGACTACGCCCCGACCTGGTGCCGCACCGGAGCGGGCGCACTGGCGGAGGCCGGGCGGGCACCGTACGAGGTCCTGCTGCTGGACCTGGGGCTGCCGGACATGGACGGCCTGGACGTCGCCCGGCAACTGCGTGCCCGCCTCCCCGACCTGCTGATCGTCGTGCTGACGGCACGGACGGACGACATCGACATCATCGCCGGGCTGGACGCCGGTGCCGACGACTACCTGGTCAAGCCGTTCAGCCTGACCGTGCTGCTCGCCCGGCTGCGGGCCCACCTCAGACGGCACACGGTGGCCGCGCCGGCCCGGGAGCCGGTGCGGCTGGGCGATCTGGTCGTCGACGTGACGGCCCGGCGCTGCGTCCTGCTAGGCGTCGACGTCCCGCTGCGCGCCAAGGAGTTCGATCTGCTCGCGGTGCTGGCCGCGCGGGCCGGCGAGGCGGTCTCGCGCGAGACGCTGATGGCCGAGGTGTGGGACGAGAACTGGTTCGGCTCCACCAAGACCCTGGACGTGACGTTGGCGGGCCTGCGCCGGGGACTCGCCGAGGCGGCACAGACGGGTGGGCGGCCGGCCCGGCTGCCGCGGATCACCACGTTGCGGGGGCACGGGTATCGGTTGGAACAGCAGCCCGGTCCGCCGGACTGAGCACGCGTCCGCGGAGCCGCCGGTACGGCGAGTGCCCCGCGGTTCACAACGCCGAGCGGCGGGCAGGGCAGCCCGGGGTCCAGCGGCGAGCCGGTAGCAGAACTCACGGGCGGGCGTGTCGACTGCCCACCGGGGCGTGATCGGCGGCGACTCCGGTGAAGTCGCCGCCGATCAGGTCCGTCAGCGCATGTCCGTGAGGAGGGTGCGCAGTTCGGCCTCCTGACGGGCCGGCGGCATCGGCGGGTTCGGGTGGTCGATGCCGAAGGTCTTCAGGACCTGGTCCATCTGGGCGTCGAGGAACGTCCAGCCGGTGTTGTCCAGCGGCTGCAACGTGGCCTGGTCGGCGTCCCAGAGGTCGCGCAGCGACTGGGCGGCCGCGTGGGCGCCGCTCGCGTTCCCCGACTGCGCGTCCTTGAGCGAGGTCGAGGCGAGGGCCCGCAGCGCGTCGACCTTCTTGGCCGGGAACTTCTTCACGGCCTGGCCGGGGGCGAGATGGACGGTGGAGGTGGCGTCGGTCTCCGGCGCCGGGCCGACGTGCGGCCGGCCGTGCGCCCAGACCAGCAGGCCCACGGTGGCGACGGCGAGGAGGCCGAAGCCAGCCAGCGCGACGCGCTCCCGCCGCGGGTCGGCGGTGACCTGCGGGGTGTGCGTGGCGTCGTAGGTCTCGATCACGTCGGAGCGGGTCACCGTCAGGTAGACGACGGTCGCCAGGATCAGGCCGAGGAAGATCAGGCTGGTGGTGAAGGTGCCCATCGCCAGGCCGGTCGGCTCGCCCGGCGCGGCGACCTTCGGGGAGGCGAGCCAGTCGCCGATGTTGGCGCCCAGCGGGCGAGTCAGGATGTAGGCGAGCCAGAAGGACAGCACCGGGTTCGCGCCGAACTTCCACAGCAGCGTGATCGCCGCGATGAGGCCGAGCGGCAGCAGGACCGAAACTCCCGGGCTCCAGCCGGTGAGCTCCAGGGTCCAGTCGCCGGTCGCGGTGCCGAGGGCGAAGGTGACGAGAACGGTGAGCCAGTAGAACGACTCACGCGGCAGGGTGTTGACCGAGTGGATCGAGAGGGTGCGCTCGCGCAGCCACCACGCGCCGAAGACCACCGCGAGCAGGACCGAGAACACCACGGTGCTGATCCACAGCGGCACGTTGAGCTGGTCGGTCAGGATGTCGGTGTACAGCGTGCCCGTGACACTGACGACGACCACGGTCAGCCAGTACGGGAACGGTACGTACCGCTTCAGCCGCAGCTGGACGGCGAGGACCACGACGAACACCGCGGTGAAGATCCAGGCCGTGTTCACCAGGCCGACGCCCAGTTTCATGTTGATCCAGTCGGCGAAACTCTCACCGACGGTCGTGCACAGGATCTTGATCACCCAGAACCAGACGGTGACCTCGGGAACCTTGTTCAGCATCAGCCGCCCGCTGCGGTGCGTGCGGGCTTCGCTCGTCGTTGTCATGCAATGAGGTTGGTGTGGCGAACCTGCACACAACCTGACTACGCGGCCGCCTCCGGCGTGGGGAAGGTCACCTCGACGCGACCGTGACCGGCCGCGATCGCACGGACCGCCACTCCGGCGGACGCGGCGAGCCGCTTGACCACGGCCAGCCCCAGTCCGTGTCCGTCGCCGCTGGTCACGCCCGCCTCGAAGACCCGGTCGACCTCCGCCGGGTCGAACCCCGGACCGTCGTCGAGGACGTCGATCACGACCCCCTCGGGCTGCACGCGCCCCGTGACCCAGACGCGCGAGTTCGCGTGCCGCAGGCCGTTCTCCAGCAGGGGTGACAACACGGCCACGACGAGTTCCGTGGCCACGGCGACGTCGACGTCGGCCGGGACGGCGAGTTCGATGGACCGACCGGCGACGGCCTGTCGCGCCGCCGCCCGGAGATCGCAGCGGGTGCCGCCGTCGATCCGGGTCCGGGCGGCACCGAGGATCGCGGTGATCGCCGTGTTCAGGCGGTCCACCTCGGTCAGCACGGCCTGGGGTGCCACCTGCTGACCGGAGAGCTGCGCCAGCTGTGCCTCGCCCCGCAGGGCCGTCAGGGGCGTGCGCAGCTCGTGGGCGATCTCGTCGGTGAGCCGGCGCTCGTCCGCGAGCGCGTTGTCCACCCGGTCGAGCAGGCGGTCGAGCGTCCGTCCGAGCTCCCCGAACTCGTCCCGGGGCACGCCGAGGTCGAAGCGGCGCCCGGGTTCGTGCTCGCCCCATTCGTCGGCGAGCGCGGCCATGTCGTGGACCACCCGCAGCGCGCGGCCCACCACGAGGCGCGCGACGACACCGGCGAGCAGGATCGCGATGCCGCCCAGGATGAGCGACATCGTCAGGCTGCGCTGCTCCGACGTCTCGTACGGTGTCAGATCGACCCGCACGACCACCATGACGTGGTGGCCTTGCTGGCGGATCGGCTGGGCGTACAACAGGTCACCGCCGACCGTGGTGGTCCGGGACTGCCCGGAGCCGACCAGCGCGTCGACGCGGTCGAGCACACCGGCCGGCACGATTCCATCGATGAGGTGCCCGTCGGCATACACCCACGAGACCGTGTCCAGTGCTTCGTTGCCGCCCTCGATCAGCACGACGCGGCCACCGCGTACGGCCACGTTCGCCGCCGCCGCTTCGGCACGGGTGTGCGCCAGGGCGTTCGCGTCGGCGTCGGTCACCCGGCTCAGCAACACGTGGGAGACCACCACCAGGACCGCGACGACCGCTGTCGCGATCAGTACCGCGAGCGCGACGACCCTGCCACGAAAACCCGTCACTCCCATCGGTAGCCCACCCCACGGACCGTCGCCAGGCGGTCGGCCACGCCCAGCGCACCGAGTTTGGTCCGCAGCCGGCGGACGAAGGAGTCCAGGGTGTTGTCGCTGACCTGAGCCCCGTGCGGCCAGCCCGCGGCGACGAGGGCGTGCCGGCGTACCGCGTCACCCTGTGCGGCGATGAGCCTGCCCAGCAGCCGGAACTCGGTCGGCGTCAGGCTCTCGCTCGTCGAACCGTAGGTCACGACGTGCTTCGCGGGATCGAGGACGACGCCCCTCGGCGGGGTCGTCGCGGTTGTCCTGCGCAGCAGGGCACGGACCCGCACCAGCAGCTCCGGGATGTCGAACGGTTTCGTCATGTAGTCGTCGGCTCCCGCCTCGAACCCCCCTACCTTGTGGTGCATGCCGTCCAGCGCGGTGAGCATCAGCACCGGGGCGTCGACGCCGCGCGAGCGCAGTGCCAGGCAGACGTCGCGGCCGTCGGCGTCCGGGAGCCCCAGGTCCAGGACGACCAGGTGAGGGGCCGGGTCGAGCCGGCGCAGCAGGCCGTCCGCGGTGGCGGCGACGGCGACCGTGTGGCCGTCGTGCTCCAGCGCGCGCTTGAGGACGTCACGGACCGCCGCGTCGTCCTCGCACACCACGATGAAAGCCACGGGCAGACCCTAACCGCGGACGCGCGCCGGCGCCGGTGTGGTGCTCGTCGGCGCGGGTGAGGTGGCACCGCCGGTCGTGCCGCCGGTCGTGCCGCCGGTCGTGCCGCCGAACAGGCCGCCGCCGGTACCGCCGCCGGTACCGCCCCCGGTTCCCGCGGTGTCGGTGGGGCTCGGGCCGACACAGTGCCTTCCGTGCCCGCGGCACGGTGCGGTGGTGGGGGTCGTCGGGGTGGCCGGCGCGGTCGGGGTGGCCGGGGGTGTGCTCGGGGCCACGGTGGCGGAGGGCGTGGGCGAGGGTGCGCCGTACTCGTCCGTGGACTGGCCGAGCGCGGGGGCGGGCGGGAACTGCTGGACGGGCTGTCCCCGGAGGGCGGCGGTCATGTAGCCGGTCCACACCTCGGTGGGCATGTCGGCGCCGAAGACCTTGGCGTAGCCGCCGACCCCCTGCATGGACTGGAGGCCGGCGTTCTTCGGGTCCTCCTTGAACATGCTCACGGCCGTGGTGAGCTGCGGGGTGTAGCCGATGAACCAGGCGGACTTGTAGTCGTCGGTGGTACCCGTCTTGCCGGCCGCCGGACGGCCCAGGGCCTGGGCGTTGGTACCGGTGCCGTTCTTGACGACGTCCCGCAGGACGTCGGTGACGGTGTCGGCGGTCGAGGCGGGCATGGCCATGGTGCCCTTGGGCTTGTCGAAGCCGGGCAGCTGCCGGCCGTCGGCGACGACCTTGGTCACCGAGTACGGCTCGTGCTGGACTCCGCCGTCGTCGAAGGTGGCGTACGCGTCCGCCATGCGGATCGCCGACGGGGTGGACGTACCGATGTAGAAGCCCGGGGTGTCGTACTGCAGGCTCGGGCGCAGGAGCCCGGCCTTCAGGGCCTCGCCCTCCACGGCGTCGTAGCCGACGTACTCGCCGAGCTGGACGTACGGGGTGTTGACCGACTGCTCCATCGCCTTGCGCAGGGTGATGTAGCCCCACTTCGTGGTGACGTCGTTGCGCTGGTGCAGGAGTCCCGTGGGGTCCTTCGCGTCCGGCAGCTCCTGGCCCTGCTGGTTCTTGATGGTGATGCCGTCGTCGCCGTCGAACTTCGAGTCCGGGGTGATGGGCGAGGCCGGCTGCCCGGGTGAGAGGACGGCGCCGTGGTCGAGGGCGGCGGCCAGGTCGAGGGGTTTGAAGGTGGAGCCGACCGGGACGCCGGTCGCGTCGGCGTTGTCCGTCCAGTGCCCCTTGTTCCAGCCGGGCCCTCCGTACAGCGCGACGAGCGCGCCGGTGGACGGATCGATCGACGCCGCGCCGACCTGGACGTCCTTGTCGGCCGCGCGGTGCTGCGGATCCAGGTGCTTGCGCTCCATCGCCGTGACGGACGCCGACAGGGCGCCGACCTTCTTCTTGTCGAAGGTGGTGTAGATCTGGTAGCCGCCGTGGCCCAGCTGCTGGTCCGTGAGGGACGTGTGGGCCTCGACGTACTTCTCCGCGGCCTGCACCAGGTACCCGGTCTGCCCGGCCATGCCCGCCGAGGGCGCGTACGGCTTGGGCGTGGGGAACCCTGCCGCCAGGTACTGCTGTTCCTGGGCCGCGGTGATCTTGTGGATCTTGGCCATCCGGTCCAGCACGTACCTCCAGCGGGCCGTGGCCTGGGCCTTGGCCTGCGGGTCGGTGTCGGCGTGCATCAGCACGCTCGGCTCGTTGACCGTGGCGGCGATGAAGGCCCCCTGGCTGACGGTCAGCTGGAAGGCGTGCACGTGGTAGTAGGTGCGGGCCGCCGCTTCTATGCCGTAGGCGTCCCGGCCGTAGTAGCAGGTGTTCAGGTACCCCTGCAGGATCTGCTGCTTGGACATCTGCCCGCCGATCTTCAGGGAGATCATGATCTCCCTGAGCTTGCGGGTCACCGACTGGTCCTGGCTGAGGTAGGTGTTCTTCACGAACTGCTGGGTGATGGTGGACCCCGACTGCACCTCACCGCCCGTGGCCATGTGGTAGACGGCGCGGAGCATGCCCTGCGTGTCGACGCCCGGATCGGTGTAGAAGGTGGCGTTCTCCGCGGCGAGGAAGTCCCACTGCACCAGCTTCGGCACCTGGGCGAGCTCGACGTTCTGCCGGTTGGTGGACCCCTGGGTGGTCATCACCGAGCCGTCCGACCAGTAGTAGGTGTTGCTCTGCGCCTGGGTGCTGGGGTTCGCGCCGGGGATGGTCGTCGTGGCGTAGGCGTAGCCGAACAGGCCCAGCAGGCCGGCGGCGAACAGCAGGAAGGTGCCGGACACCAGCTTCCACGACGGCAGCCACCGCCGGAGGCCGCGTCGGCCGGCCCGCGGGTAGTCGATCAGGCCGCGTCGACGGGGGCGCCCGGCGTCCGCCTGCCGGGTAGCGACGGCTCGGCGGCCGCGCCCGTCCCGGGTCTGCGCGGCCCGGCGCGCCGCGGCCCGGCCGCCGTGTTGCGTGCCGTCGGGGCCGGGCGGTACGGCCCGCCCCGACGGTCGGCGCCGGTGTTCGCTCATTCTCGCCACTCCTCGGTCAGCGCCCGTCCCCGTCGGCGCCGGGAGGCGGCCCACGGAGTGCGCTCTTGACCTGCCGGGGCGCGCTCGCACCCCGGGCAGCTCCTACATGTTGTAAGACTAAGGTGCGCGGGTGCCGGGCAGGCAGCCGCCCCCTCGGCCGCGGGCGCGGGGCCGCGCCGTCTCCGGGGGCTCCGCGCCCCACGCCCGCGGGCCAGGACGCCGAGCGCGAGCGCCGCGACGAGCGAGACGGCGCCGCCCAGGACCAGGGTGAAGCGGGCTCCGAGCGTATCGGACACCAGACCGACCAGAGGTGCGCCGACGGGGGTGCCGCCGAGGAGGACGAGGAAGTACACGGACAGGACCCGGCCGCGCAGCGGTGGGTCGGCGTGCAGCTGGATCAGCGCGTTGGCGGTGGTGGTGACGGTCACCGCGGCGCATCCGGTGAGGAACAGCAGGAGCAGGAACGAGCCGTAGCCCGGCATGAGGCCCTGCGCGATCTCCAGTGCGCCGAAGCCGATCGCGGTGGAGGTCAGACGGCGCCGGGTGGGGGGCTTGCCGTGGTGGGCCCAGTAGAGCGCGCCGAGGAGGCCGCCCAGGGCGTAGGCGGCGGAGAGCCAGCCGAAGGAGGCGGCGCCCGTGTGGAACACCGTGACGGCCACGAGCGAGATGGTGACCTGGAAGTTGAGGCCGAAGGTGCCGACGAAGGCGACGAGGCCGATCGGGAGCAGCAGGTCCGGGGTGGTGGCGATGTGGCGGAGCGCCTCGCTCACTCGGGCGGGGCCCGCTCGGGCGGGGGCGGGGGCGTCCGGCGTGTCGGTACGGATGGTGATCAGGCCGTGCAGGACGGCCAGGTACGAGGCGGTGTTCAGGAGGAACACCGGGCCGGTGCCGAAGGCCGCGACGGCCAGGCCGGCGAGGGCCGGGCCGACGGCGCGGGCCACGTTGAACTGGGCGGCGTTCAGGCTGACGGCGCCGGCCGTGTGCTCACGGGAGACGAGTTCGCCGATGTAGGCGTTGCGGGCGGGACCGTCCACGGCGGTGGCGGCGCCGAGGACGAGGGCCAGCGCGTAGAGGGACGGCAGGTTCACCGCTCCGGTGACCGTGAGCAGTCCCAGCAGGAGCGACTGGGCGGCCATCGCCGTCTGGGTCAGGAGCAGGGTCCGTCGTTTGGGATACCGGTCGGCCAGTACGCCTCCGGTCAGGCCCAGCAGGGTCCCGGGCAGGAACTGCAGCGCGGTCACGATGCCGACCGCGCTGCCGCTGTTGCCGGTGGTGTGCAGGACGAGCAGGTCCTGGGCGGCGCGCTGCATCCACGTGCCGATGTTGGAGACCAGCTGTCCGATGAGGTAGCGCCGGAAGTTCCGGACGGCGAGCGCGTGCGTCGCCGGCGGGCGGACGACGGCACTCATGACGTCCGGCGGGCAGACATGCCGCCCGTGGCGGGCGCCTGGGCGTCGTCGAGGTGGTGGAAGGTCGGGTGCGGGTGCATGAGGAACGCGTGGTGGGAGATGTTCCACGCGTAGGCGCCGGCCATCGCGAAGGCGACCCGGTCGCCGACCCGCAGCCGTTCCGTCGTGATCCGGCTCGCCAGGACGTCCTTGGGCGTGCAGAGCTGTCCGACCAGCGTCACCGGCTCGTCCCTGATCTCGGGACGGTTCCAGGGCCGCGGCCAGGTCTCCCGGGGGATCACCTCGAAGGGCTGGTCGTGCTGTTTCGCGGCCGGGGTGCGCAGGTGGTGGGTGCCGCCGCGCAGGACGGCGAACGCGTGCCCCCGGCTGGACTTGAGGTCCAGGACTTCGGTGACGTACCAGCCGCAGTACGCCGTGACCGAGCGGCCGGGCTCGATCCGCAGAGTGAGGTGGGGGTGGCGGGCGAGGATCCGGCGCAGTCCGGCGCCCAGGGCGGGCCAGTCGAACACCCTGGGCGGGTGCGTGTAGTCGACGCCCATGCCGCCGCCGACGTTGACCTCGCGCAGCTCGACCCCGCGCTCGCCGGCCCAGCTCGCGGCCCAGGTGAGGATCTCGTCGACGAGCAGCAGCTGGGGCCGGGCCTGGAGGCCGCTGGCGAGGTGGAGGTGGAGGCCGCGCAACCGGACGCCCGGTACCGACCGCATCAGCTCCAGGCAGCGGTCCAGCTGTACGGGATCCATGCCGAACGGACCCCCGCCCATGGCCAGGGCGACCGGGCCCACGTCGACGGGCAGGTTGACGCGCAGCAGGACGTCCACGATCCGCCCGCCCAGCAGGGTGGTCAGCAGGCGGAGTTCGTGTTCGCTCTCGATGTGCAGGCGCCCGACTCCCGCGGCCAGCGCCCGGGTCAGCTCCTGCGAGGTCTTGCCGGGACCGCCGAAGGCGATCGGCGCGCCCGGGACGACGGCGCGGACGTGGTCCAGTTCGCCGCCGGAGGCCACCTCGAAGCCGTGGACGTGTGCGGTGAGCGTGCGCAGGATCCGGGGGTCGGAGTTGGCCTTGGCCGCGTAGAGCAGCTCGACGCGGTCCGGCAGCGCGGCCCGGATCGCGCGCACGTGGTCGCGCAGGCCGGGCAGGTCGTAGACGTAGGCGGGCAGGTCGTCGTCGGGCAGTGCCGCGACGAGATCGTACGTCTCGGGCCTCACCGGACCACCTCGCGGGGGAAGTCCGCGCCGAGCGGGCTGGGCAGCGGCACGTAGGTCGCGTGCCGGTCGGCCTTGCGGGACCAGCGCAGCAGCAGGTTGGCCTTGGCCGGCAGCGGCACGCCGGACAGCAGGGCACGCAGGCGCGGCGGTTCGGCGGCGGTGCGGGCGTACGCGGCGAGGTGGTCGCGGACCAGTCCCCACAGGGCGGGTTCCAGGGTCGGGTCGAGGTCGGCCAGGGCGCTGAGCACCTCGGCGGTGTGGTTGACGAGGAGGCAGTACGCGACCCGGTTCCAGCCGTGTTCGGGATCGTAGGTGAGGGGGCCGCGCACGGCGTCGGGGAGGTCCGCGAGGGCCTGCCGGTGGCGGCCCGGCAGGAGCTTGGTGCCCTCCAGGTCGCGGAAGAACATCTGCGCGGGCGTACCGTCGGCCCGGACGCCGACGACGACGTTCTGCAGGTGGGGTTCGAGGACGACGCCGTGCTCGAAGTAGGCGGCCAGGACCGGCGGCAGCAACAGCCCGAGATACGCGTCCCACCAGGCCAGGACGTCGCCGTCGCCGCGGGCGAGCAGCCGGGAGACATGGGCCGCGCCGGTCGGGTACTCGTCGGCCACCGCGGCGGCGAGCAGGGGCGTGACCCCGGGACGCAGATGACCGCGCAGGCCGGAGCGGACGATGACGCCGAAGCCCTCCAGGAGGGCGGTGTCGCCGGCCGGGTCGAGGGTGCGGTAGCCGGGCTCGGCCAGCAGCGCACAGCCCGGGAAGCGGTCGGTGAGCCGGGCGAAGACCGGCTGGAGCAGCCGGTTGAGGGCGACGGCCCCGGACAGTTCGTAACTCGCGTGCTTGCGGACGCAGTTGGTGAGGCGGACGTTGAGGCTGAACTTCAGGAACGTGTCGGCCTCCGGTGCGTACAGCGTCCGCACGGACGCGGTCGGCACCAGCTCCGGGCCGCCCGTGCCGGTGTCCACGACGTCCCCGGCGGCGACCGCCTCGCGCAGCCGGTCGTGGTCCTTCAGCAGCCGGTACTGCCAGGGGTGCACGGGGAGTACGGCGAACTCCGGGCCGGCCACCGGGTGCAGCGCGTCCAGCGCCTGCGGCTCGCCCTCCTCCCGTACGAGGTGGCGGCGCACGGCCAGGTAGCGCAGGCGGAAGCGGGTGCCGGTCTCCGGGCCGTACGCCAGCCAGTCCGCCGGGTCGCCGGTACGGGCCTTGGGCGTGGGATGGAAGCGGTGGCCGAACACCAGGGACTGCTCCGAGGCGACGTACGGGTCCGCGGGCGCGCGGGTCCCCGCCCGCTCCTCCAGCACGACGCGGATCGTCTCCCGGCTGTCCGCGACCTGGCCCAGGAACTCCTCGTTGGCCAGACCGGTGCGCTGTTCCAGTTCGTCCTGGATGCAGGCGGCCAGCTCGCGCCAGTCCACGCTCACCCAGGCGTCGCCGTCGAGCCGCTGCACCGAGCCCTGGAAGCGGTGCGCTCCGATCAGCGAGGTCCGCCGCAGCGCGGCCCGCAGCAGCAGGCCCCGGCGGGGCAGCCGGAGCAGGAGGTGGTCGTCGACGACCGTCACCTGGTGCTCGGGGGCGGACACCTCGCGGATCAGGCAGTTGAGCAGTGTGTGGGCCGTGACGAGGTCGGCCGTCCGTGACGGCTCGGCGGTCGGGGCGGGGGCGGTGGTGGTGCGGTCGGTGTGGGGGGCGGGGGCGGTGGTGGCACGGTCGGTGCCGGGGGCGGTGCCGGTGGTCATGTGGTCGCTCCTGGGGGAAAGCGGTCGGTGTCGGAGGTCAACGGCACAGCGCCAGGGGGTTGGGTACGGACGTCCATTGCGCGGCGCCCGGGTTGGCGGACAGGCGCATGGCGACGGTCGCCTTCAGCGGCATCGTGTCCCCGAAGAACGCCGCCGCGTCCTCCTGGTCCGGCAGGTCGGCGAAGACACGGCGGCCGGCCTCGGCGACCGTGCCCCACAGCGCCCGCGGCTCAGCCGCCCGGGTCCGGCCGAGGACGTCGACCAGCTCACTGAAGACGCCGCTGACCAGGCCGCCGAAGAGCTTGGTGCGCAGCGCGCCGATGTCGTCGCCGGCGCGGCTGCCGAGCAGCGGCGGCAGCGTGAAACCGCACCGGGCCAGGCGGCGCGGGCTGACCCGGACGCCGTCCAGGTCCCGGTACAGCACCCGCACCGGCCGTCCGTCCCGCAGGACGACCAGGGTGTTCTGGCCGTGTGCCTCGAGGGCCACCCCCATGGACAGCAGCGTCAGGGCCGGCGGCAGGACGAGACCGGCGAGGTCCGCCAGCCAGCGCACCGGGTCCCCCGACACCACGACGGCTCCGGTCGCGTGCACGGCTGTGAGCGGCACGGCGATCTCACCGGCGTCGAGGTGGCACTCGGTCGATTCGCGGATCATGGCCGTCAGGCTCGCGGACGGCTGCCCGTCCACGCGCACCGAGCCGCCGCCCAGCTCCCGCAGGACGCGCAGGCCGTCGCCGTGTCCGGCCTTGTCGAGGGCGGCCGCGACCAGCTCGGACAGCGGGGGCCCGTCGGCGACCTCGGCCGCGGAGATGGTGCGCCGGTAGTTGGTGACCTGGACGTCGAGCGCGGTCTTGACGTGGCAGCCGGGCAGGGCGCCGCCCACCGGTGCGAGGGTGCGCAGCGACAGCAACGGGCGGGCCGGGAGCGTCTCCTCGACGACTGCCAGGTCCCGGTGGTGCCGGAGCACGTGGTCGCGCTGCCAGGGGTGCACCGGCAGCAGGCGGGCGTCGCCGTCGCGCAGGGTCGCCGGCCAGTCGCCGGCGCCCTGCCAGCGGTCGGCCGGGACCCGGAGCAGCGCCAGCCGGACGACCGGGTGGTGTTCGGGCGCGTAGGCGAGCACGTCGGCGACGGACATGCCGGTGCGGGTCCGGCAGCAGGGGTGCTGCGGGTGGCCGTCGACGACCGCCTGCTCGGCCTCCGCCGAGTCGGCCGGAGCGGCCTTCCGGCCCGCGTTCGCGGCTCTGGCGAGGGCCAGGTTGACGACGCTGTTGTCGAGTTCGGCCGCCAGCCGCTGCGCCGCGGCGGTCCGCAGGCCCAGCTGTGCCAGCAGCCGGACCGGGTCGCCGATCGGTCCCTGCGGCCCCGACACGGCGAAGTCGGGCGGTACGTCGGCGAACGGCCGCGCCGCCGCCTCGGGCGCCGAGAGCGAACCGCCCCGTCGCAGGTGGACCACCAGGGATCCGGACGCACGGCGACGCGTGGCCACACCGGGCAGGGGTTCTCGTGCGAAGGCGCCCCACAGGCGGGACAGCACGGTGGCGCGTGCTCCCGGGAGCGCGGTCGCGAAGGGCTCCACCAGGTCCGGGCGGACGCGGCGCAGTTCGTCGATGGGCATGCGGTGTCCCTGGTTCTCGCGGTGGCGGGTGGTCCGGTGGTGCTCCGGTGGCACCGACCGCCCGGCCGACGCTACGGGAAGACGATCAAGGGAACTGCCAGAGCGAAGACAGCGAGAGGCTCGCGGACCCCCCTGAAACAGCGTTTCTCCCGGCGCGGTTCCGGCCGGACCGGCCGCACAGGACGCCGGGCCCCGCGAGCTGACTTTGGATCAGCATCCGCGCGTGACCTGGGAGACCGGGGGCGGGCGTCCGGCGTCTTAACTCTCGGCTTACGCCACGCTGGCCGGGCCCTTGATGTCGTCAGAAAACCGCGCCCCACCGCATGAGCCGGTCGTGGAAGATCACTGACTCGGGGGAGCTTGCGGCGTTTGCGCCACGCGCCGGGGCCGGCGTCTGTGAGCCTTTCGGCATGCGTGTCTTGCTGATCGAGGACGACGAGCGGGTGGCCGGGCCGCTGGCGGAGGGGCTGCACCGGTTCGGGTTCACCGTGGACCACGCCCGGACGGGGGCCGAGGGCCTCGCCGCGCCGGAGGCGGCGATGGTGCTGCTGGACCTGGGGCTGCCCGACATGGACGGCATCGACGTCTGCCGGGCGCTACGGTCCCGCTCGGCCGTGCCGATCATCATGATCACGGCCAGGGACGACGAGGTGGACCGGGTGCTCGGCCTCGAACTGGGTGCGGACGACTACGTCTCCAAGCCGTTCGGAGTGCGGGAGCTCGTCGCCAGGATCCGTGCCGTCACCCGCCGTGCCCGCCCGGCCCTCGCCGACCCCCCGGGTGGCTCGGCGCGGCCCGCCGACGGCCCTGATCGTCCCGGGACGCCCGGCGTCCAGCGGATCGGCCCGCTGACCATCGACTGCCGCACCCGGCAGGTACGCCTGCACCGGTCGTCCATCGCCCTCGCGCCCAAGGAGTTCGACCTGCTCGCCTGCCTGGCGGAGGACCCCGGCGCCGTCTGCTCCCGCCGGCAGATCCTCGACACGGTCTGGGAGCCGAACTTCTTCGGCCCCACCAAGACCCTGGACGTCCACATCGCCGCGCTGCGCCGCAAACTCGGCGACGCGTCCTGGATCGAGAACATCCGCGGAATCGGCTTCCGCCTCGTCCCCCCGGCAGAGATCCGGTGACCCGTCGCCTCCTGCTCAGCCACCTGAGCCTGATACTGCTCGTCCTGCTCGCACTCGAAGTGCCCTTCGGCGTCTTCTACGCCCGCAGCGAGCTGGCCCGCTTCTCCCGCACGGCGGAGCAGGGGGCGATGACGCTCGCCGAGGTGTGCGAGGACAAGATGGAGCACGGGCTGACGGCGGACCTGCCCGACCTCGCCCGCGCGTACGGGCGGCGGACCGGCGCCACCGTGCTCGTCGCCGACCGCCGGGGCCTCGTCCTCACCGACACCGCTGCCCACGCCCCGGTCGGCACGGACCTGTCCGCGGAGCCGGACATCTCCACGGCGCTGCGCGACCGCCCCGCCGTGGGCACGCGCCGGGACCCGTCCGCGGACGGTGGACTCCTCTTCGTCACCGTGCCGGGCGGCTCCGCCCCCACCGTGGCCTGTGTGGTGCGAACGGAGTACGCGCTGGGCCCGGTCAAGGACAGGGTGCGCACCACCTGGCTGGTCCTCGCCGCCGTCGGTCTCTCCGTCCTCGCCGCGGCCTCGCTGATCGGCTTCGCTCTCGCGCGTTCGATCACCCGCCCCGTGCAGGCCCTGGAACGCGCCACCGCGCAGCTCGCCGAGGGCCGGATCACCGATCCGCCGGCCACCGGCCACGGGCCACCGGAACTGCGCAGGCTCACCGCGTCGTTCACCCGGACCGCGACCCGGCTCCAGCACCTGCTCCAGGCTCAGCAGGCGTTCGCCTCCGACGTGTCGCACCAGCTGAAGACACCCCTGACCTCGCTCCGCCTGCGTCTGGAGAACTTCGAGCCGCACCTCGCCCCCTGCGCCCAGGACAGCCTCGACCAGGCGCTCGGGGAGCTGGAGCGGCTCAGCCGCATGGTGCAGGGGCTGCTGGCGCTGGCCCGGCTGGAGAACACGGAGATCCGGGCGGAACCCGCCGATCTGAACGCCGTCGTCTCCGGCCGCGCGGACATCTGGACGGCCTTCGCCGACGAACAGCAGGTCGACATCCGGGTGACCGGAGGCACGTCCGTGCCGGTGCTGGCGGTCCCCGGCGCACTGGAACAGATCATCGACAACCTGCTCTCCAACGCGCTCCGGGTGTCCGCACCGGGGACCGCCGTCACGCTGGCCGTCGTGGCCGCCCCCGCACGGGGAGCCCGTACCCCGGCCATGGCCGAGCTGCACGTGATCGACCAGGGTCCCGGCATGACCGAGGCCGAACGGCACCGGGCCTTCGACCGCTTCTGGCGTGCTCCGCACGCCGACCACGACGGGACCGGCCTCGGCCTGCCCCTGGTACGGCACCTCACCCGCGCGGGAGGGGGCGAGGTCACCCTGGAGGCGGCCCCCGGCGGTGGACTCGACGCCGTGGTCCGCCTCAGGCACGCCGCATGCCACGACCCGTGCCCCGTGCCGGTCGCGCACCCCGGGCATCCCGACCCGAGACTGTGCCCCTGACCGACCTCGCGACCGGTCGAGGGATCGTCCCGTCGGGGACACCGGGGCCGCGGTCGACGCCACACGCCTCGGTGCGCGCTGCGGGACTCGTCCACCCGGTCGGCGGCCCACAGGAGCACGAGCTCGCGCATGGACCCTTGTGCGGCTCACGGAACTCCAGCGCCTCTACGACTCCCACACCATCAGCGACACCACCCGCCGCAGGTTGCAGCGGTGGCTCGACCTGGAGGAGGCGCGGCTGTCGGACACGTAGCAGCCCGCCGGTGCGCACACCGTGCCCGGCGGGCGCCCCGTGCTGAGCTGCCCCGCCGCTACGGGCGGGGACCCGTCAGTGTTCCGTGCCGCCGTTCGAGGCGGACTGGGTGAAGCTGTCGTGCCAGGCCGCCTTCGCGCCCGAGTCGCCGATGCGGTAGACGTCCACCACGGCGCCCGCCGCCACCACCAGCGACAGGACCACCGCGGCCACCCGCAGGGGCGTGCCGGACCAGACGGAGGCGCCCGCCGCATCCGGGCCGGACGCCGCGGCCGACGACCGGCCGGCCCACCAGACCAGGGCCGCCAGCAGGAACAGGCCCAGGGCCCAGGGAAGCAGCCCGTCCC
Source organism: Streptomyces sp. NPDC020958 (assembly GCF_055562175.1). Classification (NCBI taxonomy): domain Bacteria; kingdom Bacillati; phylum Actinomycetota; class Actinomycetes; order Kitasatosporales; family Streptomycetaceae; genus Streptomyces; species Streptomyces sp. NPDC020958. The sequence continues at coordinate 552,626 of NZ_JBVHFU010000003.1, read as the reverse complement.
CGAGCTCGGCGTGCCGGCGCACCAGGGGGTCGTCGTCGACGTGGCGCTCCAGCCATTCACCGGCCTGCGTGGTGAGCGGCACCCCGATCAGCGTGACCAGCGCGAGCAGCGGCAGCACCACGCCCATGCGGCGGGCCGCCCGCGGCGAGACCGCCGCAGCCACGAGCGCCAACGCGGTCAGGGGGACGAGGACCACGACGAGGTGCACGAGCAGGACGTGGGCGGGCAGGCCGTTTATCAGGGTCATGAACAGGTCCTTGGGGGGAGTCGGTGAGGGGGTCGGTGGGACGCCTGGTGCGAAGGCGCGCCAGCGTTGCACAGAAACCTCTCAGTCACCTCTCAAGGGCGCCGTCGTCCGGTCAGGGCGCAGTGCACGTCGACGACGCCCGGTACGGACCGGGCCAGCAGGGTGGCCAGCGGGACGAGCACCGTGTCCTCGACGCGTCCGGTGAGCGTGACGACCCCGTCGCACACCTCGACGGCCACGGGTGCCGGGAAGGTGCCGAAGAGATGGCCGACCACCTGGCGGCGTACCTCCGCGGCGATGTCCTCGTCGTCGCGCAGGAAGACCTTCAGCAGGTCGGAGCGGCTGACGATGCCCACGAGCGCCCCGTCGTGACCGACCACCGGCAGCCGCTTCACCCCGCGGCGGGCCATCAGCCGGGCGGCGTGGGCGAGGGACGCCCCGGGCAGCACGGTGACGGCCGGGGCGGTCATCAGCTCACCGGCGGTCACCGCATCCGCCTTGCGGGCCTCGGCCAGGTGCCGCAGGTGCTCCCGGGGGTTCTCCGCGCCCTCCCGGTACACCTCCTTGGGCAGCAGGTCCGCCTCCGAGACGACCCCGGTGACGCGCCCGTCGCCGTCCAGCACGGGAAGGGCGCTGACGTGCCACTCCCCCATGGTCCTCACGATGTCCTTGAAGGTCGCGCCCGTGCGCAGGGCGACGACGGTGCGGGTCATCACGTCGCTCACGGTCGGCTCGGTGGGGTCGGTCGGCTTGGCGTCCACGTCTTCAGACTGCGCCGGCGGAACCGGGCACGGCTTGGGCCGACCGGCCCCTCGCCGGGTTCGTGCGGCCCATGCCCGCCAGGGTGGCGACCGGCCACGCTGGGAGCGAGGCCCGGCGAAGGGAGTCATCGTGACCGCTCAGCACATGGACGCGAACACGCTGACCGCACTCGTGGCCGACGCCACCACGGCGCCGTCGCTGCACAACGCCCAGCCGTGGAGCTTCCGTTACCTGGCCGCCGACGGCGTCCTGCGCCTGTACGCCGATCCCTCGCGCGCGCTGCCGCGCACCGACCCGGACGCCCGTGGCCTGCACATGGGGTGCGGTGCCGCGCTGTTCAACCTGCGGGTGTCCGCCTGCGCGGCCGGGTGGGCCCCGGTGGTACGGCTGCTGCCGGATCCTGCGGACCCCACGCTGCTCGCCGGGGTGTCCCTGGACGCCACCGCACCGCCCGACCCGGCGCTCGCCGCCCTGTACCCGGCGCTCCCCCGGCGCCATTCCAGCCGTCGTCCCTTCAGCGAGCGGCCGATACCGGCCGGCCTGCGGGAGCGGCTGTGCGAGGCGGCGGACGCCGAGGGTGCGCAGCTGGTCTTCCCCGGCACCTGGCACGTGGAGGAACTGCTGGAACTGGTGCAGGACGCCGAGGGCCGGGAAGCGGTCGACCCCGCCCTGCGCGCCGAAACGGCCCGCTGGGTCCGGTCCGGCCCCGCCGGCGCCGCCCCCGCGCCGGACGGCATCCCCGTCGAGGCGATCGGCCCCAGCCGGTACGGTCCCGCGACGCCGGTGCGGGACTTCGCCGCCGGGCACGCGGTGCCGGGACGCGGCTGGGCGGTGTTCGAGCGCAATCCCCAGCTCGCGCTGCTGGGTACCGGCCGGGACGGGCCGATTGACTGGCTGCGGGCGGGGCAGGCGCTGGAGCGGGTCCTGCTCACGGCCACGGCCGACGGGCTGGTCGCCTCCATGGTGTCCCAGACCCTGGAGTGGCCCGAGCTGCGACGGGTGACCCGCGACCCTGGTTCCGGCATGGCCCATGTGCAGATGGTGATCCGGCTCGGCTACGGCCCCCTCGGCCACCCCAGCCCCCGGCGTCCGGTGGCCGAGGTGCTCGACGTCGTCCCGCCCCCACCACCAGGAGGTGGCGTATGAAGGTGTCCGAGGCGATGACCGCCCCGCCGGTGACGGTGCCCCCTGACGTGGGACTGGCGGAGGCGGCCCGGCGGATGGCGGACGCCTCCGTCGGATCGGTGCTGGTCGTCGACGACGAGGGGGTGCTGCTCGGCATCGTCACCGACCGCGACGTCGCGGTGCGCGGACTGGGCGGCGGCCTCGACCGGGACGCGCGGGTGGACGCGGTCATGTCGGCCCGGGTGGTCACCGTCGACGCGGGCGACGACCTCCAGACCGCCTACCGTGCCTTCCGCCGCACCGGGGTGCGTCGGCTGCCGGTCCTGGAGCTGGGCCGGGCGGTGGGCGTGCTGACCGTGGACGACCTGTTCCTCGACGTCTTCCGCGGACTGGCCGACCTGCTGGGCCCGGTCGCCCGGACCGTGCTGCAAGAGCCGTCAGGACCCGGCACGACGGCCAACGGCCCCGGGGGACTGTGACCCCGCGGGGTCCCTCTCGGCGCCGACGGCACGCGGCGCGGGTCTCGGCCGCCCGCGAGCAGAGGCAAGGCGCGCGGGTCTCAGCCGTCGGCGAGACCGGTCGGCCCGTGCGGACCGTGCGGGGGGTGGTCGGCGGGGGGCGGGAGGACGAGGACGCAGGTCTCCCCCGGTTCGACGCACACCGTGCGGTCCGGCAGCCGGATGTCGATCGGCGACTCGTCGGACGCCGGCACGGTCACCTCCAGACGCCCGCGCCGCAGCCGCAGCCGTACGCCCCAATGCCCCCGGTAGCGGAGGGACATGCCGTACGACGACAGTTCCGGCAGCGGCACCGGGTCGGCCCAGAGCGCTCCCTCCCGGGTCTCCAGCCCGGTCAGCCCGCGCTGGACGAGGTCGAGGGTGCCGGCCATGGCGCCCAGGTGGATGCCCTCACCGGTGGTGCCGCCCTGGACGTCGGCGATGTCGCCGCGCAGCGCCTCCTGGACGAACGCCCAGGCGTCGGCACGCCGGTCGCGGGCCAGGACCCAGCCGTGCACCAGACCGCTGAGGGTCGAGCCGTGGGTGGTGCGGCACAGGTAGTGGTCGACCGTGCGGGTCCAGGTCCCCTCGTCGAGTTCATGACCCAACCGGGCGAACAGGGCCCGGAGTTCGGCGGGCGAGAAGAGATATCCGAGCATCAGCACGTCGGCCTGTTTGGAGGCCTTGTAGCGGTTGACGGTGTCCCCCTCGGCCTCCAGGATGCGGTCCAGCCTGCGGATGTCCCCGTACCGTCCGCGGTAGCCGTCCCAGTCGAGTTCGGCGAGACCGCCGTAGCCCTCGAACTGGCTGACGACACCGTCGTGGAAGGGCACGTGAAGGGTGCGTGACACCTCCTGCCAGCGGTGCAGCTCGGCGTCGTCCAGGCCGGTGCGCGCGGTGAGTTCACGGCGGCGCGGTTCGGGCAGGATGTCCAGCAGTTCCAGGGTGCGGGTGAGGACCCAGGCGGCGGTGACATTGGTGTACGCGTTGTCGTCGAGGCCGGGCCGGGGGGCGCCGGGGTAGGCGTCGTGGTACTCGTCGGGGCCGACCACACCGCGGATGCGGTGCCGTCCGAGGTGGTCGTCCCAGGTGGCCGAGTCCGCCCAGAACCGGGCGATCTCCAGGAGCATCTCGGCGCCCTTGGTGTGCCGGAACTCGGTGTCGCCGCTCGCCTCGCAGTACCGCCAGACGTTGTAGGCCACCGCCGAGCCGACGTGCCGCTGGAGGCGCGAGTGGTCCGGCAGCCAGCGTCCCGACCGCGGGTTGAGGTGCAGTGCCTGGGACTCCTCGCGGCCGTCGGTGGCGCTCTGCCACGGGTACATCGCGCCGCGCCGGCCGATCGCGCGGGCGGCGGCGCGGGCGCGTTCCAGGCGCCGGTAGCGGTAGTGGAGCAGGGCGCGGGAGACCTCGGGGAAGTGCAGGTCGAGGAAGGGCAGGACGAACAGTTCGTCCCAGAAGACATGACCGCGGTACGCCTCGCCGTGCAGACCCCTGGCCGGGACGCCGACGTCCAGGTCGGCGGTGTGCGGGGAGAGCGTCTGCAGCACGTGGAAGAGGTGCAGCCGCAGGATCTCGCCGGCCCGGCCGGGGACGTCCAGGGCGGTCCGGCGCCACAGCTGGTCCCAGGCCCGCCGGTGCGTCCGCAGCAGCGCGTCGAATCCGGGCGCGTCGCCGACCCTGTCGACGGCGGCCGCCACGGGGTCGGCGATCGCGGGGTCGCGGGAGGTGTGCACGGCGACGGTCTTGTCCACGGTGCGGGTACGGCCGGGCGTCAGCGGCAGCCGCAGCCGCTGTACGGCTCCGCGGGGGCCGTCGCCCTCCGGGACCGGGGCGCCCGGGCCGAGGCGGGCGGCCATGCCGATCCGGATGTCCGAGGTACGGGTACGGCAGCGCAGCCACACCGTGTCCGGGGCGGGGGTACCGGTGCGCACGCGGACCAGGTGACGGCCGTCCAGCTCGCGGTAGCGGGCCACCCCGGCGTTGCGGACGTCCGCGTCGAGCGCCGCCTCCACCTCCAGGTCACCGGTGAAGCCCTCGGCGGTGAACTCGGTGCGCAGCGCCGCCAGATGCGGGTCCCCCATGTGCACCAGCCGCTGCTGGCGCACGTCCAGCACCCGTCCGGCGCCGAGCCCGTAGCGGGTCCGCCGCTCCAGTACCCCGTCGGTCAGGCGCAGCACCTGCCGGTGCTCCAGCACCGGCTCGGTGTCCGGGGTCAGCCAGTGGCCGCCCGGCAGCCGGAACCGCAGCGGCAGCCAGTTCGGGAGGTTCACCAGGTCCTCGTTCTCGACCCGGTGCCCCGCGACCCGCGAGGCGAGCCGGTCGTAGCAGCCGGCCACGTAGGTGCCGGGGTAGTGCACCTCGTCCGCCGTGCACTCCGGCAGGGCGCCCCGGGTGGCGAAGTAGCCGTTCCCGAGCGTGCACAGCGACTCCCTGAGCCGCTCGTCGGCGGGTGCGTAACCGTCGTACTCCCATCTCACCTCGGTGCTCCCCTCACCACCGGCGGCGATCACACGGTGTGCGGTACGACGGCCACCGGGCACGCCGCCTGGTGCAGCACGGTGTGGACCACCCGGCCGAGCTGCAGGCCGTGGTGGCCGTGCCGGCGGCGGGCGCCCAGGACGACGAGGTCGGCGGCGGCCGAGCGGTGGACCAGGATCCGGTGGGCGGGCCCCTCGACCGTCACGGCGCGTACCCGCACGTCCGGGTACTCGGCCGCCGGTTCGCGCAGCAGCGCGTCGAGCAGCGCAGAGGCCCGCGCCTCGGTCTCCCGGGCGGGTGCCTCGGACGTGCCGGGCCGGCGCCAGGCGCGGATCACGTCCAGGACGCAGCCGCGCACCGCCGCCTCCCGGAAGGCGAAGCGCGCGGCCGCGCCGCCGGAGGCCGGGTCGGCGGCGCCGAGCAGGATCCGCTCGTGGGTGCCCGCCAGGCCGGCCGCGTCCCCGCGGACCACGGTCACCGGGCAGTGCGCCCGGCCCGCGACCGCCAGGCCGACGGAGCCGAGGAGCAGTCCCGTCAGCTCACCGCGGCCCCGTGACCCGGTGACGACCAGGGAGGCGTTGTTGCCCTCGTGCAGCAGGGCGTCCACCGCGTCCTCCGGGAGGATGTCGGTGGTGACCTTCACGTCCGGGGCGCGCCGGGCCGCGCGGTCCGCCGCGGAGGCGACGATGTGCTCGGCCAGCACGCGTTCGGACGGGCGCTCGGTACCCACCTCGGGGAGGCCGCCCTCGTAGCGCTCCCACAGGGACCCGTACACCAGCCGCAGCGGGACGTCGTGGCGGGCGGCCTCGTCCGCCGCCCAGTCGACCGCCTGCAGGCTGCCGTCGGACCCGTCGACGCCCACGACCAGGGGAAGCGTCATCGTCGTCATCGGCCCCACCGCCATTTCTCGGACTGCCGCCTCGCGCGGCAGGTGCATCCCCTCTCACCATCGCACCGGCGGCCGGCCGGCAGGAGGGGCCACCCGGCCCCCTCGGCCGCCCCGCTCAGCCCTGGTGCCCGGGCCGGACCGGGCCCACGCTGGGAGGAGATCCGAGGAGGCAACCATGCACGGCAGCCCGCACACCATCGGCGATGTGATGACCCGCAGTGCCGTCGCCGTCGGCCGTGACGCCCCGTTCAAGGACGTCGTCTCGTTGATGGACCAGTGGAAGGTCAGCGCGGTGCCCGTGCTGGAGGGCGACGGCAGGGTGATCGGCGTCGTGTCCGAGGCCGATCTGCTGTTCAAGGAGGAGTTCCGGGACAGCGATCCGGACCGGTTCGTGCAGCGGGAGCGGCTCGCCGACCTGACCAAGGCCGGCGGGGTGACCGCCGGTGAGCTGATGAGCGCGCCCGCGGTGACCGTGCACGCCGACGCCACCCTGGCCGAGGCCGCGCGCATCATGGCCAGGCGCGGCGTCAAGCGGCTGCCCGTGGTGGACGGCGTGGGCATGCTGGAGGGCATCGTCAGCCGGGCCGACCTGCTCAAGGTCTTCCTGCGGGAGGACGAGGAACTCACCGAGGAGGTGCGCCAGGAGGTCGTCGACCGGCTGTTCCCCCTCTCCGCCGACCACATCCGGGTCGAGGTCGACGAAGGAGTGGTCACCCTGTCCGGGTGGACCGACGGGACGGATCTGGCGCCGGTCGCCGAACGCCTGACCCGCGCCGTGGAGGGCGTGGTCGACGTGCGCTGCCGGCTGGCCCCCGCCTCCGTCAGGAACGACAACGGCTGAGGAGTGGCCCCATGCACGGCACGCCGCACATCGTCAGCGACGTCATGACGACGACCGTCGTCAGCGTCGGACGCGAGGCCTCCTTCAAGGAACTCGTCCAGCTGATGCGGGACTGGCGGGTCAGCGCCCTGCCCGTGGTCGAGGGCGAGGGCCGGGTCGTCGGCGTCGTCTCCGAGGCGGACCTGCTGCCCACGGAGGAGCTCCGGGACGGCGACCCCGACCGGTGTGCCCGGCCGCGCCGCGCCGACGCGCCGGCCGGGCCCGGTGCCCTCACGGCGGGTGAGCTGATGACCTCGCCCGCGCTCACCGTCCCGGCGAACGCCACGCTGGCGCAGGCCGCGCGCGTCATGGCACGGGCGAAGGTGAAGCGCCTGCCGGTGACCGACGGGGTGGGGGTCCTGCAGGGCGTGGTGAGCCGGGCCGACCTGCTGAAGGTCTTCCTGCGCGACGACGAGGAGATCGCCGAGGAGGTCCGCCGCGAGATCGTGTCGTACCTCTTCCCCGCCCCCGACTCGGTGCTGCGCGTGGACGTCCACGACGGGGTCGTGACGCTCGCGGGCCGGATCCGGGACACGTCCCTGGTGCCCGTGGGGGCTCGCCTGGTCAGGGCCGTCGAGGGCGTGGTGGACGTGGAGTTCGACCTGTCCCCGGAGCCGGTGGCCGCCGCGTCGGCCGGCCGGGAACGCACGGGTGGGGCCGGACGGCCCTAGTGCGTCCCGCCGCGCGGCGCGATGATCCTGCTGGGCAGCCCGCGGCCGGCCGGGTGGCCGCCGAGGACGAGAGGTCGTCATGACGGAGTCACGCACCTTCACGGAACAGGATCCGATCCGGGTGTTCCTGCTGGACGACCACGAGGTCGTGCGGCGTGGCATCACCGACCTCCTCGACGCGGAGCCGGACATCTCGGTCGTCGGCGACGCCGGTACGGCCCAGCACGCCCTCGCCCGGGGCCCGGCGCTGCGTCCGCACGTGGCCGTCCTCGACGTCCGCCTGCCCGACGGCGACGGCATCACGGTCTGCCGGGAGCTGCGCGACCGGATGCCCGGCCTGGCCTGCCTGATGCTGACGTCGTTCGACGACGAGGAGGCCCTGCTCGACGCGATCATGGCCGGGGCGTCCGGCTACGTCCTCAAGCAGATCAAGGGCTCCGACCTGGTCTCCGCGGTCCGCACGGTCGCCTCCGGGCAGTCGATGCTGGACCCCGCGACCACGGCCCGCCTGATGCGCTCCCTGCGCGCCGACCCCGCCGAGGCGCCCTCCGTGCCCGCGGAACTGGCGAGCCTGTCGCCCCGCGAGCGCGACATCCTGGCCCTGATCGGCGACGGCCTCACCAACCGCGAGATCGGCAAGAGGCTCTACCTGTCCGAGAAGACCGTCAAGAACCACATCTCCCGGCTGCTCGCCAAGCTGGGCGTACAGCGCCGGGTGCAGGCCGCGGTCCTCGCCTCCCACCTGGAGCAGCCGGCCACCGGCGGCCACCCGGCCAGGTGACACGGCGCCCATCCCGCGCACAAGACGGCCAACAGTGCGCCGTACCAGACAGGATCGGCCGGTCACGGCCAGTAAACGACTTCTCCCCGCCCGCGCGTGCCGCACGCGCTGAGATGACCGCAGCAACCGGCGGGAAAGGGGTGGGGCGGACATGGCCGGCTCCCTCGAGGACGAACGTGCGCGTGTGAGGATCACGACGGAGGCCGAGCGCTGCGGATGCGGCCGTGCCACGGCACCCGGGCAGGGGACCGGCGCCGCGGAGGAACGCTTCCGCGGTCTGCTGGAGGCCGCGCCGGACGCGATGGTCATCGTCGACGGCTCGGGCATCATCAAGCTCGTCAACGCGCAGACCGAGGCGCTCTTCGGCTACCGGCGCGAGGAGCTCCTCGAACGTCCGGTCGAGTTGCTGATACCGACCCGCTTCCACAGCCAGCACACCCGGCACCGGGGCGGCTACTCGGCCAACCGCCAGGTCCGGCCGATGGGCGCCGGCCTGGAGCTGCACGGGCTGCGCAAGGACGGCACCGAGTTCCCGGTGGAGATCAGCCTCAGCCCGATGGAGACGGAGGACGGGCTGCTGGTGTCGGCCGCCGTGCGCGACGTCAGCGACCGCAAGGCGGCCGAGGCCCGGATCAACGAGCTGGCGGCGCTCGTGGAGTCCTCCCAGGACGCGATCCTCGCCAAGACCCTCGACGGGTACATCACGTACTGGAACGCGGCGGCGCAGGACCTCTACGGCTACACCGCCGAGGAGGCCATCGGACGGCACGTGTCGATGCTCGCCCCGTCCGAACTGCGGGGGGACATCCGCGCCCTGCTGGCCCGGCTGCGGGGGGGCGAGAAGGTCGAGCACTTCGAGACGCTGCGCGTGACCCGTTCGGGCAGGCTGCTCGACGTGGACGTCACCCTGTGGCCGACGCGGGACACCCGCGGCCGGGTCGTCGGCGCCTGTGCCATCGTGCGGGACATCAGCGACCGCAAGCGCGCCGAGGCCGAGCTGACCGCCCTGTACGAGCAGCAGCGGCACATCGCCCTCACGCTGCAGCGCAGCCTGATGGGCACGCCGCCGGCGCTGCCCGGCCTGGCCACCGCCAGCCGCTACCGGCCCGCCACCCAGGGCGCCGGGGTGGGCGGCGACTGGTTCGACCTGATACCGCTGGGCGCCGACCGGGTGGGCGTGCTGATCGGGGACGTCATGGGCCGCGGGCTGGAGGCCGCCGCCGTCATGGGCCAGTTGCGCTCGGCGGCGCACGCGCTGGCGAAGACCGGGATGGAGCCCCGGCTGCTGATGCAGGCCCTGGACTCCTGCGTGGCCGACCTGGACGTCCCCGACCAGCTCGTCACCTGCTGCTATCTGGTCATCGCCCCCGACTCCGGGACCGTCACCGTGTGTTCGGCCGGTCATCTGCCGACGCTCGTCGCGGGCGCCGCCGACGGCGCGGTCGGCATCCTCGACTCACCCGTGAACGCCCCGCTGGGGGTGGGCGGCATCCTCTACGAGCAGTCCTGCTCGGCCGTCCCGCCCGGGGCGACCCTCGTCCTGTACACCGACGGGCTGATCGAGACCCCGGGCAGCGACATCGAGGTCCGGGTCGCCGAACTCACCGTCGTGCTGGAGAAGTTCTTCGCCGGCACGCCGAGCCTGGAGACCGCCGCCGACCATGTGCTGGCGAGTCTGCTGCCCGACGCGGAGAGCCACAACGACGACGTCACCCTGCTGCTGGCCCAGCTCCCGGCCGGGCCGCTGGCCGTTCTGAGCACCGATCTGCCGGCCTGCCCGTCCTCGGTGCCGGAGGGGCGGGCGTTCCTGCACCGGGCGCTCACCGCCTGGGACTGCGTCGCGGGCGCGGACGACGCGCTGCTGCTGCTGTCGGAGACCCTCACCAACGCCGTCCAGCACGGCGAGGGCCCGATCGGCCTGCACCTGCACCGCACCACCACCGACCTCACCGTCGAGATCAGCGACCGCAGCCCGCAGCTGCCCCGGCCGCGCCTGGCCGCCGAGGACGAGGAGTCCGGCCGGGGCCTGCTCCTCGTCCGTACGCTCGCCGCCGACTGGGGGGTGCGGGCCACGGACGAGGGGAAGACCACCTGGTTCACCCTGCGGCTGTGAGACGCCGGTGGAGGGTCCCGGGTCAGTGGGAGGTCGGGAAGTTGAACCCGGCGGTGTCCTGGTGCCTCGGTTCCGGCCAGCGGCTCGTGACGACCTTGGGCCGGGTGTAGAAGCGGACGCCCTCCGGGCCGTGGATCGGGGAGTCGCCGATGAGGGAGTCCTTCCAGCCGCCGAAGGAGTAGTAGGACATCGGGACCGGGACCGGCACGTTGATGCCGATCATGCCGACCTTGATCTTCCGCTGGAAGCGGCGGGCGGCCTCTCCGGAGCCGGTGAACAGCGCGGTCCCGTTGCCGTACGGGTTGGCGTTGATCAGGTCGATGGCCTGGTCGAGGGAGTCGGCACGGACGACCGCGAGGACCGGGCCGAAGAGCTCCTCCTTGTAGGCGTCCATCTCGGTGGTGACGTGGTCCAGGAGGGAGGGGCCGGTGAAGAAGCCGTCGGCGTACGCGGGATCGTCGAGCTTCAGGCCGCGGCCGTCCACGACGACGGTGGCGCCCTGCGTCGCGGCGACCCCGACCGCGTTCTCGACACGCTCCTGGGCCGCCTTGGTGACCAGCGGGCCCATCTCGGTGCCGGGCGCGTCGCCGGGGCCGACCTTCACCTCGTTCGCCTTGCGGGTGAGGATCTCCACCAGCCGGTCGGCCGCGTCACCGACGGCGACGGCCACCGACACCGCCATGCAGCGCTCACCGGCGGAGCCGTAGGCGCCGGCCGTGATGTGGTCGGCGGCGAACTCCAGGTCGGCGTCGGGCAGCACGACGGCGTGGTTCTTGGCACCGCCCAGGGCCTGCACCCGCTTGCCGTGCGCGGTGGCCTGCTCGTGGACGTACTTGGCGATCGGGGTGGAGCCGACGAAGGAGACGGCCTCGATGCCGGGGTGGGCGAGGATCGCGTCCACCGCGTCCTTGCCGCCGTGCACGACGTTGAAGACGCCGTCGGGCAGACCGGCCTTCTGGTACAGCCGGGCGACGAAGTTGGCGGCGGAGGGGTCGCGCTCGGACGGCTTGAGGAGGAACGTGTTGCCGGTGGCGATGGCGACCGGGTGCATCCACAGCGGCACCATCGCCGGGAAGTTGAACGGCGTGATGCCCGCGACGACACCGAGCGGCTGGCGGAAGTTGTGCACGTCCACGCCGCGGGAGACCTGGTCGGAGAACGAGCCCTTCAGCACGTCGCCCAGGCCGCAGACGTACTCGACGACCTCACGGCCGCGGGTGATCTCGCCGCGGGCGTCGTCGACGGTCTTGCCGTGCTCGGCGGAGATGATCCGGGCCAGTTCCTCCTCGTGCTCGACGAGCAGCTGGCGGAAGGTGAACATCACCTGGACGCGCTGGGAGAGGGAGGAGTCCTGCCAGGTCTCGAACGCGGTGGCGGCGGCCCGGACGGCGGCGTCGACGTCGGCGCCGCCGCCGAGGACGACCCGGGCCTGCTCGGCGCCGGTCGCCGGGTTGAACACGGGCTGAGTGGCGGTGGCGGCGCCCTGGGTGAGGGCGCCGTCGATCCAGTGCTGGATGGTGGTCACGGTGCGGGTTTCCTTTGCGGGGGCGGGAGTTACAGGTAGTGCCGCTGGGCGCGCTTGTGGTCCAGGTAGGTGGCGTGGGCTGCCCGGGTGGAGTCGAGGGCGGAGGTCTCGCCGACCGGGACGTCCCACCAGGCGTGGCCGGGCGGGTTGGGCCCGTACAGGTCGGTCTCCACGTGCACGACGGTGGTGCGGGTGGCGGCCTTCGCCTTCTCCATCGCGGAGCGGAACTCCTCGACGGAGCCGGCGCTCAGGACGTCCGCGCCCAGGGAGGCGGCGTTCGCGGCGAGGTCGACGGGGAGCACGTCGCCGTCGAGCCGGCCGGAACCGGCGTCGCGGTAGCGGTACTTGGTGCCGAAGCGCTGTGAGCCGAGGGACTCGGAGAGGGCGCCGATGGACGCGAAGCCGTGGTTCTGGACGAGGACGACGATGACCTTCAGGCCTTCGGAGACCATGGTGACGATCTCCTGGGCCATCATCAGGTACGAGCCGTCACCGACCAGGACGACGACCTCCCGCGACGGGTCGGCCATCTTGGCGCCGACGCCCGCGGCGACCTCGTATCCCATGCAGGAGTACGCGTACTCGACGTGGTAGGCCTTCGGGTCCCGGGCGCGCCACAGCTGCTGCAGGTCGCCCGGCATGGAGCCGGCCGCGTTGATGACCACCGCGCGGTCGTCCAGGACGTCGTTCAGCGCGCCGAGGATCTCGGTCTGCGCGGGCAGCGGGCCGTGCCCGACGTGGAAGCAGGCGTCCTCGATCTCCCGGGTGCGGGTGATGAGTTCACGGGTACGGCGCCGGTACTCCGGGGCGACCTCCCAGCCGTCCAGGGCTCCGGCCAGCGCCTGGATGCCGAGGCGGGCGTCCGCGACCAGCGGCTCGGCGGAGTGCTTGACGGCGTCCAGGCGGGCCACGTTGAGGTTGACGAACGCGACCTCCGGGTTGCCGAACACGGTGTGGCTGGCCGTGGTGAAGTCCGAGTACCGGGTGCCGATGCCGAGCACGACGTCGGCCTCGCGAGCCAGCTCGTTCGCCGCGTACGAACCGGTGGAGCCGGTGCCGCCGACCGCGCAGGGGTGGTCCCAGGCCACCGCGCCCTTGCCCGCGTGGGTGTCGGCGACCGGGATGCCGGTGGCCTCGGCGAAGGCCCGCAGCGCGGTCTCGGCACCGGAGTACACGGCACCGCCACCGGCGACGATCAGCGGCTTGCGCGCGCCCCGCAGCAGCCGGACGGCGCGCTCGACCGCGGCGGGCTCCGGGACGGGGCGGCCCACGTGCCACACCCGGCGCCGGAAGAAGTCGACCGGCCAGTCGTACGCCTCGGCCTGTACGTCCTGGGGCAGCGCGAGGGTGACGGCACCGGTCTCGACGGGGTCGGTCAGCACGCGCATGGCCGCCAGCGCGGCCGGGATCAGCTGCTCGGGCCGGGAGACGCGGTCGAAGTACTTGGACACCGAACGGAAGGCGTCGTTGACGGTGACGTCACCGCCGCGGGTGTCCTCCAGCTGCTGCAGGACCGGGTCGGCGGCGCGGGTGGCGAACATGTCCGAGGGCAGCAGCAGGACCGGCAGGCGGTTCGTCGTCGCCAGCGCCGCGCCCGTGATCATGTTGGTCGAGCCGGGACCGGTCGAGGCCGTGCAGGCGAAGGTGGCCAGCCGGTCCCGCATCTTGGCGTAGGCGACGGAGGCGTGGACCATGCCCTGTTCGTTGCGGGCGAGGTAGTAGGGCAGGTCGGCCTCGCCGGTGGTCGCGGCCTGGAGCAGGGCCTGCCCGATGCCGGCCACGTTGCCGTGCCCGAAGATGCCCCACACCCCGGGGACCAGCCGCTGTTCCTGGCCGTCGCGCTCGCTGTACTGGGCGGCCAGGAAGCGGACCAGCGCCTGGGCGGTGGTCAGTCGTACGGTGTTCATCGGTCCTCTCCGAAGGGCAGCCGGTCGTCCACGTCCTGGGTGTCCCAGGTCCCGCGCACCCAGCCGTGGGCCGGGTCGTCGCAGATCAGCCAGGCGCGGTCCTGGCCGGGACCCGCCATGACGTTGAGGTAGTAGAGGTCGTAGCCGGGCGCGGCGATCGAGGGGCCGTGCCAGCCGTGCGGGATCAGCACCGTGTCACCGGAGCGGATCTCGGCGAGCACGTCGATCGGCCGGTCCGGGGTGCCGTACACCCTCTGGTAGCCGAAGCCGCTCTCGCCGGCGACCTCGAAGTAGTAGATCTCCTCCAGCTGCGACTCGACCGCGGTGCCGTCCGCGTCCGTGCGGGCCTCGTCGTGCTTGTGCGGCGGGTACGAGGACCAGTTGCCGCCGGGTGTGAGCACCTCGCACACCAGCAGCTGCTCGGCGTCGAAGGTGCCGGGCAGGCAGTAGTTGTTGACCTGGCGTGAGCAGGCCCCGGCGCCGCGCAGTTCCACGGGGACGTCCTCCCTGCGCCCGTAGCGGGCCGGGTGACCTCCCCGCTCGGTACGGGCGGAGGGCAGCGCGAACCGGCCACCGGAGGCGCTGGCGATCACGGCCTCCGCCTGCCGGGGCAGGTAGGCGAAGTCGGTGGCCGAGTCGAACACGCCCGTGCGCCCGGCGAGTTCGAAGGTGCCGCCGTCCGTGGTGACGGTGCACGAGCCCGCCAGCGGCAGCACCAGGAACTCCGAGTCCCGGGTGGACAGGGCGTGCGACTGGCCCGGCCCGAGGGTCAGGATCCGCAGGCCGGAGTGTTCCCAGCCCGCCGACTCCGGCGTGACCAGGAGGTCGTAGGGGCCTTCGGCGGCGGTGCCGGCCGGCAGGTGGTGGGTACCGGTGTCGCTCACAGCAGGCTCACCGCCTTGTCGACGGCGCCGGCCACGTCGCCGCCCGCCGGGTAGAGCAGGGAGCGGCCGACGACCAGGCCCTGCGCGGTCGGCTGCCGCAGCGCCCTCCCCCAGGAGGCGAACGCCGCCTCGGCGTCCCGCACTTCGCCGCCGAGCAGCAGCGCGGGCAGGGTGGAGGCGGCCAGGACGCGCTCCATGTCGTCGACCACGGGGAGCTTCAGCCAGGTGTAGGCGGTGCGCCGGCCCAGTCCCGAGGCGATGGTGACCGAGGTGATCACGGCGTCGGTCGACAGGTCGTTGCGGATCCGCCCGTCCTGCCAGGTGGAGAGGAACGGCTCGACCATGGCGATGAGGTGCCGGTCGTTGAGCTCGTTGACCGCGCGGGCGGTGTTCTCCAGGACCGACGGGGTGGCCGGGTCGTCCAGCGCGATACGGGTCAGGGTCTTGCCGCCGTCGAAGCCCATCGCGGCGATGGTCTCGGCGTCGTACCCGGTGAACCGGTCGTCGATCTCGAAGACCGAACCCGCGAGCCCGGCGCGGTTCATCGAACCGAAGACGGACTTGCCGTCGAGGACGCCGAGCAGGAGCAGGTCCTCCAGGATGTCCGCGGTGCCGAGGACGCCGGTGACGCCCGGACGTTCCAGGGCGACGCACAGCCGGTCGAGGAGTTCGAAGCGGTCGGCCATGGCGTGGGGGTCGGCGCCCACCCCGTTCGCGCCGCGGGCCGGGTGGTCGGCGGCGATGATCATCGCCTTGCCGTGCTCGCCCAGCAGCGAGGTCGCCTTCACGCGGCGGGCGGCTGCCGTCGCGACCGCACCGGGGTCGTTGACCCGGGCGTGCACGATCCGGTTCAGGTTCTCAGGCAGCACGGGTCACCTCGTCGAGTTCGGCCTCGACCTCGGCCTCGGTCGGCATCGCGTCGGAGCAGGACAGCCGGCCGGCCACGATGGCCCCGGCCGCGTTCGCGAAGGACACCGTGCGCCGGGTGTCCCAGCCGGACAGCAGCCCGTGGCAGAGCGCGCCGCCGAAGGCGTCACCGGCACCCAGGCCGTTGACCACGTCCACCGGCACCGGCGGGATCTCGCTGGCGGTCCCGTCCCGGTCGACGGCCAGCACGCCCTTGGGGCCCTGCTTCACCACGGCCAGCTCGACACCGGCGGCCAGCAGCGCCCGCGCGGCGGCGTACGGTTCCCGCTCACCGGTGGCGACCTCGCACTCGTCGATGTTGCCGACCGCGACGGTCGCGTGCCGGAGCGCCTGCCGGTAGGACGACCGTGCCTCGGCCGGGTCGGCCCAGAACATCGGCCGCCAGTCCAGGTCGAACACCGTCGTGCCCGCCTTCGCCCGGTGCTCCAGCGCCGCCAGCGTCGCCGCGCGGCTCGGCTCCTCGCTCAGCCCGGTCCCCGTCATCCAGAACACGGTGGCCTCGCGCACCGCCGCCAGATCCAGCTCGTCCGGCCGGATGTCCAGGTCGGGAGCCTTCGGCAGGCGGTAGAAGTAGAGCGGGAAGTCGTCCGGCGGGAAGATCTCGCAGAACGTCACGGGGGTCGGCGCGATGTCCGACACCCCGACGAAGCGGGCGTCCACGCCGTAGCCGCTGAGGGCCGTGCGGACGAAGTCGCCGAACGGGTCCCGGCCGGTCTTCGTGATGACCGCCGCGGAACGGCCGTAGCGGGCGGCCGCCACCGCCACGTTCGTCGGGCTGCCGCCCAGGTACTTGCCGAACGAGGTGACCTCCGCCAGCCCCACCCCGGTCTGGAGCGGATACACGTCCACCCCCACGCGGCCCATGGTCAGCACTTCGAACGGCATCACGCAGGTGTCCCTTCACTCCGGAGCTGGCCCCTGCACGATGACTCATGTGCGAATGTCATGTCAATAGGTCAGGGTGGGCGGGCCGAGGGCGGGACGTGCCGGGCGTCGTAGTACCGCGGTACGACCCCGGGGCCCCCGTTCAGCCCCCGGTACCACCGGATCGGGGTGATCGCGGACTTAGCGTGGCGGAGAGGCGTCGGATGGGACGGGCGCCGAGTCCGAGTGAAGGAGCTCCGATGATCGACGCGCGGCAACTGACCAAGAGGTACGGCGACAAGACGGCCGTGGACGGCCTGGAGTTCGTCGTGAAGCCGGGTACCGTGACCGGCTTCCTGGGGCCCAACGGGGCGGGGAAGTCCACGACGATGCGGATGGTCGTCGGCCTGGACGCCCCGACCAGCGGCTCCGTCACGGTGAACGGCAGGCACTACGCGCAGCACCGGGCGCCCCTCCAGGAGGTCGGCGCCCTGCTGGAGGCCAAGTCGATCCACCCGGGCCGCTCGGCCCGCAACCACCTCAGGGCGCTGGCGCTGACGCACGGCATCCCGCGCCGCCGGGTCGACGAGGTCATCGAACTCGCCGGGCTGGGCAGCGTGGCCGCCAAGCGGGCCGGCGCCTTCTCCCTCGGCATGGGCCAGCGGCTCGGCATCGCGGCGGCCCTGCTGGGCGACCCGCAGACGGTGATGCTCGACGAACCCGTCAACGGCCTGGACCCCGAGGGCGTCCTGTGGATCCGCAACCTGCTGACGTCGCTCGCCGAGGAGGGGCGTACGGTCTTCGTCTCGTCGCACCTGATGAGCGAGATGGCGCTGGTCGCGGACCACCTGATCGTCGTCGGGCGAGGACGGCTGCTGGCCGACACGACCGTGCGGGACCTGGTGCGACGGGCCGGCGGCGACACCGTGCACGTGGCCACGCAGGATCCGGCGCGGCTGCGGGAGGCCCTGGCGGGCCCCGGCGTCGACGTCACCGGGCGCATCGGCTCCGAGGAGCTGGAGGTGACCGGGCTGAGCGCGCGGGAGATCGGCCTGAAGGCCGCCGAGCACGGCATCGCGCTGTTCGAACTGAGCACCCGCGAGGTCTCCCTGGAACAGGCCTTCATGGACCTGACCAAAGACGCCGTGGAGTACCACGGGTCCACGACCGCCGGCGAGACCGCCGAGTCCCTCGGGAGGACGGCATGACCACCACGCTCACCGCCACCACCGACACTCCCCCCGCCGTCGCGCGCCCCGCCTACCGGGTGACCGGCAGGCGCGTGCTGGCCTCGGAATGGGCCAAGCTCTGGTCGCTGCGGTCCACCTGGATCACCCTCGGGGTGGGCCTGCTGTTCCTCGTCGCGTTCGGGCTGATCGCGTCGAGCCGGTACAAGTCGGGGATCGGCTCCGCCCACATGGACCCGGACTTCGCCCGCTCGACCGCCGTGAGCCTGTCGTTGTTCGGTACGAACTTCGCGCAGCTCGCCCTCGGCGTCCTCGGCGTGCTGGTCACGGCGGGCGAGTACTCGACCGGCATGATCCGCTCCACGCTGGCCGCGGTGCCGCGCCGGCTGCCGGTGCTCTGGTCCAAGGCGGCCGTGTTCGGCCTGGTCGCGCTGGCCGTCGGCACGCTCGGCGTGTGCGTCGCCTTCTTCTTCGGCAGCCGTATCGTCTCCGGTACGCCCGCGGCCATGGGCTTCTCCCATGCCGGTGTCGTACGGAGCCTGCTGGGCGCCGGTCTCTACCTGGGGCTTGTCGCCGTGATCGGCACCGCTCTCGGCGCGCTGCTGCGGTCGGTGGCCGGTGGCATCTCGGTCCTGGTCGCCACGCTGATGCTGGTCCCCGGCCTGGTCTCGCTGCTGCCCAGCTCCTGGCGGGACGACATCAGCCGCTACCTGCCCAGCAACGCGGGCGAGTCGATGTTCGCCCTGACCCACGACTCCACGAGCCTGTCGCCCGGGGCCGGTCTGCTGGTCTTCGCGGGCTGGACGGTGCTGGCGCTGGCCGGGGCGGCCTACCGGCTGCTGCGCACCGACGTATGACACCCGCATGATGGGCAGGTGACCCCCGTGACCTCCGTGACCTCCCAGGTCACCGCGCCCGCCACCGCGACCGCCGACGACCTCGGCGGGATGGGGCCGCTGGTCGCCCGGTTCTCCCGGGCGGGCCAGCGGCTGCGGCATGCCGACCGGGCCCGTCCGTGGGTGCTGGACACCGCGGTGGTGACGCTGGTCTTCCTGCTGTTCTGCCTGCCGGACCTGCTGCGGGCCGGCGGCGGCCCCGACGGCGACGAGCCGCACCACCTGCGGCTGGCGTTCACCCAGCTGCCGGTCACGGCGATGCTCGCCCTGCAGGCCGGCCTGGTGCTGCCCCTGCTGTGGCGCCGGCGCAGGCCCGCGGCGGCCTTCGGCACCGTGGCCGCCGTCTTCGTGCTCCAGTGGTCGCTCGACGTCCTGCTGCGTGCGGACGTCGCGCTGGTCATAGCCCTGTACAGCCTCGTCCTGCACGGGCGGCTGCGGCAGCTGCCCTGGGCCTGCGGGGTCATGACGGGCGTGATGGCGCTGGTCGCGGCGCGGGTGTCGGCGGTGGTGCCGTTCTGGGACGCGCTGTTCTTCCTGCTGAGCACCGCGACCGCGGCGCTCGCGCTCGGCCTCGTGGTCCGCATCCGGCGAGCCCAGCTCGCGGCGCTGCGGGACCGGGCCACCCGTCTGGAGGTGGAGCGCGACCAGCGCAGCAGGCTGGCCGCCGCGGCCGAGCGCGCCCGGGTGGCCCGCGAGATGCACGACATCGTGGGCCACAACCTGGCCGTCATCATCACCCTCGCCGACGCCGGCGCCTACGCCACGGGCCACGCTCCGGACCGGGGCCGGGAGGCGCTGCGGCTGATCGGCGACACGGGCCGGCAGGCGCTCGGCGAGCTGCGACGTGTGCTCGGGGTGCTGCGGGAGGCGTCGGACGGCGCGCGGGGCGAACCCGAGCTCAGCCCGCAGCCTGGCCTGGCCGACCTCGACGCGCTGTGCGAGGGGGTGCGCGCCGCGGGGCTGGAGGTCCTCTACCGGACCGCGGGCGACGTCGACGCCCTGGACAGCGGCGTGCAGCTGACGATCTACCGCATCGTCCAGGAAGCCCTGACGAACACCCTGAAGCACGCCGGGGCCGACACCCGCGTGAACCTCGCGATCGTCGTGGACGAGTCGCGGCTGACCATCACGGTGCAGGACACCGGCCCTCCCGGGGCCGGCCGCCGTACCGGCCCGGTGAACGAGGAAGGACACGGTCTGGTGGGCATGCGCGAACGGGCGGCTCTGTACGGCGGGAGCCTCACGGCGGGCCCCGCCGACGCGGGATGGACGGTCGAGGCCGTCCTCGACCTCACCCCGCAGGGCGGTGGCCGGTGACGACCGTACTCATCGTGGACGACCAGCCGCTCCAGCGTTACGCCTTCCACCTGCTCCTCGACTCGGTCGCCGAGACGGACGTCGTGGGCGAGGCCGCGCACGGTACGGAAGCGGTCCGCATGGCGGCCGAGCTCCGTCCCGACGTCGTGCTCATGGACGTCCGGATGCCCGGCATGGACGGCATCGAGGCGACCCGCCGGATCACCGCCGCGGGCGACCGCTCCCGGGTCCTCGTGCTGACCACCTTCGACCTCGACGAGTACGTGCACGCGGCCCTGCGCGCGGGAGCCAGCGGTTTCCTCCTGAAGGACGCGCGCCCCGAGGAGCTCATCGCCGGCATCCGGGCCGTCGCCACCGGTGACGCGGTGATCGCGCCCTCCCTCACCCGCCGCCTCCTGCACGAGTTCTCCCGCCTCGTGCCGCCCCCGGCGGGCGATGCCGGTGAGAACCCGAGGCTGGGCGCCCTGACCGAACGCGAACGCGAGATTCTCGTGGCCATCGGCAAGGGCTGGAACAACAGCGAGATCGCCGCCCGCTTCGTGGTGTCGGAGTCCACGGTGAAGACCCATGTCGGCCGGGTCCTGGCGAAGATCGGCGCCCGCGACCGCGTCCAGGCCGTGATCTTCGCCTACGACCACGGCCTGGCCCGCCCGCACGCGGAGTGAGCCGTCGGAGCGAGCCGTCGGCGCTCCGACGGGGCCTACCGGGGCAGGCCGGGAACGCCGTGCTCGCGCAGCGGGCCCACCTGCCAGCCGCGGTCCCCGCAGGTGTCGAGGATGCGCGGCAGGGCGGCGAGGGTGGTGCGCCAGGAGCCGGTGGCGGAGGTGCAGTCGGAGTCGTGCAGCAGGACGGTGCCGCCGCCGCGCAGGTCGCGCAGGACGGTGTCCCGCACGGACCGGGGGGTGGCCCGGCCGCGCCAGTCCTCGCCCCAGCAGGTCCACAGCACGGGGGTGAGGCCGAGCCGCCGGCAGGCCAGGTGGGCGGCGGTGGTCAGCACGCCGTACGGCGGCCGGAAGAGCGTGGGTGGTTTGCCGGTGACGTCGGCCACGGCGTCCCGGGCGCGGGCGAGGTCGTCGTAGGTGGCGCGGGGGCCGCGCAGCAGCAGGGGGCGGTGGTGCCAGCCGTGGACGGCGATCTCGTGTCCGGCGGCGGCCATGTCCTTCGCCGGTCCGGGCGAGCGGGACAGCATCGAACCGAGCAGGAAGAAGGTGGCGCGCACCCGACGTGCTTCGAGGAGGGTGAGGAAGTGCGGGGTGGACAGGTGGTCCGGGCCGTCGTCGAAGGTGAGGGCGACGTGGTCGGGGCGGCCCTGCCCGGCCAGGCGGGGCATGACCCGGTTGCGCAGCGGGCCGAAGGTGGAGATCACGGGTGCGGCGTGCAGGGCGGCGAGGGCGGGCAGTGCCGCCGCCGAGGCGAGCGCGGTGCCGCGGGCGAGACGTGAGGGGGTCATCGTCCGGCTCCGTCCAGGTAGTGGGCCACGGCGGTGAAGCGGGCCGGGGTCTCGGTGAAGGCGTGGGCGAGCGGGGTGGCGACGCCCAGACAGAGCGTGGCGGCCACGGCGGCGGCCGTCAGGGCGCCGCGCCGGCGGCCTCGCGGGTGCTTCGGCGCGGGCCGGGCCGGTGGGGCGGGCGGGCTGGTCCGGGGGCCGGATCCCGGGCCCTTCTGGCGGATCCCCGTGACAGAAGGAGCGGCGTTCGGTGCGTGCGTGCCGGGCGTCGCGACGCCGCGGAGATCCGTCGGAAGGACCCTGGCGGCGATGGCGGGTACCGGTCCCGGGGCGGAGCGGTGCAGGGCGAGCCCGGACGCGCGCTGGGTCCGGCCGCGCGGTCCGGCCAGGAGTTCGGCCAGTACGGGTCCGAGGTCGGCCGGGTCGCGGATCCAGGGCGCCAGGCCCGCCTCCTCCAGGGCGGCGGCGTTGGTGTGGCCGTGACCGGGTATGCAGCGGTAGCTGAGCACCGGCAGCCCGGCGGCGAAGGCCTCCAGGGAGGTCAGTCCGCCGGCGTTCTGCACCAGCACGTCGCAGGCGTGCATCAGGCCGGGCATGTCGTCCACCCAGCCGAAGGCGTGCTCGACGCCGTCCCGGCGCAACTGTTCCGCGAGGCTCTGGTTGCGTCCGCAGACCACCACCGGGACCGCCGCTCCGGTCCGGCGTATCTCGGCGGCGGTGCGGCGCACGGCGCCGACTCCCCAGGAGCCGGCCACCAGCAGGGCCAGGGGCGTGTGCGCGGGCAGGGCGAACCGCAGCCGGGCGGCGGCTCGCCGGCCGGGGGCGGGCGGGGTGAAGCGCGGATCGGTGACCGGGCCCGCGACGGTGACGGCCGCCGCGCCCCGGGCGTGCGCCTGGGCGGCCGGTACCGGGTGGACGGCCAGATGGGCGTCGATGCCCGGGGCCACCCACAGGGCGTGCACGGAGAAGTCGGTCAGGTAGGTGAGGGCCGGAACGGTCAGCAGGCCGCGTCGGCGCAGCGCACCGAGGACCTGGCCGGCCCCGGGGTAGGTGGACACGACGGCGCGGGTGTCCGGCGCGAGGGCCCGCAGGGTGCGCGGCTCGGCGGCGCGGAACAACGCCCGCCACACGGCGCCGGGGCGGGCCGCCCGGTCGGTGGCCGCGTACAGGCGCTGGTAGCTCGCGGGAGCCCAGGTCAGCATGTAGTGGTAGGCGCCGCACAGCAGCCGGCCCGCACCGGCGGGCAGCAGGTCGAGGAAGTCGTACCGGTCCACCTGGAAACCCTGCGCGGCCAGCCGTGCCGCCAGTCCCGCCGCGGCGCCGTCGTGCCCCGCGCCGACACTCGCGGAGATGATCGCGATCCGGCCGCCGTCCGTCGTCCCCTGCGGCGGCGCGAGGGACGGCGGCGGTGCCGGATCCGGCACCGGATCGTCACAGTGGAGCACGGTCGATCAGCCTCCTGACGGACTTAGGGCTGGGGACTGCGGGGCATGGACCGCGACCGCGGTGGCACCGCGAGGTGAAGCTACTACATGATGTAGAACTTAGGGAACGCTCATCCGGGCGGGCGCCGGAACGGGCCGCCGCGCACCGGCCGCCCAACCCCTACAAGATGTAGTAGATTTACCGGGCGATCATCTCGACATCACCGCGACCACACCGGGATGTCACCGGCAGACGGAAGGACGTCCCGCTATGACCGCGGCCGCCACCGCACACCTGGCCCTCGACGGATCCGGCATCGACGGCTCGTGGTTCACCTCGGTCACCGACCTGGCCCGGGACACCAAGTGGCTCAACACCCCGATGGAGGTGTGGACCAACCTCGGTCTGGGAGTCTTCGCGGTCCTCATGGTCCTGGGCTGGTGGCGGGCCCGGCGCCGGGACGCGCGCGCGATGACCCTCGCGCTGGCCGCGCCGGTCGCCGTACTGACCGCCTTCGCCGCCGCCGAGGTCGTGAAGAAGATCGTGGCCGAGGTACGGCCCTGCCGCTCGTTGCCCCACGCCTACTTCGTGGACAGCTGCCCGGCGCCGAGCGACTACGCCTTCCCCAGCGGACACGCCACGGTCGCCGCCGCGAGCGTGGCCGCGCTGTTCCTGCTGGACCGCCGGCTGACCGTCGTCGCCGCCGGGTTCGCCGTCCTGGAGGGCTTCAGCCGGGTCTACGTCGGGGCCCACTACCCGCACGACGTCCTCGGCTCCGCCGTCCTCGCCCTCCCCGTCGCCTTCCTCGTCAGCCTGGCGCTCGGCCGCTGGGCCGCTCCGCTGATCGGCTCCCTGAGCCAGGGGGCGCTGCGCCCGCTGCTGACGGCCGGCCCCGCCGTCGTGCCGGGGACCGCCCCGCAGGCCGCTCCGGCGGCCGGCGACCCCCGCTGAACCGAGCGCCCCGCAGGCCGCTTCAGCGGGCGAGGTAGGCGTACACCCGGCCGTCCAGGTGGACCCGTCGCCAGTCCCGGCCGTACCGCGGTGGTCCCCCGTCCTCGGTGGTGAGGAAGGCGACCGGCATCCGGCCCGCGATCCGTACGAGGGCGGCCGGCGTGGTGTTCTCGTTGTTGCCGCCGGTGTCGGCGGAGGCGCACCCGGCGTAGAAGGCGACCGGTATCGAGGGGGTCGTCGGGTCGTTCCCGGTGAGCACACAGGGCGCGCGCACACCGTGGTCGTGCAGGGCCGCGGCCACCCGTGCCCAGCGCTGGTGGCCGGCGGTCGTACGGTCCACCAGGCGCTCCAGCACCACCGCCTGGACGGCCAGGTGCCCGGCGACGCCGACGGCCACCGCGGTGACGGCGAGCGTGCGCCAGTGGCCGCGCGGCGCCGACACCAGGAAGAGCAGCGCGCCGGCGACCGGCAGGGACAGCAGGGCGTAGGCGGGCAGCAGGAAGCGCGGGGCCGCGTAGCCGATCAGGAAGAGATAGGGGAACGCGCCCGTGGCCGCGCAGGCGCAGAGCAGCGCGGTGGGGGTGGCGCGGCGCGCCCGGACGGCCACCACCAGGCCGAGCACGGCGAGGACCGGCAGCACGAACCACCACAGGGTCACGGCCATGCTGGGCGCCGCCCCCGTGCACGGGCGGCACAGCGTACGACCGCTCAGGCTGCGTACCTGGTCGACGACGGCGTTGTGCCAGCCGAGGCCGCCCTGGACGTCGGAACCCGCGGAGAGCCGCCGGACGAGGCCGCCGTAGCTGACGTACGCCTCGATCACCCATTCCGCGGCGCCCGCCGCCAGTCCGCCGAGGAGCGCGAGGAGCGCCCGGCCGTGCCTCCACCGGGGTACCGCCACCAGCGCCGCCAGCAGCGGCAGGCACACCCACACGGCGTCCGTCGGGCGCATCAGCGCCATCAGGGCGGCGCTCGCGGCGAGCCCCAGGAGCGGCCCCGGGCGGCTCCGGTCCGCCTGCGTCCGCAGGAAGCACCCCACCGCGGCGAGCGCGGCGAGCGCGACCCAGAGGTTGGGCATGGCCTGCGGGCCGTAGAACAGCGTCACCCAGAGCGACGCGAACAGCCCGCCGCCCAGCACCAGCACGCGGACCGGCAGCAGGCCGCGCCAGGCGCGCAGGGCCAGGAACAGACCGAGGCCGGTCAGGACCGCGAGGTACACCCGCAGCAGGGGCGTCGACGACGACCAGGAGGCGACCGGCGCCACCAGCAGGGAGACACCCCGGGATCGGGGAGCGCTGAAGAAGGCGGCCGGGGCGTGCCCGCTGACCTGGCTGACATAGACGGACTCGTCCCAGCCGAGTCCCATCCCCGGGCGTACGAGGACGAGCTGGGCGATGGTGTACCCGGCCGCCACCGCGGCGAGCCAGGGCGCGTCCCGCCGGTACCACGGCGCGGCGTCGGACGGCCGGACGGCACGGGAGGCCGCCGCGTACGAGGTCCCTGGCATCGTCCCACCTTCCCCGACTACGAGGCGTAGATCCCCGGTCACCCTACCGGGTGGCGCACCGACGGCGCCTCGGAGCCTCCGGCCATGCTCGGTCGGCGGGCGCCCGTCCGCACGGCGGCGCGCAGGAGGGCGCGGCAGGAGGCAGCGGCGAGCGGGGGCGGCTCACAGGTGCCGCTGGGCGCGCTCCAGGTGGTCGCGGTCCACGCGGCAGCCGTCCGGGCCGTGCTCGTCGTCGTGAGCGTGGCCGGCCGGCGCGGCGGTGGCGGCGGTGCCGGCGGGGGCGTGCGCCGAGCACAGTGCCCACTGGGCGCTGTCCAGCATCCGGTCGCTGTCGGAGGCGGCGTTGGCCAGGCTCCCGCAGCAGACCGCCAGCAGCAGCCCGCCCGCGAGCAGGGGCAGGCTCCGGCGGGCGGGCGGCGGGGCCATGAGGGCCCGGACCCGCTGGGGCACCGCCCCGCCGGTCAGGGCCAGCGCGACGGGACGGGCCGCGCCCGCCGACGCCAGGGCGGCGCGGCCCACCGCGTGGGCGACCACCTCACGGCTCCCGACCCGCTCGGCGGCCTCCTCGTCGGCCCAGCGCTCCAGGACGAAGTCGCCCGCCACGGCCACCGGCCTCAGCAGGGGGGTGAGGGCGGCCGTGAGCCGCCACACGCTCTGGAAGACGTGGTGACGGCCGCGCAGATGCGCCCGCTCGTGGGCGAGCAGGGCCTCGCGGTGGTCGTCGTCGAGACAGCGGAGCATGCCCCGGGAGACCACGATCCGTCCCGGCGAGCCGGGCAGCGCGAAGGCCAGGGGGACGTCGTCGTCGAGCACGGCCAGTTCGGTCGCGCCGGGCAGCAGGGCGCACTCGCGCCGGGACCGGACCAGCCGCCGGCCCTGCCGGACGGCGGCGACGCCCAGTGCGACGACGCCCGCCGCCAGCACCAGCGTGCTGACGGCCGCCACGACCAGGTAGACGGGGTCCTCGGCGCGCAGCGCGGCAACGGACCAGCGGCCCTCCGCGGCGATCTGGGGAATCTGCGCCACCCCGGTGAACGCCAGCAGGGCGAGCGAACCCGCCCAGCCGACCGCCGTCACCAGTGCGGCGCAGGCCAGCGCCCAGGCCGCCGGGCGCGGCGGCAGCCGGCGGGCCACGGGAGGGGCGAGCACCGCGAGCGCGGCGGTGACGAGGAGCGGGACGTAGACGTTGACCAGCACCGGCTCACCGCTTCCCGTGCGGGCTCTTGCTCTCGGCGGGCGCCTCGGAGGGCCCGGACAGCAGCTGGTGCAGCAGATGCTCGTCGTGCTCGGACAGTTCCGAGACGAAACGGGCCAGCACCGCCTCGCGGTCGGAGCCGCCCGCGAGCAGCGAGTGCATGCGCTGGGCGGTGTGCGACGCCTCGTCGCGGGCCGGTTCGTAGGCGTAACCGCGGCCCTCGCGGTGCCGGACGAGCATGCCCTTGTCGTACAGCCGGGACAGGATGGTCAGGACGGTCGTGTAGGCGAGGTCACCCGGTAGCCGGTCCTGGACCTGGCGCGCGGTCTGCGGACCGTCGGCCGCCCAGAGCGCCGCGAGCACATCGCTCTCCAGTTCGCCCCGCGCCCGCCTGCCGGACGCCTCTCGGGCTTCCTCGTCCCCACGGCCCGTCACCCCACCGTCCGCCTTCCCTCGCCGTCGTTGCGGCAAGGCTACCCGGCCACCTCCTACTTGTCGTAGGACGAGCCCTCGCGGAAGCCCCTCGGGCGGCCCGGTGGTCACGAGGGCGACGCGGTGGGCAGCCGGGCCGTCGTGATCGTCATCGGGGTGCCGGTGACGGCGATGAGGTAGGTCCGGGCGTGCAGGACGCGGAAACCGCCCGGCGGGGTGACGACGTACTCGGCGGTGGCGTGCGGGCCGAGGGTGGCGGGGCCCGCGGTGACCTTCCACCAGTCGGAGGCGCCCTGACCGGTGCGGCTGGCGAAGTGCGGGGAGAGCCGGGCACCCGTCCTGTTGACCGCGCGGACCTCGACGGCGGTGACGCCCACGCGCGCGTGCCGGGTGGCGAGACGCGCGGCGAGGGTCATCCGCAGGGGCGGGGGGCTGGCGGCGGCGACCGCCACGCACAGCAGGGCCGGAGTGAGCAGCGCCGCGGCCAGTGCGGCCCGTGCGCGGCGGCCGGTGACCCGGGGCAGGGCGGGCTGCCAGGCGGTGGCGAACGCGGCGGGCGGGGCCGTGGCGGCGGCCGCCAGCCACAGCGGGGTCATCAGCAGGAAGTAGCCGTCCTGGGAGCGGGTGGCCAGGTAGAACGCGAGCCACGGCAGGACGGTGAGGGCGGGGCCGAGCCGGCGGACGAACAGCACGGTCGCGGCGAGCAGGCCGAGCAGGAGCAGCATGCTGCCGTAGGAGTAGTAGTCGAGGCGGCTGCTGCCGGCGGTGAAGTAGTAGGAGATGCCCATCACGCCCTGGCCGTGCAGGATCGCCTTCTGCTGGAGCGGCAGCAGGATGCCGTGCAGCCAGCCGGAGAAGTCCTGGACGGCGAAGTACGCGTTGACGGTGGCCCAGGCGAGGGCGGCGGTGCCCGCGTAGCGGAGGGTGACCGCCAGCGCCCCGCGGCGGCCGAGTTCGCCGCGCCGGACGGCGTAGAGGCCGATCAGGAGGAACGGCGCCAGGAACCAGGCGAGCTGCTGCGCGGCGCAGGCGGCGCCCAGGCAGACCGCCCGCAGGAGGCCGCGGGTGCCGAGCCGGCCGCCCGAGCCGGTGTCCGGCCAGCGGACCACCGCGGGCACGAGCAGGGCGAGGGCCGTGATCGCCGGATAGCCGTAGTAGGCGTACTGGGGCAGCAGGCCGAAGCCGAGGCAGACGGCGGTGGCCGCGGACCGCCACACGGCCGGGAGCAGGAACCACAGCAGGACCGAGGAGGCGAGCAGCAGGGCCGTGGTGACCAGGGTGGCGGCCGCCGTCGAGTGGACGACGGCGTGCACGGGGGCGGCGAGCAGGGCGGTGAGCGGCGGGTAGCCGTAGGTGTAGTCGGCGCCGCCCGACATGGTCTTGGTGATCCCTACTTGCGGGGTGCCGAAGAGCCACGGCCAGGGCTGACCGTAGACGGGGTGACCGCGCAGGATCTCGCTCGCGGCCTGGGCGGTCAGCACGCCCTCGTCGCTGCCCGCGTGGTCGAGCAGGTAGCCGCAGGTCACCAGGGCGACGGCGGTGGCGAGGACGACGGCGTCCACCCGGATCAGCGAGCGCCGGTCGCGCACCGTCAGGCACAGGACGCCGCAGACGAGGATCGAGGCGTAGCAGACGGAGATGGCCGCGGCCACGGGCGGGGCGGACGTCATCGCGGTGGTCCAGGCGGCCCGCGTCCCGATGAACAGGCTGATCGTCGCCAGCAGCGTCATCCCGCGGTGCAGCTGCCGGGGCCCGGCACCGGTGCCGCCGGGAGCCGGGAGCGGCGTCGCCCGGTCCGTCACCCTTCGCAGCCGTGCCCTGGTGCCGGCGCCGGCACCGTAGGCGTCGGCCATGACGCCCACCTCCCTCGCCTCGATACGACCAAACGGCAACTACATCATGTAGAGGTAGGCATACGGTGAGAGCGCGACAGGAACGCACCCGGTCGGCGTCTAGAGTTGCGTGTCGCGTCTACACACCTGTAGTCCTGCCGGCGTTTCCGTGCCGATGTCCACCCGGACGGCCCCGTCCCGGCCGAGGTACGAAGATCCGACGGAGGAAGACGGAGGAAGATGCGTCACAAGATCCTGGTCGTCGAGGACGATCACGCGTTGCGGGACGTCCTGCGCCGCGGCCTGGCCGACGAGGGGTTCGAGCCCGTGCCCGCCCCCGACGGCGCCACCGCCCTGCGGCTGGCCGCCGACGGCATCGGCGCGGTCGTCCTGGACGTCGGACTGCCGGACGCCGACGGGCGGGACGTGTGCCAGGCGCTGCGCGGCAACGGCTTCGACGCCCCGGTCATCTTCTTGACCGCGCGCCACCACCTGACCGACCGGCTGTCCGGGTTCTCCGCCGGGGGCGACGACTACCTGCCCAAGCCGTTCCACCTCGCCGAACTGGTGGCCCGGCTGCGGGTCGCGCTCCGCCGCTCCGGGCCGCCCGCCGTGGCGGCGACCGGCGACCTGGTCCTGGACGCGACCCGGCACGGCGTGCGGATCGGCGGCGTGGAGACCGGGCTCTCCCCGACGGAGTTCCGCCTGCTGGCCGCTCTGGTGGCGGCGGGCGGCGGCACCGTGAGCCGCCGGGACCTGGTCGGGGCCGCCTGGCCGGCCGGCGCCCACGTCAGCGACAACACCCTGGACCAGTACCTGAGCCGGCTGCGCCGCAAGCTGCGCGAGGCGGGCAGTCACCTGGTCCTGCGCACGGCCCGCGGGGTCGGCCACCGGCTGTCATGACGCACTTCCCGCGCCGCCCTGCCCCGCGTACCCTGCGCGGCCGGCTCTCGCTCGTGGCCCTCACCACCGCCGCGCTGCTGATGGCCGTGCTGACCGTGGTGTTCAACGTCGTGGTGGAACGGCACCTGCGGCACCAGGCGGACGACGAACTGCACACCCGGGCGGCCGCCGTCGCCACGACCGTCGACACCGGCGGCCGCCGGGTGCGGGTGCTGGAGACCGCGGGCGACGGCCTCCTCGACGCCAACGCGTGGATCTACTCCGGAGCACGGCTGCTGGAGAAGCCGCCGACGGCCCCGGCCGACGGCGCGCTGACCCGGGCCGCCGACCGGCTCGCCGCGGGCGGCCGCGCACGATGCACGACGGTCCGGGCCGAGGGCTCCCGGCACGTCCGCATGTGCTCCCGGCCCCTGTCCGGCCACGCCGGTGCGGCCGTGGTCGTCACGGCCCTGGACCTCGCCCCGTACCGCAACTCGGCCAGGACCCTGCTGCTGGGTTCCCTGGTCCTGGACGCCGTCATGCTCGCCTGCACCTACGCGCTGACCCGGCTCGCAGTCGGACGGGCGCTGCGCCCGGTGCGCACCATGACCGACCAGGCCACCGAGTGGAGCGCCGTGGGCTCCGACGAGCGTTTCGGCGGCACCGGCCAGCCGGCCGAGCTCGCCCGGCTGGGCGCCTCCCTGGACGGCCTGCTGGACCGGATCCGGACCGTGCTGCGGCACGAGCGGCAGCTGACCGGGGAACTGTCCCACGAGCTGCGCACCCCGCTCACCCGGATCGTCGTCGAACTCGACTGGTGGCGGGCCCGGCCGCGCACCGACGCGGAGACCCGCGCCACCCACGACGTGATCGCGGAGGCCGCCCGGTCCATGCGCGCCATCTGCGACACGCTGCTGAGCGAGGCCCGCGACGGCGCGCCGGACACCGCCACCGCCCCCGGTGCCACCGCGGTCCTGCCGGTCCTGTCCCGGCTGGCCGAAGGCCTCGGGTTCCGGACCGGGGTCGAGGTCGTCGTCGAGGCGGCGGATCCGGAGCTGACGGCCGGGGTCGCGCCCGCGCTCCTCGAACGCATCGTCAGCCCGTTGCTGGCCAACGCGGGCCGCTACGCCGGGTCCACGGTGACCGTGGGCGTGCGGCGCACGCCCGGCGGCGTGCGGATCAGCGTCGCCGACGACGGGCCGGGCGTGCCGGAGGAGTTCGTCGGTGAGCTCTTCCAGCCGGGCCGCCGCGCCGACCCCCACGACGGGCACGACGGCGCCGGCCTCGGGCTGCCGCTGGCGCGGCGGCTGGCGCGCGCCGCCGGGGGCGAGGTGTCCCACGACCCCGGGCCCGGTCCGGGCGCACGCTTCCTAGCCGACCTGCCCGCCGGCTGAGCGCGCGGAGCGCGGCCGTGCCCCTGCCGGCACGGCGCCGGTTCACCCGGTCGGGTCGTGATCGGGCGCGGGGTGAATGCCGGGCGCGGCGCCGGGGGAGCATCCTCGCGGTCCACGACGATCGGTTCGCGGCGGCAAGGTGAAGGAAAAGGCGATGGCCCAGGGCACAGTGAAGTGGTTCAACGCGGAGAAGGGATACGGGTTCATCACTCCGCAGGACGGCAGCGCCGACCTGTTCGTGCACTACTCGGAGGTCCAGGGGACCGGCTTCCGGACCCTGGAGGAAGGGCAGCACGTGGAGTACGAACTCGGCCAGGGCACCAAGGGCCCGCAGGCCGTGGGGGTCCGGACGGTCGGCTGAACCGTCACCGGCCGCCGCCGGGGCCGGGTCGCCGTCGGCTGCTGGGCTCCTCTCCCGCACCGCGGCTTCCACCTGCATGCCGGGCCACGAGAGGTTCGTGGCGACGATGCTGGCCGGGGTCGGCCCGGTGCCCGCCGTGCTGTTCGTGGTGGCCGCCGATCAGGGCCGGCAGCCGCAGTCCGAGGAGCACCTGGCGATCCTCGACGCCCTCGGGGCCGGGTGGCCGGACGCGCCCGCCACGTCCGGCTGCGGACCGGACAGCAGGTTCCGGTGGCCGGGATCCGGCCGTGCCCCGCGGGTCGCGTCGGCGGCGCCGCTGTCGGTCATGACTCGGCCTCCTCCGCGTGTCGTCCCGCTCGTCGCACTCCCCCGGGAGCCGCTCGTACGAGTCCCACGCGACGGCGCCGCCACGCGCCGACCGGCGACGGGAGCCGCCGCTCGTCGGACACCACCACGCCCTGCTCGCCTTCTGCCGCCGAACCCCTTGCCCGATGTGCTTTCGAGCCTGGCACGGGTGCCCTCGCGCCGCGCGCCCGAAACGGCCTGCCGGGTTTCGCCCGGCGCCGTGCAGCTCGCCGAGACCACCGCTGACCGGTTACGGGCCTGCGCGGGGACCGGGTGGTCCGTGCACCGAGGAGCCGGCCGCGCTGATGGCGGGCGCCCACGACGGTCAGCGTGACGTGATCTCGCGCGGTTCCAGTGGCCGGACCGCCGGGCCCTGGAGGATGCGGCCGTCGGGGTCGAAGCGGGAACCGTGGCAGGGGCACTCCCAGGCCCGCTCCGCGCGGTTGAAGGCGACGAGACAGCCGAGGTGGGTGCAGCGGGCCGAGACGGCGTGCAACTGGCCGCTGTCGTCCCGGTGGACGGCGCACTGGTGGCCGTCCACCCGCAGGACCGCGCCGTCCCCGGGAGCGAGGTCCTCGGGCGCGGGTGAGGTCACCGACGGCAGCCGGTCGCCGACGAAGTGCTTGGCCACGTGCGCCTGGTTCTTGAGGAAGGTCCCGCCCTCGCGGACCACGGAGGCCAGCCGGCGGGGGTCGTACAGACCGGCCCACTCGGGCTCCCGGCCCTCCACGAGGTCGGCGATCAGCCGGCCGGCCATGATGCCGCCGCTCAGGCCCCAGCCGCCGAAGCCGGTGGCCACATAGGTGTGCCGGCTGCCGGGATGGAGGCGCCCGACCAAGGGGACGGAGTCGGTGGAGTCGTTGTCCTGGGTGGCCCAGCGGTGGGTCGGGGTCAGGCCCGGGAAGCGGCTCTGGGCCCAGGCGGTCAGGCGGGCGAAGCGTTCCTCGACGTCCGCGGCGCCGGGGGCGCCGGGCGTGAAGTGCTCCCCGGTGACGACCAGCAGACGGGTGCCGTCGGCGTGGGGGGCGCTGCGCACGGAGCGGGTGTTCTGCTCGGTCGTGATGTACATGTCGCGGGGCGCCCGGTCCGCGTCGATCGGGCCGGCGACGACCAGCTCGCGGCGCGGGGAGAGCCGGGTGAAGAGCAGGGCACGGTCGAAGATCGGGTAGTGGGTGGCGACCACCACCTCGCGCGCCTGCACCGACACTCCGGTGTCGGTCTCCAGGACGCAGGGTTCGCCTTCGGTGAGACCGGTGACGCGGGTGCCCTCGTAGACGGTGCCGCCGTGCCGTTTCAGGTCGTCGGTGAGGGCACGCAGGTACTTCACGGGATGGAACTGCGCCTGGCCGGTCACCCGGACCGCCCCGGCCACCGGGTAGGGCAGCTCGGTCCCGGTGACGAACTCGGCCGGCAGGCCCGCCTCACGTGCCGCCTCGGCCTCCGCGCGCAGGGCCTCGACGTGCTCGGGGGCCTCGGCGTAGGTATGGGCCGCCGCTTCCTCCCAGTCGCAGTCGATCCCGAGGTCGGCGACGACCTCGGCGGCCCGGCGGAGCGCGGCCGACTGCGAGTCGGCGTACAGCCGGGCGCCCTCGCGGCCGCGGGTGCGGCGCAGGTGGTCGTAGACGAGCGTGTGCAGCACCGTCAGCTTGGCGGTGGTGTGACCGGTGACGCCGGCGGCGATCTGGTCGGCCTCCAGTACGGCCACCTCCCGGCCCCGGCGGGCCAGCTCCCAGGCGGTGCTGAGGCCCGCGATCCCGCCGCCGACCACGGCCACGTCGACGGAGACGTCCCCTGCGGGCGGTGGGGCGGGGGCGCCGCCCGGCGCGGTTTCCAGCCAGTACGATCCCCGGATCTCTCGCTCGGCGTTCATGGCAGCCGAGTTCCCGCCACGCCGGAACGACACCCGCCCCCTGCCCACCGCACCGGGACGCGCCTCCGCACGGGTGGGAGAGACACGGCCCCGGGCGGCAGGCGCTGCCCCGAACGGGTGGACGGGGGGCTTGAGGGAACCCGGTGGTTGAGCGGTACGCGGTACGAAGGGGACGGACGGCGGACAGGGGGCCCTGCCCGCGGGGCTGCCGTACCCCCCTGGGAGGCGGTGTGAGCCGAGACGCGGCGCGGTACGACACCGCGACCGAGACGCTGGACGCCGCCCTGCTGGAAGTGGTCCGGCAGAGCGGGGCCTCCAGAGGGCTGCTCTACGTCCTGCCGTACGGCGGTGACGCGCTGTGGCTGATGACGCTGACGGGCGCACCGCGCGAGATGGCCGTGCCCTGGACCCGGGTCGGTCTCGCCGACCGGGTGGCGGTGGCCGACGCGGTCCGTGAGGGCCGGCTGGTGTGGGTCGGTGACCTGGAGGAGATGGCGCGCCGCTACCCCCGCACGGCGCTCGTGCTCCCCTACGACTTCGCGCTGGCCGCCGCGCCGCTCGTCGACCGCGGCGCGCCGGTGGGCGGTCTGGTGCTGCTGTGGCCGGGTGGCCACGCGCCGCGGCTCAGTGCCGGCGAGCGCGCCGCCGTGGACGCCGGCTGCCGCCGGCTCGGCGGGCTGCTGGCGTGGGCGCACCAGAAGCGGGAGCGTCCGCCCTCGCGGCCGCGCATCCTGCCGCATCCCTCGCATCCGCGGGCGCTGCCCGCCGAGGCGGGCGAACTGGCCGCGTTCATCGACCGGCTGCCCGGCGGGGCCTGCGCCCTGGACGTGACCGGCCGGTTCACGTTCGTCACGCCGGAGGCGGCCCGGCTGCTCGGGGCGGACGTGGCCGAACTGATCGGCGCCCCGCCCTGGGAGGCGCTGCCGTGGATGGACGTGCCCGACGTGGAGGACCGCTACCGCCACGCCGTGATGAGCGGGCGGCCCATATCCTTCAGCGCCACGCGGCCGCCCGGCGCCCTGCTCGTCTTCGACCTCTATCCGGACCCCTCGGGCATCAGCGTGCGGATCCTGAGCGCCGACCCCGGCGGTGATCCGCTCCCCGCGCCGTCCGGGACGCCGGCCGCCCCCGTCGACACCGCAGCGGGCCCCGGCCGGGCGAGTCTGCTCTACCACCTCATGCACCTGGCCGGCACCCTCACCGAGGCCGTCGGTGTCCAGGACGTGGTGAACCAGGCCGCCGACCAGCTGATGCCCGCGCTAGGCGCCACGGCGATGGCCCTGATGGCGCCCCGTGACGGCCGGCTCAGCATGCTCGGCCACCGCGGCTACGACCCCGGCCTGATGGCCTGCTTCGACGACCTGCCGCTCAGCGAGGACGCCCCCGCCGTACGCGTCCTCGACACCGGCAGCGCCCAGTTCTTCAGGAGCTTCGAGGAGCTCCAGGAGCGCTACCCGCACGCCGAACACCTGGACGACAAGGTCTCCTGGGCGTTCCTGCCGCTCATCGCCTCCGGCCGAGCCGTCGGCTCCCTGGTCCTCGCCTACGACCGGCCCCAGCACTTCCCGCCCTCCGAGCGGGCCGCGCTCACCGCGCTCGTCGGACTGGTGGGCCAGGCCCTCGAACGAGGCCGCCTCTACGACACCCAGTACACCGTCGCCCACCGGCTCCAGGCCGCCCTGCTGCCCCGGCGCCTGCCGTCCGTGCCGGGGCTGGACGCGGTGGCCCGCTACCGTCCGGCCGGACACGGCCTGGAGGTGGGCGGCGACTTCTACGACCTGATCCGTCTCGACGAGCACCGCGCCGCCGCCGTGATCGGCGACGTCCAGGGCCACGACATCGACGCGGCGGCGCTGATGGGCCAGGTCCGCGTCGCCGTGCACGGCCACGCGACGGCCGGGGCCGCTCCCGGCGAGGTGCTGGCCGCGACCAACCGGCTGCTCGGCGACCTCGACTCCGACCGGTTCGCCAGCTGCCTGTACCTGCACCTGGACCTCGCCCGCCGGCGGGTCTGCCTGGCCAGCGCGGGGCACCCGCCCGCCGTGCTCCGGCATCCGGACGGCCGCGCCGAGGTGCTGCGGGTCCCCGCCGGGCTTCTCCTCGGCATCGAACGGGAGGCCGGCTACCCGGCCGCCGAACACCGGCTTCCGGCCGGCTGCGTCCTCGTCCTGTACACGGACGGGCTGATCGAGCGCCCCGGCCTCGATCCGGACGCCGCGGTCGAGGCTCTCGCCCGGCTCGTCGCCCGCACGGACCCCGCCGACCTGGACCGCATGGCCGACCGGCTGCTCGGCCACGCCTCCGACCCGGCCGACGACGTGGCGCTGCTCCTCCTGCGTCCGGACGCGGCGGCACCGGACGGCGGCGGCACCGGCTGAGCCGCCCGCGCCCGGATCGGTCGCCGGATGTGCGAGTCGACCTCCCCGGGCCGGGTACGCGGTCGAGACCATGAGCGCCGACGGCGCGGGAGGCGCTGTACAGGCTTCGCGTCCGGCGTCTCATCCCCGGTCCGCGGCGCCCCCCGGCGGGTGCGACGGCCGGGTGGACGACGGTTTCACGGCATGACCCGGGTCGCGCCACGGTGCGCGTCCCCAGGCGAAGGGCTGGTACCCATGGGCGAGAGCAATCCCCTCAAGCGAGCGGCCGAGAAGGTCTCCGACGCGCTGCGCGGCGACCACACGGGCCCCGTCGGCGACGTCCCCGGCAAGCCGGGGCCCGAGTCTCCCCCGGTCGCGGAACCGACGGAGGCACGTGGTCCGCTGCCGCCGAAGCCGGACCAGAGCGGCCCGGACACCTACTCTCCGACCGGGCAGCCCACCGGGGCCGACCGGGACCGGATGGCGCAGGCGGGCCGCTGTCTCACGGACGCCCAGGGACACCGCCGCCCCGACACCGACCACTCGCTGAAGGCGGGCCCGCGCGGCCCGGTCCTGCTGCAGGACCACCATCTGCGCGAGAAGATCATGCACTTCGACCACGAGCGGATCCCGGAGCGGGTGGTGCACGCCCGGGGCGCGGGCGCGCACGGCGTGTTCCAGAGCTACGGGACGGCGGCGTCGGTGACGAGGGCGGCGTTCCTCGCCAAGGACGTCGAGACACCGGTCTTCGTACGGTTCTCCACCGTGCTCGGGTCCCGGGGATCGGCCGACACGGTACGGGACACCCGCGGCTTCGCCACCAAGTTCTACACCAGCGAGGGCGTCTTCGACCTGGTCGGCAACAACATGCCGGTCTTCTTCATCCAGGACGCCATCAAGTTCCCGGACGTGGTGCACGCCGCGAAACCGCACCCGGACCGGGAGATCCCGCAGGCGCAGAGCGCGCACGACACCTTCTGGGACTTCGTCACCCTGCACACCGAGGCCACCCACCACACGCTGTGGAACATGTCCGACCGGGGCATCCCGCGGTCGTACCGCACCATGGAGGGCTTCGGCGTCCACACCTTCCGCCTGGTCGACGCCGAGGGCGCGACCACGCTGGTGAAGTTCCACTGGAAGCCGAAGCTCGGCGTGCACTCCCTGGTGTGGGAGGAGGCGCAGCTCATCAATGGCGTCGACCCGGACTTCCACCGCCGGGACCTCGCCGACGCCATCGAGGCGGGCGCCTACCCCCAGTGGGAGTTCGGCATCCAGACCTTCCCCGACACCGAGGACCAGACCTTCGAGGGCATCGACCTCCTCGACCCGACCAACCTGGTCCCCGAGGAGCTCGCGCCGGTGCAGCCGATCGGGCTGCTGACCCTCAACCGCAACCCGTCGAACTTCTTCGCGGAGACCGAGCAGGTCGCCTTCCACGTCGGCCATCTGGTGCCCGGCATCGACGTCACCGACGACCCGCTGCTCGCCGGCCGCCTCTTCTCCTACCTCGACACCCAGATCACCCGTCTCGGCGGCCCGAACTTCGGCCAGTTGCCGATCAACCGCACGCACGCGCCCGTCAACGACATGCTGCGCGACGGCATGCACCAGACGGCCGTGCACCGGGGCGTCGCCCCCTACCGGCCCAACTCCCTGGACGGCGGCTGCCCGTTCGCGCCGGGCGCCGACCTCGGCGGGTACGTCGAGACGCCCGTGCCGGTGCCGGCGGCGCACAAGGTGCGGGAGGCGCCCGAGTCGTTCGCGGACCACTTCAGCCAGCCGCGGCGGTTCTGGCTCAGCATGAGCCCGGTGGAACGCGAGCACATCATCGGCGCCTACACCTTCGAACTCGGCAAGTGCTACGAACCGGCCGTCCGGGAACGCGGGCTGCACGTGCTCGCCAACATCGACCCGGAACTGTGCGCACAGGTCGCGGCCGGCCTGGGGCTGCCCGCGCCGGAACCGACCGTGCCGCTCGCCGACGTGGCACCCAGCCCCGCGCTGTCGCAGGTCGGCCGGACCTGGCCCACCGAGGGCCGGATCGTCGGCATCGTCACCGGCCCGGACGGCGACCTCGACGGCGTACGCGCCGTGCGGGACGCCGTCACCGAGGCGGGCATGGTGCCGCTGGTGGTGGCCCCGACCGGAGGGTTCCTGGGGAACGGCGACGGCGAGCTGCCGGTGCACCGCACCTACGCCACCGCCCGGTCCGTGGAGTTCGACGCCGTCCTGGTCGCCGGCGCGCCGGGCCTGGGCGACGACGCGTACGGCGCCCGGGACGCCAAGGCGGGTACGGGCAACGGCGGTCGGCCCGGCCAGGATCCCAGGGTGGCGCTGCTGCTGAACGAGGTCTTCCGGCACGGCAAGGCGATCGGTGGCTGGAAGGGCGCCGAGGACGCCCTGGAAGGGGCGGGCGTGCCCGCCGACGCGCCGGGCGTGATCGTGGGTGACGGCGGCCCGGAGACCCTTCAGCAGGTCATCGCCCTCCTCGGCGAACACCGCGTCT
Organism: Streptomyces sp. NPDC020958; assembly: GCF_055562175.1. Taxonomy (NCBI): domain Bacteria; kingdom Bacillati; phylum Actinomycetota; class Actinomycetes; order Kitasatosporales; family Streptomycetaceae; genus Streptomyces; species Streptomyces sp. NPDC020958. Next base: position 514,169 of record NZ_JBVHFU010000003.1, on the reverse strand, counting down.
GGGAACGCTTCCCCGCCCAGGTGTGACACCCCGTCGGCGGGCCCCGCCCCGGGGCCCGCCGACTCGGGGCGGACGCGGGGCGAAGTGCCCGCGTGGCCGTTCCGATGTGCGTGGTCGGGTACTCGTGCGGGGCCGTCGCATCGTGCGGGCGGCAGGAAGCGAGGCAGCGAGCCATGACGACATCGATGCCGGGGACCCGCCCGGGGACCCACCGGGTCCGCACGGACCTGCTCGGGATCTACCTCAACGACCACCTCGCCGGCGCCACCGTCGGGACCGGACGCGCCCAGTTCATGGCCAGGTCGCACAGTGACCCGCCGTTCGCGGAACCGCTGCGGAACCTCGCGGGCGAGATCACCGAGGACCGTACGAGTCTGCTGCGCATCATGCGCGCCCTCGGCATACCGGCACGCCGGTACAAGCTGGCGACGGCCGGTGTGGCCGAGCGGCTCGGGCGGCTCAAGAGCAACGGGCGCCTCGTGCGGCCGTCCCCTCTGACACTGGTCGTCGAACTCGAGTTCCTGCGGCTGGGGGTCAAGGGCAAGGAGCTCGGCTGGCGCACCCTGCGGTCCCTGGCCGAGGCCGACGACCGCCTCGACGAGGGGGAGCTCGACGGGCTGCTCGCACGGGCCGAACAGCAGATGAGCACCCTGGAGGAGCTGCGGATCACGGCCGTGGGGAAGGTGTTGCTCACCGGCTGACGGCGGCGTCGGAGCAGGCCCGTTCCAGAGCCGCGAGCAGGTGTCCGGAGGCGCTGAGCAGCGATGCCTGTTCGGGGTCGAGGGCGCCTGGTGAGGCGAGGCGCTCGTCGAGTTCCCGGTGGGCCCGGCGTGCGGCGTCGAGCCCGGCCGGCTCGCCGTCGTCCGGGCCCTGCTCTCCTCGGGGCCCCACCGCGCGGGCGGCGCCGCGCAGGAAGGCGAGGAGCGGATCGAGGGCGTCCGGCGGGATGGCCCCCGGGTGCGTCTCGACGTCCAGGAGGGAGCGCATCAGGGCGAGCAGCCGGTCGGTGATGTCGTACCACGCGGTGTCCGCCACGGCGGGCGGCGGTGAGACCGCCGGTTCGCGGTCCGGGTGGTGCCGCAGCCGACGCAGGGGGTTGAGCCGGAGGCTTTCGTCGGACCAGCGGCGGGCCGCCCGCAGATCGGTGAGGACGTCGCCCAGCCAGCGCGCCCGGTCGTCCCAGTCGTCCGGCTCGTCCGCCGCCTCCCTCTCGGCCAGCCGGTCCGCGGCATCGGTGAGCAGCCGCGCGCTCTCGGCGGCCAGCTGGTGCCGCAGCCGGCGGACCCGGCGGTCGTGGACGGGGGGCAGCACGAGGGCGTTGACGCTCAGGCCCACCGTGGCGCCGAGGGCGGTCTCCAGCAGCCGGTGGACGATGTCCATCGGCCCGTAGGTGCCGTAGGCGATGACGAAGAGGGCGGCGGTGGGGGCGTAGAGACCCTGGGCACCGAAACGGGCGTACGTGCCCAGGAGGACCGTCGCCGGCAGGGCGAGGGCGAGCGCGGCCAGGGTGTCGCCGGTGACGATCCCCGCGAGGGCGGCCAGCAGGGTGCCCAGCACGACCACGGCGAACTGCTGCAACGCCGAGACGAGGGAACGGTAGACGGTGTCCTGGACGAGGAAGAGGGCGGTCCAGGGCGCGAGCAGGGCGAACGGGGCGTGCCACCACCAGCCGGCCAGTGCCCAGGCGAGGATCCCGGCGGCCGCCGCCTTCAGCGACTGCACCGCCGTCTCCCGCTCCGGGCCGCGCTCGGTCACCGACCTGCGGACCGAACGGCCGACCGCACGCAGCTCACCAGCGGTGAAGCGAACGAAACTCATGGACCCCCGGTACCTCGCCTGGGCCGAGACAACCACCGGTCCGCGCGGGTCGGACGGAAGCTTCGGGGAACTCGGGACGTCGACGCGTCCGCAGTGAGGCGGACGGCGACGACAGCGCGAAGGGAGAAGCGTGATGCCTGCCGGATCGAGTCCCAAGCGGGAACGACAGTACGAGCACATCAAGAAGAGCGCCCAGGACCGGGGCGAGTCCACCGGGCGGGCCGAGGAGATCGCCGCCCGGACCGTCAACAAGGAGCGCGCCCGGTCCGGCGAGGCGAAGAGCGCGAGCAGGACCTCCACCCGTGACCCCAAGTCCGCCTCCCAGCGCGGCGGGGAGCGCTCGCACAGCGGCGCCCAGGGCCCGACCAGGGACCAGCTGTACGAAGAGGCCAAGAAGCGCGACGTCCACGGCCGTTCCTCGATGACCAAGGAGCAGCTGCGGAAGGCCCTCGGCCGCTGAGCCCCGGACAGGCCCGACCGCCCGCGGCCGCGGGCGGCATCCGGCCGGCGGCGCCGGGAGAGCCCTGCGGAGGGGGCATCGGCCGCCGGAATGCGGGCACTCGCCTGCCGGCATCACCTGCCGCGGCTTGGGCACGGGTGCCGTCATGTCCGCAGGCACAGGCAGGCACAGGCAGGCACAGGGAGGTTCCGTCATCGTGGCGGAGAGCACGGGTCCTTCGAACGACGTTCGGCTTTCGCTGGTGGAGCGGCTCGCCTGGTTGCGGATCGAGGCGGAGCTGCGACGCGACCGTCGTTTCGCACGGCGGATGCGGCGCGGCAGCGGCGAGCCGCCGGCCCGGTTCTGGCTGCGGTCCGTCGTCGCCCTGTCGACGGTGGCCTCGGTGGTCCTGGCGGTCGTGGGCATCCGCACCTCGGACCCGGTGGTGCTGTGGTGCTTCGCGGCGGTGTGGCCGCTGACCCTGCTCCTGGGGGCACGGCTGCTGTGCCGCGCGAGCCGCGACAGCAGGCGTCGGGACCGGCCATGGGCCTGAGAACGGACCGGCCATGCGCCTGAGCACGAGCGACCCGCGCGCCCCGGGATTCACCCGCCGACCCGGCACAGCGGGAGCGGATCAGGGACCTGGTGATCCCGCCGGCCTGGACGGACGTCTGGATCTGTACCGCCCCCAACGGGCACATCCAGGCGACCGACACCGATGCCGCGGGCCGGGGGCCGCGGACAGTACCTCTACCACCGGCGGTTCCGCGAACAGCAGGAGAGGGCCGAGCACGACCACGTACTGACCGTGGGCTCTGCCACGACCGGGTCCTCGGCTGGAAGCGCCGTCTCCGCCCCGGCGGAGGAGGAGTCACCCCGGCGGTGTGCCGGGCCCCGTACATCAACGGCAGGGCCGCACCATCGCTCCGGTCCTCGGCTCGCTGGGCGCAGGCGACCGCGGTGGCCGGTGTTTGGTCGCGGGGCAGGGGGCAACCCGGCGGAACAGGCAACGCAGAGGAAGAAGATGAGACGCCGTGACCAGGCGAACCGACGAGAAGCAGTCCCTCCGAGTGACGCAGACCGGCTGGGCCAAGGCGCGTCGCCTCCCGCGCAAGAGGGTGCGTACGTGCGTCGCGGCGGTGGCCGACGAGAGCGCCTCACCGGCCGCGCACACCGGCGCCGAGGGGAACATCGTCAGGGGTGAGGACTGAGTCCCGGCCTGCGCGTGCCGCCCGTCACGAACCCGGATCCGGACGTCAGCCTCGGGGCGGGTCGAGCGCGGGATCGTTGGGGTGTTCGCTCAGCGGCGTCGTCGTCGTGGTGAGCCACGGCGCCTGCGGCAGCGAGTCCAGGAGGGTCCGCAGTTCGGCGGCGCCGCGGGCCCGCCACAGGCCGAGCGCCCGGTCGGCGGAGGTCCGCCACAGCCGCACCAGGTGGCCGTCCCGTGCCAGTTCCTTCGCCCGGGCCGCCTCCGCCGGGGCCGCGGCGGCGAGCGCCTGGGAGACCGGGCCGTCCGGGGCGAAGGTGACCAGGAACTCCTTTCCCGGTGCCGGTGTCGAGGCCGGTGCCGGACCCGGGTCGTCCGGGTGCGGGTCGTTCGGGTGCGGATCGTTCGGGTGCGGGGTGAGGGGCGTGACCTCGTCGCTGCGCCAGACGCGCAGCGGCATGGCGGCGAGGACCTCCTCCAGGCGCTCCGCGTCCGGCGCGGCGAACAGGCCGAGGGTGCGCCACTCGCCGGGTTCCAGCGGTGGCCGCCACAGCCGCAGCAGCAGGCCTGCCGCGGCGAGCCCGCGGGAGTGGGCGGCCTCCCGGGCGCGGATGTCGTCCACCGCCTCCGGAGGGGTGCCCTGCGGGACGTGGGTGGTCATGGTGACGAGGTATTCCATGGTGCATCGTCCTTTGCCCTGGCTCGTGCCGCTGCCGACACCGTCTCGCAGGCGGGCGCCCGGCGCATCCGTGCCTCCCGGGTCAGCCCCGGAGGGTGGTCGCGGGGCTGGTGCCGTAGGCCGCTCGGTAGCGGACCGCGAAGCGGCCGGGGTGGGCCAGGCGATGGGCGTCGTCGTCGCGTACGCCCGGGTGGGGGCCGACACGGCCTGGGAGATCCTGCGGGAGGTCTCTCGGCACACCGACACCAGGCTGCGCGAGATCGCGGAACACGTCGTCCAGTGGCCGCGCTGCGGATGGCTCCCGCAGGAGGTGCGCGGCGCCCTGGACACGGCCGTGCTCCGGAGAGCCGCGGAGGCCGCCCGCCCCCCTTCGGCGCCCCGAACACCCCGGACGCCCCGGACGGACTTCCCGGTGACGGGCCCGGGGGCCCGGTGCGTGTCTTACGAAGTGGTGACCTGAGGGCGTGGGCGCGTGGCCCGAGGGCCGGGCGGACCTAGCGTGGCCGTATGCGTGTACTGGTCACCGGCGGTGCCGGGTTCATCGGGTCCCATGTGGTCGAGGCGTTGGAGGCGCGCGGACACGAGGCGGTGGTGTTCGACGTGCGGCACGGACCCGGGGCCGACGTCCGCGACCCGATGGCGGTCGGGCGGGCGCTGGCGGGCGTGGACGCCGTCTGCCACCAGGCCGCCATGGTCGGACTCGGGACCGGCTTCGGGGACGCGGCCGAGTACGTGTCCCACAACGACCTCGGCACGGCGGTGCTGCTCGCCGCGATGGCCGACGCGGGCGTACGGCACCTGGTGCTGGCCGGTTCGATGGTGGTGTACGGGGAGGGCCGGTACGAGTGCCGGCGGCACGGCGTCGTGCGGCCCGGCCCGCGTGCCGTCGCCGATCTGGACGCCGGCCGGTTCGAGCCGGCCTGCCCGGTGTGCGGCGCCGACCTGTCCCCCGGGCTGGTCGGCGAGGACGCCCCGGTCGACCCGCGCAACGTGTACGCCACCACCAAACTGGCCCAGGAGCACCTGGCCGCCGCCTGGGCGCGGGCGACGGGCGGCTCGGCGGTGTCGCTGCGCTACCACAACGTGTACGGCCCCCGGATGCCCCGGGACACCCCCTACGCGGGCGTCGCCTCCTTCTTCCGGTCGGCGCTCGCCCGCGGCGAGGCCCCCCGGGTGTACGAGGACGGAGGGCAGCGCCGGGACTTCGTGCACGTCCGGGACGTGGCCGCCGCCAACGCGACGGCCCTCGAGGCGCGGTCGGCGACGGGCGCGCTGACCGTGTACAACACCGGCAGCGGGGAGCCGCACACCGTCGGGGAGATGGCCCGTGCGCTGGCCGAGGCCCACGGCGGCCCGATGCCGGTGGTCACCGGCGAGTACCGGCTCGGCGACGTGCGGCACATCACGGCCGACTCGGCGCGGCTGCGGGCCGAGCTGGGCTGGAAGCCGGAGGTCGGGTTCGCGGACGGCATGGCGGAGTTCGCGCGGGCCGGGATGCGGGACGCGTAGTCCCGAATGGACCGGTGGTGCTGCCCGCGATCAGGAAGCGGTGGTGGGCAGCACCACCTCGAAGCGGCAGCCGCCGGGGATGTTGTGCACGGTGGCCGTGCCCCGGTGGGCCTCCACGATCCCCCGGACGATGGCGAGACCGAGGCCCGCGCCCGCCGGGGGCGTACGCGCGTGGCTGCCGCGCCAGCCGGTGTCGAAGACCCGGGGCAGGTCGTCCTCGGGGATGCCGCCGCAGCCGTCGGTGACGGACAGGACGACACCGTCGGGACCGCGTTCGGCGGCGACCGCGACCGTGCCGTCCGGGGGTGTCCGGCGGATCGCGTTCACCAGGAGGTTGCCCAGCACCCGGCTCATCTCCTTGCCGTCCACCTCGACCGGCACCGGTTCCACCCGGTCGCCGACCAGCCGTACGCCGTGCTCACGGGCGAGCGGGTCGGCGCCCGCGAGGGCGTCGCCGACGAGGTCGTACAGCGACATCCGGCTCGGGCTCAGCGACAGCGCCCCGGCGTGGATGCGGGAGAGTTCGAAGAGGTCGCCGACCATGTCGTTGAGGCGTTCGACCTCGGTGCGGATCTGCTTGAGATAGCGGTCCGGGTCGGCGGCGACACCGTCCTCCAGTGCTTCGGACATGGCGCGCAGTCCGGCGAGCGGGGTGCGCAGGTCGTGCGAGATCCAGGCGACCAGCTCCCGGCGCGAGGTCTCCAACGCGCGTTCGCGCTCCCGGGACTCGGCGAGCTTCGCGCTGGTGGCCGCCAGTTCGCGGCTCACCGCGGCGAGTTCCGCGGTGGCCGGGACCTCGGGTTCGGCGAAGTCGCCGTGTTCGCCGAACGACCGGGCCGCGAGCGCGAGTTCACGGCTGCGTGCGACGACCCAGCGGCCCAGGACCAGCGCCGTCGCGAGCGACACGGCGGCCGCCATCGCGACGACCGTGGTCACCACCGACAGGTCGTGCGAGGAGAGGAACATCGCCCAGGCCACGGCCAGGGTCCCGGCGAGCATCGCGACCACGCCGACGGCGGCGACCACCGCGAGGGACGCGGTGAGCGAGCGGCGGCGCAGCAGGCGCAACGCCGCCGCGCCGAGCAGCCCGGTGGCGGCGGCGCCCGCGAAGGCGTACAGGGCGATGAGGAGGGTGTCGCGCATCTCAGGCCCCTTCCTGCGTTCCGCCCGGTTCGAAGCGGTAGCCGACGCCCCACACCGTCCGGATCAGGCGCGGCCGGGCCGGATCGTCCTCCACCTTGGCGCGCAGCCGCCGGACATGGACGGTGACCGTGGACAGGTCGCCGAAGTCCCAGCCCCACACCGCCTGCATCAGGTCCTCCCTGCCGTACGCCCGGCCCGGGTGCCGCAGGAAGAACGCGAGGAGGTCGAACTCGCGCAGGGTGAGGGCGAGTTCGGTGCCGTTCTTGGTGGCGCGGCGGGCGCCGGTGTCGAGGGTGAGCCCGGCGGCCGTCAGGGGGTGCGCGGTGGACGCGGGGTGGCTGCGGCGCAGCACCGACTCGACCCGCAGCACGAGTTCGCGGGGGCTGAAGGGCTTGGTGACGTAGTCGTCGGCGCCGACCTCCAGGCCCATGATGCGGTCGTCCTCGTCGCCGCGCGCGGTGAGCATGATGACCGGGACGGGGGCCCGGTCGCGCAGCCGCCGGCAGACCTCCAGGCCGTCCATGCCGGGCAGCATCAGGTCGAGCACCACCAGGTCGGGCCAGTGGGCCGCGGCCCGGGTCAGGGCGGTGGGGCCGTCGCCCGCGCGGTCCACGAGGTGGCCGGCGCGGTCGAGGTACCCGGCGACGACCTCGGCGACGGTGGGATCGTCGTCGACCACCAGGATCCGGGCGGCCCCGGTGGTGGTACCGGCCTCGGTGAGCTCGTACGGCTGTTGCATGCCTCCACCCTCGCACCGGGCCCGCGCGGGTGTCGCGCCCGACGACGGCGACGGGCACGACGTCCGCGTTTCGTAAGGGTCCTGGGTCCGGTATGTCCGGTTCGCGTTCGTAGGGTGACACCGTGACCACCTCACCCACCTCATCGTCGACGGACGTGGACGTCGTCCTCCCCTGTCTGAACGAAGCCCAGGCGCTGCCCTGGGTGCTCGGCCGGATCCCCGCGGGCTGGCGGGCCCTCGTGGTGGACAACGGTTCCACCGACGGCTCGGCGGACATCGCGCGGGCGCTCGGGGCGACCGTCGTGCGCGAGGCGCGGCGCGGCTTCGGCGCGGCCTGCCACGCGGGGCTGACCGCGGCGAGCGCCGACATCGTCTGCTTCTGCGACTGCGACGCGTCCCTCGACCCGGGCCTCCTCGTGCCGTTCGTGCGGGAAGTCGCCGACGGGCGGGCCGACCTGGTGCTCGGCCGACGGCGTCCGCAGGAGCGCGGCGCCTGGCCGGCGCACGCCCGCGCGGGCAACCTGGCGCTGGCGCGGATGCTGCGGCGCCGGACCGGGCTGCGCCTGCACGACCTGGGGCCGCTGCGGGCGGCGCGCCGGGAACCGCTGCTGTCCCTGTCCCTCGACGACCGGCGCAGCGGTTACCCGTTGCAGATGGTGGTGCGGGCTGCCGACGCGGGCTGGCGGGTCACCGAGCACGACGTGGCCTACCTGCCGCGCACCGGCCGGTCCAAGGTGACCGGGACCTGGCGCGGCACGTGGCAGGCGGTGCGGGACATGAGCCGGGTGCTGAACGAACCGCCCCGGCCCCGGGGCGCGGAGGGGGACTGATCGCGCCCACCAGGCGAGCCGCACACCGACGCGGTTCGGCGCCCTCGCCGGGCCGCCCCCCTTTCCAGCCCACCGCGCCGTATCCAGGGAACCCCCATGACCACCCTCCTCGTCATCGCCAAGGAACCCCGCCCCGGCAGGGTCAAGACGCGGCTCACCCCGCCCTTCTCGCCCGAGCAGGCCGCCGCGCTCGCCGAGGCCTCCCTCGCCGACACGCTGCACGCCGTCGCCGGGACCCCTGCCACCCGCAGGGTCCTCGCCCTCGACGGCAGCCCGGGACCCTGGCTGCCGCCCGGCTTCGACGTCGTGCCGCAGTGCGCGGGCGGTCTCGACGCGCGTCTCGCCGACGCCTTCGCCCACTGCGCCGGCCCCACCCTGCTCATCGGCATGGACACCCCGCAGGTCACCCCGGACCTGCTCGCGGTGGACTTCACGGGGTGCGACGCGTACTTCGGTCCCGCCGAGGACGGTGGGTTCTGGGCGCTGGGGCTGGCCGACCCGGACCCCGGGCTGCTGCTCGGGGTGCCGATGTCCACCCCGCGGACGGGTGAGGTCCAGCGGCGGCGGCTCGTCGCCGCCGGGCTGCGCGTGCGGGACCTGCCGCGGCTGCGGGACGTGGACACCGCCGCCGACGCCACGGCGGTCGCGGCCCTGGTCCCGCACGGCCGGTTCGCCGCCCGGCTGGCCCGGTGCACGGCGCACAGCGGTACGGGCCGCCGGTGACCACCTCGCCGCCCGTCGCCTGGACCGGCGCCGATCCCTACGCGGCCGCCCTGCGCGCCGGGCGCGGCCCGCTGTACCTGCGCCGTACCGACGGCTGGCTGCTGCCCCTGGAGGTCGAGCGCTGGTGCGCCCGGGCCGACCCGGTGGACCGTGCGGTACTGGACCGCTGCGAGGGTGCCGTCCTGGACGTCGGCTGCGGCCCCGGACGGCTCGTCGCCGAACTCGCCGCCCGGGGACGTACCGTCCTCGGTGTCGACGTCAGCACGGCCGCCGTCGACCACACCGTGCACCTCGGCGGCCAGGCCCTGCGCCGCTCGGTCTTCCAGCCGCTGCCCGGCGAGGGCCGCTGGGGCACCGTGCTGCTCATGGACGGCAACGTCGGGATCGGCGGCGACCCCGCCCTGCTCCTGGACCGTGTCGGTCAACTCCTGGCGCCCGGCGGCCTGTTGATCGCCGAGACCGTGCCCGTGGACGTCGACGAACGCGCCCTTGTCCACCTCACCGACGCCCGGGGAGCCGTCGGGGAGCCCTTCCTCTGGGCACGGCTCGGCACCCCGGCCCTGCTGCGGTACGCCCGGGGCTGGGCGCCGGCCGGTCAGTGGACGGCCGGCGGACGCCGCTTCGTCTGCCTGCGCAGCCGCACCACCAGGAGCAGCGCCGAGCCGCCGAAGAGCACGGCGGTGATCAGCAGCCAGCGGGCCGCGAAGCCGTCCGTGGACAGGCCGGTGGCCGACCGGTAGGAACCGGCCACCGTCCCGCTGATCAGCGGGAACCACACCAGCAGGAGCAGCCCGGAGAGCGCAGCGGGAACCCGGACGTACATCGTCCGCTCCCGCCGGCCCGCGGCGCCCAGACCCCGTACCACCGCCCGGTCGGCCAGCGCGTAGAGCGGCAGCAGCACCAGGTCGTGCAGCAGGGCGGCGCCCACGATCCACAGCGCCACCCCGAACCAGTCCCCGGCCAGCAGCCGTACGCCGGCATACGCGGCGAGCGCGAACGAGCAGACCAGCAGGAGGAGCTGGAACGGGCTGCCGACGACGAGACGGGGGCGCATCACAGCTCCCCGAAGGTCAGCCGGGCCACCCACTTGGTGTTGAGCACACCGGGAGCGGCCGGCACGATCACTCGGGCCGGGTAGCCGTGGTCCAAGGACAGGTCCTCGCCGTTGACCCGCAGCGCGAGCAGGGAGCGCGGGTCGGCGACCTGGTTGGCGCGCAGCGCCCCGCGGCGGAAGGCGCCGTGCGACTGGAGGGACTCGACGAGGACGTCCGGCGGGTCGCCGTCGTGGCCGACGAGGGCGGCGAGGTCGCGCAGCCGCACCCCGCGCCACCACTGGTCGGCGGTCGACCAGCCCTCCACGCAGGCGATGGGCAGCGCGGCGCTGTGCTGGGGAAGCCGCAGGAGTTCGGCGCGGCTGAGGCGGACCGTCCGTCCGCCCCGCCCCGTGACGACGAGCCGCCAGGTCCCCTCCGCGGTCTGTCTCGGGTCGATGCCGGCGTACCCGGCCGTCTTGTTGATCTGGAAGCCGTTCGGGCCGCCGCCGGGGTCGGCCCAGCCGTGCGGGGCGAGCAGGGCGGTGCGCCGCCACGCGCCCCCGATGCTCTGCCCGGCCGTCGTGACGAGCAGGAGCAGCGACCCGCCCCCGACGAACCACAACGCGCCCCGCCGGTCCACGGTCGGCGGGTCCGGCAGGGGGGACGCCAGTTCGCCCTCGTCCGCCGGCACCGCCGCCGGCTGGGGCAGGTGCTCCTCGGTGCCCCGCCCGCGGACCGCCCGCAGGGCCTTCGGGGTCTTCAGCGCCGCATGGGCCAGGAACGCGGCGAAGAACACCCAGGCGCCGTAGAAGTGCAGGGGGTAGAAGGAACCCGGGAAGACGTAGTCGAGCTGGACGTTGAGGACTCCGGTGACGAACTCGAACAGGCCGCCGCCGACGAGCAGCAGCAGCGAGAGGCGCTCCAGGGCGTGGGTGAGGGAGCGGGCCGGGGGCAGCGCGAACAGCTTCGGCACCACGGACCACAGCTTGGCGAGCAGGACCGGGATCAGCGTGATCCCGAGGGTGACGTGCAGGCCCTGGGTGAGCCGGTACAGCCAGTACGGGTTCGTCGGCCAGGAGAACAGGTAGAAGCCGAGGAGTCCCTTGTCCGGGGTCTGGTCGTTCACCGGGGCCAGGTCCGGGTTGTACGCGGCGTACGACACCAGTCCGGTCACGAACAGCACGGTGACACCGGCGAGCAGCACCAGACCGAGTACCGAGGTGAACCAGGTGCCCCGCAGCGGGCTGCGCCAGAAGCGGGGTGAGGTGGGGAGCCGGGGATCGTCGTCTCGCATGCTCCGACCGTAGGCCGGGACCACGCCCGCAACGGGGAACCGGCCCATGACGAAAGTCTGACGTCGGCCCACTGATCCACGGCGTCACCCGGTCGCTGCCCTAGCGTTCCGGTGTGACCCGCACCCCTCTTCGCGGCCGGTACGCCGATCCGGCCGCCGTCCTCGCCGCCGCCCTGCTCGTGCTCGCCGCCGTCCTGGTCGGCCGGCACCTCCAGGACACCTACCGCGTCCTGTTCGTGCACTGGCCGCCGCTGTTCGCCGACTGGGACCCGCACCTGGGACCGGGCACCCCGGCCGCCGTGCTCGTCGGGGCCGCCGTGGTGGCGTACGGGCCGGCCCTCGCGGTCCGGCTGCCGTGGCGCGGCCTGCTCGGCGCGGCCTGGGGCTGCTCGCTGGCCTGGACGTGGTCCCTGGCGCTGGTCGACGGCTGGCAGCGGGGCGTGGCGGGCCGGCTCACCAGGCCGAACGAGTACCTCACCGCCGTAGGGCGCTTCCACGACATACCGGCGGCCCTGCGGGACTTCAGCCGGCACATCGTCGACGGCACCGCGGCACCCTGGCCCGTGCACGTCGCCGGGCATCCCCCGGCGGCGACCCTCACGTTCGTCCTGCTGGACCGGGCGGGGCTGCACGGCGGCGGCTGGGCGGGCGCCTGGTGCGTCACCGTCGGGTCCACGGCCTGCGTCGCGGTTCTGGTGGCGGTGCGGGCGCTCACGGAGGAGCGGCTCGCCCGGCGGGCCGCACCCTTCCTGGTGGCGACCCCGGCCGCGGTGTGGGTGGGCGTCTCGGCCGACGGCTACTTCGCGGCGGTCGCCGCCTGGGCGGTCGCGCTCCTCGCGCTCGCGGTGACCGGGCGGTCCCCGGGGTGGGCGGTGGGCGCGGGACTGCTCTACGGCCTGACCTGCTACCTGTCGTACGGTCTGGCGCTCTTCGCGCTGCTCCTGGCGGTGGTGCTGCTGCTCGGCCGCAGGGGGGTGCGGGCGCGGCCGGTCCTCGTGGCACTGCTGGTGGCGGGGGCGGCCGTCGTGCCGTGCCTGTTCACGCTCGCCGGGTTCGACTGGTGGCAGGGCTACCGGCTGCTGGTGACCCGCTACTACCAGGGCATCGGCCGGATCCGGCCGTACGGCTACTGGGTGTGGGCGAACCTGGCCTGCACGGTGCTCGTCACCGGTCCGGCGGCGGTGGCGGGGCTGCGCCGGGCCGGTGCGGTCCTGGCCCGGCGGCGCCCCGCGCCCGGCCCCGAGCTGCGCCTCGCCCTTCTCGTGGGCGTGGCCCTGCTCGCGCTGCTGATCGCGGACCTGTCCGGGATGAGCAAGGCGGAGACGGAGCGGATCTGGCTGCCGTTCGCGGTGTGGCTGTCGGCCGCCGCCGCGTTCCTGCCGCGGATGCGGGGCTGGCTCCTGGCCCAGGCGGTGCTCGCGCTGCTGCTGAACCACCTGCTGCTCACCGGCTGGTGAACCCGCGCCGAGCGAGAGGGAGTTGCCGGGCGAAAGGCCCTCAAGGGCCGGTCTTTTAAAGCCGGTGCAACGCCCGGGAAACAGCGCCCCGCGACTCTTCCCTGCAAACGACCGGGGACGAGAGAGGGAAGAGTCGTGACGGAGATCGTCGGCAAGGAGACGCCGCCCGCCGCGGCGGAGGGCCGGACGGACGGCCAACGCACGGACGGCACACGGACCTACGGCGCCTGGGCGAAGAACGACACGCTGGAGGACTACTCGCTGCGCTACGCGCCGAAGTCCTTCCGCCGCTGGAGCCCCTACGTGGTGGCGACGACCGCGCTGGGCGGCATCGCCTATCTCGCGGACTTCGCGATCGGCGGCTCGATCGCCGTCTCCAACGGCTTCTCCAGCGCGATGGTCGCGATCCTGACGGCCGCGGTGGTCATCTTCCTGACCGGTGTGCCGATCTCCTACTACTCGGCCAAGTACTCCATCGACATGGACCTGTTGACCCGGGGCGCGGGCTTCGGCTACCTCGGGTCGACGCTGACCTCGGTCATCTACGCCAGCTTCACCTTCATCTTCTTCGCCCTCGAAGGCTCGATCATGGCGCAGGCCCTGGAACTGGGCCTGCACATCCCGCTCGCGGTGGGCTACCTGATCTGCTCGCTCGTCGTCCTGCCGCTGGTCGTCTACGGCATGACCGCGCTGTCGAGGATGCAGGTGTGGACCCAGCCGGTGTGGCTGGTGCTGATGGTCGCACCGTTCGTGTCCGTCGCGGTCCAGGATCCGGGGAAGTTCTCGCAGTTCACGCACTTCGCGGGCGACTCCCCCACCGGGTCGGGCATCAGCGCGCTCGGCGTGGGCGCGGGCGCCGGGGTGGCGCTGTCGCTGATCGCGCAGATCGGTGAGCAGGTCGACTACCTGCGGTTCATGCCGGACCGGACGCCGGAGAACGGGAAGAAGTGGTGGGCGGCGGTGCTCTCCGCCGGTCCCGGCTGGGTGGTGCTCGGCGCGGCGAAGCAGATCGGCGGGGCGTTCCTCGCCTTCTCCATTGCGGGCAGCGTGGGCCTGGCCAAGGCGAACGAGCCGATCCAGCAGTACGTGCACGGCTTCGGGACGTTCGCGGCGCCGATCGCGCTGGGCCTCGCCACCTTCTTCGTGATCCTCTCCCAGGTGAAGATCAACTCGACGAACGCGTACTCCGGTTCGCTGTCCTGGTCGAACTTCTTCTCCCGGCTGACCCACCGTCACCCGGGCCGCGTGGTCTACATCTTCCTCAACGTGGGCATCGCGCTGGCCCTGATGGAGGCGGGCGTCTTCGGCTTCCTGAACACCGTGCTCGGCTTCTACTCCAACGTGGCGATCGCCTGGATCGGCGCGGTCGTGGCCGACCTGGTCATCAACAAGCCGCTGGGGCTGAGCCCGTCGTACATCGAGTTCAAGCGGGCCCATCTGCACCGCTTCAACCCGGTCGGCTTCGGCTCGATGCTGATCGCGTCGGCGGTCTCGATCGCCGCGTACTTCGACGCCTTCGGCGCGTACGCCAAGGCGTACTCGCCGTTCGTCGCGCTGTTCCTGGCGATGGTGCTCTCGCCGCTGTTCGCGGTGCTGACCCAGGGCAGGTACTACATCGCCCGCGTCGACGACCTCGCCGAGCCGCTGCTCGGCGCCGACGGGCTGCCGTCGGCGGCCGTGCTGACCTGCACGGTGTGCGCCACCGGGTTCGAGCGGCCGGACGTGGCGGGCTGCCCGTTCCACTCGGGGCCGATCTGCTCGCTGTGCTGCAGCCTGGAGAAGGACTGCCACGACTCCTGCAAGACCGGCCCGGTCGCCCTCGGCATCCCCGTGGTGCGCCCCGGGGACTGACCCGCCCCCGCGCGCACCACGGGGACGGCGGTCACGGGCGGTCGGCGTCCCCCGCGGACCCCGGGAGGGACGGCTCCTGCGGTGCGGGGACGGCGTCCTGCCCGTCGGCGCACGCCGCGTCCGCCTGGGCGCGCTGCTCGGCGAGGAGCGGGAAGGAGAGGTGGGCGAGGTCGCCCGGCGGGGGCGCGGTCAGCGACCACAGGGGGGCCGGGGTGCCGTCGGCGACCGCGGCGGGCGCGTCGGTCAGGTTCATGCGCTCGCGCAGCCGGCCGTAGAAGTCCATGGGCGCCAGCCGCACCACCCGCAGCCGCTTCGGGGCGGCGTACACGCCGATCCAGTCACCCGGCTCCACCACGCCCCGCACCTGCCCGTCGACGCTGACCGCGGCCGGTCCCGAGCGTTCCAGGACGCGCAGGCCGACCGCCTCGTCGGGGGCGGTGACGACGGAGCGGTCGAACGCCATGTGCGGGGCGACCGGGGTGAACACGAGCGCCTCCGCGCGGGGCGAGACGACGGGTCCGCCGGCGGCGAAGCTGTACGCGGTCGAACCGGTGGAGGTGGCCACCAGCAGCGCGTCGGCGGAGTACGAGGCGAGCAGGCGCCCGGAGATGTACACGCCCACCGACACCTGGCGGTCCCGGGACAGTTTCTCCAGGACGACGTCGTTGACGGCGGTGATGTGCAGCGGGACGCCCCAGTCGGGGTCCTGTTCGCAGTCGGTGCGCACCTGGGGCGGCGGCAGCAGCGGTCCCCGGCCGTACTGCATCAGGTCCCCCATCCGGGCGGGCACTTCGAGCCTGCGGGAGGAGCGCATGGTGAGCAGCAGCCGGCTGTCGACGTCGAACCGGTCCTCGTGCACCGCGTCCAGCGCCTCGGTGACCGAGCGGACCGGCACGTCGGTCAGGAAGCCGACCCGGCCCAGGTCGACGCCGAGGACCAGCGCGTCGTTGCGGGCGGCGAGCCGGGCGCCGCGCAGGAAGGTGCCGTCGCCGCCGAGGGTGACGATCAGATCGGGGTCGCCGGCGGCCGCGACCTCCTCGCCGGAGCTGTGCCGTCCGCCGTCGTGCCACACGTCGATGTCGGTGCACCGCACGTCGCGCTCCTCGGCCCACGCCCGTACCGCACGGGCCGCGTCCACCGCCTCCGCACGGCCCCCGTGCACCACCAGTCCCAGCCCGTTCACCGTCATCTCCGCCTCCAGGAACGCCATGACCGCCGCTGCTCCCACGCTGTCACGCCGGAGGCGGATCTGTCGGGCGGAGCGGGATCACAGACCGAGGGAGACGGCCAGCCGGGTCAGCTCGGCGGTGGTGCTGATGTCGAGCTTGGCGCGGATCCGGCGGAGGTAGGCGTCGACCGTGTGCCGGGACAGGCCCATCTGGCGGGCCGCCTGGAGGTAGGTGCGGCCCGCGGCGATGTGCCGGAGCGTCTCGCGCTCACGCGGGGCCAGCGCGACGGCGGCGGTCTCGGTGTGCTCGGTGACGGCGACGCTCATGAGGAGTTCCTCCACAAAACCGATAAGTGAGTTTTGTCCGTTTAGAAAACCCTCACAAGGCGACGTCATGACGGTGTCCGCCGACCGTCACAGGCGTGTCACAGGCATCCGGTGTGCGGTGACCGGGACCGCAGCGGATTGGTGCTCCGTGCCGACCGGGATCATCCTGGGGAGGAGAAGCGGCCGTGCAGGTTCCGCGAAGGATGAGCGGCGATGGAACGACCTCCCACCTCTCCCAGCAGCCCGGCGGGGACCCACGCCGTACCCCAGGGGGGCCGCACCGCCGCGGTCACGGTCGACGAGCGGGGTGTCGTGACCGGATGGAGCGACGGTGCCGGGGCGCTGCTGGGCTATCCGGCCGCCGAGATCCTGGGGCACAAGGCGACCGAACTGCTCGCCGAACCGGACGGGGAGACCTGGCGGGAGGCCGCCGCGGGGCCGCGCTGGAGCGGCACCGCGGCCCTGCGCCACCACGACGGGCACCGGCTGGACCACGACGTACTGGTCCACCGCAGGCCCGTCGGCGAACCGCTGGGCGGCACGGAGTGGCTGGTGGTGTCCGCCGTCACCGGGCTGCCGCCGACCGCCGGTCAGGAACTGGGGGAATGGGCCTTCCACCAGTCCCCGTGCGTCGCCGCCGTCTTCGACGCGGGGCTGCGGCTGGTACGGGCCAGCGCGGGGATGCAGCGGGCGCTGTCCCTGGCCGAGGGGACGATGCGCGGGCTGCGGCTGACGGACATCGCACCGTACGAGGGCAGCGCCGAGGCCGAGGCGAGGATGCGGCGGATCCTGGACGGCGGCGCCCCGCAGGACGTCCACCTGCACCTGGACCCGGCCGATCCGGCGCGCGACTGGCACGCCCGGATCGTCCCGCTGACGGACCCGGGCGGACGGGTGCGGGCAGTGGCCCTGACGGCCCACTCCGACCCGTCCGAGCAGCTGGTACGGCAGCGGATGCTGCTGCTGAGCGACGCCGGAACACGCATCGGCACCACCCCCGACGTGCAGCGCACCGCGCGGGAGCTGGCCGACGTCGCCGTGCCCGCCTTCGCCGACGTGTGCGCCGTCGACCTGCTGGACACGCCGCCGCGCTCGACCGGGCTCGCGCACCGGCCCCCCGGCCGGGACGGGGGACCCCCGGCCGGCGGCCCGACGCTGCGCCGGGCGGCCGTCCGCTCGGTGCCCGACGCGCCACCGCCGCCGCACCCCTCGGGCGAGGTGCTGCGCTGCCCGCCCTGGTCACCCTCGGGCCGGTGCCTGGCCGACGGACGGGGCGCGGTGTACGCGGGGCACGACGAGGTGGTGGGCCGCTGGGCGCGGGAGGACCCGGGCGCCGCCGCGTGGATCCGGGAGAGCGGGGCGCACTCGCTGCTCGCGGTGCCGCTCACCGCGGTCGGTGTCACGTTCGGCGTGGCGCTGTTCGGCCGGAACCGGTGGACCGAGCCGTTCGACGCCGACGACCTGTGGATCGCCGAGCAGCTGGCGGCCCGGGCGGCCACCAGCATCCACGGCACCGCCCGCACCGAACGGCAGCACACCACCACGATGACCCTGCAACGCAGTCTGCTGCCGCACACGCTGCCCGCGCAGTCCGCCCTGGACATCGCCACCCGCTATCTGCCCTCGGTCAGCCAGGCCGGGGTGGGCGGCGACTGGTTCGACGTCATCCCGCTGTCCGGCACCAGGGTCGCGCTGGTCGTCGGCGACGTCGTCGGACACGGCATCCGGGCCGCCGCCACCATGGGCCGGGTGCGTACGGCGGTCCGGACGCTGGCCGACGTCGACCTGCCGCCCGACGAACTCCTCAGCCACCTCGACGACCTGGTCGTCCACCTGTCCGCCGAGGAGGCCGACAGCGACGGTGCGGAGGCGGCCGGCGGCGTGGGCACGACCTGCCTGTACGGCGTGTACGACCCGGTCACCCGGCGCCTCGACGTCGCCCGCGCCGGCCATCCGCCGCCCGCCGTGGTCACCGAGGGCGCCGTGACCTTCCTCGACGTCCCCGCCGGTCCCCCGCTGGGCCTCGGTGGGCTGCCCTTCGAGTCGTTCGGGACGGAGCTGCCCGAGGGCAGTGTGATCGCGCTCTACACCAACGGTCTGCTGGAACCCCGCGACCACGACATCGACGACGCCCTGGACAAGATGTTCGCCGCGCTCGCCCGCCCCGCGCAGAGCCTGGACACCGTCTGCGACCGGGTCCTGACGTCCATGCTCACGCACCGCCCCGACGACGACATCGCCCTGCTCGTCGCCCGCACCCGTGCCCTGCACGCGGACCGGGTGGCCACCTGGGAGCTGCCCTTCGAGCTCGCCGCGGTCGCCGAGGCCCGCAAGCGGGCCACCGACCAGCTGGTCACCTGGGGGCTGGAGGACGCCGCGTTCATCACCGAGCTCATCGTCAGCGAACTGGTCACCAACGCGTTCCGGTACGGCCGCCCGCCGGTCCGGCTCCGGCTCATCCACGACGACCACGCCCTCACCTGCGAGGTCTTCGACTCCAGCAGCACCGCACCGCACATGCGGCGCGCCCACACCTACGACGAGGGCGGCCGTGGCCTCCTGCTCGTCGGCCAGCTGTCCCAGCGCTGGGGCACCCGCCACGCCAGCACCGGCAAGACGGTCTGGGCCGAACAGTTCCTGCCGGAGGACTGAGGCGGATTCCCCGCAGGGGTCAGTCGGCGGGGTGGGGGGTGAGGACCGGGCGGGCCCAGGTCGGTGGGGCCGGGGGCGCGGTGGTGGGCCGGCCGATCGTGGGGGACGTGTCGGCGGAGCGGTCCGCCGGGTTCGGCGCGACCGGTCCGTCGCCGTACGCGGCGAGCCGCAGCGCGCCGATGAACTCCAGGCAGGAGCCGTAGCGGTCCTCGGGGGTCTTGGCCAGCGCCTTGGCGAACACGTCGTCGAACGCCGTCGGCAGCCCCGCCCGCACCTCGCTCAGCGCGGGTGGAAGGTCGTACTGGTGCGCCCACAGCAGCGCGATGTCCTCGTCCCGTACGAACGGCGGCCCGCCCGCCAGCATCTCGAAGACCACGCAGGCCAGGCTGTAGAGATCGCACCGCCCGTCCACGGGACGGCCCGAGATCTGTTCCGGCGCCACGTAGTCCAGCGTTCCGACGAACTCGCCGACCGTCGTGAACCCCGTCAGGGACAGCGACTTCTTGGTCAGCCCGAAGTCGGTGAGGTACACGTGCTCGGGGTGGTCGCTGTCGGTGCCCTGCGCCACCAGGACGTTGCCCGGCTTCACGTCCCGGTGCACCAGGTCGTGCTGATGGGCCGCGTCCAGCGCGGAGGCCACCTGTCCGGCGATGCGCAGGGTCGCGGCCACCGGCAGCACCCCCTCCCTGTCCAGCAGCGCGCGCAGATCCGGGCCGGACACGTACCGCATGGCGATGTACAGCACCCCGTCCGTCTCACCGGCCTCGAAGATCGGCACGATGTGCGGGTGGTCCAGGGCCGCCGCGACCCGGGACTCATGGGTGAAACGGCGGCGGAAGGTGTCGTTGCGGGCCATCTCCGGGGCGAGCAGCTTCAGGGCGACGGTGCGGTCCAGACGCAGGTCCCTGGCGCGGTAGACGACGGCCATGCCGCCGCGTCCGATCTCGCCCTGGACCTCGTAGCCCGCGATGTGCGTCGCCATCACACATCACCCCGTGACGTCCCGAACCTTCTCGAACCTGCCCTTACTTACCCGTACCTGCCCATATCGTATCCAGCGCTGTGCCACGGCGCCCGCGCTCAACCGCTCCCGTCAGGCCCCGCGCAAGGCGTCCAGCACGTCGGCGTCCGTCAGCTGCTCGAAGTCGTCGTACCACTGGCCCACCGAGCTGAACACGGCCGGCCGGAACGGGCAGACCACCAGGTCGGCGTCGGCGGCGAGCGCGTCGAGGGAGTCGGGCGCGCCGACGGGGACGGCCAGCACGGTCCGGGCGGGCCCCTGCCCCCGTACGTGGCGCAGGGCGGCGCGGGCGGTGGAACCGGTGGCCAGGCCGTCGTCCACGACGATCACGGTACGGCCGCGCAGTGCGGGCGGCGGGCGGCCCTCCCGGTACCGGCGCTCGCGCCGGCGCAGTTCCTGCCGCTCCCGCTCCACCACGGGGGCCAGCGCCTGCGCGCTCAGGCCCAGCCGGGCCAGCGTCGCCCGGTCGAGGAGCGGCGGCTCGTCCCCGGCGATCGCGCCGACGCCGAACTCCTCGTGGTGCGGGGCACCGATCTTGCGTACGACGAGCACGTCCAGCGGCGCCGACAGCTCCCGCGCGACCTGAACGGCGACGGCGACGCCGCCCCGGGGCAGGGCCAGCACGATCGGCTCCGGCAGGGCGCCCTCGTCCCGCACCTCCCGCAGCGCGGCGGCGAGTTCGCGTCCCGCCTGGGTGCGGTCCCGGTAGCGCATGGGGAGTCCTCCGGGGGGTGAGGTCGGTCCCCCCTCCGTCCATGGTCACACCCCGGAGCCGGGGACGAGTCCCCCGCCCGCCCGGCGGGACGATTCTGCAGCTCATGTGAACACTCGGTGGTCGGCCCCTTCACGGTCGCCCGTTCCCTACGATCGTGCCGTGGTCAATTTCCTCCTCCAGCGGACGGTTCCGCTGCCGATCGACGAGGCGTGGCGCCGGCTCACCGAGTGGCCTCGGCACGCCGGCGCGGTCCCGCTGACCCGGATCACCGTGCTCACCGATCCCCCGACCCACCAGGGCACCGTCTTCGTGGCCCGCTCGGGCCTCGGGCCGCTGTCGTTCGACGATCCGATGGAGGTGACCGTCTGGGAGCCGCCGCAGGAGGGCGGCTCCGGCCGGTGCCGCCTGGTCAAACACGGCCGGGTCGTGCTGGGGTGGGCCGAGTTGGAGGTGCGGCCGGGCCCCGGCGGGCGTACCCGGGTGCTCTGGCACGAGGAGTTGCGCGTCCGGGGCCTGCCGTCGGCCCTCGACCCGCTGGTGCGCCGCACGTCCCGCGCGGTGTTCGGCCGGACACTCAACACGTTGCTGCGCACCCCGTAGCCGAAGCCGACGCCAGGCGATCGCCGCCCCCTTGGCAGATCCCGGCCGCACGATGGACAGTGGCTCTCCGGTGGCGAACGGTCACCGTGGGTCGACGCGGCCGGGAGGCTCGGAGGTGGCGCTCTTCTCGCCCGGGGAGGTCAAGCTGATACGGGAGGCCGGGCACCCGCGCGGCTGGGTGCGCGGCGAGGTGCTGATGCGGGAGGGCGACCCGGCCGACTCCGTCGTCCTGCTCACCGGCGGGCTGGTCAAGGCGACGGTCGACTCGGCGAACGGCTACACCAGTCTGCTCGCCCTGCGCGGCCCCGGTGAACTCCTCGGCGAACTCGCCTGCATCGACGGCCGGCCCCGGGGCGCCACGGTCACCGCGATGCGCCGCTCGGCGGGTGTGGTGGTCGCGGGGGACGCCTTCCTGCGGCTGCTGGAGCGGGACCCGGCGCTGTGCCTCGCGGTGCTGCGCAGTGTGGTGGGCCGGTTGCGGGACTCCGACGGGCTGCGCGCCGAGCAGGGCGCCCGTACCACCCGGGCCCGGGTCGCCGGGCTGCTGGTGAAACTCGCGGTCCAGTACGGCTCGGCCGCCTCCGAGGCGCTGCCGGGTGCCGTCGCCGTCCAGGTCAACCAGCGGGAACTGGCCTCCGCCACGGGGGCGTCCCGGGAGTCCGTGGTGCGCTGTCTGCGGGCGATGCAGCGGGAGGGCCTGGTGGCGACCGGCCGGGGCCGGACGGTCGTACTCGACCTGGCGGGGTTACGACGCTGGGCCGAGGAGTGAACGCCCGCCCGATCCAGGACCCGCTTGCACCGCCGGCGCATCGGAACGGAACTCCCTCTGCCGAATGCGTCATTTGACGCTGTACGACGGCCGCGAAGGCGCTTCCATCGTCCCCTGGCGCCCGGACCGGTTCGGCTGATCGGGGGAAACGGACCGGGCGCCACCGGGGGAGCCCACCCGGTGGCCCAGCAGGGGGAGAGCTAGGCCACCGAACCGATCCGCCGCGCGGGGGGCGGCGTCGAGGTCGTGTCGTGGTGGATCGGGGTGTGGGCGCCGGTCAGGGGGACGCCGGTGCCGCCCCGGCGGGCGGCGACGATCTCGGCGGCGATGGACAGGGCGGTCTCCTCGGGGGTGCGGGCGCCGAGGTCGAGGCCGATGGGGGACCTGAGGCGGGCCAGCTCCAGTTCGGTGACGCCGACCTCGCGCAGCCGGGCCGTGCGGTCCAGGTGGGTGCGGCGGGAGCCCATCGCGCCGACGTAGGCCACCGGGAGGCGGAGCGCGAGCCGGAGCAGCGGGACGTCGAACTTGGCGTCGTGGGTGAGGACGCACAGGACGGTACGGCCGTCGGTCCGGGTCCGCTCCAGGTACCTGTGGGGCCAGTCGACGACGATCTCGTCCGCGTCCGGGAACCGGGCCTTCGTGGCGAACACGGGGCGCGCGTCGCACACCGTCACGTGGTGGCCGAGGAACTTGCCGACGCGCACCAGCGCCGAGGCGAAGTCGATCGCCCCGAAGACGATCATCCGGGGCGGCGGGACGGACGACTCCACCAGTACCGTGAGCGGCGCTCCGCAGCGTGAGCCCTGCTCTCCGATCTCCAGGGTGCCGGTGCGGCCGGCGTCCAGGAAGGCACCGGCCTCGGCGGCCACCGTGCGGTCCAGTTCCGGGTGGGCGCCGAAGCCGCCGTCCCAGGAGCCGTCGGCGGCCACCAGCAGGGCCCGGCCCGCCAGCTCCTGCGGCCCGGTGACGATCCGCGCGACCGCCGCCGCCTCCCCGCGGGCGGCGGCGGCCAGCGCGGCGGCCACCAACGGCCGGACGGGATCGTCCGCCCGGACCGGGGTCACCAGGATGTCGATGACTCCCCCGCAGGTCAGGCCGACGGCGAAGGCGTCCGCGTCGCTGTACCCGAAGCGTTCGAGGACGGTTTCCCCGTCCTCCAGCGCCTGCCGGCACAGCTCGTACACGGCGCCCTCCACGCACCCCCCGGAGACCGAGCCCACGGCGGTGCCGTCGGCGTCCACCGCGAGCGCGGCCCCGGGCCGGCGCGGCGCGCTGCCCCCGACCGCCACCACCGTGGCCACGGCG
This sequence comes from Streptomyces sp. NPDC020958, assembly GCF_055562175.1. NCBI lineage: Bacteria > Bacillati > Actinomycetota > Actinomycetes > Kitasatosporales > Streptomycetaceae > Streptomyces > Streptomyces sp. NPDC020958. The sequence continues at coordinate 490,889 of NZ_JBVHFU010000003.1, read as the reverse complement.
AAGTCACGGCCGTCGGCCACCCACCGGTTCAGCTCCTCGGCGATGTCCAGCATGTCTCGGTCTCCTTGAACGGCGGTTGCGCGGCGGGCGGGAGCAACGGCTCAGTGGACGCCCAGCCAGCTCTCGATCGGATGGAGGGCGAAGTAGACGAGGAAGACGACGGTCAGGCCCCACATGAACGCCCCGACCTCACGGGCCCTGCCCTGCGCCGCCTTGATGGCGGTGTACGAGATCACGCCCGCGGCCACGCCGGTGGTGATGGTGTAGGTGAAGGGCATCAGGACGACCGTCAGGAACACCGGGACGGCGGTGGCCCGGTCGGCCCAGTCCACGTGCCGGGCGTTCATCAGCATCATGGCGCCGATGACCACCAGGGCGGCGGAGGCGACCTCCTGCGGGACGATCGCGGTGAGCGGCGTGAAGAAGAGACAGGCCGCGAAGAACAGGCCCGTGACGACGGAGGCGAGACCGGTCCTGGCGCCCTCGCCGACGCCGGTGGCCGACTCGATGAAGACGGTCTGGCCGGAGCCCCCGGCCAGCCCGCCGATCGCGCCGCCCGCGCCGTCGATGAACAGCGCCTTGGACAGACCCGGCATCCGGCCCCTGTCGTCGGCCAGTTCCGCCTCCGTGCCGACGCCGATGATGGTGGCCATCGCGTCGAAGAACCCGGCCAGCACCAGTGTGAAGACGATCAGCGCGACCGTCATCGCGCCGACCTTGCCCCAGCCGCCGAACTCGACGTGCCCGAAGAGCGAGAAGTCCGGCAGGGAGACGGCCGAACCGTGCAACGCGGGGGCGGCGCCGCCGGCCCACTGCTGGGGATCGATGACCCCGAGGCCGTTCAGCACGGCGGCCACGACGGTGCCGGTGACGATGCCGATCAGGATGGCTCCGGGCGTGTTCCGGGCCTGGAGGACGAAGATCAGCAGCAGGGTGCCGGCGAAGAGCAGCACCGGCCAGCCGGCGAGTTCGCCCGCCGGGCCCAGGGTGACCGGGGTGGCCCTGCCCTGGTGCACGAAGCCGGACTTGTAGAAGCCGATCAGGGCGATGAACAGGCCGATGCCCATGGTGATGCCGTGCTTGAGCGCGAGCGGGATCGCGTTCATGATCATCTCACGGAGGCCGGTGACGACCAGAAGCATGATGACCACGCCGTACATCACGCACATGCCCATCGCCTGCGGCCAGGTCAGCTGCGGGGCGACCTGCGAGGACAGCACGCCGGACACGGACAGGCCGGCGGCCAGCGCGAGCGGCACCTTGCCGGCGAAGCCCATCAGGAGCGTGGTGAAGGCCGCCGCGAACGCCGTCGCGGTGATCAGCGCCTTCTGTCCGAGGGTGTCCCCGGCGGCGTCCTTGCCGGACAGGATCAGCGGGTTGAGCAGCAGGATGTACGCCATCGCCATGAAGGTGGTGACGCCGCCGCGCACTTCACGCGCGACGGAGGAGCCTCTTGCGGATATGTGAAAGTAACGGTCGAGCCAGGAGCGTCCGGCGGGGACGCGGGTGCCTTCTCCCGCGTCGTCCGCCGTGGTCCTGGGCTCCACTGACTGCTGGGTCACGGTGCCGTCTCCCAAGGTTCACAGGGGGTTGGGATGTGCACGACCCGGGGGACGGCCCGAGACGAACGGTGGTGCTGACGTGCCTAGGCGTTGCCCGTCAGGTGCTCCGGGCGTACCGGCGTGCGGTTGAGCTCCAGGCCGGTCGCGTCGCGAATCGCCGCGAGGACCGCCGGAGTCGACGACAGCGTCGGTGCTTCGCCGATGCCGCGCAGCCCGTACGGGGCGTGGTCGTCGGCGAGTTCGAGGACGTCGACCGGGATGGTCGGCGTGTCGAGGATGGTCGGGATCAGGTAGTCCGTGAAGGACGGGTTCCTGACCTTCGCGGTCTTCGGGTCGACGATGATCTCCTCCATCACCGCGATGCCCAGGCCCTGGGTCGTACCGCCCTGGATCTGGCCGACGACGGAGAGCGGGTTGAGCGCCTTGCCGACGTCCTGGGCGCAGGCCAGCTCGACCACCTTGACCAGGCCCAGCTCGGTGTCGACCTCGACGACCGCGCGGTGCGCGGCGAAGGAGTACTGGACGTGGCCGTTGCCCTGGCCGCTGCGCAGGTCGAAGGGTTCGGTCGGCCGGTGCCGCCACTCGGCCTCGACCTCCACGCTCTCCTCGCCGAGCACGTCCGCCAGGTCGGCGAGCACCTCGCCGCCGTCGGTGACCACCTTGCCGCCCTCCAGGAGCAGTTCGGCGGTGGCCCAGGCCGGGTGGTACGGGCCGAACTTGCGGCGGCCCAGCTCCAGGACCTTCTCCCGGACCAGTTCGCAGGAGTTCTTCACGGCGCCGCCGGTGACGTAGGTCTGCCGGGAGGCCGAGGTCGAACCCGCCGACCCCACCTGGGTGTCGGCCGGGTGGATGGTCACCTGTGCCACGCCCAGCTCGGTGCGCGCGATCTGCGCGTGGACGGTCACGCCGCCCTGCCCGACCTCCGCCATCGCGGTGTGGACGACGGCGACGGGCTCGCCGCCGACGACCTCCAGGCGCACCCGCGCGGTGGAGTAGTCGTCGAAGCCCTCGGAGAAACCGACGTTCTTGATGCCGACGGCGTAGCCGATGCCGCGTACGACGCCTTCGCCGTGGGTGGTGTTGGACAGCCCGCCGGGCAGCTGCCGTACGTCCGCCTCCTCGCCGGCCGAGAGCCACTGCTGCTCGGGCGGCAGCGGCATCGCGACGACCCGGCGCAGGAGTTCGGCGACGGGGGCGGGCGAGTCCACCGGCTGGCCGGTCGGCATGATCGTGCCCTGTTCCATGGCGTTCAGCTTCCTGAACTCCACCGGGTCCATGCCGAGTTGCTTGGCGACCTTGTCCATCTGGGCCTCGTAGGCGAAGCACGCCTGGACCGCACCGAAGCCGCGCATCGCGCCGCACGGCGGGTTGTTGGTGTAGAGGGCGATGGCCTCGATGTCGACGTCGTCGACGACGTACGGTCCGATGCCCAGCGAGGAGGCGTTGCCGACGACGGCCGGGGAGGCGGAGGCGTAGGCGCCGCCGTCGAGCACGATCCGGCACTTGACGTGCGTCAACTTGCCCTCGCGCGTGGCTCCGTGCTCGTAGTAGAGCCGGGCCGGGTGGCGGTGGACGTGACCGAAGAAGGACTCGAAGCGGTTGTAGACGATCTTCACCGGCTTGCCGGTGCGCAGGGCCAGCAGGCAGGCGTGGATCTGCATCGACAGGTCCTCGCGGCCGCCGAACGCGCCGCCGACACCGGCCAGCGTCATCCGTACCTTGTCCTCGGGCAGGCCGAGCACGGGGGCGATCTGGCGCAGGTCGGAGTGGAGCCACTGGGTGGCGATGTAGAGGTGGACGCCGCCGTCCTCCTCGGGCACCGCGAGACCGGACTCGGGGCCGAGGAAGGCCTGGTCCTGCATGCCGAAGTAGTACTCGCCCTTGACGACGACGTCGGCCTTCTTCGCGGCCTCGTCGGCGTCGCCGCGGACGATCGGCTGACGGTGCACGATGTTGGGGTGCGGGACGTGGCCGACGATGGGGGTCCCCCCGGTCGAAGGCTGGGGGAGGTCGGCGCGGTTCTCGTGGACGAGGACCGCGCCGGGCGCGGTGGCCGAGGCCTCGTCGGTGATGACGGGCAGTTCGCGGTACTCGACCTTGATCTTGGCGGCGGCGCGGCGGGCGGTCTCCGGGTGGTCGGCGGCGACGATCGCGACCGGCTCGCCGTGGTGGCGCACCTTGCCGTGGGCGAGGACCGGGGTGTCCTGGATCTCCAGGCCGTAGTTCCGCACGTCGGTGGGCAGGTCGTCGTAGGTCATGACGGCGTACACGCCGGGCTGGGCGAGGGCCTCGGCGGTGTCGATCGAGACGATCTCGGCGTGCGCGACCGTGGAGCGCAGGATCTGGCCCCAGAGCATGTCCTCGTGCCACAGGTCGGAGGAGTACGCGAACTCGCCGGTGACCTTGAGGGTGCCGTCGGGCCGGAGCGTGGACTCGCCGATGCCGCCCTTGGTGTGGGAACCCTGGGTGATCTTCGTGGGGACGCCGTTGGTGGGCATCGGCTCAGACCGCCTCTGACTGCCGGGCGGCCGCGAGGCGGACCGCGTCCATGATCTTCTCGTAGCCGGTGCAGCGGCACAGGTTGCCCGAGAGCGCCTCGCGGATGTCGGCGTCGGTCGGGTTGGGGTTGTGCTCCAGCATCTCGTCGGCGGCGACCAGCAGGCCGGGCGTGCAGAAACCGCACTGGACGGCGCCCGCGTCGATGAACGCCTGCTGGACGGGCGAGAGTTCGGTGCCCTCACCGGTCTGGGAGTCCTGCCCCGTGGCGGCCCAGCGCCGGGCCTGGTCGAGCGAGGTGCCCGAGGTGCCGCACGCGGCGCCGCCGTCCCGCTGCCTGGCGTAGTCCGCGAGGCCCTCGACGGTGACGACGTCGCGGCCCTCGGCCTGTCCGGCGGCGACCAGGCACGAGCACACCGGCACGCCGTCCAGGCGGACCGTGCAGGAACCGCACTCGCCCTGTTCGCAGGCGTTCTTGGAGCCGGGCAGGCCGAGCCGTTCGCGCAGCACGTAGAGCAGGCTCTCGCCCTCCCAGACGTCGTCGGCTTCCTGCGGGCGTCCGTTGACGGTGAAGTGGACGCGCATCAGGCGGCCCTCCCCTTCTGCTGAGTGGTGCCGCGGTACGACTCCCAGGTCCAGGTGAGGGTCCTGCGGGCCATCACGCCGACCGCGTGGCGGCGGTAGCTCGCGGTGCCCCGGACGTCGTCGATGGGGTTGCAGGAGGCGGCGCACAGGTCCGCGAACTGCTTGGCGACCGACGGGGTGATGATCTTTCCGTTGTCCCAGAAGCCGCCCTCGTCGAGCGCGGCGTTCAGGAAGTCCTCGGCTGCCTTCGCCCGTACGGGGGTGGGGGCGGCCGAGCCGATGCCGGTACGGACCGTCCGTGTCACGGGGTGCAGGGCGAGCCCGAACGCGCACACGGCGATGACCATGGCGTTGCGGGTGCCGACCTTGGAGTACTGCTGCGGCCCTTCGGCCTTCTTCACGTGCACCGCGCGGATCAGTTCGTCGGGGGCGAGCGCGTTGCGCTTGACGCCGGTGTAGAAGTCGTCGATCGGGATGAGCCGGGTGCCGCGCACCGACTCCGCCTCGACCTCGGCGCCCGCCGCGAGCAGCGCGGGGTGGGCGTCGCCGGCCGGGGAGGCGGTGCCGAGGTTGCCGCCGACGCCGCCGCGGTTGCGGATCTGCGGGGAGGCGACGGTGTGCGAGGCGAGGGCGAGGCCCGGCAGTTCGGCGCGCAGGTGCTCCATGATCCGGGTGTACGGCACGGAGGCGCCGAGCCGGACGCTCTCCTCACCGACCTCCCATTCGTAGAGATCACCGATGCGGGTGAGGTCGAGGAGGTACTCGGGCCGGCGGTGGTCGAAGTTGATCTCGACCATCACATCGGTGCCACCCGCGATCGGCACTGCGGAGGGGTGCTCGGCCTTGGCGGCGAGCGCCTCCTCCCAGCTGGCGGGGCGAAGGAAGTCCATGACCGGCTCTTTTCTCCGTCTCGTTGAGTCTCGTGAGTCGTGCGGATTGAGCCAATCCGTGTGCGGCGGGCCCGGCTCGTTCATGTCCTGTTCACGCGGGACGAGGCCAGTACACCGCCCCGTACTCCAGCGGGGTCAGTCACCGAAACCATGAAGGAGTTGGCTGGCCAGCAAGGGCATCTTGTAGATTCGTATGAACGGAGGCCATCGGTAACCTCTTGGTTTTACTGCGGAAACGCGGGAAACGCTCAGGTCCCACGCGGTGACGGCCCGTGACCGCGTACGCCCGGCACCCCGACCCGGACCCTCACAGATTCATCGTAGATTTCGAGACACAGAACGGCGGCGACGAGATGCGGCTGCGCGCACTGCTGGACACCGACGCGCTGGGCCTGCGGCTGCTCGGCGGCGAGGACGAGCTGGACCGCACCGTGCGCGGGGTCATGACCACCGACCTGCGCGATCCCAGCCGCTACCTCTCGGGCGGTGAGCTGGTGCTGACGGGCCTGGCCTGGCGCCGGGACGCGGCGGACTCCGAGGCGTTCGTACGACTGCTCGTGCAGGCCGGGGTGGTGGCGCTGGCGGCCGGCGAGGCGGAACTCGGCGACGTCCCCGACGATCTGGTGGTGGCCTGCGCCCGGCACCGGCTGCCGCTCTTCGCGGTCCACGAGTCGGTGGCCTTCGCGACGATCACCGAGCATGTCGTGCGGCAGGTCAGCGGCGAGCGGGCCGGGGACCTCGCGGCGGTCGTCGACCGGCACCGCAGGATGATGACCTCGGGCCCGGCGGGCGGCGGCCCGGACGTGGTCCTGGACCTGCTCGGTTCCGACCTCGACCTGCGCGCCTGGGTGCTCTCCCCGGCCGGCCGGCTGATCGCGGGCTCCAAGGTGGCGGGGCCCGCGCTGCCCGCCGAGGCCCGCGCCGAGCTGGCCGCCGAGCACCTGGCGGCCACCCGCACCGGCCGCCGCGGCCCCCATCGCGTGCTGCTGGGCACCACGACGTACTCGCTCTTCCCGATCGGCTGGGGGCACCTCCCGGCGACGACCGGGGCGGGCGGCTCCCCGCGGGGCGGCCGGGACGTGCGCGAGTCGGTGCTGTCGGACTGGCTGCTCGCGGTCGAGGCGGACGCCGGCGACTGGCCGGCGGAGCGGCTCGACCTGCTCCAGGGCGTCACCCAGCTGATCTCCGTCGAGCGCGACCGCCGGGACGCGGCTCGTACGGTACGGCGCCGGCTCGCCCAGGAGGTCCTCGAACTGGTACAGACGGGCGCGGCACCGGCGGAGATCGCCGCGCGGCTGCGGGTGGCGGCTCCGGTCCTGCTGCCCGGCCTCGGCGCGGCCCCGCACTGGCAGGTGGTGGTCGCCCGCGTCGAGTGGGACGGCGCGGAGGTCGAGGGCGGTCCGGTCGCGCAGTCCCTGCTGGAGGAGATCCTCGTCGACCCGCTGGCGACCGGGCCCGAGCCGTCCGACCGCATAGCGGTGGCCCACACCGGCGACGAGGCGATAGCCCTGGTCCCGCTGCCCGCCGTCACCACGGAGCACGACGGCTCCGAGTCCGGGATCCACGCCGACGTGCTGCTCGCGGCCGTACGGGCGCCGCTGACGGCGGGCCTCGACGGCGACGGCCGGGTCACCCTCGGCGTCAGCGCGGCCGTGCACTCGGCCGAGGGGCTGCGCGGCGCCCTGGAGGAGGCCCGGCACGCCCGCCGGGTGGCCGCGGCCCGTCCGGGCCGGGTCTGCGCGGCCGGCCACCAGGAACTGGCCTCGCACGTCCTGCTGCTGCCCTTCGTCCCCGACGACGTCCGGCGCGCCTTCACCGCCCGCCTGCTGGACCCGCTGCGGGACTACGACCGCAGGCACCGCGCCGAACTGATCCCGACCCTGGAGGCGTTCCTCGACTGCGACGGCTCCTGGACCCGTTGCGCCACCCGTCTCCACCTGCACGTCAACACGTTGCGCTATCGCGTGGGGAGGATCGAGCAGTTGACGGGCCGGGACCTCGCGCGGCTGGAGGACAAGCTCGATTTCTTCCTGGCGTTGCGGATGAGCTGAGGTCACGCGGGCGCGCGACGGGCTCCTGCCAAGTGCCGTCGCCGTCCCACGACTTTGTGAAATTATTCACCCATCCTCTTGGCCCCGCGCGGCGATCGATGCTGGAATGCGGCCACCACTTCACTGCTCGACGGCGCGCTAGGGGAGGGCAACGTGGCGTACTCCGCCATGTCTGGGAACGGAACGACCGCCGGTGACGATCCGCTCCAGACCGCGGTATGGCGGCTGCGCTCGCGGGCCTGCTGGGCCGACGCGGCGGCCCTGCTGCCGTCGGACACCCCGGCGTACTCCCTGCAGCGGGCCGGGCTGATGGTCGAGCGGTGCCTCTATACCGAGCGGGGCTGGGAAGAGGCGGAGGACGCGCTGCGTACGGCGGAGGCGCAGGCCCGTACCGACGAGGAGCGGGGGGCCGCGGCCTGCGAACGCGGTCAACTCGCCTACGCGGCCACCCTGCACGGGGTCCGCGACCGGGCCGACGAGGCGCGGGCCGCGCTCGGCAGGGCGGCGGCGCTGATCCCGCCGGGGGCGCCGGGACGCGCCCTGCTGGACTTCCGCCGGGGGCTGCTGGCGGAGAACCTGACCCTGTCCCCGCAGGCGGCCCGCGCCGCCTACCGCAGGGCGCACGCGGCCGCCACCGCGCACGCCGACCCGCTGCTGCTCTCCTTCACCTGGCGGCACCTGGCCGGCCTGGCCCTGCGCGACGGCGAGTTGACCGAGGCCCGGCACGGCTTCGCGGAGTCCCTGCGCCTCAGGGAGGAGCTGGGCTACCTGGTCGGCACGGCCCCCGCGCTGGCGTCCCTGGCCGAAACGGAGTCCGAACCGGAGGCGTCGCGGCTCCGCGAGGAGGCAAGCCGACTCTTCCGTCTCCTGGGCGGCGTCCCGACCTGGCTGGCACGGCAGTTGACCCCACCGACCCCCGGCGCGGCAACGGCGTGACAGCTGAGGCAAACACCGCTCACCGGCGCCGACAGGGTGCCGCTGCGCCCACCCGTGCCGCCCCAGGCGGCACGCATGCCCGCAGCCGAGACGTGCCCCGCCAGGGACGCGGGGAACTGCGCGGCCAACCACGCCCCACCCGCACCCGACACACCGACTGAACCGCCCCGCCAGGGACGCGGGGAACTGCGCGACCAACCACGCCCCACCCGCACCCGACACACCGACTGAACCGCCCCCTCAGGGGCGCGGGGAACTGCGCGACCAGCCACGACGCACCCGCACCCGACACCCCACACGCACCCCTACGGCGAGACTCCGCGCAACCGCCCCCGCCAGCTCACCACGCGTCGGCGAAATGCCCCGCCACCAACGCCCGCACCGCTTCCAGATCCCTCGCCACCAACACATCGAGCAACGCCGAGTGCTCCGCCGCGTCCGACATCATCTCGGCCCGCGCCCCGCGCAGCGGCACCGCCCGTCGCCGCAGGTCCTCCGCGATCTGCACGAGCTGCTCGTTGCCCGCGAGCCCCAGCACCGCCCGGTGGAACGCCCGGTCGGCCTCCGCGTACGTCGCCCTGCACCCTGTCGCCGCCGCCCGCACCGACTCCTCGGCCAGCGGCCGCAACGCGACCCACCGTTCGGCCGGCACACTGCGCGCCAGCCGCATCATCACCGGCACCTCGATCAGCGCCCGCACCTCGGCCAGTTCGGCCAGTTCCCGCGCGCCCCGCTCCACGACCCGGAAGCCGCGGTTGGGCACGACCTCGACCGCACCCTCCAGAGCGAGCTGCTGCATCGCCTCGCGCACGGGCGTCGCGGACACCCCGAACCGCTCCCCCAGCACCGGCGCCGAGTACACCTCGCCGGGCAGCAGCTCCCCGCCCATCAGCGCGGTGCGCAGCGCGTCGAGGATCTGCCCGCGCACGGACGCCCGCTGCACGGCGGGCCGGGACTGCGGAACGGGCCGTTCGCCGTGCGTGTGCTCACCGCGCGCGGCCGGCGTACCGGCGGGGTGTCCACCCGCCTCCCGCACCACCGCCTCCAGCCGCGTCTCCCCGGACCGCGACTGCGCGGGCACCCGGGCCGTCTCGGCGGGAGCCGCGTGCGTGCGCTGGTCCACGGGCCCTCCTCGGGTCGTCGGCACTCGGGTCATTAACGGCGGGTTGTTACTTGTCCGTCAAGCACCTTAGGCGCACAAGGCGCTGGTTCAAACTCCCGAACGAGAGGTAAGGTAAGCCTTACTTATCCGGACAGTCGGCCCGTACCCGCATCCGATCGGTGGTCACCCATGCCCTCGCCCGTCTCCGCCGCCTACGCCCGCCTCGCCGAGGTCTTTCCCGGCCTGGCGGTGACGGAGCTGGCGCCGGGCGAAGCGGCACCCGAGGGCGGCGGCTGGGTCGGCGCGGCCGAACTCGCGGCGGGCGGCCCCGCCCTGGACGCCTTCCTCGCCTGGGACGCGGACCAGATCCTGCGCGATCACGGGCAGCCCGGCCGCCCCGACGTGGTCGCGAGTTTCGGCCTGCACCGCTACGGCTGGGCCGCCTGCCTGCTGATCACCCTCCCCTGGTTCCTGGACCGCCGGGTCCCCCGCCTCCCCGTCACCGAGGTGTCGTACGACCGCACGGCGGGCCGGATGGCCGTACGGGTCACCTCCTTCGCCTGCCTCCCGGAGGACCCGGCGGCGGCGCTGCCCGGCGCGGTCGTCGTCGGCGGCGAGGAGGCGCTGCGGGCGGAGGTCAGGGCAGCGGTGGCCGAGCACCTGGAACCGGTGCTCGGCGGCTTCGGCCCCCGGACGCGGCGGCGCGGTCGCGCCCTGTGGGGCATGGCGACCGACGGGATCGTGGAGGGGCTCTGGTACGTCGCCGGTCTGCTCGGCGAGGAGGAGCGGGCCGTCCGGGAGCTGGCGGCGCTGCTTCCCGGGACCACCGGGCCGTACGCCGGCTCCGCGGCCTTCCGGGTGCTGACCGGGCCGGCCGGCGAGCCACTGCCGACCCGGGACCGGGTGAGCTGCTGCATGTACTACACCCTGCGCCCCGAGGACACCTGCGCCACCTGCCCGCGGACCCGCGACGACGAGCGGATCGCCAAACTCGCGGCGGCCGCGGCGGCCTGATGCGCCCTCAGGACGCCCTGGGGGGCGAAGCACCGCCCCGGATCCACTAAGATCGCGGAGGACGGGAGCGCCGCTGCGCCGGACAGGGAATTCACAACTTCCTCACTCGCCGCAGGAACTTTCCGAGGAACCACCCGTACGGGTAGTCTTACTCGAACTCAACTCCCGCCCCTCACGCGGCAGTTCGAGCAGAATGCTGCCCTGGAGCATCCCCTTGCACTTCCTTGGCGGCCTCTTGCCCCGAAACCCCCTGAGGGCCGACGGGATTGGGCCACTATGGCGGGCGTTACGCCCTATCCCAATGCAAGGGACCCCTAGATGAGACTGACCGACATATCGCTGAACTGGCTGCTTCCCGGCGCCGTACTGCTCCTGGGCATGCTGGTCGCGGTGGCGGTGCTGACGCGCTCCAAGCGGTCCGGCGGGGAGCACGCGAAGGACGACTCGTGGGAGCGCAGCGAGGAGCGGCGCCGGCGCAAGGAGGCCATCTACGCCACCGCCGCCTACGTCCTGCTGTTCTGCTGCGCGGCGGTGTCCGCCGCCCTCTCCTTCCACGGACTGGTCGGCTTCGGCCAGCAGAACCTCAACCTCTCCGGCGGCTGGGAGTACCTGGTGCCGTTCGGCCTGGACGGCGCCGCGATGTTCTGCTCCGTCCTCGCGGTGCGCGAGGCGAGCCACGGTGACGCCGCGCTCGGCTCCCGGATCCTCGTGTGGACGTTCGCGGGCGCATCCGCCTGGTTCAACTGGGTGCACGCGCCTAGGGGCGGGGGCCACGACGGCGCTCCGCAGTTCTTCGCCGGCATGTCGCTGTCCGCGGCCGTCCTCTTCGACCGCGCCCTGAAGCAGACCCGCAAGGCCGCCCTGCGCGAGCAGGGCCTGGTGCCGCGTCCGCTGCCGCAGATCCGTATCGTGCGCTGGCTGCGTGCCCCCCGTGAGACCTACAGGGCGTGGTCGCTGATGCTCCTGGAGGGCGTGCGCAGCCTGGACGAGGCGGTCGAGGAGGTGCGCGACGACAAGCGGCAGAAGGAGGAGAACCGCATGCGCCGCCGCGAGCAGGACCGTCTGGAGCGGGCCCAGCTCAAGGCCATAAGCCGCGGCCACCGGGGCTTCGTCGGGCGCGCCGGCCGGCAGGACGAGGTGCACCAGGTCGAGCGTGCGCCCGCCCAGGCCTCCGCGGAGCCTGCCATAGCGGCGCCGGAACAGCTGCCCGTGCGCTCTCGGCCGTCCCTTCAGCCCGTCCGCAAAGGGTCTGAGATCACCGTCGACCTGACCGCGGAGGACGACACAATGGCCCTGCCGCGCCTCGACTCCCTGGAGCGCAAGCTCAAGGACCTGGAGCAGCAGTTCGGCTGATCGCCCACTGCCGCGAAGACACCTCGGGACGGGGGCGTGACCACGAAGGTCACGCCCCCGTCCCGTCTGTCGTGGGGCTGCTAAGCGGCTTCGGCGTCCAGTTCGAACCAGACCGACTTGCCGACCTCGTGCGCCTGCACTCCCCACGCGTCCGCGAGGGAGTCCACCAGCACCATGCCGCGGCCGTGGGTGCCGTCCCCGGTGTCCGGGGCGCACACCCGGGGCCTGCGGGCCACGAAGTCCCGGACCTCCACCCGCAGTTGGCCCGGCTCCACGACGGCCGTCAGGACCGCCTCGCGGTCGGTGTGGACGAGCGCGTTGGTGACCAGTTCGCTGGTGAGCAGTTCCGCGATCTCGGAACGGCCGGGCCGCCCCCAGTGCCGCAGCAGCTCCCTCAGCTCCCTGCGCGCCTCGGGCACCGCCCGCAGGTCCGACCGTCCCAACCGCCGTCTGAGCTGCGGCGGGTGCCCCCGTTCCGTCGTGTCGGTCTCTTCCCCCGCCGTCTGCGCCGAGGAGGCCCCGACGGCCACGGGACCGCCCCCTCGTGCCTGACTGTTCATGGCCCCCGCCCGCACGCTGTGTCCGGTTCCCCTCCTGATCGAACAGGTTCACGGGGATCCATGCCCGCTCGGGCACGCGCCAGTCATGTCACGTCGATGACGACCGGGTGTTCGGCCATGTCCCGGATCGGCCCCGGCACGTACGCCGCCGTCAGGACCGTCCCGTACGCGCCACCGGTGCCGTGGACCCGGCGTGAATCAGCCTCTCGGACAACCCCCCGAGCTGATTCACGCGGTCCACGGCACCGGCGAACCTGGCCGAAACCTGACCTTCCGCCTACTTGTTCCCGAGGCCCTTGGTGCCGATGTTGACGATCTTGTGGGTGTCGCGGGTCATGTCGACGACCAGCTTCGTGGTGGTGTCGCGGCTCCAGGTGAGCGTGATGACGGCCTCCGTGTACTTCCTGGTGCCGTTGTCCGTGACCTTCCACTTGAGCGGGGTGTTCTGGGCGCGCAGCACCCCGTCCGCGTGCTCGCGGTCCTCCCAGGCCCGCAGCTTCTTCAGGTAGGTCGGCGCGATGTAGTAGGCACGCAGCGCGGTGGGCAGCTTGCCGCTGCCGTCCAGGTCGCTCTCGGCGTCGATGTAGGCGCCGTAGAAGTCGGAGATGCGGGTGATGTTGTCGGACGGGTTGCCGCTCACGCTGCGCGGAGCGCCGGCCGAGGCCTGGGCGGTGGCGCCGAGGCCGAGGGCCACGGCGAGGACGCCGGCGGTGAGGACGGCGCGGGTCTTGCTGCTCATGTCTGTTCCCCGTTTTCTTCTCTGGGTCCGGGGCCGCCCTCTCCTCCCCCGAGCGAGAGGACGGCCCCGGTTGGTGTGGTGGTCGTGCGTGGTGGTCGTACGTGGTGACCGTGGGTCAGTGGAGCTTGTTCACAGCCGTGGTGGTGGTCTTCTTGAACGCCTTCACCGGCGCGTCCACGAAGCCGCCGAGCTGTCCCCAGTCCACGACGGTGACGGTGCGACCCTCCCGGCCGAGGGAGATCAGCCGGATGTCGCTGGTGCCCCAGGCGGTGATGGTGCGCAGGGCGTAGACATGGGCGCCGTCCCCGACCGGCAGGGTGCCGTGGTCCTGGAACGTGGCCCGCATCTGCGGGTCCGCCATCTCGATCCGGTCCGCGCAGGACACGATGTCCTCGTCGAGCTTCGCGAACCGGCCCTTCGCCAGGCGGACGCTGGGCAGCACCGCGGTGACCTGACGGGCACTCGTGTCGAGGTCGGTCCGGAACTTCCGGTACCAGGAGTCCTGGCCGCCGCCGAGCCCGACGCCGATGCAGATGTCCTCCTTGACCTCCTCCGGAATGCCGGCGGTGACCTTGCCGGCCGTCCAGGAGGTGCCGGCCCGCGGCGGCAGGTCGGCCGCCCTGAGGAAGCCGGGCGCCTTGGGTGCGGCCGCCGCCGGAGAGGCGAGCGCGGTGCCGGCGACGAGTGCGGCGCCGGCGAGTGCGGTGAGCGCGCCAGCTCGGGTGCGCTTGGGCATGGGTGATCCCCCGTGGGTCGGTGCATGGGTATGGGCTGTCGCCGACGCGGCCGACTGGTCGGTCCGGCCCGCTCGGTGCGACACCAAGAGCATCGGCCGCCACCGGCGGCGACCGCAACGGCGGACGCCCGTTTCCCCGCCCTGGAACCATCCCAGCCCCGTTGACGTGCAGGTATATGAGTGCCTGGGATGGCGACGACCGGGAGAAGGTGCGCGTGCGCGACGATGTGGACGACGTCGGGGAGTTCGCTGCGCTGCTGCGGCAGCTGAAGGACCGCACGGACCGCAGCTACGGCTCGCTGGCCCGCCGGCTGAACATGAACACCTCCACCCTGCACCGCTACTGCGCGGGCGAGGCGGTGCCGCTGGACTTCGCCCCGGTCGAGCGGTTGGCGGCATTCTGCGGAGCGACCCCCCGGGAACGCCTCGACCTCCACGAACGCTGGCTGCGAGCGGTGTCGGCCCGCCGACGCCCGCGCGGCACGGACGACGAACAGCCACCCACGGCACCCACGCGGGAAGCACACCCGGAAACCGACCTCGCGACGGAGGCCGTAGCGACGCGCTCGGCAGCGGACGCCGCCCCGAACTCCGACGCGGTCGCCGGGGTGGTGGCGCCGGTGGCGGCCGGCGGCTCGCGGCGCTGGTACCGGCGGCGGCGCACCGTGGTCGCCGCCGCCGTGGCCACCGTCCTGTTGTCGACGTGGGGCACCCTGGCCGCGCTCCCGGAGGACCGGCCGCCCGCCGACGCCGGCGCCCGGCACCCCGGCTCCGCCACCCCCACGACCTCCGCCGGCGACACCGGGCGCCCCGACCCCACCGCGTCCACCGGTCCGTCCCCCGACCGCACCTCCGCCGCCCCGTCGCCGTCCCGGGCGCCGCGCGGCGCGCGGCCCTCCGCCTCCCCCTCGGGCGGGACCACCCCCTCGGCGCCGAGCGGCGCGACCGGCGTCCCGCTCACCTGGACCGCGAACTCCCAGCTGTGGGAGCTGGGCTGCGACCACCACTACGTCATCGACAAACAACCGGCGCAGGTCCCGCCACCGCCCGCCCCGCAGGACGCGGGCACCTGGGCGGCCACCCAGAACGCGGTGCACGGCGGCGACACCATCGTGGAGGTCTCGGTGCAGGGCCGCTCGTCGACGGCCGTGGTCCTGGAGGACCTGCGGGTACGGGTCGTCGGCCGAACGGCGCCCGCCCCGGGCATCGCCTACTCCATGGCCGACGGCTGCGGCGGCGGACTCACCCCGCGCTACTTCGACGTGGACCTGGACAAGGACCGGCCGATCGCCCGCCCCGTGGCCGGGGAGGGCCCGGACGGGAAGACCGTCTCCACCATGCACCTGCCCTACCGGGTCTCCGCCACCGACCCGGAGGTGCTGCGGGTGCAGGCGAGCACCGTCGGCTGCGACTGCCGCTGGTACCTCGAACTCGACTGGTCCTCACAGGGCCGCTCGGGCACGGTCCGGATCGACGACCACGGGCAGCCGTTCCGCACCAGCTCCGTCAAGGGCCTGCCGCACTACTGGTACGGCTTCGTGGACGGGGTCCGCCAGTGGGTGCCGACCGACGACTGAGTCCCGGTCCTACGGCCGCGGCACGTTACGGAGGTTGGAGCGGGCCATCTGGACCATCCGGCCCACGCCCCCGTCCAGGACCATCTTGGACGCGGAGAGCGCGAAGCCGGTGACCATGTCCGCCTTGATCTTCGGCGGGATGGAGAGCGCGTTGGGGTCGGTGACGACGTCGACCAGGGCCGGGCCCTTGTGCCGGAAGGCGTCCTTGAGCGCACCCGCAAGCTGCTTGGGCTTCTCCACCCGCACCCCGTAGGCGCCGCAGGCCTGGGCGACGGCGGCGAAGTCGGGGTTGGTGTTGTGGGTGCCGTGCGCGGGCAGGCCCGCGACCAGCATCTCCAACTCGACCATGCTGAGTGCGGAGTTGTTGAAGAGGACGACCTTGACCGGCAGGTCGTACTGGACCAGGGTCAGGAAGTCGCCCATCAGCATGCTGAACCCGCCGTCCCCGGACATCGACACCACCTGCCGCCGCCGGTCGGTGAACTGGGCGCCGATCGCCATCGGCAGCGCGTTGGCCATCGAGCCGTGCGAGAACGAACCGATCACGCGGCGGCGGCCGTTGGGCGAGATGTAACGGGCGGCCCAGACGTTGCACATCCCGGTGTCCACGGTGAACACCGCGTCGTCGTCGGCGAGTTCGTCGAGGACCGAGGCCACGTACTCGGGGTGGATCGGGACGTGCTTCTCGACCTTCCTGGTGTACGCCTTCACCACGCCCTCCAGCGCGTCGGCGTGCTTCTTGAGCATCCGGTCGAGGAACCGCCGGTTCTCCTTGGTCCGCACGCGCGGCACGAGACACCGCAGTGTCTCCCGTACGTCGCCCCACACCGCCAGGTCGAGGCGGGAGCGCCGGCCCAGCACCTCGGGGCGCACGTCGACCTGGACGATCCGCACGTCGTCGGGGAGGAAGGCGTTGTAGGGGAAGTCGGTGCCGAGCAGGATCAGCAGGTCGCACTCGTGGGTGGCCTCGTAGGCGGCACCGTAGCCGAGCAGTCCGCTCATGCCGACGTCGTACGGGTTGTCGTACTGGATGTGCTCCTTGCCGCGCAGGGCGTGGCCCACCGGGGACTTGAGCTTCTCCGCGAGTTCCATGACCTCCGCGTGCGCGCCCGCCGTGCCGCTGCCGCAGAACAGGGTGACCTTGTCCGCCGCGTCGATCATCCGGACCAGTTCGTCCAGTTCGTCGTCGCCGGGGCGGACGGTCGGACGGGAGGTGACGAGGGCGGCCGAGGCGGACCGCTCCGGGGCGGGCTCGTCGGCGATGTCCCCGGGCAGGCTCACCACGCTCACCCCGCTGCGGCCGACCGCGTGCTGGATGGCGGTCTGGAGCAGCCGGGGCATCTGCTTCGGGCTGGAGATGAGCTCGCTGTAGTGGCTGCACTCCTGGAAGAGCCGGTCGGGGTGGGTCTCCTGGAAGTAGCCGAGGCCGATCTCGCTGGACGGGATGTGGGAGGCGAGGGCGAGCACCGGGGCCATCGAACGGTGCGCGTCGTACAGCCCGTTGATGAGGTGCAGGTTGCCGGGGCCGCAGGAGCCGGCGCAGGCCGCGAGGGTGCCGGTGATCTGGGCCTCGGCGCCGGCCGCGAAGGCGGCGGTCTCCTCGTGGCGGACGTGGATCCAGTCGATGGCGGAGTTGCGCCGCACGGCGTCGACGACCGGGTTGAGGCTGTCGCCGACGACGCCGTAGAGGCGGCGCACCCCGGCGCGGACGAGGATGTCGACGAACTGCTCGGCGACGTTCTGCTTGGCCATGGCGGTCGGGCACCCTTCGGCTCCGCGGATCTCCGGTACTCCCCGGCGATGCCCTTCCATGTATCCACACCGGCCGCGGTCACGCCTCCCAGACGGCCGCCGCCGTACGGTCGTCGGCGTAGCCCTTGACCCGCACCTGGGCGTCCGCGAGGAACGCGGCGAGACCCGGCGGGGTGCGACCGGACCAGCGTCGGGCCAAGTAGGCGCAGAGAGCCGGCTCCCCGCGCAGCGGCTCCGCGAGGCCGCCGGTGCACATCACGAGGGTGTCACCCGGGCGGGCTACCGAGGCCCGGAAGAGAAACGGGTCGCGGGGCGGCTCGGGGGCCGGTTCGTAGGGGCTCGGCGGGGTGGGGATGCCGAGGTCCATGGTGAGCCGGTCGCCCGAGGGGGTCTCGGAGGGCTGCGAGCCGAAGCCGAGGACGGGCTCGCCGGGGGCGTCGGTGTCGGTCCGCGGTTCGATGTCCTGCCACTCGCCGTCCCGGAGCCGGAACAGCCCGCCCTCGCCGACGCCGAAGAAGACACGGGTACGGCACTGGGGGTGGCCGGGGAGGAGCAGGCACCGCAGGCTGGCCGTGTACTCCTCGGGGGCGACGCCCTGTTCGGCCGCGCTGGCGCGGAGTTTGCCGAGGCTGCGGTCGGTGAGCCGGTGCAGCCCGGACTTGAGGTCGCCGCGGCGGGCGGCCTGGATGTCCTCGGTGAGCCGCTGGTGGCTGCGGCCCACCGCCCGGGCGATCAGCTCGCACACCTCGGCGGCGGCCCGGTGCGCGCCGGGGGTGGCCCGGGCGCCGGTGGCCATCGCGACGAGGATCAGGGCCTGGTCGCCGGACCCGAACCGGGCGGTGAGCAGCGCGTCGCGGCGCGGCTCGCCCCGGTACCGGGCGGAGTCGCCGCGCTGGGAGACGGCCCGCAGGGTGCAGGCGCCGTACCGGGCACCGTCCAGCACGGTGTCGGCCACCAGATCGCCGAGCCCGTCCGGGTCGGCGACGGGCATCGCGGTGGGCTCCGCGTCGTAGGTGGGCGGCCCGGACCCGACGTACTCGACGGAGGAGGCGGGGGCGGCGACAGCGGCGGGCGGCGACGGGGCGGGGACAGCGGTGGGCACTGCGGGAGAGGGCGGGGCG
The DNA here is from genome assembly GCF_055562175.1 of Streptomyces sp. NPDC020958. Lineage (NCBI taxonomy): Bacteria > Bacillati > Actinomycetota > Actinomycetes > Kitasatosporales > Streptomycetaceae > Streptomyces > Streptomyces sp. NPDC020958. The sequence continues at coordinate 472,415 of NZ_JBVHFU010000003.1, read as the reverse complement.
GGAGACGGCGCCGCGGGAGTCGGTGTCGCGGGAGACGGCGCCGCGGGAGAGGGCGGGGCAGAGGGCGCTGCGGGGGCGGCGGGCGGCGGAGCGGCTGCGCCGTGAGGCGGCGAGACCGGAGCCGAGTGTGGCGGCTCCCCCGGAAGAGGCGACGGTGGAGCCGAGCAGGGCGGCTCCGCCGGGAGGGCGGGCGGCTGAAGTCGTGTCGTGGGTGGCGGATCGGGCGGGGCGGTCCGTGGCGGGTAGGGGATGGAGGGCGGGGTGTCGTCGTCCGCGTCCAGCGGATCCTGGTCCTCCTCGTCCCACGGCCACGGTGCCGGGGCGGCCGGGACGCCCTCGTCGGCGCCGCGCCGTCCGGTGTCGGCCACGCGTCGCTCGGGCACGTCGGTAACCGGCGGACGTCGCTCGGGCACGTCGGGAACCTGCGGACGTCGCTCGGGCACGTCGGTAACCGGCGGACGTCGCCTCGGCGTCTCGGGTGCGGCCCTCCGCTGGGGCGGCACGGCCGGCGGAGACGGGTCGGGCAAGTCCGGATCCGCGCCGCCGCCCCGCCGTCCCCCCACCGTCTTCTTCGCCGAGGCGAAGCGGTCGTCCAGGGAATCGGGTGCGGCCGTGGGTCCGGTGTCCTCCGTGGAGTCGTCGTACAACTGCCCCCACCAGTCGTCCTCGTGACGGGTGGGCCTACCCCCTGGCTGGCTCATGCCCCCAATTGTCCACCGCACGGGCCGGATGAAAACGGGGCATCCGGAAAATCCCGCGCCCGGCCCGGTCTCGAACGGCGTGTCGAGGGACATCCTGAACACGCGTACGGGAAAGAGCAGTCGCGGACACGCGGAGACTCAGAGCAGGTCGACGAGCGGAACGGCGGCCGCCAGGGCGCGCATCCCGGCGTCGTTGAAGTGCAGGTGGTCGCCGGGGTCGTAGGCGGGCCGGATGCGTGCGGGGCGCTGCGGATCGCGTACGACGGCGTCGAAGTCGACGTACGCGTCGAAGACCTGCCCGGTGCGGATCAGCGCGTTGACCCGCTGCCGTACCGACTCCCCCGCCCCGGTGTACTCGCCGTATCCGGCGTACGGCGTGAGGGTCGCACCCACCACCCGGATCCCCCGCGCGTGGGCGCGGGCGACGATGGTCCGGTAGGCCCGTACGAAGTCGGCGGGATCGGTGGCCGCCGGGGTGCCCTTGATGTCGTTGATGCCTTCGAGGACGACCAGGGTCCTGACCCCGGCGCGGGCCAGCGCGTCGGCGTCCAGGCGGCGCAGGGCCGCTGGGCCGCCGGTGCTGTCGGTGAGCAGGCGGTTGCCGGAGATCCCGGCGTTGAGGACGCCGATCCGGTAGGGCCGCAGCCGCTCGGCCAGCCGGTCGGGCCAGCGGTGGTTGGCGCCGAAGCCGGACCCGTTGCCGTCGGTGAGGGAGTCGCCGAGGGCGACCACACTGCCGAGGGTCACACCGCGGACGTCGACCCCGGTGACGTAGTACCAGTTCCCGGTGGTCCGGGTGTACCCGTCGCCGTCCTCGTCGGCCGCCCGCCCGGCCCCCTGCCCGGCGATGTAGCCGGTCTGGAGGGCGACCCGGTGGTACGTGGCGGGTCCCGAGTTCCCCGGGGTCTCGACGCTGACCAGCAGATCCGCGCCGGCCCGCACCGCGAGCGGCACCGGATCACTGACCAGGTCCTGCCCGGCGGGTACGACCGCGGTACCGGCACCGTCGAAGGTGGCGGCGCGCATCGACCCGGGTACGGCGTCCGGCCCCGTGCCCTGCCGCCGGGCGACGGTGACCGCGCCGAGCCGCAGGGGTGCGCTGCCGAACCGGTTGCTGATCCGGACGCGCACGGCCGCGCCCCCGACGCTCAGGTGCACGACGTTGCGGAACGCGGCGCCCGGCACGGCCGGGACCGTACCGGAGGGCGCCGCCTCCCAGCTCCCGGTCCAGAGCGAGGGTGCGGGGTCGGCACCGGCCCGCGCCGCCGTGCCCAGCACCGCCAGCAGCGCCGCCGCGAGGACATGACCGACCTTGCCCATCCGCACGTCCGCCCTTCCGAAGGTCCACTGGAGGGGAAGGTGGCACACGGAGCGTGGAAGCGGCGGCAACTCGTCCGCGGGGGCACCCGGTTGGCGGAGTGTGAGGCAGCGCCGGCCGTCGGCGGTCGTACCGCCCACGGATCCTTCGACGCCGGTCACCCGCGCGCGGCGGAGCCGCGGGCCGGTACCGCCCCCCGCCCGCCTGCTACCCGGCCGCCACCGCCCCCTCCAGCGTCAGCAGCCGTACCTTGCGGTCAAGTCCCCCCGCGTACCCGGTCATCGAGCCGTTGGCCCCGATCACCCGGTGGCAGGGCCGCACGATCAGCAGCGGGTTGGCCCCGATCGCGCCGCCGACCGCCCGGACCGCCATCCTGGCCGCGCCGAGCCGCGCCGCGATCTCCCCGTACGTCGTCGTCGCCCCGTACGGGACGTCGTCGAGCGCCGCCCACACCCGTTCCCGGAACTCGGTGCCACGCGCCCGCAACTCCAACCGGAATTCCTTGAGTTCACCGGCGAAGTAGGCGGCGAGCTGTTCCCCGGCCGCCGTGAAGGGGCCGGGATCCGCCAGCCATCCCGTCTCGACGCTCCGGCCGCCCTTCTGTCCGGGCACGGACAGGGACGTCAACGCCCCGTCCGCGTCGGCGGTCAGCAGCAGCTCGCCGACGGGCGAAGCGATCCGGGTCCAGTAGGTGGGCCCATCAGTTCCTCGACTGTCCTCGTCCATCACGTCTCCCAGTGTGAGGGACGCGGCCCCGTACGGCTGGCGGAAAACGGACACGGCCCTACTCCCACCGCCCCCGCTTCGCCTCCATCGCCGCCTTCCCTTCCGCCCCCTTCCGCTTCCAGTCCTTCCTCAGCTCGGACCGGAGCCGCGCGTCCGTCTTGGCGACGATCCACTGGTTCTCCCGCACGAGCTTGCGGTAGCTCTCCAACCGGCGCACGGGCAGTTCCCCGGCCTCCACCGCGGAGCGCACCGCGCAGCCCGGCTCGCTCTCGTGCGCGCAGTCGCCGAACCGGCACCGCCGGGCCAGCTCCTCGATCTCGGAGAACACCTGCCCGACCCCGGTCTCGGCGTCGAAGAGGCCGACGCCACGCAGTCCCGGGGTGTCGATCAGCACTCCCCCGGCCGGGAGCGGCAGCAGATTGCGGGTGGTCGTGGTGTGGCGGCCCTTCCCGTCCACGTCACGGGCCGCCTGCACCTCCATCACGTCCGCCCCGAGCAGCGCGTTGGCCAGGGTGGACTTGCCGGCGCCGGACTGGCCCAGCAGCACCGACGTACCGGAGCCGACCAGGGCGACGAGGACGTCGAGGCCGTCCCCGGCGAGTGCGCTGACCGTCAGGACGGGCACCCCGGGTGCCGTCGTCTCGACGTCCTGCACGAGGTGGGCGAGCGTCACCGGGTCCGGGACCAGGTCCGCCTTGGTGAGGACGACGACCGGCTGCGCCCCGGACTCCCAGGCCAGCGCCAGGAACCGTTCGATGCGGCCGAGGTCGAGTTCGACGGCGAGGGACACGGCGACGACGGCGTGGTCGACGTTGGCCGCGAGGATCTGCCCCTCGGACCGCTTGGAGGAGGTGGAGCGCACGAAGGCGGTACGGCGCGGAAGCAGGGTCCGCACATACCGCGGATCGCCGCCCTCGGGGTCGACCGCGACCCAGTCCCCCGTGCACACGACCTTCATCGGGTCACGGGGAACGACGAACTCGGTGTCGGCGCGGACGGTGCCGGCCTGGGTGACGACATCGCACTGGCCGCGGTCGACCCGTACGACACGGCCGGGCAGCAGACCCTGCTCGGCATGAGGGGCGAACTCGGCTTCCCAGTCCGCGTCCCAGCCGTACGGGGCCAGGGAAGGAGCCGAGGACGAACCCGGGAGAGAGGAGAGAGACAAGGGGAGACCCTTCACAAGGGTGGCCCCGGCACCGCGCTCATGGGCGCGGGAGAAGAGAGGTCAGCCGGAGGCCACGGAGGTGGACTGAATGAACTTCCGGATGCGGGCAGCGCCCATCTCAATGACAGCCATCGGTCACACCTCCGAACCAATCCAAGTCATCTGCGGCAAACCCCGGTCGCCGCTCGAACAGCACTGACACTAGGGACAGTCAGGCCGCTCCGCCACCGAATTACGGCAACCTGTGTGTCCGGGTCAGTCTGCGCGGCCGTGTACGCCTTGTCGCTGAAGCCTCTACCGGCGCTCCTTCAGCTACAGGAGCAGATCGATCGGGCAAGGGGGTTCTGAGAGTACCTGTATCACCCGGGTCTCCCAGACGCCCAAAACGCCTGTCAACCTGGTCGAGCCGACAGTGTCGACGACATTCTTTTGACACCACCGCGGCTTTACCCAATGAGGAGATCAATGGCGGACGCCCAATTCACCACTCGCACAGGACTTTTCGATCTGAGTGGGAAGTACGCCCTTGTCACTGGCGGCACCAGAGGCATCGGGATGATGATGGCGCGCGGCCTTCTCCAGGCGGGTGCCCGCGTCGTCATCAGCTCACGCACGGCGGACGCGTGCGCGGAGGCACAGCGTCTGCTGTCCGAATTCGGCGACGTTCAGGCAATTCCCGCCGACCTGTCCAGGCACGACGAGTGTCAGCGCCTCGCTGATCTTGTCACGGTCGACTCGGAACGCCTGGACATCCTTGTCAACAACGCGGGAGCGATGTGGCGCGAGCCGCTGGCGACGTTCCCGGACGAGGCCTGGGACGCAGTGATCGACCTGAACCTCAAGTCGCCGTTCTGGCTGGTGCAGGCGCTGCTTCCGGCACTTCGCAGGGCAGGCACCGCAGATGATCCCGCGCGGATCATCAACATCGGCAGCATCGCCGCCATCCACGTCGCCCAGTCGCCCAACTACTCGTACGCCAGCAGCAAAGCAGCACTCCATCAACTCACCCGAGTGCTTGCCAGAGAGCTGGGCCCACAGCACGTCACGGTGAACGCGGTGGCACCGGGGGTGTTCCCGTCACAGATGACGGCGTCCACGCTCGATGCCATCGGCGACACGATCGCGGCGGCGGCCCCTCTGCGCCGGCTCGGCCGCGACGACGACATGGCGGGGATCGCCGTGTTCCTCGCGGGCCGGGCCGGGGCCTACCTCACGGGCACCGTCATCCCGGTGGACGGCGGCATCGCGACGACCGCAACAGGTACCCCTTGAACTGCGGAGCGGGCATACGGTGAGGAGATGGCCACCATGGAACCACGCGCCGAGATCCGGGAGTTTCTCAGCTCGCGTCGCGCCCGCATCGCACCCGAACAGGCAGGACTGCCCGCTTACGGCGGCAACCGCCGGGTCAAGGGGCTGCGCCGCGAGGAGGTTGCGCTTCTGGCGGGGGTGTCGGTCGACTACTACGTGCGCATGGAGCGCGGGAGCCTCGCCGGCGCCTCCGACGGCGTGCTCGACGCGTTGGCCTCTGCCCTGCAACTCGACGAGGCCGAGCGCGATCACCTGTTCCACCTCGCGCGGCGCTCCCGGACACCCGGCGGCCCACGTCGGCGCGGGTCTGCCCTGACGGTGCGCTCGACACTGCACCAGGTGCTCGACGCGATCTCTGGTGCGCCGGCCTGGATCTGTAACGGCCGTTATGACGTGCTCGCCACGAATCAACTCGCCCGCGCGCTGTTTTCACCGGTGCTGGCCGACCCGCGACGGCCGGCGAACACAGCACGGTTCGTCTATCTGGAATCCGCGGCGGCCAGAGAATTCTTTGTCGACTACGACCAGATTGCCACTGACGCGGCCGCGAAGCTCCGCATGGAAGCCGGCCGGGATCCGCACGACGAGGAGCTGATCGCCCTGGTCGGCGAACTGTCGACGCGCAGTGAGCTGTTCCGGCAGCGGTGGGCGTCTCAGGACGTGCGGCTGCACCGGTCCGGACGCAAGCGGGTGCACCATCCGATCGTGGGCCGGCTCGACTTGGACGTCGAGTCCCTGGAACTGCCCGCCGAACCCGGCCTGCACCTCACCGTCTACACCGCACCGGCGGGCACGCCGACCGCTGACAACGTGGCGCTCCTGGCGTCGTGGGCGGCCACCCGACAGACACCGGCGACCGAGCTCGAAGCGGACCACGGATAGTCCGACGCGATCAGGTCCGGAGGGTGTCGTGCCGGGCACGGAATGGTTGCGGCACGGGCGTCCGGGCGCGGTGGCGCGCGGACTGCGGCAGCATGACGGCCCATGAGCAGAGACCGGTACGTGGACTTCCTGCGCGCGTGGGCGATCGTTCTGGTGGTCCTCGGCCACTGGCTGATCACGGCCCTGGTCCGGGAGCCCGGCGGCCGGATCCTCGCACCCGAACTGCTGGCGACCGTTCCGTGGACCCAGTGGCTGACCCTCGCGTTCCAGATCATGCCGCTGTTCTTCCTGGCCGGCGGCCATGCCGCGGGCGGCTCCTGGGCACGGGCCCGGGAGTGCGGGGCCACCGCCGCCGGGTGGCTGGGCCGGCGGGCGCTGCGGCTGCTCCTTCCGGTGGGCGTCTACAGCGGCCTGGTGCTGGTCGCCGTCGGAGTCTGCGCGGCCGCCGGTGTGGACGCGGACACGCTTGCGCTCGTGGGCTGGGCGATGGCGATGCAGTTCTGGTTCCTGCCGGTGTATCTGCTGCTCAGTGCCCTGACTCCGGCGATGTACGCGGCCCACCGGCGCTGGGGGACGCGCGTCCCGCCGGCGATGGGTGCGGTGGCGCTGGCGGTCGACGTGCTCGTGGTGCGGGAGCACACGCCGTACGTCGGGCTGCTCGACTACCTGCTCGTCTGGGGCGTGGCCTACCAGCTGGGCTTCTGCTGGCGCGACGGGCTGCTGACCGGGCGGCGGTACGTGCCGCTCGCGATGGCGGCGGGCGGCCTGGCCGCCTTCGCCGCGCTCGTGGCCCTCGGGCCGTTCCCGGTCAGCCTGATCCTGGTGACCGGACAGCACCCCGGCAACACGGACCCGCCGTCCGCCGCGATGCTGGCGTGGGTGGTGGCCCAGGCCGGGCTGTGCCTCCTCGCCGCACCGGCGGTACGGCGACTGCTGGCGCGCGAGCGGCTGTGGCGGGTGGTCCGGCCCCTGAGCGCGGGCAGCATGACGCTGTACCTGTGGCACATGCTGCCGGTGCTGGTCGCCGCCGCCGCGTTCTACCTGACCGGCCTCGCACCCGAGCCGGGCCTGGGCTCGGGCGCCTGGTGGGCGCTGCGGGTGCCGTGGCTGCTGGTGCTCGGCCTGGTCCTGGCAGGCGTCGTGGCCGCGCTCGGCCCGCTGGAACGCGCGCTGGCCGTGCTGTACGAGCGGACCAGTCCGGACGCCGGGCTGCGCCGGGCCTGGCCGCTGTGGCCCGGTCTGGCCCTGGACGTCGTCGCGCTGAGCCGGCTGGCCGTGCGGGGCTTCGCACCGGACGGCAGGGTGCCCGTGCTGCCCGCGCTGGGGCTGGCCCTGGGCACGGCCCTGGTGCTGGTCACCCGGTGGGCTTCGACACGTCGAGCCGCCACGGTCCCGGGAGCTGTGCTACGGTGAGTGAGTTGCAGTTGTGGTACCCATGAACTTGGTGCGCCTGACGGGAATGTTCATCCATCAGGCGCATTGTTTGTTTTCCGGCATCTCCGGATGGGGCCTCTGCCTACAGAAGGAGAATGTCATGGCACAGGGAACCGTGAAGTGGTTCAACTCTGAAAAGGGCTTCGGCTTCATCGAGCAGGACGGCGGCGGCCCCGACGTCTTCGCCCACTACTCGAACATCGCGACCCAGGGCTTCCGTGAGCTCCTCGAGGGCCAGCGGGTCACCTTCGACGTCACGCAGGGCCAGAAGGGCCCGCAGGCGGAGAACATCGTCCCCGCCTGATCACCGGACGCGTATCCGCTCACCGGGGTCCGCACCGTCATGGTGCGGACCCCGGTTTGTGCTGTTTCCAGGAAGGCAGACCACCGCATGTCCCGCAGGCCCCAGAAGTCGAACCGGCGCGCCCCGTCACCCCGACCGTCCGTGTCGTCGTCGACGGAGTTCCGGCTGCCGCAGAACACCACACCCCCGCTTCCCGCCGTGGAGGACTTCGCGGCTCTGGACATGCCCGCAGGGCTGCTGAAGACCCTCACCGCGCAGGGCGTCACCGCTCCCTTCCCCATCCAGGCCGCCACCCTGCCCAACTCGCTGGCGGGCCGCGACCTGCTCGGGCGGGGGCGCACCGGCTCCGGCAAGACCCTCGCGTTCGGCCTGGCGGTCCTGGCCCGTACGGCCGGTCTGCGCGCGGAGCCCAGGGCGCCCCTCGCGCTGGTGCTGGTGCCCACCCGGGAACTCGCCCAGCAGGTGACGGACGCGCTGACCCCCTACGCGACAGCGGTGAACCTGCGACTGGCCACGGTGGTCGGCGGCCTCTCCCTCACCAAGCAGGCCGGTACGCTCCGCCGCGGCGCGGAGGTGCTCGTCGCGACCCCCGGCCGGCTCAACGACCTCGTGGAGCGCGGTGACTGCGTACTCGACCAGGTGCGCGTCACGGTGCTGGACGAGGCCGACCAGATGACCGACATGGGCTTCCTGCCGCAGATCACCAAGCTGATCGAGCTGGTACGGCCCGACGGCCAGCGCATGCTCTTCTCCGCCACCCTGGACCGCAACATCGACCGTCTGGTGCAGCGGTTCCTGACCGACCCCGTGGTGCACTCCGTGGATCCGTCGGCGGGAGCCGTGACCACCATGGAGCATCATGTGCTCCACCTCCAGGACGAGACCGACAAGAAGGCGGTCACCACGCGGATCGCGGCCCGTGACGGCCGGGTCATCCTCTTCCTCGACACCAAGCGGTCCGCCGACCGGCTCGCCAAGCGGCTGCTGGCCGTCGGCGTCCGGGCGGCGGCGCTGCACGGGGGGCGCTCCCAGCCGCAGCGCACCCGCACCCTGGAGCAGTTCAAGAACGGCCAGGTCACCGCGCTGGTGGCGACGAACGTCGCGGCTCGGGGCATACACGTCGACGACCTCGACCTCGTGGTGAACGTGGATCCGCCCACCGACCACAAGGACTACCTCCACCGGGGCGGCCGCACGGCCCGCGCCGGTGACTCCGGCAGCGTGGTCACCCTGGTCCTGCCCGAGCAGCGACGGGACGTCACCCGGCTGATGTCGGACGCGGGCATCCGCCCCCGGACGGCCCACGTCACGTCGAGCGACGCGGAGCTGGCCGGTATCACCGGCGCCCGCGAGCCCTCCGGCGTGCCCGTCACCATCGAGGTGCCCCAGGCGACGGAACCGGCACCGTCCCGCCCGGCCGGGAAGGCCGCCGACGGCCGCGGCAGACGCGCCGGCCGCCGCCGAGGCGGCCGCGGATCCGCGGCGCCGGACGCCGCCACCCGCGCCACGGGCACGAGCACCCGGCGGGTGAGCACTGGCGACCAGGGGAGGGGCGCCTCCGAACAGACGGCGGGCGGCACCGGCAGGAAAAGGTCCACCGCCACGCGGACAACCGGCTCCAGCGGTCAGTCCCGAGGCACGTCCACCCGGGCGACCGGCTCCGCCTCCCAGCCGCGAGGAGGCACGAAGGGGACCGCCACCCGTACGACGGGCACCACCGCCCAGGCGAGGACCGCAGCCACCGGCAGCACGACGGGCTCCACGGCCGGCGGCACGACGCGCTCCCCCTCCCGCGGCACGACGGGCTCCGCCTCCCGCACGGCAGACGCCGCGGCCCGCACGAGGGGCGCCGCCTCCCGCACCCGAGGCACCTCCACCCGCGGCGACTGACCGGGGCCCGGTTCCACCGGGCCTCCGGGTCCGGCCGCCGAACCACCAGCCCCCACAGCCACCGGGCCCCGGTCCGACCGCCGAACCACCAGCTCTCCCCCACGCCAGGCTCGTGAGATCTCCACCCCGCCGAACAATCGGACCTCACAGCCACCGGGCTTCCGGGTCCCGGCGCCGGGCTCCGGGCTCCGGGCTCCGGGCTCCGGCCGACCCCCTACCCCGCGAACGGGCCCGGGATCTCCCCCGAGCCCCGGCGGATCAGCCGGGTCGGCATCACCACCGTGCGTGAGGGGGAGACGTCGCCGTGGATGCGGGCGAACAGGAGGTGTGCCGCGCTGGTGGCGAGGGCGACGGGGTCCTGGGCGATCACCGTGACCGGAGGGGTCAGCCGGGCGGCGAGCGCGAAGTCGTCGAAGGAGACGAAGGCCAGTCCGGGCGGGAGCACGGTGAGGGCGCCGAAGGCGAGGAGTTCGTTGCCGGCCAGCAGAGCCGTCGGCGGGTCGGGCAGCGCCAGCATCCCGGTGACCGCCCGCGCCGCCTCGGGACCCGACCGCACCCCCTCCCTGACCAGCGCCGGGTCCGCCGCGATCCCCGCCGCCGCCAACGCCGCGACGTAGCCCCGCCGGCGTTCGCCGAACGTCCAGATCTCCGGTGTGTCGCCGACGTACCCGATCCTGCGGTGGCCGTGTGCCACCAGGGACCCCACGGCCTCCCGGACCGCACCGAAGTTGTCGACCACCACGGCGTCCACGTCCAGGCCGGGTGCCGCCCGGTCCACGCAGACGATCTTCGTGCCCTGGATCTGGGCGGGGCGCAGGAAGCGGTGGCTGCCCGCCGCCGGGGTGAGGATCAGCCCGTCGACCCGCCGGGCGGTGAACGCGGCGATCACCTCGCGTTCGCGGCGCAGGTCGGCCCTGCTGGAGCCGATGAGCATGACGCTGCCGCGCTGCCGGGCGACGTCCTCGGCGGCGGAGGCGACCGCCGCCATGAAGGGATCGGCGACGTCGTCGACCAACAGTCCTATGGTCTGGCTCAGTTCGCGGGTGCGACGCAACTGGCGTGCCACGTCGTCGCGTTGGTAGCCGAGCTTGCGGACCGCGGCTTCCACCCGGGCGGCGGTCCGCGGGGCGACGGCCGCATCGCCGTTGACGACCCGGGAGACCGTCATCGCGCTGACGCCCGCTTCCGCGGCGACGTCCTTCATGGTCGGCCGGGTCGCTGCCACGCCACGTCCTCCCGCTGCGTCACGTTTGAGCGTCGACTCGTTAACGTTACCAACCCGACGGCGTATCAACAGCCGTACAAATAAAGGCATTTGCGGGATCAATGGCGTGAACGTCCGCCGTGTGCACCACCCTTGACACCCCGCTGCGGGCGCCCCAAGAATCAGCCAAGCTGTTAACGATACCAACCAGAAGGCACAACATGGCCTCTGCAAGGGAACCACTGCTCACAGCACATGGCGTGGTCAAGCGTTTCGGCCACGTCCAGGCGCTCTCGGGCGCCGATTTCACGGCATACCCCGGCGAGGTCGTCGCCCTGATCGGTGACAACGGCGCCGGCAAGTCCACACTGGTGAACGTCCTGTCGGGCGTGCTCGCCCCCGACGCGGGCGAGGTCCGCCTGGACGGCGCGCCCGTGCGGTTCTCCGGGCCGATGGACGCCCAGCGGCACGGTGTCGAGACGGTGTACCAGGACCTGTCGCTCGCCCCCGATCTCGACGCGGCGGCCAACCTCTACCTCGGCCGGGAGATCGTGCGCGGCGGGCTGCTGGGCCGCATCGGCGTGCTCGACCGGCCCGCGATGCGCCGGGAGGCGGTACGCGCCTTCGCCGAACTCGGCGTCGAACTGAAGGATGTGACCGCTCCGGTGACAACGTTGTCCGGCGGCCAGCGGCAGTCCGTCGCGGTGGCCCGCGCGGTCGCCTTCGCCCACAAGGTCATCTTCATGGACGAGCCGACCGCCGCCCTGGGCGTCGTCCAGCGCGGCCGGGTCCTTCAGACCGTGCGCAGAGTCGCCGACCGGGGCATCTGTGTCGTGCTGATCAGCCACAACATGCCCGAGGTGCTGTCGGTGGCGGACCGGGTGGAGGTGCTGCGGCTGGGTCGGCGCGTCGCGTCGTACACCGCCGCCGACACCACGATCGAGGAGCTCGTCGGGGCGATGACCGGGTCGCTGGACGGCCCGAACGGGGGCAACGAAGCGGAGGGCGTGCGATGAGCGCGGAGACTCGGAAGGCGGCGGCCGGCAACGGCCGTCCGGGCGTGCCGGACTGGCTCCGGCGGGCCGCGACCCTCAACGAACTGTGGACCTTCGTGATCCTGGTGGCCCTGGTGGCGTTCTTCACCGTCGCCGCGCCGGGCAAGTTCTTCACCACGTACGACATCACCCAGATCGCCGTGAACGCGGCCATCTACCTGGTGCTCGGGGTCGGCATGACGTTCGTGATCATCACGGCGGGCATCGACCTGTCGATCGGCTCGGTACTGGTGCTGGCCGCGGTGGCCGCGGGTGAGTACAACCTCCACCACGGCGGTCCGAACTCCGGCTGGGGCACGGTCGCGGTCTGTGCCGTCATCGCGCTCGCGGTGGGCACGGCGTGGGGCGCGCTGCAGGGCGCGGTGGTGGCGAGCGGCAAGGTGCCGCCGCTGATCGTGACGCTGGGCGGGCTGGGCGCGGCGCTGGGGATCGCCGAACTCGCCACCGGCGGCCAGGATCCCGCCGGGGCGGCCTCCACGCACCTGCAGAACAGCCTCGGTTTCGGGAAGGTGCTCGGCATCCCCTGGATGGTGGTCCTGGCCGCGGTGGTGACGGCGCTGTTCGGCGCGGTGCTGGCCGGCACGCGGTTCGGCGAGCACACCCTCGCGATCGGCTCGAACCCGACCGCCGTGCGGCGGGCGGGCATACCCGTGGGCCGGCACCTGGTCAAGGTGTACGGCCTCATGGGGCTGCTGGCCGGGCTCGGCGCGGTGATGTGGCTCGCCTCGTACGGCACGACGTCGATCGCCGGGCACTCCACCGACAACCTGAAGGTGATCACCGCGGTGGTGCTCGGCGGTACCAGCCTGTTCGGCGGCCGGGGTTCGGTGCTGGGCACGGTGATCGGCGTGTTCATCCCGGCGGTGCTGACCACCGGGCTGATCGTGATCGGCGTCCAGCAGTACTGGCAGGACGTCGCGGTGGGCGTGGTGCTGGTCGTGGCCGTCTACGTCGACCAGTTGCGCAGGAAGACCCGGGAACGCGCATGACGAGTGACAAGGAGAGGTCTGTGATGGAGAGCATTCGCAGCAGGCGCGGGTTGCTGGTCGCGGTGGGCACGGTGCTGGCCCTGGGCGCGGCCTCGGCGTGCGGTTCGTCGAACGACGGGGGCGGCTCGGGGAGTTCGGGCGGCGCCAAGGGGAAGAAGGTGCGGCTGATCACCGGGGTGAAGAGCGACCCGTTCTACATCACCATGACCTGTGCCGCGCAGCAGGAGGCCAAGGCGGAGGGGATGGACTTCACAGCCGACGGTTCCGCGCAGTGGGACGTGTCGGTGCAGCGCCCGCTGCTCGACTCGGTGGCGGCGGCGCGCCCGGACGGGCTGTTGATCTCGCCGGTCGACACCAGCGCGCTGACGCCTTCGCTCAAGCAGATCCAGTCGGCCGGTACCAAGGTGGCGCTGGTGGACACGACGGTGACCGACGGTTCCGTGGGCCTCACCCGGATATCGTCGGACAACGAGAAGGGCGGCCGGGTGGCCGCCGACGCGCTGGCGAAGCTGATGAACGAGAAGGGCTCGGTCATCGTCATCAGCGTCAAGCCCGGTGTGTCGACGACCGACGCGCGGATCAAGGGCTTCACCGAGGAGATGGGCAAGTACCCGGACATCAAGGTGCTGCCCACGCTCTACGACAACGACCTGCCGGCCACCGCCGCCTCCCAGATCCAGTCGACGCTGGCCGCCCATCCGGACCTGGGCGGCGCGTTCGCGGGCAACACCAACACCGGTACCGGCATCGCCACCGGGCTGAAGCAGGCCGGCAAGCAGGGCGCGGTGAAGGTGGCCGCGTTCGACGCGGAACCGGACGAGGTCGCCGCGTTGAAGGCGGGCACCCTCCAGGTGCTGGTGGCGCAGGACCCGGCGGCGATCGGGAGGCAGGCGGTGGACCAGCTCGCCGACGCCTTCGAGGGCAAGTCGGTGAGCAAGTCGGTCGGCACCGACATGGTGGCGATCACGAAGGCCAACATGAACGACCCGTCGGTCAGCAAGTACTTCTACAAGTCGCAGTGCTGAAAGGAGCTCCCGTCAAGCTCTGACGCGCAGTCAGCGACGCCCGTCGGCGAGGCCCCGTCGGCGACCGGGCGGGCCCTGAGGGTCCGCCCGGTCCGGCTCAGCTCAGCGAGCAGGACTCGCCGTTCAGCGTGAATGCGTACGGTGCGGAGTTCTTGCCGCTCCAGGTGCCGAGGAAGCCGAAGGAGAGGCTGCCGTTCGCGGAGACGGACTGGTTGTAGTCGGCGGCGTCGGCGGCGACCCGGGCGCCGCTCTGGCTGACCGTGGCGTCCCACATCTGGGTGACCTTCTGGCCGTCCCGGAAGGACCATTCGACCCGCCAGCCGGCCAGGGCCTGGGTGGTGGTGACGGTCACGGTGGACTGGAAGCCGTCGTTCCACTGGTTGACCAGGTCGTAGGAGGCCCGGCAGGTGGCCGACGCGGAGGCGCTGGGGTCCGCGGATCCGGTGGCCCGGTGACTGGGCGCGGTGCTCGCGGTGGCCGAGGCCGTGCCCTGCGGCTCCGGATCGGGGTTCTCGTGGTCCTGCTTGCCGGCGGAGACGGAGGCGGAGGGGGCGCCCGAGGCGGTGTGCGTGGGGGACGGGTCCGCGGTGGAGGGCAGTACTGAGCCGGGGTCGGCGACGGGCTGCCGGTCGTCGTGCGAGGCGGCCGTCGTGTCGTCACCGGAGCCGCCACCCATCGGCATCATCGACACGCCGAGCGCGACCAGCGAGATCAGCACCGCGGCGCCGAGCAGTCCGTGGCGCAGCACCTTGCTCCGGCCGGTGCCCTCCTTGGGGTCGCCGCCGTCGTTGTCCGCGGGGACCGGGCGGCCCACGCCGAGCCGCACCTCGGAGGCGCGGCGGCGGCGCTCCAGGTAGGCGAGGCCGCCCCAGCCTATGACCCCGCCGGCGAGCGCCGCGGGCAGTCCGCCACCGTGCAGCCGCAGACAGGCGGCGGCCTCGGCGCACTGCACGCAGGTGGCGAGGTGCCGGGAGAGGTCGTCGGGCGTGTCGGCCTCGGAGGACCGGGTGACCGCGTCGAGGAGCCGGGCGTAGCTGCGGCACTCGGCGTCCATCGGCGAGTCGAGGTGGGCGCGGTGGCAGCGGTCCCGGAACAGTGCGCGCACCTGCTCCAGTTCCTGGGCGGCGGCGGCCGGGTCGAGACCGAGCCGGCGGGCCACGGAGGACAGCGGCAGCGCCTCCACCTCGGCCAGCCACAGCAGCGACGCGTCCGCGTCCTGCATGTCCCGGAGGCCGCGCAGCGCGATGGGCCGCTGCAACGGCGGCCCCGTGTAGCGCGTGGCCTTCTCCGAGTTCAGCCAGAGCCGGAGGTCCGGGTCGAGCTTGTGGCCGAGCCCCTGCGCCTCCCAGCCGGCGGCCGTGTTGCGCACGGCGGTGAGCAGCAGCGGGATCATCGGCAGCCGGGCGGCGCGCCGTCCGCTGCCGCGCTGGGGCGCGAAGTCCGCCTCGCGGACCTCGCGCATACCGAGCGTGAAGGCCTCGGTGGCCAGTTGATTGGCCGTCAGAGAGCCGGACGTGCACAGGTCGGCGTAGGAGAGCACCGCGTCCCAGCATTCGGAGAACAGCGCTGCCTCGGCGGCGTCCTGAGGGGTCGGCAGGTCAGGCATGGGTCTCCTGCATCCAATGCGAGGTCAACTCACCATAGGGGCGATGGAGTTGGGGGGAACCTCGCGGCAGGACCCGAGCTTTTCACGTCTCCTGCACAACTGACAAGCGGCATATTCAAACCCGGCTACCGGTGGTCGCGCGACGATTTCCCGCCGTCACCCATACCACCGGTCACCGGTGTTGCGTCAACCCGCCCTGCTCAGTGCCGTCCTCTGTGCGGTACTCGGTGCCGTGGCCCACAACTCCGTCCTCTTGTACGGACGGCGACCGCCGTTCGACTCACCGTTCTCGCGAATCTTCTGCCGTCGGCCCCGGATCAGACCTCCGCCGCTTCCTGTGTCGGTTCCTGCGCCGGTTCCTGCGCGGGCAGGCTGTCCATGAAGGAGCTGACCGAGAAGACGGCGCGGCCGGGGCCGGGCGGGCCGTAGCCGGGGGGCGAGGAGAGGCCGAAGTCCTCCATGGTCTGGCGGTAGGCCTGGAGCAGCCGGATGTGGTATTCCAGCGGGGCGCCCTGCGGGTTGGCCTTGCCGAGCGGGGTGGTGGGCTCCGGGCACCAGGTGGTGAAGCGGGGCGTGATGCCCTGCGACATGAAGAAGCGCAGGCCCTCGGTGGTGGAGGCGATCGCCTCGTCGACCGTCTTGAAGCCGAACGGTTCGGCCATCTCCACGCCCGCGACGAAGTTGGGGATCACGTTGCGCGCGCCGAAGATCTCCGCCGAGTCCAGGATCCGCCGGTGCCACTCGTCCCGGCCGACGTACCGCTCCTTGCCGGGGCAGTACATCTTGAACAGGTACTCGTCCCACACCTCGTAGTTGGGGTGGTAGATCTGCACCCCGTAGTCCTTGAACCGTTGCACGTCGTCCCGCGGCAGCGCCTGCGCGACGACCTTGCCGATCCAGCGGCCCGGGAAGCGCTCCTCGATGGCCTTGGCGTAGTGACCGTAGAAGTCGGCCTCGTCCCGCCCGGAGACCGTCTTGGTGATCGCGCCGCCGGTCAGCGTGTAGGCGGTGGACGCCTTCGCGGTGTCGTACCGGTCGATGATCTCCAGGGCCTCCAGGACCTCCTCGACGTCCTTGACCCCGGTGTACGGCCGTCCGGCGGCCTTGTGCTGGCGCCAGTTGTGGTTGATGTCGCAGTACTGGCACTCCTCCTTGGCGCCGAAGTACTGGCAGACCCGGAAGACGGTCAGGTAGATCAGGTAGCCCCACTGGATGGTCGGGGCGACCTCCATCACGGACTTCCCGTTGGAGAGCTTGTGCCGGTAGTACTCGGGCATCGGCGGCACCCCGACGTCCGCGATCCGCTTCCCGTCCAGGTAGAGGCCGAGCATCCCCTCGTCGTCGGCCGCGACCCGGTACGGCGAGGTGGGGTTCACGCGCACCGAGACCACGGTCCGCCGCAGGTCGTAGGGGCCGCCGGTGAGGATGATCTCCTCCGGGGGGCGGCGCAGCGCGGCCTCGCCCAGTTCGGGCAGGGTGCCGTGGTCGAAGGAGAAGATGAAGTACGACTTCGGCTTGACCTCGCCGCTCTCGTTGTCGCTCAGCGCGGACGGGTCGAAGGCGACTCCGCCCCGGAGCAGGTCCTCCTTGAAGACGGCTTCCCGTGGTACGTGCGGGAACCTCTCCATCAGATCCTCGACCAGCGCGGTACGGCTGCCCATCCCGTGTCTCCTCCCGGCTCAGGCGTTCGACTCCTCACGGTATGCCCCCGCCCGGCCGCCGGCCGTGCCGGGTCCCCCACGGCGGGCGATGTGTCCCGGTATCGGGCTTTTCGGGAGTGGTGAGGCGTCTGTCACGGGGAGGAGCAACCGGGCCCGGGCCCGGTCCTCCGGTCCGTCGCGGTGCAGGGCGAGCCGGACCGTGGCACGGCCCAGTTCCTCCCGGGGCACGTGGACCGGCGCCCGGGCGTGTGCGTTGACCACGTGGTCCGGCTCGCCCACCGCCTCCAGGACCTTGGCGCGGGTGGCGGTGACCGCCGGACAGGTGCCGCCGAGGACCCGGGACACGGTCGACGCGCAGACACCGGCCTGCGCGGCCACGTCCCGGACCGTCGAGGCGTCCCCGCTCGGTGCCGGCCGCGTCCTCTTTCCCCCCGCACGGCTCCCCTCCGTCACGTCGTCCGCGTCACCCTACGAGACGGTCGTCACGCGGCCCGCTCCAGGTCCGAGTGGTCGATCGCGTACCGCAGCGCGGCACCGGTGAACAGGCGCCTCGCCTCGTCCACGACGGTGCTGCCGAGCCGCGCCAGCTCGTTGCCCTGGGAACCCGCGAGGTGCGGGGTGAGGAAGGCGTTGGGCAGGTCGAAGAGCGGGGAGTCGGCGGGCAGCGGCTCGGGGTCGGTCACGTCGAGGACGGCGCGCAGCCGGCCGGTGCGCAGTTCCCCCAGCAGGGCGTCGTGGTCGACCAGCGAGCCGCGCGCGGTGTTGATCAGCACCGCCCCGTCCGGCATCAGGGCGAGTTCGCGGGCGCCGAACAGGTGCCGGGTCTCGGGGGTCTCCGGGGCGTGCACGGTGACGATGTCCGAGGTGCGCAGCAACTCGTCCAGCGGCAGCAGGGGGACACCGAGCCGGGCCGCCTCGGCCTGGTCGACGTAGGGGTCGGCGAGGCTGACGAGCAGGTCGTGGGGGCGCAGGAGTTCGATGAGGCGGCGGCCGATGCGGGAGGCGCCGACGACGCCCACCCGGCGGTGGAAGTTGCCGATGCCGGGGACGATGTCGCCGTAGGGGTGGGAGCGGCGGTCGCGCAGCAGGTCGCGGAAGGCGAACACGTCCTTTCCGGAGAGCAGGATCATCGCGAGGGTGTACTCGGCGACGGGCAGTGCGTTGGCGGCGGCGGCCGAGGAGACGAGGATGCCGCGCCGCCAGACCTCGGGCGTGGTGAAGCCCTTGACCGAGCCGGCCGCGTGCAGCACGGCGCGCAGCTCGGGTGCCGCGTCCAGGACCGCCGTGTCCAGGACCGGGCAGCCCCAGCCGGTGACGAGCACCTCGGTGCGGGCGAGCGCCTCCCGGACCCGGGAGTCGGTGAAGTCCTGCACCACCAGAGTGGGATCGATTTCTACGTACTCACGCAGCCGCGCGAGCACCTCCGGCGGGAAGACGTGCGGCACGTTCTGGGCCGTCATGGCGAACAACGCCTGGGGACGCTCGGGCAAGGAAGTGACCTTCCGGCTCGCTGACGCACGGATAGCAACCGGTCTCTACCGTAGGTACCGGCGAATGAGAGGGTCAACGGACAGGTATTCCCCCGCAGGGGGACAGGGATGGGACGGCAGAGATGACGGATCCGGCGCAGACGGTCACCAACTGGGCACGCAACATCACGTACACGGCGAAGGAGTTCCACCGCCCGAACTCGGCGGACGCGCTGCGGTCCCTGGTGGCGGGCAGTGCGCGGGTGCGGGTGCTGGGCAGCGGGCACTCCTTCAACCGCATCGCCGATCCGGGGCCGGAGGGCGTGCTGGTGTCGATCGCCGGGCTGCCGCCGCGGGTCGAGGTGGACACGGCGGCCCGTACGGTGCGGGTGGCGGGCGGCGTACGGTACGCCGAACTGGCCCGCGCGGTGCACGCGCAGGGCCTCGCGCTGCCCAACATGGCTTCGCTGCCGCACATCTCGGTGGCCGGTTCGGTCGCCACCGGCACCCACGGCTCGGGCGTGGCCAACGGGCCGCTCGCGGCGCCGGTACGCGAGGTGGAGCTGATCCTCGCCGACGGTTCGACGGTGACGATCGCGCGCGGGGACGCCCGTTTCGACGGCGCGGTGACCTCGCTGGGCGCGCTCGGGGTCGTCACCGCGCTCACCCTGGACCTGGAGCCGGCGTACGAGGTCGAGCAGTCCGTCTACGTCGAACTGCCGATGGAGGGAATGGACTTCGCGGCCGTGACCGGGGCCGCGTACAGCGTGAGCCTGTTCACCGACTGGCGGGACCGGGGGTTCCGGCAGGCGTGGGTGAAGCGGCGCACCGACGAGGCGGCCGTGGAGTTCGGCTGGGGCGTGCCCGCGAAGGTGGCGATGCACCCCGTGCCGGGCATGCCGGGCGGCAACTGCACCGAGCAGTTCGGGGTGCCGGGACCCTGGCACGAGCGGCTTCCGCACTTCCGGGCCGAGTTCACGCCGAGCAGCGGGGACGAGCTCCAGTCGGAGTACCTGCTGCCGAGGCCGGCGGCGGTGGCCGCGCTGCAGGCGGTCGACGGCGTCCGCCGGCCGGTCTCCGCCGTGCTGCAGACCTGCGAGGTGCGGACGGTCGCCGCCGATCCGCAGTGGCTCAGCCCCGCCCACGGCCGGGACTCGGTCGCCCTGCACTTCACCTGGGTGGACGACCCGGCGGCCGTGCTGCCGGTGGTGCGACGGCTGGAGGAGGCGCTGGAACCGTTCGATCCGCGCCCGCACTGGGGCAAGGTGTACGCGATGTCCGGCGAGGCGCTGCGCGGCCGCTACCCGCGGCTCGCGGACTTCCGCGCCCTGGCCCGGGACCTGGACCCCGACGGGAAGTTCACGAACCCGTTCGTGGCGGAGGTGCTGCGGGACTGACCGCCGAGACCAACCGCCCGACTTAATCCAACCCTTAACGTAATGGCTTGTCGAAAGCGCTTCCCACGTCATAGCGTTGCGTCGCGTGAAGCACACATCACGGGACATCCGCACCGCCAACCGCTATGAGGTGCTCCGGCACATCATCGCCGAATCTCCCACCTCACGGCAGGAGCTGGCGTCCGTCACCGGGCTGAGCCTGGCCACGGTCGCCACGCTCGTCGGGGAGCTGCTCGACCTGCGGATGATCACGGAGGTCGGCTTCGAGGACTCCGCGGGCGGCCGCCCCCGCGGACTCGTGGCGGTCAACGCCTCGGGGGGCGCGCTGATCGGCGTCGACATCGCCGAGACCTACGTCCACGTCGAGCTGTTCGACCTCGCGTTGACCGTGCTGGCCCGCGCGGACGAGGACATGCGGCCCGGCGAGAACCAGCCCGAGCAGGTGGTGGCCCAGGTCGCCGCCGCCGTCGGCTCGGTGGTGGCCCAGGCCGGGGTCGAGGGCGCGCGGGTGCTCGGTGTCGGGGTGAGCGTCCCCGGCCAGGTGGACCGGGACACCGGCATCGCCGAGTACGCGCCCAACTGGGACTGGCACGACGTCCCGTTGCTCGACCTGCTCGCCGAACACATCGCCTACCCCCTCCACCTGGACAACCCGCTGCGCGCCTGCGCGGTGGCCGAGCAGTGGTTCGGGGCGGCCCGCGGACGCGGGGACACCGTGGTGGTGAACCTCGGCACCGGGGTCGGCGCCGGGCTCGCCCTCGGCGGCGGCCTGCACCGGGGGGTGAGCAACAGCGCCGGCGAGTGGGGTCACACGACGCTCGTGCTCGACGGACGGCCCTGCCACTGCGGCAACCAGGGATGCGTGGAGACCTACGTCGGCGCCCCCGGGATCATGCTGAACCTGCGCGAGGCGAGCCCGCACAGCCCGCTGCTGCACCCCGACGACCAGACCGCCACCGTCGACGCGCTGGCCAGGGGCGTGGCCGACGGCGACCCGGTCGCCGTCCAGGTGGTCCGGGACACCGCCCGCTACATCGGCGCCGGGGTCGCCAACCTGGTCAACCTGCTCAACCCGGAACTGGTCGTGCTCAGCAGCTGGGTGGCCCGCCGGCTCGGCGAACCGCTGCTCCACGAGGTGCGCGAGGCGGTGCGCCGGCACGCTCTCGGGCGGCCGTTCGCCGCGACCGAGATCGTCCTCTCCCCCATCCCGAGCGACCCGGTGTGCCTGGGCGCGGCCACCTTCGCCCTGGAGGGCGCGCTGCGACCGGTGCGGCTGCGCGGCGGTGGGCGCACGGGCCGGGCACCGGCGGCTTCCCGCTGATCGACGTGGCGTTCTCCCGCTGATCGATCGGCGTTCCCCCGCTGATCACCGTGGCCTCCGGTGATGATCGACCAGTCCAAATCGCCCGTCGATTAATCCATTGCCGGGCCCCTCGGCGCTCTGCGAACGTCGGGACGTATCCGCGGCCGGTCGGCCTCAAACCGGCCGGCCGTACGTCGTGTACGGAACGAGGGAGGCCCCCGGCGTGGCCGGAAACATCGAGGTCCGCGGTCTGTCCCGCACCTTCCACACCACTGTCAGGCGCCCGGGCTTCACGGGTGCCCTGCGGTCCCTGGTCAACCCCGAACGCGTCGAGAAGCACGCCGTCCAGGACATCTCCTTCGACGTCGCCGCGGGCGAACTCCTCGCCCTGCTCGGCCCGAACGGCGCCGGCAAGTCGACCACCATCAAGATGCTCACCGGCATCCTCACGCCGACCTCCGGCGAGGCCCGCGTCGCCGGTGTGGTGCCGTACCGGGAGCGGGAACGCAACGCCCGTAACATCGGTGCGGTGTTCGGGCAGCGCACCCAGCTGTGGTGGGACCTGCCGGTGCGGGAGTCGTTCGCGATCCTGCGGGACATCTACGAGGTCCCCAAGGCCGAACACGAGTCCCGCCTGCGGGAGTTCGACGACCTGCTGGAACTCTCCGCGTTCTGGGACACCCGGGTGCGGCACCTGTCGCTCGGCCAGCGGGTGCGCTGCGACCTGGCCGCCGCCCTGCTCCACGACCCGCCGGTCGTCTTCCTGGACGAACCGACCATCGGCATGGACGTGGTGGTGAAGGAACAGGTCCGCGAGTTCCTGCGGTACCAGGTGGCCGAACGCGGCCGTACCGTGCTGCTCACCACCCACGACATGACCGAGGTGGAGCGGCTCGCCGAACGGGTGGTGCTGGTCAACCACGGCCGGCTGGTCCTCGACGACTCGCTGGACGAGATGCGCCGCCGGTTCGGCTCGACCTGGCAGGTGCGGGCCACGCTCGCCGACGCGCACACCCCGGTCGGCCCGCTGCCCGGCGTCGCCCTGGTGCGCCGGGAGGGCCCGCAGGCGGTGTTCGGCCCGGACGGTCCGGCCGCGCCCACGGTCCACGAGGCGCTGAAGCTGGTCATCGAGCGGTACGAGGTGACGGGCGTCGCGGTGGACGAGGCGGACCTGGAGGACGTCATGCGGGCGGCCTACGCGCAGGCGAAGGCCGAGGTCTGAGATGGCCCTCCTGTACGCCTGGCGCGCCGCCCGGGTCACCCCGCTCGGCGAGCTGTACACCCCGCCCCGGATGACCGGGGTCCTGCTCCGGCTGACCGTGCAGGTGGTGCTGGTCGCGTCGCTGTGGCGGGGCCTGTACGCCCAGTCCGGTACGACCGCGGGGCTGGACCGCGGTCAGGCCGTCACCTACGCGGTGCTGGCCGTGCTCGCCTCCCGGCTGCGGGAGCTGGACCAGTACGCGGGCCGGGACTCCGTGATGCAGCACATGCACTTCGGCACCATCGTCTACTGGTACCTGCGTCCGCTGCCGCCCCAGCGCTACCACGCGCTGCGCGCGGTCGGCGAGCAGCTGTACGGGCTGGCCTGGGCGTCGGCGGGATACGCGGTCTGTCTGGCGGCCGGGGTGGTGGATCCGCCGCGGTCGGCCGCGGTGGCGGCGGTGTTCGCGCTCAGCCTGCTGCTCGGCCAGCTGGTCCTCTACCACGTCATGCTCCTCATCGACCAGTTCTGCTTCTGGACGCTGCGCAACACCGCGGCGATGCTGATCCTGGTCTTCGCGCAGAACCTGCTGTCCGGGGTGTACGCGCCGCTGTGGTTCTTCCCGCACTGGTTCGTCGTCCTCAGCTCCTTCCTGCCCTTCCAGGCGACCCTGAGCGTGCCGCTGTCGCTGTACGTGGGCCGGATCCCGCTGTCGGACGCCGGTTTCCAGCTCGGCGTCCAGGCCGGCTGGGTCGTGGCGCTGCACCTCTTCACCCGTTTCGTGTGGCGGCGGGCCGCCCGCCGTGTCATCTCCCAGGGAGGCTGAGGCCGTTGAACGCCGTCCGGATCGCCTGGCGCATCATGCGCCTCAACTTCCGCGCGCAGCTGGAGTACCGCACCGAGTTCCTGATGATGATCGCGATCGGCGCGGTCTGGCAGGTGTCGGTGATCGTGTTCGCGACCGTGCTGCTCACCCGGTTCACCGGGATGGGCGGCTGGGACAGCTCGGACGTCCTGCTCATCCCGGCGACGCGGATGCTGGCCCACGGCCTGTTCGTGCTGTTCCTCGGCAGGGTGCACGGGGTGGGCCGGTACATCCAGGAAGGCCGGATCGACGCCTACCTGCTGCGCCCGCTGCCCGTGCACCGGCAGGTGCAGCTGGAGTACTTCCCCACCAACGCGATCGGTGACCTGACGGTGGCAGCCGGTCTGATGGTGGGCGCGCTCGGGCGCAGCCACCTCGACTGGACGGCGGGCCGGGTCTCGTACCTGGTCGCGGCGGTCCTGGGCGGGATGCTGCTGGAGGCGGCCCTGTTCACGGTGGTGGCCTGCGCCTCCCTGCGCTACCCGGCCGCCGACTACTGGAGCCGCTGGCTGGAGGAACTCCTCGGCACCTTCGGCAGCTACCCGCTGAACGTGCTGCCCCGGGCGGTCGGCGGGCTGCTCACCTACGGCCTCCCGCTCGCTTTCGTCGCCTACCTGCCGGTCGCGGTCCTCACCGGCCACGGCCACTCGACCGTCGTCCCCTACTGGCTGGCGGCGGGCTCGCCCCTCGTCGGCCTGCTGTTCTACCTGGCCTCCCGGGGGCTGTGGCGGTGGGCGCTGGACCACTACACGGGGGTCAACGGCTGACCGCTCCGCGGTGTCAGGTGCGCCCCGCGCTGCGGATCGGGGTGCACAGGCCGGCGGCGCCGACGAGGGCGCAGCACGCTCCGGCGACGGCGGCCACCGGGCCGGTGCCGTACTGTTCGGCCGCCCAGGTGAGGACGGCCGCGCCGATCGGGGCGAGCGAGTACTGCAGGGTCCAGTGGGCGGAGGTGACCCGGCCCAGGAGATGTTCGGGGGTGATCTCCTGGCGCAGGGACATGGAGCAGGTGCCCGCCATGCCCGCGCAACCCAGGTAGACGGCGCCGAGAACGGCCACGGCGGGTACCGGGCGGACCCAGCCGAGCCCGGCGAAGGCCACTCCGCACAGCGCGGTCGAGCCGATCCAGGTCGGTCCGAACCCCAGCCGCCGCCGGAGCCGGGCGACCAGCAGGGCCCCGGCGACGGTGCCGGCGGCGCCGACCGCCAGCACCGTGCCGACCGTGCCGTCGTCGTGGCCGAGGTCGTGCTTCAGGTGGTAGATGATCAGGTCGTTGATGCCGAGGCTGAGGAAGCTGAAGACGGCGAGGAGACCGGTGAGCGAGCGCAGCACGGGCCGGCGGACCAGGTACGCGATCCCGGTGCGCAGGTCGCGCCAGAGGCCCGTGTCCTTGGCCGGGTGCTCGTCCCCGGCGCGCTCCCGGACCCGTACGAGCAGCAGGCAGCCCGCCGAGACCGCGTAACTGGCCGCGTCCACGGCCACGGCGTCGGCGGGTCCCGTCCAGGCGGCCACCAGGCCCGCGCCGAGCGGCCCGAGGACGCCGGCCGCGGCCGCGGTGGCGTTCAGCCGGCCGTTGGCCTCGGTCAGCCGGCCGGTGCCGACGAGTCCGCGTACGACGGTGACGTACCCGACGGCGAAGAGCATGCCGACGGCCTCGCACAGGGGCAGGACCACGTACAGCAGCCAGAGTTGCGGCCCCGCGAGCCAGACGACGGGCACCAGGCCGTACAGGACCATGCGGACCAGGTCGCAGGCGATGAGGAGCTTACGGCGGTCGACCCGGTCCACGACCACCCCGGCGAAGACCGCCGCCAGCACCATCGCGACGCCGCCGGCCCCCGTCAGCAGGCCCATCCGGGCCACCGAGCCGGTCGCCTGGAGGACGAGCAGGGGCAGCGCGATCAGACTGAAGGAGTCACCGAGGACGGACAGCGTCTGGGCGAGCCAGAAGAACCCGAAGTCCCGCTGCCGCCACAACGGCCTGCTGTCCTCCGCGCGCCGAGGCACCGCCGGTGCCACGCGCCGCGCCCGGTACGCCACGGCTCCCCCCCTTCTGCCTCCCGGCCACCCCATGCCGCCCGTGAGGGCAGGTACATGACGCATCGTACGGTGCGCCGAAATCACTTTGGAGTCGAAACCTAGGGGGTCTAGGATCGAGTCTAGGAAGCCTAGGGAGGTGTCGTATGGCCCGTGCCGGGATCACGGCCGACCTGCTGGTCTCGGCCGCGGCCGAGCTGGCCGACGAGGTCGGGTTCGAACAGGTCACGCTGTCCGCGCTGGCCCGCCGGTTCGGCGTGAAGGACGCGAGTCTGTACGCGCACGTCCGGAGCCTCAAGGACCTGCGCCACCGGCTCGCGCTCCTCGCGGGCGGCGAGATGATCGACCGGATCGCCGTGGCCGTGGCCGGGCTCTCCGGGAAGGACGCGCTGGCCGCCTACGCCGACGCCTACCGGGCCTACGCCCTCACCCACCCCGGTCGTTACGCGGCCACCCAGATCCGGGTCGACCCCACCCTGGTCGACGCGGACGCCCCCGCCATGCGCCGCACCGTGGAGATCACCTACGGCATGCTGCGCGGCTACGGCCTGGCCGAACCCGATCTCACCGACGCCGTCCGCCTGTTGCGCGCCACCTTCCACGGCTACTGCGCCCTGGAGGCCAGTGGTGGGTTCAACGCCCCACGGGACGTCCGCGCGTCCTGGGACCGGGCGATCGACGCCCTCCACGTCGCCCTTGGGCACTGGCCCCGAGAGGACCCCGATCACCATGTCTGACCTGTACTACGACGTCACCGGCAGCGGCCCCGTCCTGCTGGTCGTGCCGGGCGGCGCGGGCCACCCCATGGGCCTGGGCCCGTTCACCGAACAGCTGGCGGCACACTTCACCGTCGTCACCCACGACCCGCTGGGCCTCGCCCACGGCCGGCTGGGCATCCCCGTCGCCGACCAGCGCGTGCCGGACTGGAGCGACGGCGCGCACCGGCTCCTGGACGAGGTCCTGCCCGAGGGCGAGTCGGCGTACGTCCTCGGCACCAGCGCCGGCGGCATCGCGGCCCTCGACCTGCTGGCCCGCCACCCCGCCCGGCTGCGGCACGTCATCGCCCACGAGCCGCCGTGCGTCACGCTGCTGCCGGACGGGGAGGGGCTGCGGGCGGAGCTGATCGGCCAACTCGATGGCGGCCGCCCCGACTCCGGTGAGGTGACCCCGTTCACCGTCTTCCTCGACCACGTCCTGCGCCCGTTCACCCTGTACCGTCCGCAGGCCGGCCTGCCCGGCCTCACCGTTGCCGCGGGGGCCGACTCCCGCGGCCAACTCCTGTACAGGACCGCGGAGTACACCGCCCGGCACACCGGTGGTGCGTTCGCCGAGTTCCCCGGCGGCCACCTGGGCGCACTGGAACACCCCGGCGCGTTCGCGGAGCGGATCACGCGGATCCTGCGCGCGTGAACCGCGTCGCCGTGGACGCGGACGGCGCACCACCCTGACGGCACCTCGCGCATCCCCCTCATGTCCGAGGCGGCTCAGACCTCCGCGACGGCCCGCACCTCCACCTCGGAGCCCTGCCACCGGACCCGCAGACCGGGCCCCCGGCGCCACAGGACCGTCAGCTCCCGAGCCCCGTTCGCGCGTACCGCGACCGTCTCTCCCAGCGACTCGGCATCCGCCGCACCCGTGAGCCGGCTCAGCGCCACGAACAAGGTGTCGCCCTCCCCCGTGACCCCCGTCAGCGCCTCGTCGAGCCCCACGGCGGGCAGCAGTTCGGAGCGCAGCCCGTCCGCCGCGGCCCACCCGGTCACCCGCACGGACGTCCCGGGCTCGGCACCCGTCACCAGGAAGGCCCGCACCTCCACGGCCCCGCGGACGAGCACGGCACTGGTGACCCTGGCGCCGGACCCGGCCGTGTGCCGGGAGGCCACCCAGTCCTCCCCCACCCCGAGCGGCTCGATCTCCGTCCGGCCCGGATCGTCACCGACGATCACGCTGTTGTCGTACGAGGGCGACGGCTCGGTCACGGTGGAGTAGCCGAGCCGGGTGTAGTAGGGGTCGTAACGGACGTCCTCGCTGCCGTGGTTGTGGAGGCGGACGATCCCGTCCGTACGCGTGGACTGGAGCAGCCAGTTGGCGGGGGTGACCGGGGTGGCGGCGTCGGCGCGTTCCGACGGGCCGGGCTCTTCCGTCGCCGTCCACACGTCGTGTTCCGGCGGCAGCAGCAGGCCGAGGAAGCCCTTGCTCGCCCAGTAGGGGGACGCCGGGCCCGAATAGCCCTGCAGGACGGCGGGGTCGGGGCCGTGCCAGCCGAGGGTCAGCAGGTCCTGGTCGTCCACCGCGCCGCGGTCGAGGAAGTACTTCAGCGCTCCGGAGGCCAGGCGCCGGGTCTCGCCGGGGGTGAGGGGGGTACGGCCCGTGAGGGCGCCCAGCCACAGCGGGGCCGTGGTCGCGAAGCGGTAGGTGAGCGAGCGGCCCTGGTGCATGGGGGCGCCGTCGCCGCCGAACAGCCGGGCGTAGTCAGCGAGGTGGCGCTCCAGCCGGCCGCCGTAGCGGTCGAGGAGTGCCGGGTCGTCGGCGAGCCAGGCGTGCAGCACCGGATAGAGGTGCATGGCCCAGCCGTTGTAGTAGTCGAACTTCCGGCCGTCGCCGTCGGTGTACCAGCCGTCGCCGACGTACCAGTCCTCGATGCGGGCCAGGCCGCGGTCGATCGCCCGGTGCGCGGCCGCGGTCCCGTGGCCGATCTCCGCGAGGAAGCCGCCGACCGTCACCGGGAACAACTCCCAGTTGCAGGGCCATGGTTCGGCGGTCAGCGCGTCGGTGAGCCAGGCCGCGGCGCGCTGCCGTACCGCATCGTCGAGCCGGTCCCAGAGCAGTGGGCGGGTCAGGCGCAGGGCGAGGGCGACGGAGGCCGCCTCGACCAGGGGCTGGCCGCGGTCCTCGATGCGCGGCCAGACCCCGGACACACCGGCGGCGAGTCCGTCGGCGTACCGCTGGAGCGCGGTCTCGTCGCGGCGGAAGGCCGCGAGGAGCAGCGTGCGGGCGTAGCCCTCCAGACCGTCGGAGAGGCGGCCCGACCAGCTCTGCCGGGTGCCGGGGAGGTGGTAGAGGGCGCGGTCCTCGGTGGCGTACGGCTCCACGGCGGCGAGCAGGGCGTCGGCCGCCGCCTCCCAGTGGGCCCGGGTGTAACCGGTGCGCGGGCTGGGGCCACGGTCCTCTGGGGGCAGCTGCATCGGTGCTCTTTCTCGCTCGCTCGGGACCTCGTACGGTGCGGACCTGGGGCGTCCCGGTTCCGGTCGAGGCGCCCCAGGGGCTCATTCCACCCGCACGGTGCCGCGCGGCACCAGGTGCTGGGCGAGGAGTTGGTCACGCACCAGGCCCGCGTAGACGGTGGCACCGTACGCGGAGGTGTGTGTGTTGTCCCTCTTCTCGTTGTACAGGTACAGCGCCTTGGAGCCCTCCACGCCGAGCGACTCGACCAGCGTCTTGGTCCCCGCGGTGAGGTCGATCAGCGGAACGTCCTCGGCGGCGGCGACCGAGCGGATCACCTCAGGATGATTGACGCCGAGCCCGTTGACCAGAAGCGCCGTGTCGTTGTTCAGCGTGCCGTCGGCGTTGAACCAGCGGCGCACGATCGGGGTGACGAGCACCGGCCGGCCGCCCTTCTCCCGGGCGCCCGCCACCAGGGTCTCCAGGTTGGCACGGTAGGTCGGCTCGTCGGTCGTCTTGTCGTTGTGCGCCAGCTGGATCAGCACCAGGTCGCCGGGGCGGATCAACGGTTTGACGGTGTCCCAGAGTTGCGGGTTCTGGAGGTAGGTCACCGTGCTTTCGCCGGAGTCGGCGTAGTTGGCGACCGCGACGCCCCTGCGCAGGAACCGCGGGAGCTGCTGGCCCCAGCCGGTGTAGGGGGCGGCGGGCTGGTCGCAGACGGTGGAGTCGCCGACCAGGAAGAGCTGCCGGGTGTGCCGGGCGGGGGTCACCCGGATGTCAGCGAGTGCGGGTGCGGAGCCGCCGATCACCAGGTCGAGCCCGGGGGTTCCGTCGGGTCCCGTCGGCTCGCCCTCGGGGGTGCGGACGTTGACGGTGAAGGTGCGGGTGACGTGCCGGCCGGCCGCCACCGCCGTCTCCGGCAGCAGTGAGCGCCGGGTCTCCCCGCTGATGTCGGTGCTGGACGCGGTCTCGCCGCCGAGCCGGACCGTGACGTCGTAGTCGCCCGTCGGGACGTCGAAGTGACAGGCGGTGGCGGTGCAGTCGTCCAGGCCGAGCGGCGGGCGCCGGTCGTGGGCCTGGGCGGCGGGTGCGGCCGTCAGGCAGGTGCCGAGGACGACCGCCGCGAGCGCGGCGACACGAACACCGTTGAAACGTCTCACTCGGGGCTCCTCCGTCACGGGACAGTCATGCCGACAGTGTCTGGCGGGGACCGTACCGCTGCTCGCAAGCGCTTTCTAGACCTTGAACCGATTTCACAAGATTGCCAACTCCATGATAGTGAAAGCCCTTTCGCGAAATCGATTCAACTGCCACCCTCGGGGACACCCGCATCCCGCACCACCGAAGGAGGCACCCCCATGTCCGAAACCACCGGGAGACCGCTTGGACGCCGCACCTTCGTCCTCGGCAGCGCGGCGGCCGCCGGCTCCGCGGCCCTCGCAGGACCGCTGGCCACGAGCGCCTCGGCCGCGGGCTTCGGCTGGTCGGACGACGGCTCCCACTACGTCGTCGACACCGGCGCGAGCCTGGTCTTCAAAGTCAGCAAGACCAACGGCGACCTCACCTCGCTGGTCTACAAGGGCACCGAGTACCAGGGCTACGGCGGCAAGAACTCGCACGTCGAGTCGGGCCTCGGCACCTCCACGGTGACCATCGCCCAGTCGGGTTCGACGATCCTCGTCTCCGTCACGTACGGCACGCTGAAGCACTACTACGCGGCCCGCAGCGGCGAGAACAACGTCTACCTGTGGACCAACAAGGCCGACTCGTCCGTGACCGCCACCCGCTACATCGTGCGCGTCAAGGCCGGCCTGTTCCTCAACGACGAGCCGGACTCCTACACCTACGCGCCCACCGTCATCGAGTCCGCCGACATCTTCCAGAAGTCCGACGGCCAGACCCGCGCCAAGCACTACTCGAAGCTGCGGGTGATGGACTACGACTACATCGGCTGGACCACCGGCGGCGTCGGCCTGTGGATCGTGCGCAGCAACCACGAGAAGGCCTCCGGCGGCCCTTTCTACCGCTCCCTGCTGCGCCACCAGAGCGCCGACGGCGGCGGGCTGTACGAGATCCTGTACTACGGCGAGAACCAGACCGAGTCGGAGCGCTTCGGCCTCCAGGGCCCGTACGTCATCGCGTTCACGGACGGCGGCGCGCCCTCCTCCGCGCTGTACCCGGGCACCCTGACCACGCCGTGGGCGGACTCGCTCGGCATCTCCGGGTACGTCTCCGCGAGCGGCCGCGGCCGGGTCGCGGGCGTCGGCATCACCGGGCGGGACACCGCCTACCCGTACACCGTGGGCCTCGCCGACACCGCCGCCCAGTACTGGGGTTCGGCACGCGCCTCGGACGGCTGGTTCTCCATCTCGGGGGTGCTGCCGGGGACGTACACGCTCACCGTCTTCAAGGGCGAACTGGCCGTCCACACCGGCTCGGTGACGGTCACGGCGGGTGCGACCACCACGCTCAACACCATCGCGATCCCCTCCTCCAACGACCCGAGCAACGCCTCCGCGATCTGGCGGATCAACAACTGGGACGGCACGCCCGGCGGGTTCAAGAACGCCGAGCTGATGACGTACGCGCACCCGTCGGACGTGCGGGCCTCGTCCTGGACCGGGAACGTGGTCGTCGGCAGCGGTACCGAGACCTCGTCCTTCCCCTGCTACCTGTGGAAGGACGTCAACAGCGGAATCATCGTCTACTTCAGGCTGACGGCCGCCCAGGCCGCCGCCGCGCACACCCTCAGGATCGGCGTGACCACGGCGTACGCCAACGGCCGCCCGCAGGTCGTCGTCAACGACAGCTGGACCTCCGCCGTTCCCTCGGCACCCACCCAGCCGAGCACCCGGTCGCTGACCGTGGGCTCCTACCGGGGCAACAACCACACGTTCACCTACAGCGTCCCGGCGTCCGCCTGGCTGACCGACACCAGCGCCTACAACACGCTGAAGATCTACGTGGCGAGCGGCTCGGGAACGACGTCCTTCCTCAGCGCGGGCACCTCGGTGGACGCGATCGACCTGCTGGCCTGAACCCCCGCCCGGAATCCGGTCGGTCGACGGGACCGCTCAGCTGCCGCGCGTCCACTGCTGGTTGGTGCCGCCGTTGCACGTGTACGTGATGATCGCGGCCGAGTTGGCGGTGGACGCACCGCTCACGTCCAGGCACTCACCCGACGTGCGGGCCTTGATGTTCACGTACGACCCCGAGGTGACGACCGACCACTGCTGGGCGGTGGCGCCGGTGCAGTCCTCCTGGGTGACGTCGGCGGCGTTCTCCTGGAGGCACAGCGAACTGCCACGGCCCATGAGTGCGTAGTAGCCGGTGCCCAGGTCCTTGAACCACCACTTCTGGTTGGCGCCACTGTTGCAGGTGTACTGACTGATCGCGACGCCTTCCCAGAGGGACTGGCTGGGGACGTCGGCGCACTTGCCGCTGTGCCGCGCGACGAGGGTGTTGTACGTGGCACCGGTGCCGCTGACGGTCCCCGCGGCCGTGTCGACGGACACCTCCGGGTACCAGGACATCGCCATCGAGGTGGACGTCGGGAAGGTCAACGGCAGCCAGACGTACCGGGAGTCGTTGACGGTGCCGCCGAAGGAGTTGCCCCAGCGGTCGCCCATGTAGAGGTACGAGGTCCCCGAGGTGCCGCTGACCGGGAGGACGTAGGCGGTCTGGGAGCCGTACGCCGTGGAGTCGCCGACGTTCGTCCAGGAGGTCCAGGGTCCGGCGAGCGAGGTGGCGGTGGCGTACTTCTGCTGGTTGGGGTTCCAGCCGGTGGCCGCCGAGGTCAGCATGAAGTAGACGCCGCCGCGCTTGAAGAGCGCCGGGGCCTCCCGGCCGGCGCCGGCCCAGGGGTTGGCGACCAGGCTGTCGATGCCGGTGTAGTCGGCGGTGAGCTTGTAGATCTGCAGGTCGGCGTTCTCGTTCGCGGCCGAGACCATGTAGGCCGTGCCGTCGGTGTCCACGTACGTGGTGAGGTCCCGGGACATGTACTGGCCGAGCGGCCGGAAGCTGCCCTGGTAGGTGTAGGTGCCGTCGACGGTGTCGGAGACGGCGACGGCGGCGCGGGCCTGGCTGTAGTCGACGCCGTTCTCCTTGTGCATCCACATGACGAACCTGCCGGTGGCGGCGTTGTAGATGACCTTCGGACGCTCGATGTAGGCGGTGCCCAGCTCCGCGGCGGAGGACTGGGTGAGGACGTGGCCCCGGAACTCCCAGGACTTCAGGTCGGTGGAACGGTAGGCGTCCACGGACTTGAAGGTGTTGTCGGAGTTGCGGTCCTCGCCGAACCAGTAGTAGTACGAGCCGACCTTGATGACCCCGCCGCCGTGGGCGTGCACGATGTTCCCCGAGGTGTCGGTGAACCGGGTGCCGTTGGTCACGGTCCCGGCGGCGGCCGCGGCGGGGCCGGCGGTGGCCAGGGCGCCGATCACGGCCAGGCAGAGGGACAGCAGGACCGCGTACGCACGTCTCATCTCACACACGCTCCTTGGGGAAAGGAATGCGGTTCGGGATTCCGAACCGCAGCTGGCATGACGAACGTTGTGATCGCCGAAAAGGTAGGGGCGTGTTACGCGTGGGTCAACGGGTCTGACGAGACATGGGGGAAAGCGATTTCCAAACCGCTCGCCGCCCGAAGCCGTTGTTCTGTTGTCGAGGGGCGTCTGCCGCCGTCTCCTCTCCCGTGCGCACCCACCTCCACAGTTGACCGTGCAGGGCTACTACACCCAGCACAAGCAGGGCGAACTGGTCCTCCAGCGGCAGCCGTTGCAGGTGACGGGCCGCCTCACCCCGGCCGGCGCCTTCGACCTGTCCGACGCGGGCACCGCACGCCCCTGAAGGCACCTTCGACGGGCTGCACGAGGGCGAGTCGGCGGCCTGATGGTCCCGGCAGGCCGCCTGCGCGCCCAGAAGAGAAAGCGGCGACCGGCCCAGGCGTTCGAGCACCTGGTCGGCGATACGGCGACGTCCGCCTCCATCCGCTCCAGTTCTCAAGGTGAGTCCCTGCTTCTCGACGAACCGTTCGTGGGTGCGCGCCATCCGGGACTTGATGGCGTCGTGTCCCTGGGCCTCCAGAGTCGTGTGGTCGAAGCCGAGTTCCGCGGCGGTCTCCCTGATCTCCGCGGGCGGCTGAAGGATGTGCGTGGGGGTCGTCGTCGGGCGCCGAGGGCCCGCGTCCGTATCGTGGGCGAGCTGTTCGACGGGCGGACGCGACCGGTCGTCCGGCGCGGGGTCGGCTAGCGTCGGGGTATGCGCAGCGACACCTTCCCCAGCCTCGCCGACGCCCTCGCCGCCGGGACGGTCGTGCTCGACGGCGGCATGTCCAACCAGCTGGCGTCCGCGGGCCACGACCTGAGCGACGAACTGTGGTCGGCGCGGCTGCTGGCCGACCGTCCGGACGCGGTGAGCGACGCGCATCTCGCGTACTTCAGGGCGGGCGCGGACGTCGCGATCACCGCCAGCTACCAGGCCACGTTCGAGGGGTTCGGCAGGCGCGGGATCCCCCGGCAGGAGGCCGCCCGGCTGCTCGCGCTCAGCGTGGAGCTGGGGCGGGACGCGGTGCGCCGGGCGCGCGCGGAGGGGATCGTACGGCCGCTGTGGGTGGCCGCGTCGGTCGGGCCGTACGGGGCGATGCTCGCCGACGGCTCCGAGTACCGGGGGCGGTACGGGCTGGACGTCGACGCGTTGGAGGCGTTCCACCGGCCGCGCCTGGAGGTGCTGGCCGAGGCGGCGCCGGACGTGTTCGCGCTGGAGACCGTGCCGGACGCCGACGAGGCGGCGGCGCTGCTGCGGGCGGTGCGGGGGCTGCGGGTGCCGGCGTGGCTCTCGTACAGCGTGGCGGGGGGAAGGACGCGGGCGGGACAGCCGCTGGAGGAGGCGTTCGCCCTGGCCGCCGAGGTGGACGAGGTGATCGCGGTGGGCGTGAACTGCTGTGCGCCCGAGGACGTGCCGGGGGCGGTGGAGGTGGCCGCCCGGGTGACCGGGAAGCCGGTGGTCGTGTATCCCAACAGCGGTGAGGTGTGGGACGCGGAGGCTCGGGCGTGGACGGGGCCGACGACGTTCGGGGCGGAGCAGGTCGCGGGGTGGCGGGCGGCGGGGGCCCGGTTGATCGGGGGGTGCTGCCGGGTGGGGCCGGCGGGGATCGCGGGGATCGCGGAGGTGGTGTGAGGTCGCCCGGACGCGGTGCGTACCGGGTCCTGCGCGTGGGCGGCTGAAGGCCGTGCCGGGCCGGTCGCGCCCACGCGGCGGAGCCGCACCGAGCCCTGTCCCGCGTCCCCCGAGGGGCGCTAGCCTCACGTCGGGGCACCGGTCGCCGGGGGTGGGATTGACCAGAAGGAGAGGCGACGCCGGGCGGAGCACCATTCGTGATGTCGCCGCCCGTGCCGGGGTGTCCGCCTCCACCGTGTCGCGGGTCCTCGCCGGTGACTATCCCGTCAGTGCCGCCACCCGTGGCCGGGTGCTGCGGGCGGTGCGGGAGCTGGACTACGTCGCCGACGCCCACGCCAAGGCGGTCGCCGGAGCCGGTACGCCCACGCTCGCGTTCGTGCTGGAGAACATCACCTGGCCGTCGTTCGCGCACATGGCGCACGGGGTGGAGCGGGAGGCGGCGCGGCTCGGGCATCTGTCGCTGGTGTGCAGCACCGACGGCGACGTCCGGCGCGAGCTGGAGTTCATCGAGATGATGCGCGCCCAGCGGGCCGCCGCCGTGATCCTGGTGGGCGGGGCCGCGGACACCCCCGAGTACCGGGAGCGGACCCGCCGGACCGCCGGCTCGCTGGCGTCGGCCGGATCCCGGCTGGTGCTGTGCGGACGGCCGCCGCCGGGCCCCGGCGCGCCGGTCACGGTCATCGAGTACGACAACGAGGGCGGCGCCCACGCCCTGGTCGCGCATGTGCTGGCGCAGGGCCATCGGCGGCTGCTGTTCCTGGGCGGGAAGTCGGACCACACGACGGCGCTCGGCCGGGAGCGCGGCTATCTGGCCGCGCATCGCTCCCGGGGTGTGGAGCCCGACCCCGCGCTGCTGCTGCGCGGCGACTTCACCCGGGACTCCGGGCACCGGCTGATCCGGCAGGCCCTCGCCGCGGGACTGGAGTTCAGCGCGGTGGTCGCCGCCACCGACGTGGTGGCGGCGGGGGCACTGACCGCCCTGCACGAGGCGGACCTCGACGTGCCCGGGGACGTGTCGCTCGCCGGGTACGACGACGTTCCGTTCGCCCGCGACCTGCACCCGGCGCTGACCACCGTGCACGTTCCCTACGAGGAACTGGGGCGGCTCGCGGTGCGTACCGCGCTCGGGCACGGCGAGGCACCGGCCGCCGGGCATCTGCTGGTGGGCACGCGGGTGGTGGTGCGGGACTCAGTGGCGGCGCACGGCGGCCATTGAACGGCGCAGCCGCCGGACCGCGAGGGTCAGTTCGGCCGTCCGTTCGAGGCGCGGTGTCGTGGCCGGTGACCACAGGGCCAGCTCCTCGTCCCGGGGGCCGGACACCGTGTGGGGTTCGCCGTCGCCGAGGACGCGGACCGGGTGGGTGTCGTCCCAGGGCTCCCAGCCGGGGTCGCCGGTGGTGGCGAAGCGGACCCAGGCGCCGTGCATCGCGTCGGCCAGCCGTTGCGGGGCGCCGTCGCCGGCCAGCAGGGTGGCCTCGGGGACCGTGCCGGTGTCGAAGACGAAGCCCAGCTCCAGGGCGTGGCAGGCGCCGAGGCCGGGCCGGCGGGAGGGCCAGGCGAACTCGTAGAGGTACGACGACCCGGGCCGGGCCTCGGCGAGCCGGTGCAGCGGACGGCGCAGCAGGTGATCGGTGACCATCTGGCCGACGATCTCGGCGGGGCCGGCGTCCGGATGCAGCGCGCGGTAGCCGCGCGGCACCTCGTGGGAGGCGTGGCAGCGGGCCATGGCGCCGGCGAAGGCGACCGGGCCGAGCCGGTCGACGTGGTCGACCAGGCCGCCGGGGACCAGCCAGAGCCGGTACTCGTCGCGGGTCCAGCCCATCAGGAGGTCGACTCCCCGGGCCGCCCCGCCGTCCACCAGGGCCTGGAGCGGGTCGCGCGGGACGAGGTCGCCGTCGACGACGATCCCGAAGGCCGGGCCGCCGAGGACGGGACTGCTGAGCCGGCCCACCTCGGCCTGGGTCCGCAGCAGCAGGGTCCGGTCGACCGCGGCGAAGGCCCGGGCGGTGGCGGGGATCCCGAGCCGGGCGGCCATCCGGCGGACCATGCGCCGGACCTTGTCCCGCTCGGCGGCCTCGGGCGGCCCGCTCTGCAGCACGGCCCGCCGGATCAGGCCCTGGGTGTGGGGTGCGGCGAGCAGGACGCCGGCGCCGATGGCACCGGCCGACTGGCCGCAGAGGGTGACGCGGCCGGGGTCGCCGCCGAAGTGCGCGATCGTCTCGTGGACCCAGCGCAGGGCGGCGAGCTGGTCGTGCAGACCGGGGTTGGGCGGAGCGTCCGGGAACAGGCCGTAGCCCTCCACCCCCAGCCGGTGGTTCACGGAGACGAACACCACCCCGTCCCGGGCGAAGGCGTGCCCGTCGTACACCGGAACTGCGGCGGATCCCCTGGTCAGGGCACCGCCGTGCAGGAAGACGAGGACCGGGAGCCGGGCGCCGGGGCCTGGCTGCGGGGTCCACACGTTCAGGTTGAGGCAGTCGTCGCCGGGGATCACCGGGTCGGACAGGTACCGTGCGAACGCCTCGGAGTACGGCGGCTTGGGGGCCGTCGGCCCGAAGGCGCCCGCGTCCCGCACGCCGTCCCAGGGCTCGGGCGGCGCGGGCGGCCGGAACCGGTGCGCGCCGAAGGGCGGGGCGGCGTACGGGATGCCGCGGAACACCGCGATGCCGCGCTCCCACCTGCCGCGCACCGCCCCGTACGGGGTGCTGGTCACCGGGTCCTTCGGGTCCGTGCCGTGCGCCGTCATCCGCCCACCAGCTCCTCCCGCCGCGTGTGCCCGTACGCCGGTATGACAAGAGCACCACAGTGACTCCCGGTATTCCGGCACGCACGGCGGCCGGGCGGACACCCGCGGCTGCCCGGGCCGCCGTTCCCGGCCCGCACGACCCGGTGAGCCGCGGCTTCGCCCCCGCTCGGCGTCAGGGTGCGCGGCGCGGAAGCCCAGTTCCGGTGGGTCCGACCGCACCCGCCTCCCGTCGGCTCGTGGCCGAATGGTCCGGCCACCCCGGTGTTCGAAGTTTCGAAAGCTATGGCCGCGACGATTCGGCGATTTCCCAGGTCTTCCCGCCGTGTTGACGCGCACCTATCGTAGGAAGCGCTTACTACACGGCGTGCACACAGACCGCGGAAGCAGCGTTGGTCGCAACTTTCGTTACTTTCGTTGGCCCAACGGCGGGCCGGAGAGGCGGGTTCCCCATGGTCCGTGCCGGGAGTACGAGCATGGCGGCGGCCGGTCCGACCCTGGCGGTGGTGGCCCGCGAGGCGGGCGTCTCCGTACCCACGGCCTCCAAGGTGGTCAACGGCCGGGACGACGTGGCCCCCGAGACCCGCCGCCGGGTCACCGAGGCACTCGAACGGCTCGGCTACGTCCGCAGGCCGCGGTTCGACGCGGCCAAGGCCCCCGCCCTGATCGACCTGGTCGTGCACTCACTGGACAGTTCCTGGTCGGGTGCGGTGCTGCACGGGGTGGAGGAGGCGGCGTACGAGGCCGGTCTGGAGATCGTCGTCTCGGCGGGACCGAGCCGGACGCGGGCCGGCCGCCCGGAGCGTGACTGGCTGGACAAGCTCACCGCGCGCGGCTCCTCGGGCGTCCTGTTCAACCTGGCCGAGCTGACCCGGGCCCAGTACGCCTGGCTGGACCACCACCGCATCCCGTACGTCCTGATCGACCCCGTCCACGAACCCCCGCCGGGGACGGTCTCGGTGGGGGCGGCGAACTGGCAGGGCGGGGTGACCGCGACCGAGCACCTGCTCGCCCTCGGCCACGAACGGATCGCGGTGATCGCCGGCAGCCGGCGCAAGATGTGCGGCACCGCCCGGGTGGCCGGCTACCGCTCGGCGCTCGCCTCGGCGGGACTGCGCCACCGCGGCGAGTACGTTCGGCACGCCGGCTTCGACGAGGGCACGGCCCGGCACCGCATGCACGAACTGCTCGACCTGCCGGAGCCGCCGACCGCCGTGTTCGTCTGCTCGGACCTGATGGCGCTCGGGGCGTACTCGGCGCTGACCGAGCGCGGGCTGCGGGTGCCGGACGACATCAGCGTGGTCGGTTTCGACGACCTGCCCGAGGCGCGCTGGGCGGCTCCGGCCCTGACCACGGTCCGCCAGCCGCTGGCGGAGATGGCGGCGACGGCGCTGCGGCTGCTGGTGCGGATGATGCACGGGGACCGCCCGGAAGGCACCCGGACGGAGCTGTCGACGCGGCTGGTCGAGCGGGCGAGCACGGCGGCCCCACCGGACCGTTCGGCCGTACGACGGTGACCGCACCCTCGCCAAGATCGTTTCCGGGGCATGAAACTCACCCCGCGCACCGCCGCGGCCGGCGCCCTGACCGCGGCCGCCCTGACCACGGCGCTGGGCACCGCCCACGCCACGACCCGGACGGTCGCCCCGGCCCCCCTGCACACCACCACGGTGGCCGCCCCGCACGACGAACATGACCCCGAGGAGGACGTGGAACTGGACGAGAACGGCCGCCCCGACCTCGGCGAGGACTGAGCGTCCCCGGCCGTACAACGTACAAGCGCTGAGCGCCCCGACCCGGCTCGGGAGGGCGGCCGGACCGGTCCGGCCGCCCTCCCGGGGTGCGCTGTCGCGCCCTGCGGCGCTCAGTCGTCGTGCGTGACGGGCTCGCCGAGCATCGCCTGGATGGCGTCCACGGCGCTGCCGTCGTGATCGCTGCCCGCCGTGCCCCGGCCCGCCTGCACGTTCGCCGTGCGGTCCACCTCCAGGATGGAGTCCGCGTGCGAGTTGTCGATCACCGTGATCAGGCTGTCGCCGGCGTGGGCCGGGGCGGCGGCCCCGGCCAGCAGTGCGACGGCGGCCACCGCGGCCGCCCGCAGCACCGGCATCGCGGCCGTCACACGCCCACGCCCTCGGGCTCCTCGAGCCGCTCGCGGGCGATGTTCCGCTCCAGCAGCGTCGTGGACACCTTGACGCCGACCCCGCCGTCCGCGTCCACCTGGGGCAGCCGGCCGTCCGCCGCCTTGAGGTCGCCGAGCGCCGTGTCCATCGCCTCGTGCGCGGCGAACAGACACGGTGTGGAGTAGATCGCCACGTCCACGCCCAGCTCGTCCAGCTCGGTCAGCGAGAGCCGGGGCGACTTGCCGCCCGCGATCTGGTTGAAGAGCAGCGGTTTGTCGCCGACCACCTTGCGGATGCGGCGGATCCACTCCTCGCTGCGCACCCCGTCGACGAGGATCACGTCGGCGTCGGTGGCGGCGAGCCGCTCCGCGCGGTGCAGGATGTCGTGCTCGTCGGTGGCGTCCGTACGGGCCACGACGACCAGGTCCTGACGGGTCTGGAGGACCCGCTCCAGTTTCTCCAGGTACTCCTCCAGCGGCAGCACCTGCTTGCCGTCGGCGTGCCCGCAGCGGCGGGGCCGCTTCTGGTCCTCCAGGATCACCCCGGAGGCGCCGATCCGCTCCAGGCCCTCCACGACGTGGCAGGCGACCTCGGGGTCGACGTAGCCGTCGTCGATGTCGACGAGGAGATGGTGGTGCGGGAACGCGCCCCGCAGCCGCTGGACGAAGGCCACCATGTCGGGCCAGGCGATGAATCCGATGTCCGGCAGGCCGTAGTACGAGGCGGCGAAGCCGAAGCCGGAGACGAACATCCCGTCGTAGTGCTTGGCCGCGATCGACGCCGAGTACATGTCGTACACGCCGATCAGCGGGGTCGTCCCCGGCCCGGCGATCTGCTCGCGCAGCTTCTTCCCGTAAGTCAAGGTCCGGCTCCTCCTGTGGGTGGCGCGGCGGCTCGGACGGCCTCCGCGTCTCAACGCCCTTTGCCAAGACAAGAGCATCTCTAGATACACACGTGACCATCTCCGTGCGCGACCTTTACTCACTCCAATGGCGGATCGGGTTCACCGGAGAAACGTCACTGGCGGGCCATGTGGCGCAGCGGGACGTCCGTACGGCTGAACCGGACCGGGAACCGGCCGGCTCAGAGCCCCGGCGTCGGCACGCTGTTGTCGGGAGGTCCGCCGTCGCCGTTGGTCGGCAGGTCGCCGCGCCGTACCGGCTCGCCGTCGGTGAAGGCCGGGTCGGGGGTGGGCAGCAGGGCGCCGAGTTCACCGGCGGAGGGCCGGTGGACCGTGTGCAGGGCTTTGCCGAGGACGGCCGCGGAGACGTCACCCTCGCCTTCGAGCCACACGACGCAGTCCTTCTTCGTGACCTCGTACCGGTGGTGTCCGGCGTGGCGGGGCCGGTCGGTGTAGAGGTGGATGACGGCGCCGGTGCTGTCCGTGTACGCGGCGGAGAAGCCGTCGTCGCCCTGCACGCCGACGGACTGCTGGGCGAGGGTGAACCCGGGGGCCCGGGTGACGTAGACCAGCTCGGGGGCGATGCCCAGGGCCCTGGCCCGGGCGCCGATCTCGGCCGGGTCGGCGGGCGGTCCCGCGGCGCCGGAGCCGGCCTTCTCGGTGCCGCAGCCGGTGAGCAGGGCGGCGGCGAGCAGCAGCGGCGGCAGGGCGCGCACGGCACGGATCATGGGCCCATCGTGCCGCACAGCTGTTCCACAGGCACGGGGTTTTCCGGGCGCCCCCGGACGCGGGGCACAGGTCCGATCCGTTCAAGACCGGCGCCGGGCCGGCCGCCTACGGTGACCGCATGACTCCACGATTCGCCGTGCTCGGCCTGGTCGTCTCCGACCTGTCCGCGTCCCTCGCCTTCTACCGCCGTCTCGGCCTGGGCTTCCCGCCCGGAGCCGAGGAACAGCCCCATGTCGAGGCCGGGTTGCCGGGCGGCCTCACCGTCGCCCTGGACACGGAGGAGACCATCCGCTCCTTCCACCCGGCCTGGCGGCCGCCGGCCGCGGGCGGCCGGGTGGGACTCGCCTTCCACTGCGGCTCACCCGCCGAGGTGGACGCGGTGTACGAGGACCTGGTCGGCGCCGGGTACCACGGCGAGCTCAAGCCCTGGGACGCGTTCTGGGGTCAGCGGTACGCCACGGTGCACGACCCCGACGGCAACGGCGTCGACCTGTTCGCCCCGCTACCGCAGTAGGCCGGTCACCGGCACGCCCGCCAACGCCCTCACCTCGCGGGAGAGATGGGGCTGGTCCGCGTACCCGGCCCGGACGGCGGTCTCGGCGAGCGGCACCCCGGCCCGGGCGAGCGCGAGGGCGCGCCGCATCCGCAGCACCCGCGCCAGCGTCTTGGGCCCGTAGCCGAAGGCGGCCCGGCTGCGGCGGTGCAACTGACGTGCGCCGATGCCCAGTTCGTCGGCGACGGCGGCCACCGGCCACCCCGCGTCCAGCGCTTCGACGAGCCGCCCGAGCAACGGGTCGGCGGGCGCCGCGCCTTCGAGGGCGATCTCCTCCAGCGCGCGGCCGGGTCCGGCGGCGCGAGCGACCCGGTCCCGCAGTCTCCGCACGTCCGAAGCCGGCCAGAGCTCGCTCAGGTCGACGCGCCGGTCGAGCAGTTCGTACGCCGGCAGCCCGAGAAAGGCGGGCGCGGCCCCGGGAGCGAAGCGCAGCCCGGCCCACGCCCCGACGGCCCCCTCAGGGACGTACGCGGTGGTGTCGGGCCCGGCGACGAGCAGCCGTCCCTCGTTCCACAGCAGATCCATGCACCCGTCGGGCAGCACCCGTCCCGCACCGCCCCCGTCCGGGGTGTTCACCCAGACAACCGCACCGGCGAGCCGAGACGCCCGTTCCCTGTACACGGACGTCAGCCTAGACGCGCCCTGAAGGGGGGCGCTGGGGGTACCCCCGGCCGAAGGCTGGGGGAGGCACTGCGCGACCAGCCCCCGCCGGGCCCGCGGCCCGCCCACAGCACGGGCCCCCGCGGCGACACCGCCCCCCGGCCCTCAGCCCTCCCGCTTGTGCGGCGGGTGGCTGCTCTTCACGTGCGCGCGCAGCCGCGCCGTGACGTCCTCCGGCGGCAGGAACCGCGACCACCGCTCCGGGAACTCCGACGGCATGTCGGGGTCGTCGGGGTCGTCGGCCCCGCCCTCCCGCGCCGCCGCGGTCGCGCGGGCGACGTACTCGGCGACCTGGGCCTCCCGCAGCCGTTCGTTGGCGGCGCGGGCGGCGGCCGTCGCGGCGGCCGGCCAGACGCGGTCGATGGCGGCGTTCACGGCGGCGCCGACCAGCACCGCGAAGGCCGACACACCGATCCACAGCAGGACGGCGACGGACGCGGCGAGCGAGCCGTAGATCGTGGCGCCCTCGATGGTGTGGGTGAGGTAGATCCGCAGCAGGAAGCTGCCGAGGACCCACATGGCGAGGGCGACCAGGGCACCGGGCACGTCCTCGATCCACGGGGAGCGGACCGGCACGGAGACGTGGTACAGCGTGGTCAGGAAGACGATGGAGAGGACGATCACCACCGGCCAGTACAGGACCTGCACGACCGTCTCCGACCACGGCACGATCCGGACCACCGCGTCCGGTCCGGCCACCATCAGCGGCAGCGCCACCGACCCGATCAGCAGGGCGGCGATGAAGAGCAGGAAGGAGACGATCCGGGTCTTCACGATGCCGCGGACGCCGTCGAGGCCGTACATCACGGTGATCGTGTCTATGAAGACGTTCACCGCGCGGGAGCCCGACCACAGGGCGAACAGGAACCCGATGGAGATCACGTCGGGGCGGCCGCCCTGGACCACGTCGTGCAGGATCGGCTCCGCGATCTCCTTGACGCCCTTGTCGGACAGGACCGTGCGGGACGCGGCGAGGAGGTTGTTCTCGAGACTGGCGATGGTGTGCGCGCCGGTCCAGTCGTCCACGTAGCCGAGCAGTCCGATGAGGCTGAGCAGCAGCGGCGGCACGGACAGCAGGGTGAAGAAGGCGGCCTCGGCGGCGAGCCCGAGGATGCGGTACTCCATGCAGGAGTTGACGGTGTCCTTGAGCAGCAGCCAGGCCGTCCTGCGCTTGGAGACGTTCCGGTAGAGGGCTCTGGCCCGGTGGAGCCGGCCGGAGGGCCGCTCGGGGATGTCGCTTGCTGGCTGCACGCCCTAACGGTATCCGCCGTCCGGGTCGCCACTCATCTTCCGGGTGCCCTGACCGGGTCCTTCCCGACCGGACCGGAAACCGGCCGGCCCGGTGCGGGATCATCCGGCGTGACCGGGGAAGTCGCTGTGTCACGCTGGAGACCACCGCCGTCGGCCCGGGTAGGTTCGCAGACATGGCAGGCACCACCACCCACACCGTCACCAATCAGCCGCCCCCGTTGGTGGGGTACGACCTGTTCACCGCCGACCACGCCCTCGTCGAGGCCGTGGCCCGGCACACCGCGCCCGAGCTGCTGGACGAGGTGCGCTCCGAGCTGTCGGGCATCGGCTCCGCGGCCGGTTCGGCGCAGGTGCAGGAGTGGGGGGCCCAGGCGAACGAGCACCCGCCGCGGCTGCGCACCCATGACCGCTACGGACACCGTGTCGACGAGGTCGAGTTCCATCCGGCCTGGCACCGGATGCTCGGCAAGGGGGTGGGCGCGGGCCTGACCACCGGCTTCGTGCGGCCCGCCGGGCACGTCCGGCGGGCCGCCGCGTTCCTGGTCTGGACCCAGGTGGAGGCCGGGAACTGCTGTCCGCTGTCGATGACGAACGCGGCGGTGCCGGTGCTGCGCACCGACCCGGAGCTGGCCGCCGCCTGGGAGCCGCTGCTGACGTCCATGATCTACGACCGCGAGCTGCGGCCCGCCGGGTCGAAGGCCGGCGCCCTGTTCGGCATGGGCATGACGGAGAAGCAGGGCGGCAGCGACGTACGCGCGAACACGACCGCCGCCGTCCCGCTCGCGGAGTCCGGGACGTACACCCTCTCCGGGCACAAGTGGTTCTGCTCGGCGCCGATGTCCGACGGCTTCCTGGTGCTGGCCCAGGCACCCGGCGGCCTCACCTGTTTCCTGGTGCCCCGCGTCCTGGCGGACGGCTCCCGCAACGTCTTCCTCCTCCAGAGGCTCAAGGACAAGCTCGGCAACCGGTCCAACGCGTCGGCCGAGGTCGAGTTCGACGGGACCTGGGCGCGGCGGGTGGGC
Organism: Streptomyces sp. NPDC020958; assembly: GCF_055562175.1. Classification (NCBI taxonomy): domain Bacteria; kingdom Bacillati; phylum Actinomycetota; class Actinomycetes; order Kitasatosporales; family Streptomycetaceae; genus Streptomyces; species Streptomyces sp. NPDC020958. The sequence continues at coordinate 427,554 of NZ_JBVHFU010000003.1, read as the reverse complement.
GAGGAGGGGCGCGGGGTGCCGACCATCATGGAGATGGTCGCCGCGACCCGGCTGGACTGCGTGCTGGGTTCGGCGGGGCTGATGCGGCAGGCGGTGGCGCAGGCCGTGCACCACTGCACGCACCGCGAGGCGTTCGGCGCGAAACTGGCCGACCAGCCGCTGATGCGCAACGTGCTGGCCGACCTCGCCGTCGAGTCGGAGGCCGCGACCGCGCTGGCGCTGCGGCTGGCCGCCGCCTACGACGACGGGGGCGAGGCGGAACGGGCCCTGCTGCGCCTGGCGCTGCCGGCCGCCAAGTACTGGGTGACCAAGCGCTGCCCGCCCCTCGTGGTGGAGGCCGCCGAGTGCCTGGGCGGCAACGGCTACGTGGAGGAGTCGGGACTGCCCCGGCTGGTGCGCGAGTCGCCGCTCAACGCCGTCTGGGAGGGCGCCGGGAACATCCAGGCGCTGGACGTCCTGCGCGCGCTGCAACGCGAGCCGGGCGCTCTGGACGCCTGTCTGCAGGAGATCGGCCGCGCCCACGGCGCCGACCACCGCCTGGACCGGGCGGTCAAGGACCTGTTCGCCGAACTGGCCGACCTGGAGGGCGCGGAGACCCGGGCCCGACGGCTCGTGGAACGCCTGGCGACGGTGCTCCAGGGCTCGTTGCTGGTCCGCTTCGCGCCCTCCGCGGTGGCGGACGCCTTCTGCGCCTCGCGGCTGGGCAACGACTGGGGTTCGACCTTCGGCACCCTGCCGGCGAGCCTGGACCTGGCGGCCCTGGTGGACCGGGCCCGGGTGCACATCCCCGGGTGAGGGGCCTTCCCGCCCGCCGGGACGGGACGGGGGTGGTGCTGCGCCGACACGGCACCACCCCCACCACGTCGGCCCATGTCAGGCCGCCGACGCCGTGGCGTCGGCCCAATTTTCGGCCACCCCGGGCTCGTTCACCAGGGTTGCAAGGGGTTGCAACATGGGGGTGACTGTGTGCGGAGCGTGTGCCTCCGGCACCGGAGAACGGCAGTATGAGACGCGCAGCCGGACCGGAAACCGCCGCCCGGACGGCTTGACAAGACTCTTCCATGCCTTTTCCGAGGACTGTCCGGGAGGACCTCAGTGGGGAACCCGCCGATGGACGTGGCCCGACTCGCCGTGCAGGACGCGGCCCAGGCGGCTCGGGTACTGCGCGAGGTCCGCGAGGCCAGACTCGCCGGACGACGTGGGCGGATCGCGCCCCGGCCGGTGATCGAGCAGTCCTGGGGGCGGATGCTGCGCAACGGCGTCGACCCCGACCACGACTTCCGCTCGGGGCTGCTGTCGGCCGACGAGATCCGGCGCAGACGTGAGGAGTCCCCGCTCAGGGAGGTGCTGCCGGTCCTGCGCGAGGGGCTGCTTTCGGTCGCGGACGTCGCCCAGCACATCATGGTGGTGGCCGACGCCGACGGCCGGGTGCTGTGGCGTGAGGGTTCCTCGCGGGTGCTGCGCAAGGCGGACGGGCTGGGCTTCGAACTGGGCGCCGACTGGCGCGAAGACGTCGTCGGAACCAACGGGGTGGGAACCCCGGCGGTGGTGCGCAGGCCCGTGCAGGTGTTCGCCGCCGAGCACTTCGTGCGCTCGCTCGCCTCCTGGACCTGTTCGGGCGCCCCCATCACCGACCCCCGGGACGGCACGCTGCTCGGGGTGGTGGATGTCAGCGGACCGTTGGAGACCATGCACCCGGCGACCCTGGCCTGGGTGAACTCGGTGGCGAAACTCGCCGAGGCCCGGCTGCGGGAGCTGCATCTGGACGCCCTGGAGCGGCTGCGGGCGGTCGCCGCCCCGGTGCTGGCCCGGCTGGCCGGGCGGGCGCTGGTGGTGGACGCCGACGGCTGGACCGCAGCGGTCACCGGGATGGTGCCTCCGCGGCGGCTCGCGCTGCCCAAGTCCCTGTCCCCGGGCCGCCGTCGGATGCCCGGCCTTGGGCTGTGCTCGGTGGAGCCGCTGGCCGGGGGCTGGCTGCTGCGGACGGCGGACGAGCCGGTGCCGGCGGACGGCGGCCGGCTCGTGCTCGACCTGAGCCGGCCGCGCCGGCCCGCACTGACGGTGGGCGGCGGCGCGGACTCCTGGACCCGGGAACTGAGCCCGCGGCACGCGGAGTTGCTGTACCTGCTCGCCGTACGGCGCGCCGGGCGCAGTGCGGCCGGTCTCGCCGAGGACCTGTTCGGGGACGCCTCGCGGACCGTCACCGTACGCGCCGAGATGTCCCGGGTGCGGCGGTATCTGGGAGCGTTTCTCGAACACCGGCCGTACCGCTTCCGTGAGGACGCGCGGATCGAGGTGCTGTTCCCCGACGACCCGCGGGACCTGCTGCCGTACTCGACCGCCCCGGCGGTGACGGAGGGCAGAAACCCGGGCCACCGGTCGAGGTGAACGCCGCTGCGCCAGGGGCGCATTCGGCGCATCCGGGGCGTCACGGGAGGTGTCTTCCGCAGATTTGCGAGGTCTTCGAGATACCGGGGGCCCGGCTGCCGTAGCATCCTGGTACGGGCCTCCCCACCTGCTCCTCGGTCAACGTACGGACCATCCGGCGCAGTTGGCCCGCCTCGGGAGGAGACATGCAGCATCGCGGCAGACACCGGCGACGCAGGCGGGGCGCGGCACTGCGCGCCGCCCTGGCCGGGACCGCGCTCGCGCTCACCGCGACCGCCACGATCGTCAGCGCCTCGCAGGCCACGGTCGCCGAGGACCCCGGCGCGCTGAAGCCCCTGACCTCCACCGCCGCCATGGCCCAGCTGGGGCTCAGGGAGCACCTGGTGCCGCGGCGCTCGCTCGACCGGCTCGCCGCGGCGGCGGGCGGCACCGTCGGGGTCGCGGACGTCCTGCAGAACGCCGACCACACGCTGCGGGAGGCGGCCGACTGCGACTCCGGCGACCGGGACACGCTGCCGGTCACGCCGGCGGCCGACGAGGCGTACTGCTGGGACCCCACCGACACCCTCACCGACGACTGGCGCCCGGCGTCGGTGACCACCTCGTCCGACGCGGACGACGACGGCCTGTGGGGTGCCAACCGCGTCGTCCTCGCCGGCTGGACGCACTCCACCACCTCCGGCCCGGCCGCCTCCCGGGGCCTGGCCCGGATCGCCGTGGTGGACGCGAACGACCCGGCCCACCCCACCTACGCCTGGGTCCTGCTGACCGTGCCCAGCGCCGACGGCAGCACCTACCGGGGCCTGACCTCGCAGATCTCCGGTATGGCCTGGTACGAGAACAAGCTGCTGGTCACCACCGCCCAGGGCAGCGCCGACGCGCTCTACGTCTACGACCTGAACCGCATCCAGCGGACCTCGGTCCTGACGGACGCGGTCGGCCGGGTCCGGGGCGGCTGGTCGGCCGACGGGTTCCGGTACGCGATGCCCGCGGTGGGCTGGTACAGCTTCGCCGCGGGAGCCTGTTCCGGGGACGGCGCGCCCTGTCCGAGCGCGCTCTCGGTGGACCGGGGGACGTCCCCGGACAGTCTGGTGCTCGGCGAGTGGACCACCGCGGGCGGCGACCGGCGGGCCCGGCTGTGGCGGTACGCGTTCGACGAGAGGCCCGCGCGCGACGGGCTGCTCGCCACCAACGCCGCCGGCCGGGTGGAGGCGGTCGAGGCGTACCGGACGGGGGCCTCCGAGATCCGGGGCGTCCTGTCGTACCGGCCGCCGGGCGCGACCGGCTCCGAGTGGTACGTCGGCCATCTGCCCGGCGCCATGGACGGGCACGGCAGCCTGTGGCGCCAGGACACCGACGGCGCGCACGGCAGCCGCTGCGGCTCGGACGCCTCGCACCGCTGCTGGGCCGCGGGTACCGGTTCACTGTCGTACGCGTCCGACACGGGCGAGGTGTGGTCGGTCAGCGAGCGCATGCTGTTCTCGACGCCGCTGCGCTCGATCGACGCGTCGCTGCGCTAGGCCCTGCCGTCACATTCCCGTCGTCGCCCGGAGGGCGGCCCTGCGGCGTCAGGTGCGTGCTCCGGGGGTCCCCCCGGCCGAAGGCTGGGGGGAGCGTGCAGGGCGTCGCGGGGCAGGCGGGAATGTGACGACAGGGCCCAGCTAGTGCCGTGACCGGGAGCGTCGCGTCGGACGCGGCGCCGGGGCGGGCATCGACACGTCGGGGGCCGGGATGATTGCCTGGCCCCATGAGCAGCAGCGTCGTCGTGACCACCTGGTCCCTGGAGCAGACCTCCCCCGCCGACCTCGTCCCGGCCGCCGCCCCGGAGGGCGACGCGGTGCGGATCGTCCGCGCCGAGGTCCCCTCCCCCGAGTTCAGCCGCTTCCTGTACGCCTCGGTCGGCGGTGACATCCGCTGGACCGACCGGCTGGGCTGGAGCCACGCCCGCTGGCGGGAGCACCTGGAACGGCCGGGCGTGGAGACCTGGGTGGCCCACGACCGCGGCACCCCAGCGGGCTACGTCGAGCTGGAGCCGCAGGACGACGGAGTCGTGGAGATCGTCTACTTCGGGCTGCTCCCGGCCTTCCGGGGCCGCCGGATCGGCGGTCACCTGCTCTCCTACGGCGCCGCCCGCGCCTGGGACCTGGCGGACCGGTGGGCGGCGCGGCCCCCGACGAAGCGGGTGTGGCTGCACACCTGCAGCCTGGACGGCGAGCATGCGATGGCGAACTACCAGCGCCGCGGCTTCACGCTCTTCGACACCAAGATCGAGGAGGAACCGGACGTCCCGGCGCCGGGACCGTGGCCGGGAGCGTATCCCGACACCCGCGGGTAAACGCGGCCGGAGCGTGACACGCACCACTTCGTCTCACTATTCAGAATACTTTCGTCCGAATCGTGGACGATGGTGGACTGGCCTGAGATCCGCGTGACACGCTTCCGTCATGTCTGGAACTGGAATCGCCTTGGTGAGTCGGCGGCACGTCGACCTCGGCCGCATGTCCAGCGCCATCTGTCCGGCGGGCTGAGAGCACAGCACCGCCGCCCCCCTCCTGCCCAGACACCGGGGCCTGCGCAGCGCCGCGCAGGCCTCCCCGTGCGCCCGTATGCGCAGGTCAGAGCCGCTTCCCGCCGGTCCCGAAGGACGTTCAACCATGGCCGCCACCCCGCAGAACCCTGCCGCCTCCGGGCCCCGCCGCAAGGTGAGCCGTCACCGCGGCGAGGGACAGTGGGCTATGGGGCACCACACCCCGCTCAACGGCAACGAACAGTTCAAAAAGGACGACGACGGTCTCAATGTGCGGACACGCATTGAGACGATCTACTCCAAGCGCGGCTTCGACTCGATCGACCCCAACGACCTGCGCGGCCGGATGCGCTGGTGGGGCCTGTACACCCAGCGCAAGCCCGGGATCGACGGCGGCAAGACCGCCGTCCTGGAGCCGGAGGAGCTGGACGACAAGTACTTCATGCTGCGGGTGCGGATCGACGGCGGCAGGCTCACCACCCAGCAGCTGCGGGTGATCGGCGAGATCTCGCAGGAGTTCGCGCGGGGCAGCGCGGACATCACCGACCGGCAGAACATCCAGCTGCACTGGATCCGCATCGAGGACGTCCCGGAGATCTGGAACCGGCTGGAGGCGGTCGGCCTGTCCACCACCGAGGCGTGCGGCGACTGCCCGCGTGTGGTGATCGGGTCGCCGGTCGCCGGCATCGCCGAGGACGAGATCATCGACGGCAGCTGGGCCATCGACGAGATCCACGACCGGTACATCGGCAGCAAGGAGTTCTCCAACCTGCCGCGCAAGTTCAAGACGGCGATCTCCGGCTCCCCGCTCCTGGACGTCGTGCACGAGATCAACGACGTGGCGTTCGTCGGTGTCGAGCACCCCGAGCACGGCCCCGGCTTCGACCTGTGGGTGGGCGGCGGCCTGTCCACCAACCCGAAGATCGGCGTCCGGCTCGGCGCCTGGGTGCCGCTGGCGGAGGTCCCCGAGGTCTGGGCCGGCGTGGTCGGCATCTTCCGGGACTACGGCTACCGGCGGCTGCGCACCCGCGCCCGCCTGAAGTTCCTGGTCGCCGACTGGGGCCCGGAGAAGTTCCGCCAGGTGCTCCAGGACGAGTACCTCAAGCGCGCCCTCGTCGACGGCCCCGCGCCCGCCGAGCCCGTCTCCCGCTGGCGGGACCACGTCGGTGTGCACCGGCAGCGGGACGGCAACTTCTACGTCGGGTTCGCGCCGCGCGTCGGCCGCGTGGACGGCGCCACCCTGGCGAAGATCGCGGACCTGGCCGAGGCGCACGGTTCGGGCCGGGTGCGCACCACCGTCGAGCAGAAGATGATCGTCCTCGACGTCGCCGAGGACCAGGTGGAGTCACTGGTCGAGGCGCTGGAGGCGCTGGACCTGACCGCCAGGCCGTCCCCGTTCCGGCGCGGCACCATGGCCTGCACCGGCATCGAGTACTGCAAGCTCGCCATCGTCGAGACCAAGCAGCGCGGCAGCGCCCTGATCGACGAGTTGGAGCGCCGGCTGCCGGACTTCGACGAGCCGCTCACCATCAACCTCAACGGCTGCCCGAACGCCTGCGCCCGTATCCAGGTGGCGGACATCGGTCTCAAGGGCCAGTTGGTCCTCGACGACCAGGGCAACCAGGTGGAGGGCTACCAGGTGCACCTCGGCGGTGCGCTGGGCCTGGAGGCCGGTTTCGGCCGCAAGGTCCGCGGTCTCAAGGTGACCTCCGAGGAACTGCCCGACTACGTCGAGCGGGTGCTCAGGCGCTTCCAGGCGGAGCGCGAGGACGGCGAGCGGTTCGCCGCCTGGGCGTCCCGCGCCGGCGAGGAGGCCCTCTCATGAGCGAGCGGGCCGCCCCCTTCTACTGCCCCTACTGCGGCGACGAGGACCTGCGTCCCAGTGACGAGGGCCACGGCGCCTGGGAATGCGCGGCCTGCAACCGCGCATTCCAGCTGAAGTTCCTCGGGCTGCTCGCCCGGGGGCTGAAGCACTCCGAAGCTGGAGGGGAACACATATGACCACGACTCAGGAAGACCGCACGACGGACGAGTTGAAGGCGCTGGCCGAGCAGGCCGGGCGCGATCTCGAGGACGCCTCCGCCCTGGAGATCCTCCAGTGGGCGGTGGACACCTTCGGCAAGGGCTTCTGCGTGACCTCCTCCATGGAGGACGCGGTGGTGGCCCACCTGGCGTCGCGCGTCCAGAAGGGCGTGGACGTCGTCTTCCTCGACACCGGCTACCACTTCCCGGAGACGATCGGCACCCGGGACGCGGTCGAGGCCGTGATGGACGTCAACGTCATCACCCTCACCCCACGTCAGACGGTCGCCGAGCAGGACGCGGAGTACGGCCCGAGGCTGCACGACCGCGACCCCGACCTGTGCTGCAGGCTCCGCAAGGTCCAGCCGCTGGAGCAGGGCCTGACGAAGTACGCGGCCTGGGCGACCGGGCTGCGCCGCGACGAGTCCCCGACCCGGGCGAACACCCCGGTCGTCGGCTGGGACGAGAAGCGGCAGAAGGTCAAGATCTCGCCGATCGCCCGCTGGACCCAGGACGACGTGGACGCGTACGTCGCCGAACACGGCGTGCTGACCAACCCGCTGCTGATGGACGGCTACGCCTCCGTCGGCTGCGCCCCCTGCACCCGCCGCGTGCTGGAGGGCGAGGACGCGCGCGCCGGCCGCTGGGCGGGGCGCGCGAAGACCGAGTGCGGACTGCACGGATGACCGCGCATGCCACTGAGGCGAACACGGAGGAGTTGCACGTGACGACCGGAGCCACCGTCTGGCTCACGGGTCTGCCGAGTGCCGGCAAGACCACCATCGCGTACGAGCTGGCGAACCGGCTGCGCGCGGAGGGCCACCTCGTCGAGGTGCTCGACGGCGACGAGATCCGCGAGTTCATCTCGGCGGGCCTCGGCTTCACCCGGGAGGACCGGCACACCAACGTGCAGCGCATCGGCTTCGTCGCCGAACTCCTCGCCCGCAACGGCGTCAAGGCCCTGGTCCCGGTGATCGCGCCCTACGCGGACAGCCGGGACGCGGTGCGGGGGCGCCACGCGGAGAACGGCACCGCCTATGTCGAGGTGCACGTGGCGACCCCGGTCGAGGTGTGCTCCGTACGTGACGTGAAGGGGCTGTACGCCAAGCAGGCCGCCGGTGAACTCACCGGTCTCACCGGCGTCGACGACCCGTACGAGGAGCCCGAGACGCCCGATCTGCGGATCGAGTCGCAGCACCAGACCGTGCAGGAGTCCGCGGCGAGCGTGTACGCCCTGCTCAGCGAGAGGGGACTGGCATGACGGCGACCGTGGCGACCCACGGGGAGGGCACGGACACCCCGTACGCCCTGTCCCACCTGGACGCGCTGGAGTCCGAGGCGGTCCACATCTTCCGCGAGGTGGCGGGTGAGTTCGAGCGGCCGGTGATCCTGTTCTCCGGCGGCAAGGACTCCATCCTGATGCTGCACCTGGCCCTGAAGGCGTTCGCACCCGCGCCGGTCCCCTTCTCGCTGCTGCACGTGGACACCGGGCACAACTTCCCCGAGGTCCTGGAGTACCGCGACCGCACGGTGGCACGGCACGGGCTGCGGCTGCACGTGGCCTCCGTGCAGGACTACATCGACCGCGGTGTGCTGCGCGAACGCCCCGACGGCACCCGCAACCCGCTGCAGACGCTGCCGCTCACCGAGAAGATCCAGAGCGAGCGCTTCGACGCCGTCTTCGGCGGCGGCCGCCGCGACGAGGAGAAGGCCCGCGCCAAGGAACGCGTGTTCTCGCTGCGCGACGAGTTCTCCCAGTGGGACCCGCGCCGCCAGCGCCCCGAGCTGTGGAACCTCTACAACGGCCGGCACGCACCCGGCGAACACGTCCGCGTCTTCCCGCTGTCCAACTGGACCGAACTGGACGTCTGGCAGTACATCGCCCGCGAGGGCATCGAACTGCCGGAGATCTACTTCGCGCACGAGCGTGAGGTGTTCCAGCGGGCCGGGATGTGGCTGACGGCCGGCGAGTGGGGCGGCCCGAAGGACGGTGAGCGCGTCGAGAAGCGCCAGGTCCGCTACCGCACCGTCGGCGACATGTCCTGCACCGGCGCCGTGGACTCCGACGCGACCACGCTGGACGCCGTGATCGCCGAGATCGCCGCGTCCCGGCTGACCGAGCGCGGCGCCACCCGCGCCGACGACAAGCTCTCCGAGGCCGCGATGGAAGACCGCAAGCGCGAGGGGTACTTCTAGACATGAGCACGACCACCACGGAACTCGGTCTGGACGAGACCACGCTGCTGCGGTTCGCGACCGCCGGCTCGGTCGACGACGGCAAGTCCACCCTCGTCGGACGGCTGCTGCACGACTCCAAGTCGGTCCTCACCGACCAGCTGGAGGCCGTCGAGCGGGCCTCCGCCAGCCGCGGCCAGGACGCCCCGGACCTCGCGCTGCTCACCGACGGGCTGCGTGCCGAGCGCGAGCAGGGCATCACCATCGACGTGGCCTACCGGTACTTCGCCACCCCGAAGCGCCGGTTCATCCTCGCCGACACACCGGGCCACGTGCAGTACACCCGCAACATGGTCACCGGCGCCTCCACCGCCGAGCTGACCGTGATCCTGGTCGACGCCCGCAACGGCGTGGTCGAGCAGACCCGCCGGCACGCCGCGATCGCCGCCCTGCTGCGCGTCCCGCACGTCGTGCTCGCCGTCAACAAGATGGACCTGGTCGGCTACCAGGAGCCGATCTTCGCGGGGATCGCCGAGGAGTTCACGGCGTACGCGACCGAGCTGGGCGTCCCCGAGGTCACCGCGATCCCGATCTCGGCGCTCGTCGGCGACAACGTCGTGGAACCCTCCGCGAACATGGACTGGTACGGCGGCCCGACCGTCCTGGAGCACCTGGAGACCGTCCCGGTCAGCCACGACCTGGCGCACTGCCACGCCCGGCTGCCCGTGCAGTACGTGATCCGCCCCCAGAGCGCGGACCACCCCGACTACCGGGGCTACGCCGGACAGATCGCGGCCGGCACGTTCCGGGTCGGCGAGGAGGTCACGGTGCTGCCGTCGGGCCGCACGACGACGATCTCCGGCATCGACCTGCTCGGCCGGCCGGTCGACACGGCGTGGACGACCCAGTCGGTGACCCTGCTGCTCACGGACGACATCGACGTCTCGCGCGGCGACCTGATCGTGCCGACCAAGGACGCCCCGCCGACCACCCAGGACGTCGAGGCGACCGTCTGCCACGTCGCCGACGCGCCGCTGACCGTCGGCCACCGGGTGCTGCTCAAGCACGGCACCCGCACGGTCAAGGCGATCGTCAAGGACATCCCGTCCCGGCTCACCCTCGACGACCTGTCCCTGCACCCGCACCCGGGCCGGCTCGTCGCCAACGACATCGGCCGGGTGAAGATCCGTACCGCCGAGCCGCTGCCGGTCGACTCCTACGCCGACTCGCGCCGCACCGGCTCGTTCATCCTGATCGACCCCGCCGACGGCACCACGCTCACCGCGGGCATGGTCGGCGAGTCGTTCGCGACCCCCGAGCCCGTCAAGGACGAGCCCGAAGACGACGGCTGGGACTTCTGACATGCAGACGACCGACGTCTACTCGACGTTCGCGAAGGAGGGCGGCCGCGTCGGCAGCGGTGCCCTCGGCAGCGGGCAGGGCGGGGTGGCGCGATGTGCGTGCTGACGTACGCGCACTGCCTGCGCGCCCTGGCCCCCCACCCGACGTCCCGGATGCGACGAAGACCTGCCGACCTCCCGGCCACGACCTGAAAGACCGTGACCGCCGGGCCAACGAGAGGAAAGCCTCCCGTGCCTGCCAATCTCTCAACGCTCCTTCGCCGCGGCGTCGCCGTGGCCGCCGCGCTCCCCTTGCTCACGCTCGCCGCCTGCGGCTACGGGTCGAAGTCCACGACGGACAACGCCAAGGAGAAGGTCTCCGCCGGCTCCTCCAAGATCGACGGCCTCGACTCGGTCAAGATCGGCTACTTCGGCAACCTCACCCACGGGACCGCGCTCGTCGCCCGTCAGCAGGGCTACTTCCAGAAGCAGCTGGGCGCCACCAAGGCGGCGTACCAGATCTTCAACGCCGGCCCCTCGGAGATCGAGGCCCTGAACTCCGGCTCCATCGACATCGGCTGGATCGGCCCGTCCCCGTCGATCAACGGCTACACCAAGTCGAACGGCAAGAGCCTGAAGATCATCGGTGGTTCGGCCTCCGGCGGTGTCAAGCTCGTCGTGAACCCGAAGAAGATCAAGTCCCTGAAGGACGTCAAGGGCAAGAAGATCGCGACGCCGCAGCTGGGCAACACGCAGGACGTGGCGTTCCTCAACTGGATCGCCGACCAGGGCTGGAAGGTCGACGCCAACACCGGCAAGGGCGACGTGTCGGTGGTCCGCACCGACAACAAGATCACCCCCGACGCCTACAAGTCCGGTGCCATCGACGGTGCCTGGGTTCCCGAGCCGACCGCCTCCAAGCTGGTCGCCGAGGGCGCAAAGGTGCTGCTCGACGAGTCGACGCTGTGGCCGGACAAGAAGTTCGTGATCACGAACATCATCGTGCGGCAGCAGTTCCTCAAGGACCACCCGAAGGCCGTCGAGGCGGTGCTGAAGGCCTCGGTCGAGGCCAACAAGTGGATCAACGCCAACCCCGACCAGGCCAAGGCGGTGGCGAACAAGCAGCTGGAGGCCGACTCCGGCAAGGCGCTGAAGGCGAACGTCCTGGACCCGGCGTGGAAGTCGATCCAGTTCACCGACGACCCGCTGGCCGCCACCCTCAACACCGAGGCGGAGCACGCCGTGAAGGCCGGCCTGCTGCAGAAGCCGGACCTGAAGGGGATCTACGACCTGACGATCCTCAACAAGGTCCTCAAGGCCGACGGTGAGGCCACCGTCTCCGACGCCGGCCTCGGCAGCAGCTGACGGACCCCGACGAGATCCCAGGAGGTGACGACCATGGCCACGACCCTCGCCCAGGCCGACGAGACCGTCGAGTACGCGGCGCGGCTCGAACACGTCTCCAAGTCCTTCGCCGGACCGGGTGGGCAGCAGCTCGTCCTGGACGACATCAGCCTCGATGTCGCGCCGGGCGAGTTCGTCACCCTCCTGGGGGCCTCGGGCTGCGGCAAGTCCACGCTGCTGAACCTGGTGGCGGGCCTGGACGCGCCGAGCACCGGTGCGATCGCGACGGACGGCCGCCCGGCCCTGATGTTCCAGGAGCACGCCCTCTTCCCGTGGCTGACCGCGGGCAAGAACATAGAACTCGCCCTCAGGCTGCGCGGCGTGCCGAAGAACGAGCGGCGCGGCAAGGCCGAGGAACTGCTCGAACTCGTCCGGCTGAAGGGCGCGTACGGCAAGCGCGTGCACGAGCTGTCGGGCGGTATGCGGCAGCGGGTGGCGCTGGCGCGCGCGCTCGGCCAGGAGAGCAACCTGCTGCTGATGGACGAGCCGTTCGCGGCTCTCGACGCCATCACGCGGGACGTGCTGCACGACGAACTGACCCGGATCTGGGCGGAGACCGGGGTGTCCGTCCTGTTCGTCACGCACAACGTGCGCGAGGCGGTGCGGCTGGCACAGCGGGTCGTCCTGCTGTCGTCCCGGCCGGGCCGGATCGCCCGCGAGTGGACGGTCGGCATCCCGCAGCCGCGTCGTATCGAGGACGCGCCCGTGGCCGAACTGTCCCTTGAGATCACCGACGTACTGCGGGGGGAGATCCGCCGTCATGGCCAGCACTGAGACCACGCCGACCCAGGATGCCGGGAGTGTCGAGGCGGGCCTCGACGCGCTGGAGACCTCGGTCGTCGGACGGCCGCCCTTCAGCCAGACCCTCCGGAACAAGATCCTGCCGCCGGTCATCGCCGTCGCGGTGGTGCTGGTCGCCTGGACCCTGCTCTACCCGGTCGTCGACGACCCGTCGAAGCTGCCCTCCCCCGCCGACGTCTGGAGCGCGGTCGAGGACCAGTGGGTCAAGGGGACCCTGCTCAGCTACATCTGGGGCAGCGTCTCCCGCGGTCTGCTGGGCTTCCTGCTCGCGCTGGTGATCGGCACGCCGCTGGGCCTGGTGGTGGCGCGGGTGAAGTTCGTCCGCGCGGCCTTCGGCCCGATCCTGTCCGGCCTCCAGTCGCTGCCCTCGGTCGCCTGGGTGGCGCCGGCGGTCATCTGGCTGGGGCTGAACAACTCGGTGATGTTCACGGTGATCCTGCTGGGTGCCGTGCCCTCCATCGCCAACGGTCTGGTGTCGGGCGTCGACCAGGTGCCCCCGCTGTTCCTGCGGGCGGGCCGCACCCTGGGCGCCACGGGCCTGCGCGGCACCTGGCACATCGTGATGCCGGCCGCGCTGCCCGGTTACGTGGCCGGTCTGAAGCAGGGCTGGGCGTTCTCCTGGCGTTCGCTGATGGCCGCCGAGATCATCGCCCAGTCGCCGGACATGGGCATGGGCCTCGGGCAGCTGCTCGAAGTGGGCCGTACCAACAGCGACATGGCGACGGTCTTCCTGGCCATCCTGCTCATCCTGTTCGTCGGCATCGCCATCGACCTGCTGATCTTCAGCCCGCTGGAGCGCTGGGTGCTGCGCAGCCGCGGTCTGCTGGTGAAGAGCTGAGGTCCGTCCATGCGGAGGAAGCCGGTGCGCCCCGTCCTCGTGGTGATCGCCCACGGCAGCCGTGATCCGCGGCACGCGGCGACCGTGCACGCCCTGGTGGAGCGGGTGCGGTCGCTGCGGCCCGGGCTGCGCGTGGAGACCGGCTTCCTGGATTTCAACATCCCGTCCGTGCACGGTGTGCTGGAGTCACTGGCGGCGGAGGGCGTCCGGGACGTCGTCGCCCTCCCTCTCCTGCTCACCCGCGCGTTCCACGCGAAGGCCGACATCCCGGCCGTCCTGCGGGACGCGCCGCGGCAGCTGCGGATCCGGCAGGCGGACGTGCTGGGCCCGTCCCCGCTGCTGCTCTCGGCCCTGGAACGGCGGCTGTACGAGGCGGGGCTGAGCCCCGCCGACAAGGCCTCGACCGGGGTCGTCCTGGCCTCGGCGGGGTCCAGCGACCCGGAGGCGATCGCGGTGATCGCGGACCTCGCGCGGGAGTGGCGGGGCACCGGCTGGTGCGCCGTGCGGCCCGCGTTCGCCTCCGCCGCCCTCCCCCGCACCGAGGACGCGGTACGCGAACTCCGGGAGCTGGGCTGCGCCCGGGTGGCGGTGGCCCCGTACGTCCTCGCGCCCGGCTTCCTGCCCGACCGGATCGCCCGGGGCGCGGTCGAGGCGGACGTGCTGGCCGAGGTGCTGGGTCCGGCACCGGAGGTGGCGCGCGTGCTCCTCCAGCGGTACGACGCGGCCCGCCTGCCCGCGCTGGCGGCCGTGGGGGCCTGACGGGTCGGTGTTCGCGGTCCGGCGCTCCCCTGTCCGTCGGACCGCGAACAGCCGGTCCACGGCGGGCCGCCCCTGCGGGCACCCGCTGCCGTGGCCGACTCTTCCTACTGCGTCGTGCGGGGCGAACGTGTCACACCTGGGACATGACCGGTTCAGTTCCCAACGACTTGTCCTTGTTGGGCCGTTGACCCGGTCGTCGCGGTCACCGTGGCCGCGGGGCCGACACCGGCCGCGGTGACGGCGGCGACGGTCACGGTGTAGCGGGTGCCGGGGCGCAGTCCGCCGATCACCCGGAACATGCCCTTGGCGGACGGCTGGGTGACCAGGACGTCCCGGCCGGTCACGTCGACCGGGGCACGGCCGTCGGAGACGGTGACCCGGTAGCCGGTCACCCTGGCGTCGCCGGTGTCGGTGGGCGGGGTCCAGGCGAGGGTGGCCGCGGTGGCCGCCGTGCGCAGTTTCGGGCCGGTCGGCGCGGCCGGGAGGGTGTGCGCGGCGGTCGGGGCCAGCGGCGCCGAGGCGAGTGAGGGGGCGCTCTCGCCGTGGGCGTTGCGGGCGGTGACCGTCACGGTGACGGGGGTCGCGGGGACGCCGAGGCGGATCAGGGCGGTCCGCTTGAACTCGGCCGCGGAGGCGCTCGCTTCGCCGACCTGGCGGCCTGCCGTGTCGTAGGCCCGGGCGGTGTAGCCCGTCACCGGTGCACCCCCGTCCGCGAACGTGGGGTTGAAGGTGACCCAGAGCGCGTCGGCACCGGCGGTGCCGGTCCCGACCCGGGAGGGCGCCTCGGGAACGGAGACGGCGCCGATCCGGCGGTCGAGCAGGTGCCGGTAGGCGGGTTCGAGTCCGGCGGCGTCCAGGACGGCCGCCGGCACGTCGGAGAGCCCCGCCATGATCTGGTTGCCGGTGGTGACCAGGCCCTTGTTGTCGCCGTCGGCCGTGCCCTCCTCCCACCAGTTGTCCTTGACCAGGGTGGGGTCGTTGTTGCCGAGGCCGTCGCGGTAGTCGGTGTGCCGGGAGGCGACGTTGGCGTAGGAGGCGCCGTAGAGGACGTTGCCCTCGACGGTCTCGTAGGTGCAGCCGTTGTCGGTGTAGACGCTCTTGCCGAGGCCCCACTGGTCGTGGATGACGTTGCCGGTGACCTTCTCGCCGTCGGCCAGGGAGGTGCCGGTCAGGCCCTGGGTGTAGACGCCGCCGCCGTCGTCGAGCATCTGCATGTAGTCGTGGATCAGGTTGTTCCGTACGGCGTTGTCGTGGCTGGGGTTCGCGGTGGCCGGGTCGCCGATCTTGTCGGGCCAGCCGCCCCAGCCCAGGGAGACGGCCGAGTAGCCGACGTGGTCGATCTGGTTGTGGGCGATGGTGTCGTGCTGCGTGTAGCCGTTGAGGATCGCCACCCCGCCGTGGTACTCGCGGGGCAGCCCGTAGAGGTGGTTGTCGGTCACCTGGACGCCGGAGGCGGGCGTCTGCCCGTCGACCCCGCCGATCTCGACGCCGTTGCCGGAGATGTCGGTGAAGATGCTTCCGCTGACCGTGGAGTCCGCCGAGCCCGCCCCCAGTTCGAGGCCGGACGCGCCGAGGTGGGCGAAGACGTCGTCGGCGAAGCCGATGCGCTGCCCGTACGCGAACGACACGTTGCCCGGCATCTTCGTCCAGGACGCGAAGGGGCAGGTGCCGCCCTCGACGTACTGGCACAGCCCCTGGGTGGCCCAGCCCCGGTCCCCGGTGATGGTGTAGCCGGCCTGGATCTCGGAGAAGCCCTCCGGGCCGCTCGGCGTCAGCCAGGTCGCGTAGCCGAACTCGATGTCGCGGAAGACGATGTCGTGCACGGGCGCGGCCGCCGTGCCCCGTCCCTCGACCAGTTTCTCGGCGGCCGCCGCCTCGACGTCGGCGTGGGACAGGCGCTCGCCCTCGCGGGGCAGGTAGTAGACCCGGTGCGCGCTCTTGTCGAGGTACCACTCACCGGGCTGGTCGAGCAGTTCGTAGGCGTTCTCGACGTACGACGGCTTGCCGCCGTCGGTGAGTCTCCCGGGGCCGACCATGCTGACGGTGCGGCCGGGGATGTCGGGGAACTCCACGCGCTTGTTGGAGTTGTCCCAGCAGGGCTGGGTCATGGTGATCGTGGTTCCCTCGGCGGCGGCGACCCGGCAGCGCGGCTCGGTCCACTGCCCGAGTCCGTTGCGTTCCACGTTCCACAACGCCTCACCGCTGGTGTACACGAACTCCGCGTCGGCGGGGTGCTCCCAGTGGGCGAGGGTGTCGGAGGACGCGGTGTAACCGGTGGCGGTCTGGGTGAGGGTGACCGGGACGGCCCCGCGGGCGCGTTGGGCGCGCACCCCGTCGACGTACAACTGCCGGGTGTCGGTGAGCCCTCGGGGGGTCGGCGCGGACCACAGCCCGGGCCGGCCCGGCACCCGCCGCCAGCCGGTGACCCGGCGGCCGCCGCTGATCAGGGTGGCGTCGCCGGTGCCCTGCCAGATCACCCGGTGGCCGTTGCCGCCGGAGTCACGGGCGTCCAGGACCAGGGGCCCGGTGCGGCGGTAGGTGCCCGGGGCGAGGTGCACGGTGAGGTCGGCGCGCAGTCCGGCGACCCTGCCCCGGACCAGGTCGCGGGCGCGGTCGAGGGTGCGGACGGGGCTTCGTGCGGTGCCGGCGGCGTGGTCGTCGCCGACGGGTGAGACGTAGACGTCGGAGGAGGCGCGGGCCTCGGCCGTGGCCGGGGCGGCGAGGCCCGGGGTGCCGAGGGCGAGCGCGGCGGCGACGAGGGTGACGAGGGCGGCTCTTCGGTGCGTGGGCATGTACCCCTCCCGTGGGATCAGCCTGGAACCAACGGAACCAACCCCGGGAAAGGTAGGAGCATTTGGATGCCTCGGTCAATGAATGTGACGCGATTGCTCACGACGACTCACACAAGCCCCTTGATTCATCGGACCAGTGGCGTCATGGCGACGCACGTCAGCCGGTCAGCTCGACCAGTTTGAGGACGGTGTTCCAGTTCCGGGTGGTGGCGATCAGCCCCTTGTTGACCCGGGACCGGGACAACGCCTCCGCCAGCTTGGAGCGGCCGAGTCCGTCCGGGGCGTACAGGTACAGCGCCCGGTCCCCGAGGCGGAACTCCTCCGGGAGGTGGACGGCCGGGTCGATGCCCGCGTAGCGCTCCGCGGCGACCGGCCCGGAGAAGTAGGTGACGTGCAGTTGCTTGGCCTCCAGCTCTGCGGCCGGGAAGGGGCAGGCCTCGGCGACCGCCTTCAGGTAGGCGTGGTCACGGACCAGCACGTCGACGGGGAAGCCGAACCGCTCCTCGATCGCCCCGGTCAGCTCCGCCTCCAGAACGTCCGCGTCCCCGCGGGCGGAGGTGAAGACGGCCTGCCCGCTCTGCAGATAGGTCTGGACGCGGTCGTGGCCCAGCCCGGTCATCAGCCCGCGCAGCTCGGCCATCGGGAGCTTCTTCTTGCCGCCCACGTTGATCCCGCGCAACAGCGCCGCATAGGTCGTCATTCGAACACCTTAGAACGGCCGTCGTGACCCTGATCGGCATCCCCGAGACAGGCCGACAGATGTAAGGGCCCCACATCCTCCTCGGCGACGAGAGAGGGCCGCGGTACTTCACCGGGCAGCACGAGGAGCCGGCCTTCCCCGGCCCATACCTTCGAAGCGGACGAAGGACATGCAGCAAAGGTGACGGCGGGGGCCGTCACCGCACACGAGGGGGGAGATTCCGTCATGGATCCCGTCATGGATCCCGTCAAGGGGCAGGGAGAGACGCGGGTGCGGGGCCTGGCCGCCCGGGCCGGCGGCTGGAGCGCGCGGCACCGCTGGGCCGCCGTCGGCATATGGGTGCTGTTCGTCGTCCTGGCGATGGGGCTGGGCTCGGCGGCCGGCCGGGTCGACGTCGACGAGGGCGACCAGCTCAAGGGCGAGACGCACACCGCCGCGCGGATCATCGACGACGCGGGGATCAAGGAGCCGGCCGGCGAGACGGTGCTGATCCAGGCGAAGGACACCTCGATCAGGGCCACGGACGGCGCTTTCAGGGCCGCCGTCGCGGACGTGGTGAAGGCCGTCGAGGACACCGGCGCGGTCACGGACGTCACCTCCCCCTACGACACCCGGACCATCTCGAAGGACGGCCGCAGCGCGCTGGTCCAGTTCGACATGCGCGGCGACGCCAAGACCGCGGGCGACCGGGTCGAGCCGGTGCTGAACGCCGTCAAGGAGGTGCAGAAGGCGCACGGCTCGCTGCGGATCGAGGAGATCGGCGGCGCCAGCATGAACAAGCAGTACTCCGACGCCTTCGGCAAGGACTTCCAGCGGGCCGAGTACTCCGCCGTCCCGGTGGCCTTCGGCATCCTGCTCATCGCGTTCGGCGCCCTGGTGGCCGCCCTGCTGCCGGTCGGCCTGGCGATCACCGCGATCATGGCGACGATGGGCCTGATGGGGCTGGTCAGCCATCTGCAGCCGATGAGCGACACCGCCAACTCCGTGATGCTGCTGGTCGGCATGGCGGTCGGCGTCGACTACTGCCTGTTCTACCTGCGCCGGGAGCGCGAGGAGCGGGACGCCGGCCGGGACGCGGGAGCCGCGCTGCGGATCGCCGCCGCCACCAGCGGCCGGGCGATCATCGTCTCCGGTGTGACGGTGTGCGTGGCGATGGCGGGCATGCTGTTCACCGGGCTCGCCCAGTTCGAGGCGATGGGCCTGGCCTCCCTGATGGTCGTCGCGGTCGCCATGGTCGGCTCCGTGACCGTGCTGCCCGCGCTGCTCTCCCTGCTGGGCGAGCGGGTCGAAAAGGGCCGGATCCCCTTCCTGCGCCGCCGCGGACGCCGCAGCGGCCCCGCCGAGAGCCGCTTCTGGACGGCCGTGCTGCGCGGTGTGCTCGCCCGGCCGCTGGTCTGCGTGGTCGTCGCGGTCGGCGCGCTGCTCGCCGTCGCCGCACCCGCCCTCGGCATGAAGACCTCGCAGCTCACCCTGGACCAGGAGTTCGGCCACTCGCTGCCGATCGTGGGCACCTACGACCGGCTGAACCAGGCCTTCCCGGGCGGTTCCGAGCCCGCCGAGGTGGTCGTCAGGGCCAAGGACATCAACGCCCCCGAGGTGAAGCAGGCGCTGACCGACTTCCGGGAGCGGGCGATCAGCTCGGGCGCCTCGCGCGGCCCGGTCGACATCAAGCTGCACGACGCCTCGAACGTGGCCCTGATATCCGTGCCGCTGGTGGGCGGCTCCGACCTGGACAAGGCCGGCCGGAGCCTGGAGAAGCTGCGCGACGAGGTACGGCCCGCCACCCTCGGCAAGGTCGACGGCGTGCAGGCGCCGATCACCGGGAACGTCGCGGGCAACGAGGACTTCAACGACCAGCTGATGGGCTCGGTGGTCCCGGTCTTCGCCTTCGTGGTCGTCTTCGCCTTCCTGCTGATGCTGCTGTCGTTCCGCTCGCTGACGGTCGCGGTCACCTCGATCGTCCTCAACCTGCTCTCGGTGGGCGCCGCCTACGGCATCCTCGTCGCCGTCTTCCAGCACGGCTGGGGCGCCTCCCTGGTCGGAGCGGAGGGCGTCGGCGCGATCGTCACCTGGCTGCCGCTGTTCCTCTTCGTGATCCTGTTCGGCCTGTCCATGGACTACCACGTCTTCGTGGTCTCCCGGATCCGCGAGGCCCGGCTGCGCGGCCGCTCCACCAAGGACGCCATCCAGCACGGGGTGGTCACCACCGCCGGAGTCGTCACCAGCGCCGCCGTCATCATGGTCGCCGTGTTCGCGATCTTCGGCACGCTGTCCATGCAGTCCATGAAGCAGATGGGCGTGGGCCTGGCGGCGGCCGTCCTCATCGACGCGACGGTCATCCGGGGCGTGCTGCTCCCGGCGGTGATGGCACTGCTCGGCGAGCGCAACTGGTACCTGCCGAACTGGCTGCGGTGGCTGCCGGACCTCTCCCACGACGAGTCGCCGGAGCCGGTGCGGTCACCGGTGGCGCGGGGCGATCAGGACCGGCTGCCGGTCTGAGCACCGCCCCCGGCCAAGGGCCCGTCGGCTTCCGGAAAGCCGACGGGCCCGACCTGTCGACCACGTCCGGGGGACCGTCCGAACCGGCCACGGTCAACGGCTTGCCTCCTGGTGAGGCACCGCGCACGCGGTCCGGCCTTCGCGGATGCGAGACTGGCCGCCGGACGACGGGCGCGCGCGGGCGCGGGCGCGGGCGCGTGGGCAGCGGGAACGGGAGGCGGACGGTGGACGAGGCAAGGGCGCGGGACGTGCTGGCCGCGGCGGACGTTCTGTCCGGTGCGGCGGCCGGCGCCTCGCTCCTGGCTCTGGGCGAGAACGCGGTGTTCGGCGCCGGGGACCTGGTGGTGAAGGTCGGCCGGGACGCCGAGCTGCTGGACCGGGCCCGGCGCGAGCTGGAGATCGCCGGCTGGCTGGCGGAGGCCGGGGTGCCGGCCGTACGGGCCGCCGAGCCGAAGGCACGGCTCGTCGAGGGCCACCCGGTGACGGTGTGGCACCGGCTGCCGGATCCGGTACGACCGGCCGAACCGAGTGATCTGGCCGCACTGCTGCGGACCGTGCACGCACTGCCCTCGCCTCCTTTCGGACTGCCGCCCCGCGAGCTGCTGGGCGGAGTGGAGCGCTGGCTGCGGCTCGCCGGCGACGCGATCGACCCCGCCGACGCGGCGTACCTCCGGGAGCGCCGGGACGGTTTCGCCGCGGCCGCGGCCGCGCTGACGCCGCGTCTGACGCCGGGCCCGATCCACGGGGACGCGCTCCCCCGCAATGTGCACGTCGGCCCGGACGGCCCGGTCCTGGTCGACCTGGAGACCTTCTCCTCGGACCTGCGCGAGCACGACCTCGTGGTGATGACGCTGTCGCGGGACCGGTACGGCCTGGCGGCCGACGCCTACGACTCCTTCACCGAGACCTACGGCTGGGACGTGCGGGAGTGGGAGGGCTGCGGCGTGCTGCGCGGGGCCCGGGAAACGGCGAGCTGCGCGTGGGTGGCCCAGCACGCCCCGAGCAACCCCAAGGCGCGGGCGGAGTTCGAACGCCGGGTGGCGTCGCTGCGGGAGGGCGACGAATCGGTGCGCTGGTACCCCTTCTGAGCCGCGGCCCTTCGCGGAGCGCCCCGAAGGGGCGCGAGGAACGGCGCGACCAGCCCCCACCGGCCCGCGCCGGAAGCGGACCGGCTGTCCGGTGGGGCGCTCAGACCACCTCGGCCGGCTCCCGCAACGGCCACGCCCCGTCCACCACCGCGTCCGCGTCCCCCTTGCGGCGCAGGAACTGCTGGAAATCCGCCGCCCACTGCGCGTACCACTCCACCTGACGCCGGTGCAGCTCCGCCGGACCCAGCGCCGCGATCTTCGGATGGCGCTCGGCTATCGCCCCGGCCAGCCGGGCCGCGGCGAGCGCGTCGGCGGAGGCGTTGTGCGCGGCGGTGAGGGTGATGCCGTACTCGGCGCAGACCGCTTCCAGGTTGCGCTTGCCGCGGCGGTAGCGGTCCACCCAGCGGTCGATGGTGTACGGGTCGACGACCGGTGCCGGGTCGAGGCCGCCGAGGCGGTCGCTGAGGGACGGCAGTCCGTGCCGGCGCAGTTCCGCCGAGAGCAGGGTGAGGTCGAAGGTCGCGTTGTAGGCGACGACCGGGACGCCCGTCCTCCAGTAGCCGGTCAGGACGTTCGCGAGGGCGTCGGCGACCTGGTCGGCCGGTCCCCCCTCGGCCGTGGCCCGTTCGTTGCTGATGCCGTGCACCGCCACCGCGTCCGCCGGGATCTCCACGCCCG
This sequence comes from Streptomyces sp. NPDC020958, assembly GCF_055562175.1. Lineage (NCBI taxonomy): Bacteria > Bacillati > Actinomycetota > Actinomycetes > Kitasatosporales > Streptomycetaceae > Streptomyces > Streptomyces sp. NPDC020958. Next base: position 405,543 of record NZ_JBVHFU010000003.1, on the reverse strand, counting down.
GGTCCGCCAGCCATTCCCGGCGGCCCAGCTCCTGCCCGGCCCTGACCTCGATCACGGCCCCCGTGACGATCCGCGCCTCGCGTGGATCGGTACCCGTCGTCTCCAGGTCGAAGCCGATCAGGAGCTCCTGGTGCCAGCCCATGGGCGGCCCCCCTTCTTGGTGGTGCTTTCCCCCAGTGGTCTCCACCCTCGCATGCGCCACTGACAATCAGAGGACCGCGTTCCGGTTACCGGCGCGCGTCCCTCCTCGCATCCCCGTCAGGACACCGGACGCGAATCCGCCCAAGCCATCTCGAACTCCTCGCGATAGGTGGGGAAGAGACCCGTTTCCACCATCTCGTCCGACTTGACCACCTTGTTGCCGTTGCGCAGCACCAGCACCGGCGACTCCATCCCGCGGGCGCCGCGCAGGTAGGACTGGATGATCGCGATGCCGTCGGCGCCGTCGCCGTCCACCAGGTAGGCGGAGAAGCGGGGCGTGTCGTCGTACACCTGGATCTCGAAGGCGCCGGGGTCGCGCAGCCGGGAGCGGACCCGGCGCATGTGGAGGATGTTCATCTCCACCGAGCGGGCCAGTTCGCCCCGCTTCATCCCCAGTTCGCGCTCGCGGCGCTTGACCGCGCTGGAGGCCGGGTTGAGGAAGAGCAGGCGGATCCGGCAGCCGGTCTCCGCGAGGCGGACCAGGCGGCGGCCGGAGAAGTTCTGCACGAGCAGGTTGAGGCCGATGCCGGTGGCGTCCAGCCGGCGGGCGGCGCCGAAGAGGTCCTCGGCCGGGAACTGGCGCATCAGGCGCACCCGGTCGGGATGGACCGCGACGACGTCGGCGTACCGGTCGCCGACCAGGTCCTCGACCGCGTCCACCGGCAGCCGGCGCGCGGAGGGCACGTCACCGCCGGCGCCGAGCATCTCCAGCAGCCGGGCGGAGGCGCGTTCGGCCTGGTCGAGGACGGCACCGGACAGGGCACGGTTGCGGGAGACGACGTTCCGGGTCACCTCCAGCTCGTCGAGGGCGAGTTCGACGTCCCGGCGCTCGTCGAAGTACGGCTCGAAGCAGGGCCAGTGCTGCACCATCAGCTCGCGCAGCTGCGGCAGGGTGAGGAAGCTGAGCACGTTGTCGTCGGCGGGGTCGAGCAGGTAGCCCTTGCGGCGGCTGACCTCGCGGACCGCGACCGCCCGCTGGACCCACTCCTGGCCGGCCGGACCGGCCGCGGCGACCACCCACTCGTCGCCGTGGACGGGTTCGTAGACGGGCCGCAGCACGGCGGCCACGACGGCGCGCATCCGCTGTTCGACGAGGTTCAGCCAGATGTAGGCACGGCCCGCCCGCTGGGCGCGCGTACGCACCTCGAGCCAGGCGTCGGCGTCCCACTCCAGCTCCGGCCCGATGGAACCCGTGGCGTCCATCGGCCGGGCCAGGGACACCGCGCCGGGCGGGACGTCTGTGGAGTTCCCCTCGTGACCCTCGTCACCAGGGGGCAGCTCCAGGCCTCCCGAGCCCACCCGTGCACCGCCTTCCGCTCCCCCGAGCTCTCCCCATGCCAACGATCAAGGAAGGGTACTCCGGGAGTGGTCGGCGGTGCAGCCGGATGGACAGGTCGTTTCTCAACTACCGTTTCCGGGCTGACCGTTCTGATCGGCGAGGGCGGCCGGCGTGAGCGGATTCATAGCGGTCACGTCACGCGGGGCGATGGAGAAGCCCTGCCAGTGGACCGGCATCGGCTGCTGGTCCTCGTCGCGCGCGATGTGATGGAAACCGACGTTCACCCAGACCACGGGGTTGGTGAGGGTCTGCCCGTCGACCCACTGGTCGACGTTCTTGGGGTGGCCGTTCGCGCAGCCCGGGTTGTTGCTGGCGAACTGCTCGCACGCGTTGTACTGGGTGAAGTAGACGTCGTGCTTGGTGAAACCGTGACCCGGGTACTTGTTGGTGGCGCCCTGGACGATCTCGTACGAACGGGCGTGGCCGTCCTTGTTCTTGCCGGCCGTGCTGACCACGCGCCACCAGCGCATGTTCTTGGAGTCGCCGGCGAGTTCCTTGGTGACGCTGGTGCGGGTGGTCCTGTTGGTCGGCGCCTCCTGTCCGCGTGCCGGTGCGCTGACCACCGAGTCGTACTGCTCGACACGGCTCCTGGAGGAGCCGTCGAGGTCGAAGTCCAGCTTCCAGAACACGTTGTGGCTGTGGCTGGTGGCATAGGCGTGGGCGCCCTTGCCGATCGGCCAGCCGCGGCCGTCACCGGCGTCGTAGTCGCCCGGCGAGAGGCTGCCGGTGGCGCCGACGTTCATGTTGATCGTGCCGTCGTCCTGGAAGCGCCACTCGGTCATGTACTCGTACCAGCCGACCTTGTTGACGCTGTAGACCAGCAGGTCCTTGCCCTGCTGCTGGTACACCCGGTTGCCGGTGTCGGCCTGCATCCGGTACGCGTGGCCACGGGAACGGGTCGTGGTGCACAGGCCGTTGACGTTCGGGTGCGCCGGGTCCCACGCGTCGGGCACCTTGACGCTCTTGATGGTGCCGCCGGGGCACTCGGCCGGGGCCAGCGGCATCAGGCCCTGGGCGAAACCGAAGCCGGTCAGGTCGTCGTACTCGACGCTGCCGTCGTCGTACGGGACGTCGATCTGGGCGAGGCGGGCGCCGGAGAGGACCTTGATGGGGGCGGCCTCGCCCTTGGGCTGGTAGGAGATGTGCTCCAGGACCAGGCCGGCCTTGCTGTCGTAGCGCCAGCACATCCGCCAGGTGGTGCCGGTGGAGAGCTTCTGCTCGATGCGGTAGGCGGCGGAGCAGTCGGCGGCGGCCGCCGCGGCCGGCTTGGGCTGGGCGGCGGCCGGTCCGGCCGCCGTGGTGGCGCCGGCCGCCAGTGCGGCGGCGGACAGGCCCACGGCGGCCGTCCTGCGGGCACGGCGGATTCTGTTCGGGTGCATGACGAGGTGACTCCTGGTACGGGAGATGCCGAGTGGGAGGGTGAACGGGGAGCCGGGCTCAGCGGCCGAGCTTCACGACCTTGCGCGCGCTCAGGTCGACGATGAACGACCTGGCGTCGATCCACGGCCCGTTCTTCACCTTCGGGAAGAGCCGCACGCAGCGGTGTTCGCCGCACTTGTCGAGCGCGGCCGGCTGGGCGCCGGGGACGGCGCGGTAGACCGCGCTGTTCAGCAGCAGCTGCCGCTCGGGGTCGGTCAGCTGCCGACCGGTGGCGTCCTTGAAATCCGCCTTCAGGCCGGCGCCGAGCGGGTCGGCGATCAGCAGTTCGAGGGCCGCGACGTTCTCGTCGTGGCTGAGCGGCGGCTGGACGCCCCGCCGGGTGGTGGTCCGCTCGACCTTGCCGGAGGCGAGGTCGACGGTCCGGGTGACGAGGCTGTCGTCGCGGTAGTCGTAGAACGTGACGTCCGCGCGGCGCGGTGCGTTCGCGCTGTCCAGTTCGTCCGCGTCCGGCTCGGCGAGGTCGACGCTGAGCCGCTGCGGGCCGCGGCGGCCCTCGACGTCCTCGCCGGCGTCGACCATCTGCCGGCTCAGGGCGAGCTGTTCGACGCGCCGGGTCTCGTCGTCGGTCAGCGGGTCACTGCCCGTGCCCTTCGCGCCCTCGGCGGGAGCCTGTTCCACCACGCCGCCCTTGACGGCGTCCTGCCCCTGGCCCGCCTGCTGCGCGGCGACCGCCCCGGTCCCGTCGCGCCCCTGCGGTTCGTCCGCCCCCGCCGTCCCCGGCAGGGTGATCCCGACCATCACGGCGGTCCCCGCCACCGCCAGTCCCGCACCGGCCACCACCTTGCCCAGATGGCGGTGCACTATTTCGCGCACATCTTCCCCCTGCTCCCCCTTGGTCATCGGGAGTACGTGTCTGCCCCACTGGTTCGGCACACTTCGCCCCACGGGGCGCTGTGTGCACTGGTCGCCGGGTAAGAGGGGCGTAAGACAGGAGGGGTTCCATTACTTTCGGGCAGACTCATGACCAAGGCGCCCTCGGGCGTAACGCACACCTGGAAGAGTCGACTTCATGCAGGTCTGGCCTGGAGAGGCATATCCGCTCGGCGCGACGTACGACGGCGCCGGGACCAACTTCGCGGTGTTCACCGAGACCGCGGACCGAGTGGAGCTGTGTCTGCTGCACGACGACGGCTCCGAGACGGCCGTGGAGCTGCGCGAGAGCGACGCCTTCGTACGGCACGCGTACCTGCCGGGCGTGATGCCCGGCCAGCGCTACGGCTTCAGGGTGCACGGCCCGTACGACCCCGGGCGCGGGCTGCGCTGCAACTCGGCGAAGCTGCTGCTCGACCCGTACGCGAAGGCGGTCAGCGGGTCGGTGCGCTGGGGCGAGGAGGTGTACGGCTACCACTTCGACGATCCCGACAAGCGCAACGACCTGGACTCCGCGCCGCACACCATGACGTCGGTGGTGATCAACCCGTACTTCGACTGGGGCGACGACCGCCGGCCACGCACCGAGTACCACCACACGGTGATCTACGAGGCCCACGTGAAGGGCCTGACCATGCGCCACCCGGGCCTGCCCGAGGAACTGCGCGGCACCTACGCGGGCCTCGCGCACCCGGCGCTGATCGAGCACCTGGTGGAGCTGGGGGTGACCGCGCTGGAGCTGATGCCGGTCCACCAGTTCGTGAACGACCACCGGCTGGTCGACATGGGCCTGAACAACTACTGGGGCTACAACACCATCGGCTTCTTCGCCCCGCACAACGCGTACGCCTCCTGGGGCGACCGCGGCCAGCAGGTGCTGGAGTTCAAGTCGGCGGTCCGGGCGCTGCACGAGGCCGGGATCGAGGTGATCCTGGACGTGGTCTACAACCACACCGCCGAGGGCAACCACCTGGGTCCGACGCTGTCCTTCAAGGGTCTGGACAACCCGTCGTACTACCGGCTGACCGACGATCCGCGCTACTACATGGACACCACCGGCACCGGGAACTCACTGCTGATGCGGTCCCCGCACGTACTCCAGATGATCATGGACTCGCTGCGGTACTGGGTGACCGAGATGCACGTCGACGGCTTCCGCTTCGACCTCGCGGCGACCCTCGCACGGCAGTTCCACGAGGTGGACCGGCTGTCGTCGTTCTTCGACCTCGTACAGCAGGACCCGGTGGTCTCCCAGGTGAAGCTGATCGCCGAGCCCTGGGACGTGGGCGAGGGCGGCTACCAGGTGGGCAACTTCCCGCCCCTGTGGACCGAGTGGAACGGCAAGTACCGCGACACCGTGCGCGACCTGTGGCGCGGCGAGCCGCGCGCGCTCGCGGAGTTCGCGTCCCGGCTGACCGGCTCCTCCGACCTCTACCAGGACGACGGCCGCCGGCCGCTGGCCTCCATCAACTTCGTGACCTGCCACGACGGCTTCACCCTGCACGACCTGGTGGCCTACAACGAGAAGCACAACGAGGCCAACGGCGAGGACAACCGGGACGGCGAGAGCCACAACCGCTCGTGGAACTGCGGGGTCGAGGGGCACACCGACGACCCTGGCGTCCTGGAACTGCGCGCGCGGCAGATGCGCAACTTCATCGCCACCCTGATGCTGTCCCAGGGCGTGCCGATGATCGGTCACGGCGACGAGTTCGCGCGCACCCAGCAGGGCAACAACAACGCGTACTGCCAGGACAACGAGCTGTCCTGGGTGGACTGGCCGGCTCCCGAGGACGACACCGGGCTGCTGGCCTTCACGCGCGCGATGGCGCGGCTGCGCAAGGAGCACCCGGTCTTCCGGCGCCGCCGCTTCTTCCACGGCCGGCCGGTGGAGGGCACCCACGACGAGCTCTCCGACATCGCCTGGTTCACCCCCGAGGGCCATGAGATGACCCAGCAGGACTGGGACTCGGCGCAGGCCTCCGCCCTGACGGTGTTCCTCAACGGCAACGCGATCTCGGAACCGGGGACGCGCGGGGAGCGGATCGCCGACGACTCGTTCCTGCTGATGTTCAACGCGTCCCCGGAGCCGCTGGAGTTCGTGGTGCCGGTGAACCACGGACGGCAGTGGGAGGTGGTGGTCGACACGGCGTCGGCCGAGGGGGTGCCGCCGGGGCGGAAGGTGGACGCGGGGGCGAAGCTGACGCTGGTGGAGCGGAGCCTGACCGTCCTGAAGAGGCCGGCGTAGGCATGTGCGCCACGCAGGCGCGATCGGACCCCACCGAACCGCACCGTGACACGAATCCCGACGAGACGGGTACATACGTCCGCATGACAGCCGAGCGAACCGCCCCCGCCGTGCCGACCTCCACCTACCGGCTCCAGCTCCAGCCCGACTTCCCCTTCTCGGCCGCCGAGGCCGCGGTGCCCTACCTCGCCTCGCTCGGTGTCTCCCACCTCCACCTCTCCCCCGTCCTGGAGGCCGTCCCCGGCTCCACGCACGGCTACGACGTCGTCGACCACGCGCGCGTGCGCGAGGAACTCGGCGGCGAGGACGGGCTCCGTGCGCTGTCGGGGACCGCGCGGGCGCACGGCCTCGGTCTGGTCGTGGACATCGTGCCGAACCACATGGCCATGTCGCCCCGGCACAACCACGCCCTGTGGGAGGTGCTGCGGGAGGGCCCGAAGTCGCCGTACGCGCGCTGGTTCGACGTCGACTGGGAGGCGCAGGACGGACAGCTGCTGGTACCGGTGCTCGGCGCGCCGGTCGGCGAGGTGCTCGGGCAGCTCACGGTCGACGGTGAGGTGCTGCGCTACCACGAGCACGCCTTCCCGCTCCGCGAGGGCACCGCGGACCTTCCGCTGCCGGAACTGCTGGACGCCCAGTGGTACCGCCCGGTGTGGTGGCGGCTGGCCCGGACGGAGCTGAACTACCGCCGGTTCTTCAGCATCTCGGAGCTGATCGGGGTGCGGGTGGAGGACCCCGAGGTGTTCGACGCCACGCACGCCAAGATCCTCCAGTTGCTGCACGAGGGCGTGCTGGACGGGCTGCGGATCGACCACCCCGACGGGCTCGCCGACCCCACCGGCTATCTCGCCCGGCTGCACGAGGCGACCGGCGGCCGCTGGACGGTGGTGGAGAAGATCCTGTCCGACGGCGAGCACCTGCCGGCCGCCTGGCCGGTCGCCGGGACCACCGGGTACGACGCGCTGCGGCATGTGGACGGCCTGTTCACGGACCCCTCGGGGGCGAGTGAACTGCTCGGCCACTACCGGCGGTTCGCGGCTCCGGCGACCGATCGCGGCGGCGACTGGGAGGCGACGGTCCGGCAGGCGGCGTACCAGGTGGTCGCCCATGAGCTGGCCACCGAGACGGACCGGCTGACAAGAGTGGCCACGCGGGTGTGCGCGGCCTCGCCGGACCCCGCGTTGCGCGACCGGGCGCCCTGGGCGCTGCGCACGGCCCTCCAGGAGCTGCTGGTACGGCTGCGGGTGTACCGGCCGTACGGCGTCGCCGACGCGGCCGCGGTGGTCACGGAGCAGGCCGCCGAGGAGGCCCGGCGGGAGTTCCCGGTGGCCGAGGAGGGCGGCGCGGTGGACGTGGTGCGCGGGCTGCTGGTGGCCGGGGACGCGCCGGGCTCGGACGAACTGCGTACGCGGTTCGCGCAGACCGCCTCGGCGTTGCGCGCCAAGTCCGTGGAGGACACGGCGTTCTACCGCTATGTGCCGCTCCTGGCGGCGACCGAGGTGGGCGGCGACCCGGGCCGTCCGGGCGTCTCCCCCGAGGCCTTCCACGCGTACTGCGCACGCGTGCAGCGCGACTGGCCGCTCACCGGGACGGTGGTGACGACGCACGACACCAAGCGCAGCGCCGACGTGCGCGCGGCCCTGGCCGTGCTGACGGAGTCTCCGGAGCGCTGGGCGGACGTGCTCGACGAGGTGACCCGGGAGGGCGGGGCCGCGCCGGACACACAGCTGGCCTGGGCCGCCTGGCAGACGGTGTTCGGACTCGGTCCGGCCGCCCCGGAGCGGGTACGGGGGGCGTTGCTGAAGCATGTGCGCGAGGCCGGCCTGCACACGAGCTGGACGGAGCAGGAGCCGTCGTACGAGGAGGCGGTGGACTCGTTCGTCGCGGCGGGGCCGTGCGGGGCGCCGGGCGAGCGGGTGGCCGCCTTCCGCGCGTCGCTGGCCGCGCCGGTCCGGGCGAACGTGCTCGGCACGGCGCTGGTCCATCTGACGATGCCGGGGGTGCCGGACGTCTACCAGGGCACGGAGGGCGAGTTCCGGGCGCTGGTGGACCCGGACAACCGTCGTCCGGTCTCCTTCCCGCCCGCCGGTGCGGGCGAGAAGGACGCGGTGACGGCGGCGGCGCTGCGGCTGCGGGCGCGACGGCCGGACGTCTTCGGCGACGCGGCGACGTACACCCCGTTGGCGGCCGAGGGCCCGGCGGCGGCGCACTGTCTGGCGTTCGCGCGCTCCGGTGCGGTGGTCACGGCGGTGACCCGGCTGTCGCTCCGGCTGGCCGCGGCGGGCGGCTGGCGGGACACGGTCCTGCCGCTGCCGCCGGGCCGGTGGGCCGACGTGCTGGCGCCGGGCCGGGAGTTCACGGGGCACGCGCGCGTGGCCGACTTGTTCGAAGGACTGCCGGTGGCGCTGCTGGAGCGCGTGGACGACTGAGGCACACGCCCATGAATTCACCCGCAAGAATCCACCCGTAATAGTGAATTTGAAGCATGCTTGAGGTGTTGCTCGCGCCCGGTGGTGCGCGGCTCGCGTCGGGGCTGGGCGCGCGGAGCCCGTCCGCGCCCCGTCCGCGCTCCGCGAGCCTGCCCGCGACGACGGCCCGGAGAGACCACCGGACATGCCTTCGGGCGCCCCCCGGAGCCTCCCCGGGGAGGTTCTTGACAGTTCACCTATCACGTGGGGGACTGGGAAAAGCGAAGCAGGGCGGACAAGACGGGGGTGAGTCTCCTGCCGGAGCTGCGTTACCCCAGCGTTCCCGAACTGGTCGCGACCGCCCGGGCACTGGCCGCTCTGCGGCCCGGCCTGTGCAGGTTGCGGCAGATCGGCGTCTCCCGCGCGGGCAGACCGCTGCACCTGCTCTCCGTGGGACACGCCCGGCGGGCCGTGCTGGTGGTCGCGGGCGCCCACGCCAACGAGCCGGCCGGGGGCGGCACGCTCCAGGCACTGGCCGAGCGGGTGCTGAACGAACGCGGGCTGCGGACCGAGACCTCCTGGCACTTCCTGCTGTGCGCGGACCCGGACGGCGCGAGTCTCCACGTCACTCCGGCGCCGCGCAGCCTGTTCGACTACCACCTCGGGTTCTACCGCCCGTCGGGTCCCGAGCAGCCGGAGTGGTCGCCTTCGGTGTTGCCGCCCGACCGCCTGCCGCCCGAGACCGTGGCCCTGCTCGGGGTGATCGACGAGCTGCGCCCCTACCTCCAGGTGTCCCTGCACGGCACCGATCTGGGTGGCAGCTGGGTGCAGCTGACGAGGGACGTACCGGGGCTCGCCGAGCCGTTCGCCAAGTCCGCCGCGGAGCTGCACATCCCGGTGGAGACGGGTGCCTCGGACGCCGCGGGCTGGCCGGCCTCCGGGCCCGGCGTGCGGGTGATGCCGGAGCCCGGGGCGGGGCTGGCGTACCCGAGCATGCCGGACGACGCACGGCACAGCACCTGGTACCACGCGCACCGCTACGGCGGTCTCACGGCGGTGGTGGAGGTGCCGATGTGGGCGAGCGACCTGGTCGACGACCCGGCGCCGCACCCGGCGCCGGCGGCGGCGATGCGGCGGCTGGCACGGCGGTTGCTGCGGGACTCGCAGGAGGTGGAGCGGGTGCTGGCCGAGGCGCTGCCGCGGCTGGACGGCCCGGACGGGCCGCTGCTGCGGGCGGCCCGGTGGGCGCTGGCGCTGATCCCCGGGCTGGCGCAGGACTGGATCCTGCGGCCGCCGATCGACACCACCAGGGCGTACATCGGCAGCGTGGACGCCTTCGGGCGGCGGCTGCCGCTACGGGCGGCGTCGATGCTGCTGCGGGTGCTGCGGGAGGCGGACGACCGCGCGGCGCCGCACCTGGAGGAGCTGGTGGCCTCCTGGTGCGACGCGTACGCGGCACGATTCCAGGCCCGCTGGGTGCCGCTGGAGCGCCAGGTGGAGCACCAGTCGCGAACGGTACTGGCGGCCGCACAGCACGCCCGCGACCTGGCGGCGTGAGACCAGGGACCCGGGGGCGGACGGGTCGGGGCGGGCGGACCGGGCGGGCTCAGTCCAGGGCGAAGACCGGTCCCGTGCGGGACTCCAGCACGCAGGCGTTGGAGAACCTCTCCCGGTACTCGATCGGCCGGCCGTTCCACTCCCCGCGCGCCTGGGCGGTCACCGGCGCGTAGACCATCGGGCACATCGCGCCCTTGACCGGGGCGAGCCGCGCGATGTCGCCGCCCACCGCGTCCAGTTCGGCACAGGCGTCGGCCGCGCGTGCGTATCCCTGGGGCGGGTCGCACAGCAGCAGCGCGCCGCGCGTGCCGGAGGCTCCGTCGCCCCGGGTGACGGTCAGGTACAGGTAGTCGCCGCTCCCGGTGTGGCGCGGTGCCACGGCCTGGGCGGGGGCGGGGACGGCGGCGAGCAGGGCGGCGGACGCCAGCAGGGCACCGCAGGTCGCTGTCGCTTTGCTGAGACGGGTCATTCCCCGTGCATCGGCAGGACGGGCGCGCTCCCCCAGCCCGGCTCACCCGAACGAGCGGCCGCGCGCGCGTGGCGGTGCGCCAGTTCGAACGCGCTCAGGACCACTCGGGTCTGGTACTCGGCCTGGCGTCCGACCGGGATCCACCGGGCGCCCAGGTTGTCCTGGTAGTCCGCGCACCAGGTGTCGATCAGCCGGTCCAGGTCGGGCAGGGCGCCGGCCGGGTCCCGCCCCGTGCTGCGCAGCAGCCGGTGCAGCAGCCCGGCGGTGCGCAGGGCCAGCCGGCGCCCGGCGATGCGCAGGGCGGCCAGGTGGGCGGTGCTGAGCGGGGGCAGCGGCCGGGCGCTGCCGGCGTCGGTGCCGGGGTCCCAGGCGTGGGCGAGGCCGGGGCCGACGAGCAGGTAGTCGTCGATCGGCGCGAGCAGCCGGGCCGCGTCCGGTGCCGCGGCCAGCTGGGGCCTGATCCGGGCCAGGACGGCGTCCAGGAGGACCGTGTCGTGGCGCAGGGTCCGGCTGACGGCGCGCAGCGCCGTGTCCCGGTCGGCGGGCGGCGCGCCGTCCTGGACGGCGGCCACGCCCCACATGGGTGCCTCGACGATGGCGGTGACGGTGCCGTGCCGGTGCGGGTGGAACCAGGTGGACTCGACGGCCGCCTCGGTGATGGCGGCGGCCAGGTCGCCGCGCCGGGGCGGTGGCACGCGGTAGACGGCAGGACCGAGGGTGGGCCAGTACAGGGTGTCGTAGGCGCCGAGTTCCCGGGGGATGCCGAGCCGGGTCGCCGTGTGCGCGACACGCTGCGCGAGCCCCGGCAGGTCGCGGGTCAGCTCGACGAAGCCGCCGCCGACGTCGACGCCGTGCAGCGAGCACTGGAGGAAGGGCCGCAGTTCGTCCTGGAGGCCGAGCAGCGCCCGGGTCTCGGGCAGGGCCACGGCGTCCGGTCCCTCGGGCAGCCACTCGGGCTGTTCCAGGAAGCCGGGCCGGAAGAAGTTCCGGAAGTAGTGGCCGAGGGTGTACGGGCCCGCCAGCCAGCCCTCGTTGCGGCGGGAGCCGTCCGGGTCGAGGCAGAGCAGCAGGTTCCAGGTGACGTCGGCGTCCTCGGTGAGCCGGGCGTCGGCGAGGACCCGGTCGGCGAGGCGCAGCACGGTCGCGCCGCCGACGGGTTCGTTGGCGTGCGGGCCGGCGACGACGAGCGCGTGCCGGGTGCCGTGACCGATGGAAAGCAGCCACATCGGGGTGCCCGCGCGGGAGGTCCCGACCCTCCGCAGCCGGGCGTCCCGGGGGCGGTCGGCGACCAGCGCGGCCGCCCGGGAGGCCAGTTCGTCGACGGACGGGTAGCGGAGGAGGGGCGGCAGGACACACACCTCCACAAAGCGGTGCCGTCGGTTCACATGATGTGTAAGGCGTACGCACAGTCAGTCACGACTCGCCGGGGTACGTCAACACCGCTGCCGACAAACACTTTTCGGCCAACCCGTACGACGGGGTGGTCAGGAGTTCGCGAGCCGGAAGCACATCCGGCCGAAGCCGACCTGGTCGCCCTCGCGCACGACGGCGGCGCCGGTCACCCGGCGGCCGTTCACGGTCGTGCCGTTGGTGGAGCCGAGGTCCCTGAGGATCCACAGGCCGCCCTGGTGGCGGAGTTCGGCGTGCACCCGGGAGACGGTCTCGTGGTTGAGCCGCAGGCCGTTGGCGGGGTCGCGGCCGATGCGCAGCGGGTGGCCGTGGCCCGGGTGCGGCAGCAGCAGCTTGGGCAGCCGCTCGGCCTGCCAGGCCCGGCGCAGCCGCACGGTGAAGCCGGAGACGGCCTCGACGGTGCCGAAGAGCAGGCGCGCGAAGCGGCTCTCCTGGGGCAGATCGGCGGTGAGCGCGGCGAGTTCGTCCGCGCGACGGGCCGCGAGCGCCAGCTCCATGCGGCGCACGAAGGTGTCGTGCGACAGCCGTCCCATGGCGACGCCGTCCCGCAACACGCTCAGCGCCTTGTCGCGCTCCGCGTCGGACAGCCGCGCCGGGTAGGTGTTGAACTCGAAGGACGACGTCACGCTGCCGATTCTGGGTCAGTGAACCCCGGGTGTCCAGAAAACGGGAAAACGGCCGTCACGCGCGCGTACGTACGGCGACACCCGCCGGGAAAGGACCGATTCAAAAGCGGACTGATCTCTTTCGGGGCACGATGGGAGGACTACCTCACGATGAGCCAGACGAAGGGGACCGTCCGTGCAGTTCGAGGTGTGGGCACCGCAGGCAGACCGGGTGACGCTCCATTGTGACGGCGCCACGCGCGCGATGGAGCGTGATCCACGGCGGTCCGGCTGGTGGGCCGGGGAGGCGGCCGCCGAGGACGGCACCCGGTACGGGTTCGCGGTGGACGACGGTCCCGTGCTGCCCGACCCGCGTTCGCGCCGCCAGCCGGACGGGCCGGACGGGCTCAGCGCGGTCGTCGACCACGGCCGGTACGAGTGGCGGGCCGCCGGGCCTGGCCGCGGGCTGCCGGGCGCGGTGCTCTACGAGTTGCACGTGGGCACCTACACCCCCGGGGGCACCCTGGACGCGGCCGCGGACCGGCTGGAGCACCTGGTGGAACTGGGCGTCACCCACGTGGAGTTGATGCCGGTGTGCCCGTTCCCCGGCCGGCACGGCTGGGGGTACGAAGGAGTCTCCCTCTGGGCCGTGCACGAGCCGTACGGCGGCCCCGAGGCACTGAAACGGTTCGTCGACCGGGCGCACGCGCTGGGGCTCGGAGTCGTCCTGGACGTCGTGCACAACCACCTCGGGCCGTCCGGCAACTACCTGCCCGCGTTCGGGCCCTACTTCACCGAGACGCACCACACGCCGTGGGGCGCGGCGGTCAACCTGGACGCGCCCGGCTCCGACGAGGTACGCGCGTACCTGGTGGGCAGCGCGCTGGCCTGGCTGCGTGACTACCGCGTCGACGGGCTGCGCCTGGACGCGGTGCACGCCCTGTGCGACACGCGCGCGTGCCACTTCCTCGAGGAGCTGTCGGCCGCGGTGGCGGGCCTCGCCGCCGAGTCGGGCCGTCCGCTGTTCCTCGTCGGCGAGTCCGACCTGAACGACCCCAGGGTCATCACCGCGCGCGCGGAGCACGGGTTCGGCCTCGACGCACAGTGGAACGACGACTTCCATCACGCCCTGCACACCGCGCTGACCGGCGAATCGCAGGGCTACTACGCCGACTTCGCGCGCGACCCGTTCGCCGCCCTGGCCAAGACGCTCACCGGCGGCTACTTCCACGACGGCACCTACTCCAGCTTCCGGGGCCGTCACCACGGCCGTCCGCTGGACCGTGCGCGGGTGGCCGGGCACCGGCTGCTCGGCTACACCCAGACCCACGACCAGGTCGGCAACCGCGCTCAGGGCGACCGGCTCTCGGCGTCCCTCTCCCCCGGCCTGCTGGCCTGCGCGGCCACGCTGACGCTCACGGCGCCGTTCACGCCGATGCTGTTCATGGGCGAGGAGTGGGCGGCCGGCACCCCGTGGCAGTTCTTCACCGACCACACGGACCCGGAGCTGGCGGAGGCGGTACGACGGGGCAGGCGCCGGGAGTTCGCGGCGCACGGCTGGGCGGAGGAGGACGTGCCCGATCCGCAGGACCCGGCGACCCGGGACCGGTCCTGCCTGGACTGGTCGGAACCGGAAAGCGAGCCGCACGCGCGCGTACTGGCCTGGTACCGCAGGCTGATCGCCCTGCGCCACGAACAGCCCGACCTCACCGACCCCGACCTCGCGGACACCAAGGTGGCGTACGACGGGGCGGCCCGCTGGCTGGCGTTCCGCCGCGGGGACGTACGGGTGGCGGTGAACCTGGGCGCGTCGCAGGCGGCCATCCCGCTCGGCACCGGCCGGGTGGAGGTCCTGGCCGCGTGGGACCCGGTGACGGCACCGGACACCGACGGGGTGCTGCGGGTGCCGGGCGAGTCCTGCGTGGTCCTGACACAGGCGTGAACACGGCCGCGGTGCCGGTGGGCACGGGCCCTGGGGCAGGGCGCGGGCACGGGTCCTGGGGCGCCCCGTGGGCGCGGGCACAGGGTCCTGGGGGCCCGTGGGCGCGGACGCGGGGTCCCGGCGGTGGACACGGACGTGGGGCCCGGCCGCGTGCTTGCGCGGACGCAGGGCCGGTGGGGCGGTTTGGGTGGGAGGTCGGCCGTGTGGTCTACGGTTCCTCGTCGGGCTCGGTGTCCTCGCGCAGCTCCGTCACCCGTTCCAGCAGGATCGTCTCCCAGGCGTGCCGGAGCCGGCCGCGCAGCAGTGGCAGGGGGCTGTCGTCGCGGCCTTCGAGGCGGTCGGTGAGGCGGATGACGGTGTCGCAGCGGGCCAGCCACAGACCGCGCAGGCAGGGGCGGGCGCCGTACCCGGCGAGCGTGGCCGCGCGGACGGCCGCGCCGGAGCCGACCGCGAGGGCGAGGCCGGCGATGTCCTCCGCGGGGTCACCGATCGCCGTGTCGGTCCAGTCGAGGACGCCGCGCACCCTGCCGTCGGCGCTGACCACCAGGTGCTCGCCCTTGAGGTCGTGGTGGGCCAGGACGGCCGTACCGGGCTGCGCGGCGAGCTGGGCCGCGCCGGGCGGGGTGAGCTGGTGCAGCCGGGCCGGGTCGAACTCGTCGGCGGCGGTGAGGCGTTCGGCGGCGGCCACGGCCATCCGGCGCAGCGCCTCCAGGGAGCGCGGCGCGGCGCGGGGCACACCGAGCGTCTCGGCCTGCCGCACGGGCACCTCGCGCAGCCCGGTGAGCAGCCCGGCCAGATCGGCCTCGCCGACCGCGGAGACGTCGTGCTCCTCGGCCGTGCCGCCGGGGATCACGGTGTCCAGCGTGTAGGTCAGCCCCGGCGACCACTCGCCGTGCGCGACGCTGGCCGGGACGGCGACGGGCAGGTGCGGGCGTACCAGGTCGCGCAGGCGCAGCTCGCGGCGTTGGCGCACGGCGGCGTCGCGGTCCGGGGCGAGGCGCAGCACATGGCGGACGCCGACCCACCAGGTGGAGTGCTCGCCACCCTCCGCGACGGGCCGGACCTCGGGTCCGGAGGCGGCGTCCGCGCTCTCCTTGAGCAGCGAACGGACCAGTCGGCGGACGGTGTCCGCGGTGGGAGTCGGTGCCTGGGTCATGGGTCGCGCCGTTGCCGTTCGGGGTGGGTGGGGGCGAGGTGGTGCTCCGGGGGCCTGGGCCGGTGCCGGGGCGGTCAGCCCACGACGACCATCTCGCGGGTGGTGTTGTTGAGACGACGGCCGCCTTCGTCGGTCACCGTGACGATGTCCTCGATCCGCACGCCGAAGCGGCCGGGCAGATAGATGCCGGGTTCCACGGAGAAGCACATCCCGGGCACGAGCGGTTGCTCCTCGCCCTCGATCATGTACGGCGGCTCGTGCGTGGTGACGCCGATGCCGTGGCCCGTGCGGTGGATGAAGAACGCGCCGTACCCGGCGTCGGTGATGACCGCGCGGGCGGCCCGGTCGACCTCCTGGCAGGCGACGCCGGGGCGTACGGCCCGGCAGCCGGCCTCCTGGGCGGCCCGCACGACGTCGTGCACCTCGCGTTCCTCCGGGGTCGGGGGACCCACGTGCACGGTGCGGGTGGTGTCGGAGCCGTAGCCGTCCTTGAGGCCGCCGAAGTCGAGGACGACCATGTCGCCGTCCTGGATGACGCGGTCGCCGACCTCGTGGTGCGGGTTGGCGCCGTTGGGACCGGAGCCGACGATGGTGAAGTCGACCTGTTCGTGGCCGAAGCGGCGCAGCAGGTCGGCGAGGTCGTGACCGACGTCGGACTCGCGGCGGCCGGCGAAGGGAACCTCGCGGATCTCCTCGAACGTCTTGTCGGCGGCGGCTCCGGCGGCGGCGATGAGTTCCAGCTCGGCGGCGTCCTTCACGGCGCGGAGCATGGGCAGCGCGTCGGTGAGGGAGGCGTACGAGGTGTCCGGGAGGGTCTTCTGGAGACCCAGCAGGTGCATGGCCCAGGCGTTGTCGCTGATGCCGAACCGGCCGGTGGTGCCGAGCAGGTCCGCGGTGACCGCGTAGGGGTCCTTGCCGTCGGTCCAGTCCCGCAGGGTGAGGGCGGGCGCGCCCTCGACCTTCTCGGCGTCCGGGGCCTCCAGGGTGGGGACGACCAGGACCGGGTCCCGGCCGGGGGTGAGGACCAGGAGGGTGAGCCGTTCGGTGACGGCGGTGGGGGTGTAGCCGGTGAGCCACACCATGTCGGGGCCCGGGGCGATCAGGAGGCCGGCGAGCCCGGCGTCCGCCGCGGTGTGCGCCGCGCGCGTCATGCGGGCCCGGTAGTCGTCGGCGATGAAGGGCGCGGGCTTGCTGCCGGTCATCCAGGGCCTCCTTGCGCGGGTGAGGGGGCGGTACTCCTCGGGGAGCATCCTGCCGGGTGTCGCGGGGCGGCGCGAGCCGGTTTGCACGGAAAGGCCGTCGTGTGCCACGGCGCCGGAACGGCCCGCGCCCCCTGGTGGGTCAGGTCACGACCCCGGGAACCACCGTCAGCTGCTGGTACCGCCCGCTCTCGTGCCGCACGGTGAGCGTCACCTCCTGCCCCGGGCGGGCCCCGGTCACCGCCCGTGCCAGGTCGGCGGCGCCGTCGATCCGCGTACCGCCGAGCCGGAGCAGTACGTCGCCCCGCACCAGGCCCGCCGTGTAGCCCGGGCCGGGCACGTGGACGCCCACCACCACGGCTCCCGCCTTCTCGGCGTCCACCACCTCCACTCCCAGCGTCGCGGCGACCGACCACGACGGGCTCGGGGTGCCGGACGGGACGGCGGGCCCCGACGTCGGCGGCGGGGCCTGGCGGTGCGGCCCGGCAGGCTCGCGCATGCCGATCACCGTGGCGCCGGCCGCGCCCAGTCCGACGCCGGACAGCACCAGGACCGTGCCGGCCAGCAGGCCCAGCAGCAGGTTCCGGATCCGGCTGCCGCGGCGACGCGCGGCGTGCGGGCGCCGGACCGGCTCGGGTGGGGGGTCGCCCCCGCGTTCCTGACCGGGGATCGGCTTGGGACGCAAAACGGTCTGTTCCATGGTTCGCCTCCAGCCCCAGCCCTACCCGGCGGGCGCGGGCGCGACGAGACACGAACGAGTGAGACTGCCCCCGGGCGGACGGTGGAAGAGATCAGACCCCGCCGCCCCGTCCACGCCGCGGGCGCTGCCGCGAGGGTGACGCCGACCGTGCCGGACCCCGGTCGCCGTGCGCGCGTACGGGAGGGGCAGACCCGCGTCGGGCATGACCCGGCCGGCCGCCGACCGGGGCCTGGGCGAGCACGACCGGGTGGCGCTGATCCGGTGGCCGGACGACATCGTGACGGACCGGCGCCGACTGCTGTGCCCCGGCGGCACCCGGGACCCGGACCTGTCGCCGCCCGGCGCCCGTACACCACGCTCCTCGGGTAGGGGCGGGGATCCCGTGCCGGCCCGTCAGTGGACGCCGAGCCTCGGGGCGAGCGGTGGGCGGTCCGGGAGGAAGCCGTGGGCCCGGCGGGCCAGGTGGTCCGGCTTGTAGCGGTCGACGTGCCGGTGCCAGTTGAGGATGCCTGCCATCCAGTTCTGCAGGTCCCGGACATATGCTCCCATGGCCTCGCGGCCCTTGGCCGACAGCGCGAAGTCGTCGTACACCACGGGGAGTTCGTTCGCGACGACGTGCTCGAACTGCTGCATGCGCTGGGTCATCAGGTCGTGCACGACCCGGAGCGCGGTCGGGTGGTCGACGCCGAAGAAGTTCTGGACGACGAGGATCGCGTTGTGGAGCTCGCCCTCGTACTGGATCTCCTTCTGGTAGGAGAAGACGTCGTTGACGAGCATGCCGTAGTCGGTGGCGGCGTTCTCCAGGGAGCGGACCGGGCCGCTGCGGTAGACCTCCGGGGGGACCGCGGGGGTGTGGCCGCGGCGGGCCAGGCTCAGGGTGAGTTCCGAGCCGAACGTGGCCCGGCGCATCTCCAGGTAGTCGATGGGGTCGGGGATGCGGTGCTGGAGGTGGTTGGACATCTCCCAGAGCCAGCTCTCGGTCATCTCGTCGACGGACCGCCTGAGGGCGATCCGGTCCTCGGGCCCCATCCCGGCGGTGGTGCGGGCCCACAGGTCGGCCAGGCCGCGTTCCATCCCGGTGACGGGGACGGGTACGGGCTCGTCGGAGACGGGCATGCAGGCGGAGAGACGGGCCGTGGCGAGCCTGGCGCCGGCCAGGTCACCGCGGGTGCCGAAGACGAGCGGGTAGTAGTCGTCGGCGTAGGTGCCCCAGGCCAGCCACCGGGAGGCGAGGTCGAGTTCGGCGGGGGTGGCGTCCGGGTCGAGGCCCGCGGCGCAGAGCACGAGGTCCGCGGCGGCGAGCTTGTCCTCGTCCCAGACGCCCTCGGCGAGCATGCCGGTGGAGTGCATCCAGGCGGTCAGCCGGGGCCGGGTGGCGTCGAGGTGCGGGCTGAGCTCCACCTCGTAGGGCATGTGGAAGTCGGGCAGCGGGGAGGGGCCGACCTGTTGGAAGGGCACGTGGGAGTAGGCGCGCAGACGCTCCGCGGCGGCCGTGGCGAGCAGGGCGGCGACGTCCGCGGCGGACGTGCCGGGGCCGGTCGGGCTCTGCCAGGGGGCGGCCGGTGAGGTGGCGCCCTGGTTCATGTAGCGGCTGGAGCGCAGGTGCCATTCGTGGCCGCCGGACTGCCAGTCCTGCAGGCCCTTGGTGTAGGCGGCGATCGCGGCGGTCTGGTGGGGGGCGAGGCCCTTCTCGGCGGCGAGGGCGGGCACTTCGGTGAGGGCGGTGTGCTCGAACTGGTGGAGGCGGGAGGTGAGGATGTCGTTGACCGTGTCGGCGGCCTCCTGGGTGGAGCAGTCGAAGAAGGTCTCCAGGACCAGCACCCCGTTGCTGTTCTCGCCCTCGTCCTCCACCTCCCGCTGGTAGGAGAACAGGTCGTTGCGCAGGTGGACGGCGTCGGCGAAGGTCTCCATCAGGACCCGCAGCGGCCGCGAGCCGGCGACGGCGGCGGGCACCTCCGCCGTGGCGTACTCGACGAGCCCCGCCGACCAGGGGGCGCCGCCGACCTTGCGGCGCATCTCGATGTACTCGACGGGGTTGGCGATCCGCCCCTCGTTGATGTTGGCCAGCTCCCACATCGACTCGTTCAGCAGGTGCTCGGTGGCGACCGAGAACCGGCGGCGCCAGTCGCCCGACATCGCGGGCACGGTGCGCCGCCACAGGTCGGCGAGGCCCGCCTCGACGGGGTTGCGCGGTTCCGGCACGGGTGTCGACAGGTCGAGCGGCATGAACAGCGGGAGCCGGTCCAGATGGGCCTTGCCCGCGGCGCGGTCCTGGGTGCGCTTGTACATGTCGAGGAAGTGGTCGTCGAAGAAGAACACCCACACGTACCAGTCGGTGATCAGCGACAGGGCGGGTCCGTCGCAGTCGGGGTGGGTGTAACTGCACAGCAGGCCGTAGTCGTGTGCCTCCAGGTCGGCCCGGGTCCAGATCCCGGAACCCTCCAGCATGCCCATCTCTCGGGCCCACTCGGCGGAATGGGCTCGGGCCTCCTCCAGGTGCGGGTTGAGCCGCGCGGGGTACGGCATGTAGAAGTGCGGGAGTTCGAACGGCTGCGTCATGGCCGGGCCCTACCCGCACGCCCCGACGGCCATCCCGGCCGGGGCACATGATCACACCATCGCGTGAACCGGAGCGGTTCCGGTGACTTCACCGGCCCCCGTGGTCATACGGCCACCCGGTTCGGTTGCGCGCGCTCTACGCCCGGACCGTCGGCCCGGAGTTCGCGTTGACCTGGATCAGGGCGTGGGTGCCGGCCGTCCGCCAACGCTGTCCCTCGGCCGCGTCCAGGGCCGCCACGGTGTCCGCGGCGAGGCCGGTGACCACGTCCGACTTGAGGGTGCGCAGCGCGGCCACCGGTCCCGGGAACCAGTCCGTGACGTCGGCGAAGGGGGTGGTCGGCGGCCAGAGGCGATCGCCCACCAGACGGCGGTAGTTGAGGTCCCCCTTGAAGATCGTCAGCGCGGCGGAGGCGAACTCGGCACGCAGGTCGTCCGGCATCTCGGCGTACGGCAACGGGGCGCAGGAGAACGGATGGGCGCGCACCACGAGCCGGCCGTCGGCCATGGCGGACCAGAGCGTACGGCCGTACCGCGCCGCGGCGCCCGGGGCCGCGGTGAGCCTGCGCAGGGCGTCGAGCACGTCGGCGGTGGTGGCGTCGGAGACGTAGTAGGGGTACGGCTTGACGTGCAGGACCGCGCGGTCCACGCCCGCGGTGTCCAGGAGGTGGGCGATCAGCAGCAGGTCGGGGACGAGTTCACGGCCCGCGTTGTCGGCGACCAGGCACAGCGTGCCGCCCCGCAGCAGCGGCCGGAGTGCTGCGCTGTCGTCGGCGACCAGGGCGAAGTCCGCCTCGCCCGACTCGGCGGCGAGACGGAAGCCGAGGTCCGCGCGGTTGCCCCAGAGCGAGCCGTGCAGCAGGGCGGGGCCGGGGTCGTCGTCGAAGGCGTCGAGGGCGGCCAGTTCGTCGTCGGTCTCCCCGGCGTCGAGTTCGGCGAGCTTGACCGGGCGGAACGGGTCGATGCCCTGCCAGGGCCCGGGACCGAAGTAGCCGACGGCGCCGAGGAGACGGCGGTAGAACCAGCTCTCGGACCACAGCCACGGCACGTCGAACCAGGAGCGTCCGGTGTAGGTGTCCAGTCCTTGGTCGCGCCACACCTCGGCGTCGCCCGGCAGGGGTTCGATGACGCCCTCGGTGCAGTTGAGCAGCAGTTCGTCGAGGGCGCGCCGCTGTTCGGGGCCGTACGGGAAGGCGTCCCGCACCTGGCGGATGATCGCGGGGTGCCGCTCGGCCAGCACGCTGCGCGGGAACGGGCCGGTGGTGCCGAGGATCACGGGTGCGGCGGCGGAGTCGGGCATGGGCGCCACGCTATCGCGCGCTCAGCCCGGCTCCGCCGAACGCGCTCAGCCCGGCTCCGCCGAACTCGCTCAGCCCGGCTCCGCCGAACCGGGAGTGCCGGTCACGCCGTTCTGATCTCGCGCTCCAGCTGGGTGGCGAGGGTCAGGTAGCGGGCCCGCCGGTGGACCGGGACCAGGCTGCGGATCATCAGGTGCCACATCTCCGCGACCCGGCGCGGCAGCCGGGTCACCGGCTCCAGGTTGCGGCCGGCCACCCGGGTCCCGACGAAGAAGCAGACCAGCGAGTGCGCGACCGCGCCCACGTCTATGTCCGGGTGCACGTCGGACTCCTTGACCGCGCCCGTGAGTTTGCGGGTGGCGAACTCCAGCCACTCCGTGAACGGGTGTCTGAGCGGCGGCTTCACGGAGACGTCGGCGGTGGCGAGCCGCAGGCCGGCGCGCGGGATCGGGCCGTCGACGGAGAGCCGGGCGATGGCGAACGTGGTGCGCATCAGGGCCTCCAGCGAGGAGTAGCCGCGGCTGTCCATCTCGCGCACCAACTGGCTGGAGGTGCGGGACTGGAGCTCCATGATGGCGTGCGCCAGGTCCTCCTTGGCGGCGAAGTGGAAGTAGAGCGCCCCCTTGGTGACCCTCGCGTGTTCGACGATCTCGCTCAGGCTGGTGGATTCGTAGCCGTGCCGGTCGAACAGGTCGGCGGCGGCCGTGATGATCGTGGCGCGGGTCTGCTCCGCGCGTAACTGCCTCGCCATCGACTCAACGCTCCTTCACGGCTTACGGCTCTGCGTTCCAAACCGACGGGGCATGCGGTTTGTTTTTCACCCCGTGCACACGATAGCTCACCGTGCGGCAGCGGGAGGCAACTGTGCGGACCTGGTGACGGACACGTGCGCGTGGCGCGCCCGACCGCCCGATCGGCGTCCACCGTGCACAAACGGACGAGGGCGGAACGCGCCTCTCCCTCGGGTTCGTGCCGGTTTCCGGAAACGGTGCGGGCGGTGTGGCACACAACGGTGATCGCCACGATACGAGCCGGACGGTTGGTTCTCAATGCCGCCCGGTACGTCCTGGAGGGAGTCCATAAGGGGACGAGCCGGTCGGCGGCGGATACTTCGCCCGGCCCTGTGATCAACCGCACTGAACGGTGCGCTCCCGATTCCCGTACTCACTCGGCACACCCCGTACCCGCGCCTGCCGAGGAGACGTCCCGGATGACCCGGACGACCGCCCAGTTGAGAGTCGTGGGAGCCGCCGCGGCGGCTCCGCTGCTGCTGCTGTCGTGGGCGGCGGGGTCCGCCCGCGCGCACGGCGCACCCACCGATCCCGTCAGCCGTGCCTATGCCTGCTCGCCCAGTGGCGGCAGCGCCACGACGGCGGCCTGCAAGGCGGCGATCGCGGCGAGCGGGCAGAACTTCGTCACCTGGGACGACCTGCGGGTGGCGGGCGTGAACGGCCGGGACCGGCGGGTGATTCCGGACGGGAGACTGTGCAGTGGCGGCCTGCCGGCGTACCGGGGGCTCGACCTGGCGCGTGCGGACTGGCCCGCGACCCGGCTGACGCCGGGCGTCCGGATGACGATGACGTACACCTCGACGATCGCGCACACCGGTACGTTCAAGCTGTATCTGACGAAGCCGGGCTACGACCCGTCGAAGCCGCTCACGTGGTCGGATCTCCCGGCGCGGCCCTTCGCCGAGGTCAAGGACCCGCCGCTGACGAACGGCGCGTACCGCTTCAGCGCGAAGCTGCCGGCCGACCGGACGGGACGCCAACTGCTGTACACGATCTGGCAGAACAGCAGCACGCCGGACACCTACTACTCGTGTTCCGACGTGGTGTTCACGACGAGGAAGGCCGCCGGTGGGGCGACGGGCGGCACGAAGGCTCAGGTCGGTGGCGCACCGACTCCCACCGCCGCGCCGAGCGCCGAGCCCTCGGCGCGGAAGACGGCGGCGGCGGCCCCGGTCGCCCCAACGACCGGAACCACCACCGCCGCCGACAGTGCTCCGGTGGCCTCCGACACCGCCTCCGGATCGGGCCCGTCGGCGCCACTGGTGGCGGGCGGCGCCGCCGCGGTGCTGGTGCTCACCGGGGGCGCCGCCCTGGCGTTGCGTCTGCGTCGACGCTGACGCCTTGGGTCAGAGCGTCAGTTCACGAAGACGGACGCGCCGCTGTCGGTGACCGGGGCGTACTTCGCGGTGAAGTAGCCGGCGGACGGGCAGAGCGACGAGCCGGAGGTCTTCGCGAACGCCTGGTTGCTGAAGTTGACGCTGTTGTCGCTGTTGTCGGTCGTGCCGTTCAGGCCGGCGGCCTGGTAGACACAGGTGATGCTGCCCAGCAGCGTGGTGAGCTTGACCGTGGTCTGGATGGCCGAGCCGCTCGCCGGGGTGACCGCGAGCGCACCGCCCGAGGCGACCGCGTTGGCGTAGGGCAGGTTGTCGACCGTGATGCTGGAGACACCGGTCACACCGAGCACGTTGCTGGTGCAGTTGCCGAAGGTCTGCCCGGTGACCGACTCGGTGGCGGTGCCGGAGGCCGCCGGGTTGTCCGTGACCGTCGCGGTGAAGGTCGAGGTCGAGCACTTGATGCCGCTGGTGCTGGTGGCGCTGGAGTAGAGGGTGGCGGAAGTTCCGCTGGCCAGCGACGCGCTGAGGGTGTCACCGACGGCGACGGCGGTGCCGCCGGCACTGCCCGTGGTCAGCACCGCGCCGTCCGCGGAGGCCGGGACGGTGGCCGCGACGGAGAGGGCGACGACGGTACCTGCGAGGGCAAGAAGGGATCGCGTACGCATGCGGGTTTGCCTCTTTCTTAGGGGGACTTGCGTGAGGTGGGGTGGGGGGTTCGAAGGGGCGCGGTCGCGCGGCGCCAGCCGTTGCCGGGCCGTGACGCCTTCTCCGTACGTCACGGGCCGGCAACGGCAGCCGAGCCGGACCGGCCGGAAACCTGGGGGGGTTGGGCCTCCGGCCGGACCGGTTGAGGGCGTTCGGGCACAGCCCCTGGGGGGAAGCGACCGTGCCGACGCCGCTGAGCGGAGCGGTGATCGAGGAGGCCGGGAAGCGGTCGATGCCGCTCGGCGGATCCGGCGCCACGGATCCGGTAGAAACCAGGGAGAGTTGTAGACCTGATCAAGCGTCAACGTCAAGGCTGATCACGGAAGTTGAGCAACCGATCAAGGAAATGCATGGTCGGAACACAACTGACGCGAATTCAACACCCTTTTTTCACAACTGTCTTGACCCTGAAAAGTAACCGCCGGTAACTTTCGCCATGGCTACTGCTGCGTAACGAGAAAGCCCTTGCGCCCGCCGGGAGTTGC
Organism: Streptomyces sp. NPDC020958; assembly: GCF_055562175.1. NCBI lineage: Bacteria > Bacillati > Actinomycetota > Actinomycetes > Kitasatosporales > Streptomycetaceae > Streptomyces > Streptomyces sp. NPDC020958. The sequence continues at coordinate 380,830 of NZ_JBVHFU010000003.1, read as the reverse complement.
GAGGAGGCGTGCGCGGCAGCCGCTGTCCGCGCCAGGACAACGTGCCGCTGAAGCCCAACCCGCGTGACTAATGCATGGGAGCAGACATGGCCTCGTCCCCGGACGTTCCGTCCGCCGACAACACGCCAGAGAACCCGGGAAGCGGTTCTCTTTCCGACACACCAGAGACCACCGGGGCCACCGGAGGGGTACCGAGACGGGGCCGGGTCCGGGGACGCCGGGCCGCCATGATGGCCGTGCCGGCCACCGTGGCCGTCGCCGGTCTCGCGGTCCTGACCGCGCAGGGGGCGCTGGGGGTGCAGCTCTACATCTCCGGCATGCCCTTCACGGTCACCGCCAAGTCGCTCGACGGCACCGGCTTCGAGCAGTTCGGCGGGCTCGACACCATGGCCGACGGCAGCCCGAACGCCGGTGACACAGGCGGGCAGGTGCTGGTCGTCACCTCCGCGATCAAGAAGGCGACCCTGGACAGCCTGTGCCAGAGCGTCGACCTCGGCGGCACCAACCTGCTCATCAAGGCAGGCAGCGGCAAGTCGAAGGTGGAGGCGACCGATCTGACCACCGACTCGACCCTGCTGACGGGCGACGCGTCCTTCAACAACATCGAGATCGGCAACGACGCGAGCACGCTGACCAAGGCGGGCGTGAAGGGCCCGATCGGCGTCTTCAGCCAGCAGGCCGACAACGTGCACATCGACAACCTGCGGCAGACCAACTACAAGACGACCGCCGGGACGTTCACGCTTCCCGGTCTGAAACTCAGCTTCAGCGACTCGGGTTGCTGATGTCCGGCACAGACACTCCCCTTGAGGGGTGGCGGCCCGCCTTCCGCGGTTGGCGGGCCCGTCGGCCGTTCTGGGGCGGGCTGCTGCTGACCCTGGGCGGCGGCTGGATCCTGCTCACAGTGAAGGCCTCGTTGAAGGTCGTCATCCATGTCGGCGTCCAGGGCGTGGCGGGGTATCTGCTGCCGGTGGTCATGGTGCTGTGCGGCCTGTTGACCCTCTTCAGCCCCTCGCAGCGGCTCTTCTACTCCGTCCTCGGCATGCTGTGCTCCCTGGGCAGCTGGGTCACCTCCAACCTGGGCGGCTTCTTCGTCGGCCTCATCCTCGGGGCGGTCGGCAGCTGCATGATCTTCGGCTGGCTGCCGGACCAGGAGCCGCGGGTGAGCCGGCGGCAGCGGCGCAAGGCCGCGCGGGCGACCGCGCAGGGGTTCGGAGACGGTGCGGGAGAGCCGGCCTGACCCTTCGCAGGAGGCGGACCGATGTACTCGGTCCGCCTCTTTCGTGCGTCCGGGGTGCTTTTCGGAGCACCTCGTTCCCCCGAACAGGTGACTTGGGAACTTCTTTGCCGTTCTTGCCAGTTCATTGGACAGCCGGAGGGCGTGGTGCCGTCCGGGTGTGAGGGACGAGTGCGGTGAAGGAGCGGCGGGGTCATGGTGTTCAAGCGGCTGCTGGGGGCGATCGGAGTCGGCGGGCCCTCGGTGGACACGGTGCTGGACGGCGGTGCCGTGGTGCCCGGCGGAATGCTGGCGGGGCGGGTCTGGCTGAAGGGCGGTTCGGCGGCGGTGGAGGTCGAGCACATCGGGCTCGACCTGCTCGCCCGTGTGGAGGCTGAGCACGAGGAGGGGGAGAGCGAGGGCGCGGTCGTCTTCGAGCGGTTCGCCCTGGGCGGCGGCTTCCGGCTCGGGGCGGAGGAGGAGCGGGAGGTGCCGTTCGCCGTGCCGCTGCCGTGGGAGACGCCGGTGACCGAGCTGTACGGCCAGCCGCTGGGCATCGTGCTCGGGGTGCGCACGGAGGTCGGGGTGGCCGGCGCCCGGGACAAGGGCGATCTGGATCCGCTCACCGTCGGGCCGCTGCCGGTCCAGGAGGCGGTCCTGGAGGCCCTGGGACAACTGGGCTTCGGTTTCCGCTCGGCGGACCTGGAGTACGGCCGGATCGGCGGCACCGGCCAGCAGCTGCCGTTCTACCAGGAGGTGGAGCTGACCCCGGCGCCGCAGTACGCGCACGCGGTCCAGGAGGTCGAGCTGACCTTCCTCGCCTCCCCCACGGGGCTGGAGGTGGTGCTGGAGGCGGACAAGCGCGGTGGGCCGTTCTCCTCCGGGCAGGACGCGCTGGCCCGGTTCACGGTGCGCCACGAGGACACCCATGCCCTCGACTGGAACAGTGAGGTCGACGGCTGGATCCGCCAGTTGATCGCCCACCGCGAGTCCTACGGCACCCATGCGGCCTACGGGCACGGCGAGCACTACGGCGAGCATCACCACGGCAGTCGGCACCACGGCGGGGACATCGACGGCCACCACCGCTCCGGACCGGGCCTGGGCACGGCGGTCGCCGCGGGTGCGGCGGGCCTCGCGGTGGGCGTGGTCGGCGGAATGGTGGCGGCCGAGGTGGTCGACGAGATCGGCGACTTCTTCGAGGGAGACGAAGAGGACGGCGGGGACGGCGGGGAAGAGGACTAGGACCGGGGGCGGCCGGCGGGGTCCGCCACCTCGTCCGACCTCCTCGCCCTCGCCTCGCGTTTCACGGCCGGCACCCGTCGTGGCGGGCGCGTGCCGCTCGCAGTGCCAGGGCGTACAGGGCGAGGACGGCGGCGAGCAGCAGGTGGAAGTCGGGTGGCAGCCCGGTCATGCCCAGGGCCGCGCCCAGCGGGCTCGGCGGCAGCAGCAGACCGACGGCGGCGAGGACGGCGGCGGCCCGGCCGATGGGTCCGCGGCGGCTGCCGCCGCGCAGCAGGAACATCACCAGGGCCTGGGTGAGGAGGTTCTCGGTGAACCAGGCCGAGTGGAAGACCGCCTGGTCGTCGAGTGCGTCGGGGCCGCGCAGGGCGAGCGCGAGGACGCCGAGGGTGGCGAGGTCGGCGACCGCGTTCAGCACCCCGAACCCGGTGATGAACCGCAGGAACGCAGGTGGCCGCAGCATGGTCGGCCGACGCAGCGCCGCGGGTCGCGGGCGGTCGTGGGCGAAGGCCAGCTGGGCGGCGTCGAAGCAGAGGTTCTGGGCGAGCACCTGGGCCGGGAGCATCGGCAGGAAGGGCAGCAGCAGGCCGGCGGAGAGCATCGCGATGACGTTGCCGAGATTGGAGGAGAGCGTGACCCGTAGATAGGAGGCGATGTTGGCGCTGCTGTGCCGGCCGGCGGTGACGGCGTGCCCGATCGCCCCGAGGTCCTTCTCCGCGAGCACCACGTCGGCGGTCTCGCGGGCGAGGTCCACGGCGGTACGGGGGGCGATGCCGACATCGGCGGCGCGCAGGGCGGCGAGGTCGTTGACCCCGTCCCCGAGGAACCCGACGGTGTGCCCGGCGGCGCGCAGCCCGGCGACGACCCGGGCCTTGTCCTCGGCGGTGCAGCGGGCGACGACCGTGGCGTCGAGGTCGAGGGGGTCGCCGGCCACGGCCACCCGGCCGGGGTCCAGGCCGAGTTCCCGGCAGACACGGGCCGCCGTCGCCGGGTGGTCGCCGGTGAGCACGCGGACGGTGATACCGAGACCGGTGAGGGTGCGCAGGGCCTCGGCGGCGCCGGGGGCGAGGGCGTCGCGGAAGGTGACCAGTCCCCGGAAGGTGAGGCCGTGCGCGTCGGCGGCGGGGTGCGGGCGGCCGCGGGCGCCAGGGGTCCCCCCGCGCGAGCGCGGCCCGGTGCCGGGGAGTTCGGTGGTGGCGACGGCCAGGACGCGCAGTCCGGTGGCGGCCTCGCGGTCGGCGAGGGCGAGGAGGCGCTCACGTTCGGCGGGGTCCAGGGCGCAGCGGTCCAGTACGGCCTCGGCGGCGCCCTTGGTGATGAGCAGGTAGCTGCCCGGCAGGCCGGTGACGACGGCGGTGGCGGTGCGCCGCTCGGGGTCGAAGGGCACGGCGCCGATGCCGTCGTACTCCTCCCCCACCGGTCCGGCCGCCGTGAGCAGGGCCTCGTCGAGGGCGTCGGGGACGGGGAGTTCGGCGAGCTGGAGGGTCCACCAGGCGCCGACGGCCGCCCAGCGCAGTACCTCGGGGTCCTCCTCGCCGTCCGGTCCGAGCGCGCGTTCGACGACGGGCCGGTCCTGGGTGAGCGTGCCGGTCTTGTCCAGGCAGAGCACGTCGGCGGCGCCCAGGTCGTGCAGCGCGGGCAGCCGCCGTACGACGACCCGGTGGGCGCGGGCGAGCAGCGCGGCGCCCCGGGCCAGACAGGTGGTGACGACCACCGGGAGCATCTCGGGGGTGAGGCCGACGGCGACCGCGACCGCGAAGGGCAGCGTCTCCAGACCACGTCCGCGCAGGCCCGCGTTGGCCATGAGGACGAGGGGCGGGGTCAGCAGCATGAACCGGATCAGCACCCAGGAGATCCCGTGCACGGACCGGTCGAAGGCGCTCGCCTCCCGCCGTCCCTCGACGGCGCCCCGGGCGGCGGCGAACCGGGTCCGCTCCCCCGTCGCCACGACCACCGCCGTGGCACTGCCGGAGGCGACGCCGCTGCCCTGGAAACAGAGGTGGGGCTCGTCGAAGGGGCCGGGGCCGGCGGGGCGGGGCACGTCGACGGCGGCCTTGGCGACGGGCGCCGACTCACCGGTGAGCACGGCCTGGTGCACCGTCAGCCCCCGGGCGCGCAGCAGGCGTACGTCGGCGGGCACCAGGTCGCCCGGGCCGAGCCGTACGACGTCGCCGGGGACCAGGTCGGCGACCGTGACCTCACGGGTCCGTGGTTCCGCGTCCGGGCCGGCGCGGCGCAGCACGGTGGCCGTGCCCGCGACGAGTTGGCGCAGGGCCGCCAGCGAGCGGTCGGCGCGGTGCTCGCCGGCTGCCCGCAGGGCGGCGCTGACCGCGACCAGGGCGAGGATCACGACGGCCGTGCCCCAGGAGGCGACGAGGGCGGAGGCCAGGCCGAGGGTGAGCAGCACCGCGGTGAACGGGTCGCGCAGGGCACGCACGCAGCGCGGTGGCCAGGGGGCGGTGCCCGGGCGGGGCGGGGTGTTCTCGCCGACGTCGGCGAGCCGGGCCGCGGCCTCGGCCTCGGTGAGCCCGCGCGGTCCCGTGTCCAGTCGGCGCAGCACCTGCAGGGAGGTGGCGGCCTCGTCCTCAGAGACCATGGAGCCGGCGGGGTGCCGGGACGTCGGCGCCGGTGGTGCGGGCGGTGAGGCGGCCGACGAGCAGCTGTGCCACGTCGACGACGTCCGCGTCGTCCACGAGGTACACCTGGCGGCGGCCCTCTCGGCGGGAGCGCACCAGACCGGCGAGCTTCAGCTTGGTGAGGTGCTGGCTGACGGCGGGCAGCGCGCCCCCGACCCGCTCGGCGAGGCCGGTGACATCACTCTCGCCCTGGGCCAGCGCCCAGACGATGTGCAGCCGGGCGGGCGAGGCGAGCAGCCCGAAGGCGGCGGCCGCTTCCGTGAGCACGTCCGCACCCGGGTCGTCGTCGCCTCTGCCGGGCTCTGTCCCCACCGTTGCCGTCCTCCTGTCCGCCGCGTCGCGGAACCAGTTTAGGACGCGGGAACTTATCGTCGGCCGGGTCAGTTTCTACGGTGTTGTAGAAGTTGTTCTGCCGACAAGCAAGCCTCTTGTCTACCGAGGAGTGAATGCGCATGGCCCTGTGGGACCGCATCAAGGATTCCGCGACGCAGATGCAGACCCAGCTCGTGGCGAGGAAGAACGACCTGAAGAGCGGTGCGTTCCGCGACGCGAGCATGGCGATGTGCGCGCTCGTGGCGGCTGCCGACGGCACCATCGATCCGGCGGAGCGGCAGCGGGTGGCCCAGCTCATCGCCACCAACGAGGTGTTGCAGAACTTCCCGGCGGACGACCTGCGCCGTCGTTTCGAGGAGAACCTGAACAAGCTGACCACCGACTTCGCCTTCGGCAAGGTGAGCGTGCTCCAGGAGGTCGCCAAGGCGAAGAAGAAGCCGGCCGAGGCGCGTGCCGTCATCCAGATCGGCATCGTGATCGGCGGCGCGGACGGCGACTTCGACAAGACGGAGCAGGCCGTGGTACGCGAGGCGTGCTACACGCTGGACCTGCCGCCGCACGAGTTCGACCTCTGACGAGCCGACCCGGGTCGGTGACGGCCTCGGCGTACCGGACGGGTCCGGGTGGCCGAGGCCGTCACCGCCGGGGCGACCCGGAGGGTCAGCTGAGGCCGGCCTTCTTCAGCCAGGCCTTGGCGACGTCCAGCGGGTCCTTGTTGTCCGACTGCACCTGGGTGTCCAGGTCCAGCAGGGTCGCCGTGTCCAGCTTGGCGGAGACGGCGTTGAGGGCGTCGACGGCCGTCTGGTTCAGGGCGCTCTTGTAGACCAGGGGCTGGACGTTCTCGAAACCGAAGAGGTTCTTCGGGTCCTGCAGGACGACGAACTTCTCCTTGGTGATGGTCGGGTCCGTGCTGAAGATGTCCGCGGCCTGTACCGCGTTCTTCGTGAGGGCGGCCTCCGTCAGCGCGCCGCCCGCGTCGAGCGCCTTGAAGGACTTGAACTCCAGGCCGTACACGGACTTCAGGCCGACCAGGCCCTGCTGCCGGGTCTGGAACTCCGGCGAGGCGCCGATGACCAGGTCCTTGGCGATGTCCTTGAGGTCGGCTATGGAGGACTTCGCGGTGAGGTTGTACTTGGCGGCGGTCACCGCGTTGAGGGTCACCGTGTCCTTGTCCTGCGCGTCCGCCGGGTTCAGCAGCGTCAGCTTGGAGTCCAGCTTGGCCTCGATGGCCTTGGTGGTCTCGTCGATCGTCTTCGGAGCGGCCTTGGGGTCGAGGTAGGCGAGCAGGGCGCCGTTGTACTCGGGCAGGACCGAGATCGATCCGTTCTTGAGCAGACCGTAGGTGGTCTCGCGGCTGCCGATGTTCGGCTTGTACGTGACCTTGACACCCTTGGCCTTGAGCGCTTCGCCGTAGATGTCCGCGATCAGGGTGCTCTCGGCGAAGTTGTTGGAGCCGACGACGACGGTGTCGCCGCTCGCCTTGCTGTCCGACAGCGGGTCGGACTTGCTGTCGCTGGAGGAGGAACAGCCCGCCAGCAGGGCCGTCGTCGCGGCGAGCGCGACGGCCGCCGCACCTCGGTATGTCCGGATTGACCTGCTGGGAAGGGTGTTGGAAGTCACGGTTGCCGTTCCGGGAGCTGTGGGAAGGGTGGGGGTGTTGCGAACCACTCAGCACGATCCAATCCAGCCCGTTCTCGGTCAGTCAAGTGTCTCCGGGTCACCGATTGGCTTCGATCCGTGGCCAGTTGTGGATAGAGAGCGGTCTCTTTGTAACGGATTCTTGATAAAGAGCAAGCGGAACGTCGCTTCAAGAACGCTGTAGTCTCACCGCAGTTGATATCGGTCACAGCGGTGCACGGGGCCCGCTACTCGGTGTCGTTCCGCAACAGCTCGGGGTGAAGACGCCCCCCATCGACCAGACACCCTGATGAAGGAGGCCCGGTGTCCACGAACCAGGTGGACGCGCCCGTCCGTCCCACTCCGCAGCGGGGCGGGATCCGGGGATTCGCCGACCGTTGGCCCTTCCGCCGCAAGCTCAACCTGCTGGTCGGAGTACCGCTCGCCGTCATCGCCGTACTGCTGGCGTACGTCTTCACCGACCTGGTTCAGCAGTCCACCAGCGCGGACTCCGCGGCGCAGCTGGTCCGGGACAGCACCCAGGTGGCGCGGCTCGTGGACACGGTGGAGGCGGAGCACCAGCAGGCGATCCTGCTCTCCGCGCGGTACGAGTCCGGAAACGCCAGGCCCTCGCCCCGTGCCTACCAGGCCGCCCAGGACGCCGTGGACTCCCAGGTCGAGAAGGTCCGTCAGACTTTCGGCGACCGGCTGCCGGGCACCGAGGCGGACGCCCTCCGGCAGGTCGAGGGCCTGTCCAGCCTGCGCGACTCCGTCGAGCAGGCGTACCTGCCGGCCGACAACATCGACCCGGCCTACTCCAACGCGTCCAACGACCTGATCGACGGCCTCGGGCTGGACCGCAACACCAACCTCGCCTCGACCTTCACCGGCAACCTGCTGGACTCCCTGCTGCGCGCGGACGCCGCCCACGGCGCCTTCGAGACCAACGTGCTGGCGGCGACCACCGGGGACACCAACGCGCTGATCGAGTTCACCAACGCGGTCGGCGCCTACGACCTCTACCAGCACCAGGCCGACCGGTTCGGCCGGTTCGCCTCCGACGGGCAGGCCGAGCAGCTCGCCGGTCTCGAACACACCAAGGCACAGGGCAGGATCGCCGAGTCCTTCGCCGAGCTGCAGATCGACCCGACCAAGCTGGTGTCGGGCAGTCCGGAACAGATCCAGCGGGCGGTCAAGGACGCGCTGGCCGACTACCCCGCCTATCTCGACCAGGCCGCCGCCCGGCTGGCCATCACCACCTCGCTCATCGGCCAGATCGCCGACCGCGCCGACGCCGCCGCCGACTCCGCCCGCTGGCGCGCGATCTGGCTGCTGACGGGCGCGCTGCTCGGCTTCGTCCTGTGGCTCGCCCTGTCGGTGCTGGTGCGCCGCTCGGTGATCCGCCCCGTGCAGGCCCTGACCGGGGTCGCGCACGAGGTCGCCGAGGTGGCGGGCCGCGAACTCGCCCGGGTCGCCGACGACGACGCCGAGGACGCCGGCCCGCCCCGGCTGCGGGACATGCCGGTCACCGCCCGGGACGAGATCGGCGACCTGGCCGAGGCGTTCAACCAGGTGCAGACCACGGCCGCGGCGCTGCTGGAACGCCAGGTGCTCAGCCGCCGCAACACCGCGGAGATGTTCGGCAACGTCGGCCGCCGCGTCAGCAACCTGACCACCCGCCAGCTGGCCTTCATCGACGCGGTGGAGCGGGCCGAGACCGACCCGGCGCTCCTGGAACGCCTCTACTCCATCGACCACATCGCCGTCCGTCTGCGCCGCAACGCCGACAGCCTGATGCTGCTCGCCGGCATCCGCGAGACCGTGCTGGCCGCCGGGCCCACCCCGGTGTCCAACGTCGTACGGGCCGCGCTCGGCCAGATCGAGGGGTACCAGCGGGTACGGCTGTACGCCGCCACGGACGCCGTGATCGAGCCGGACATCATCGGCGACCTCACCCTGATGGTGGCCGAACTCCTGGAGAACGCGGTGTCGTTCTCACCGGCGGGCAGCCCGGTCGAGGTGACCGTGCGCGCCGGCGACGCCGGTGCGCACATCGTGGTCACCGACCACGGTCTCGGCATGAGCGCCGAGCGGCTGGCCGAGGAGAACCAGCGGCTGATCCGCCGTGAGCGCCTCGACCTGGTGCCGACCAAGGTGCTCGGCCTGTTCGTGGTGGGTGCGCTGGCCCGGCGCTGGGAGATCGGCGTCGAGCTGACCCGGACCCCGGGCGGCGGTGTCACCGCCGAAGTGACCCTGCCCGCACGCCTGCTGCTGACGATGAGCGCGGTGGCCGACACCGCCGGCAGCCCGCTCACCGTGGAGCCGACGGCACCGACCGAGCCGACCGGACCGACCCCGGCGGCCTCGGTGCCGGCCGGACCGGCCCCGGCGCGCAACGGCGCGACCACGCCGAGCTGGGCCACCGGCCCGGCGCACACCGCCGCGGAGCCCGAGGGCCCGCTCCCCCGCCGGGTGCCACGCCGCGAGCCGGCCGCCGACGCCGGGACGGCCCCGCAGATCCCGGCCGCGCGCTCCGGCGAACCCCCTGCCGACACCTCCGACACCGCCGACACCGCCGACGGCAGCCGCCCCCTGCGCCGCCGGGTACGCGGCGCCACCCTGCGGACCACCGTCGGCGCCGCCCAGGCCCTCTCCGGGGCGCCGCGCACCCGTGACGCCGAGGCCGAGCGGGCCGCCCTCGACGAGTTCGAGGCGGCGGTGGAGCGCGCCCGGCGCGACAGCGACACCGGCAGCCACGAGCGGCCCGCGCCGCACCCCCGAACGAATCCGCCGCACGACCAGATCCACCTTCCGGAAGGAGCCGAGCAGTGAGCACGTCGACAGGTGACACCCCGACGGGCGGCGTCACGCCGACCGACCTGCAGGCGGCCGCAGCCGACTTCACCTGGCTGCTGAACCGCTTCGCGACCGAGACCGCAGGCGTCGTCGACGCGATCGCCGTGTCCTCCGACGGCCTGTTGATCGCCGTCTCGGAACTGCGCGAGCGCGCCCATTCCGAGCGGCTGGCCGCGATCGTCTCCGGCATCACCAGCCTGGCCGCCGGCGCCTCCGGCAACTACGGGCTGGGCGGCCTCAACAAGGTCATCATCGACCTGGAGGGCGGCCATGTCATCGTCTCCGCGATCGGCAACGGCGCCGTGCTCGGCGTGGTCGCCGACAACGAGGCCAAGCTGGGCAACATCGCCTACGAGATGACGTTGTTCGCCAACCGCGCCGGTGCGGCCCTCAGTCCCCAGCTCGTCCTGGAGCTGAAGAACAGCGTCGGCGTCCCACAGACGCGCTGACCGGGATCACCGGTCGAGAGAGGAAGACACAGCCATGGCGGACGGCTCACCGCCCCCGGGCAGCGACCCGGTCGGCCCCGCCCCCGCCGTACGGCCGTTCCTGGTCACCGCCGGCCGGGTGGCGGACAGCGCCTCCGGACCGGCGATGCCCGTCGAGACCCAGGTGGTGGCCACCGCCGCCGGGCTCGCCGTGCTGGACCGGCTCTCCTTCGAGCAGCACGACATCATCGCGGCGTGCCGGCTTCCGCAGTCGCTCGCGGAACTGGCGGCCCGGCTGCGGCTGCACCTGAACGTGGTCCGGGTGCTGGCCGAAGATCTGCGCGAGGCCGGGCAACTGACGGTCCACGTGCCCGACTTCGAGGCCACCCACGACTCGTCCGTCCTGCGCAGGGTTATCGATGGCCTGCGGGCCATCCCCGACTCCCGAGGGGTACTCCGTGACACCGACTGACTCGCTGACCCGGGGCGCCGGGCGTACGGCCGTACGGCCGCCGCTGCCGGTGAAAATGGTCATCGCGGGCGGTTTCGGCGTGGGCAAGACCACCGCCGTCGGCTCGATCTCGGAGATCGAGCCGCTGACCACCGAAGCGTCGATCACCGAGGTCGCGGCGGGCGTGGACGACCTGTCGCTCACCCCGCGCAAGACGACCACGACCGTGGCGATGGACTTCGGCTGCATCACCATCGACCCGACGCTGAAGCTGTACCTGTTCGGCACGCCCGGGCAGGAACGGTTCGGCTTCATGTGGGACGACATCGTGGAGGGCGCGCTCGGCGGGCTCGTCATCGTTGACACGCGTCGCCTGGACGACTGCTACGCCGCGGTCGACTACTTCGAGCACAAGGGGATACCGTTCGCCGTCGCGATCAACGCGTTCGACGGGCGGGTGGAGCACACGCTGGACGAGGTGCGCTGGGCGCTGGATGTGGCCGAGGGGACTCCGCTGGTCGTCTTCGACGCGCGTGAACGGGGTTCGGTGCGCGACGCGCTGCTTGTCGTCCTGGAACTCGCGCTGGCACGGAATGGCGGGTAGTGCGGTGGGTGGGGAACTGTCCGCCGCGTGGGGCTGGTCGCGCCCACGCGGCGGAGCCGCCTAGTGACACAGTCCCGCGCCCCTGACCTAGTTGCTCCGCCGTACTCCCGGAGACACCGTCAGTCTCTGTACCGCCCAGAAGATGCCCAGCGTCGCCAGGGCCATCGCGGCCACCAGGGTGGCGCCGCCCACCACCTTCTCGTAGTTCTTCTGGTAGAGGCCGTCGATGATGTAGCGGCCCAGGCCGCCGAGGCTGATGTAGGCAGCGATCGTCGCCGTCGAGACTATCTGGATGGCCGCCGAGCGCAGGCCGCTGAGGATCAGGGGCAGCGCCACCGGGAGTTCGACCTGGAAGAGGATGCGGGGCTCGGTCATGCCCATGCCCCGGGCGGCGTCCACCGGGGACGGGTCGACCGAGCGGAGCGCCTCGTACGTCGTGACCAGGATCGGCGGTACCGCGAGGATCACCAGCGGGATCATCACCGGCAGCATGCCGAAGCCCAGCCAGATGAACATCAGGACCAGCAGGCCGAAGCTGGGCAGCGCGCGGCCGGCCGTGGCGATCAGGGCGAGGGTGTTGCCGCCGCGGCCGTAGTGGCCGGTGACCAGGCCGACGGGCAGGCCGATCAGGGCCGCGTAGGCGAGCGCCTCCAGGGAGTACTGGATGTGCTCCCACACGCGCGTGGGTATGCCGTCGTAGCCGTGCCAGTGCGAACTGTCGCTGAAGAAGGCGTGGATGAAGTTGAGGACGTTCACCGGGTGCTCTCCTTCGGCATCCAGGGCGTCAGCACACGGCGGACGAGGACGAGGAGCGCGTCGGCCAGGATCGCCAGCACGGCCGTCGTCACCACGGAGTTCACCGCCAGCTCGGGACGGTGGTAGGTGTTCGCGTCGTTGAGCAGGTTGCCGAGGGCACCCTGGTTGCCGATCAGCATGCCGACGCTGACCAGGGAGATGCTGGAGACCGTGGCGACGCGCAGGCCCGCGATGATGGCGGGGACCGCGATCGGCAACTGGACCTGGAAGTAACGGCGGACGGGCCCGAGGCCCATCGCGGTGGCGGCGGCGAGGGTCTCCTGCGGGACCGAGCGGACGCCGTCCACGATGGCCGGGACCAGGACCACCAGGCTGTACACCGCGAGCGGGATCATCACCGTGGTCTCGGTCTGGCCGGTGTAGTCGATGAGGATCACGAAGAAGGCCAGCGAGGGGATGGCGTACAGGATCGTGGTCACGCCCAGCACCGGCGGGTACAGCCAGCGGAAGCGCACGCAGAGCTGGGCGATGGGCAGGGACACCAGCAGACCGGCCAGGACCGGGATCAGGGCCTCGCGCAGGTGCAGGCCGATCAGCCCGAAGTAGGTGTTCTGGAGGTCGCTGGGGATGTCGAAGAAGCCGCTCATCCCCCGACCCTCGCGTCGTCGCGGCCCTCGGCGTGGGCGGTGCGGATCGCGGCTCCGATGACCTGCTGGGAGACGACGCCGACCGCGCGTCCCTCACCGTCCACCGCCACGGCCCAGCCGGTCGGCGAGAGCACCGAGCCGTCGAGCGCGGCGCGCAGCGAGTCCCGGCCCGGCAGGAAGGGCCGCCCGTACGACAGCAGTTGTGCCGGGTCGATCGAACCGGCGGTGAGGTCGCCCGGTTCGCCCCAGCCGAGCGGCCTGCCGTCCAGGTCCGTCACGAGGAGGTAGGGGACGTCGGCCGAGGCGCGGGCGCCGAGCCGGGCGGCGTCGGCGTCGATCGCGACGATCGGGGCCCGCTGCAACTCCAGCCCGGCGGACGGGAAGAAGGACAGCCGGCGGATGCCCCGGTCGGCGCCGAGGAAGTCCTCCACGAAGGCGTCGGCGGGGTCGGTGAGCAGTTCGGCGGGAGGCGCGTACTGGGCGAGATGACCGCCGGTGCGCATCACGGCGACCATGGTGCCGAGCTTGATCGCCTCGTCGATGTCATGGGTGACGAAGACGATGGTCTTGCCCAACTCGTCCTGGATGCGCAGCAGTTCGTCCTGAAGTCCCTTGCGGACCACGGGGTCGACGGCGGAGAACGGTTCGTCCATCAGGAGCACCGGCGGGTCGGCGGCCAGTGCCCGGGCCACGCCGACGCGCTGCTGCTGGCCGCCGGAGAGCTGGTACGGGTACCGCTTGGCGAGCGCCGAGTCCAGGCCCACCCGCTCCATCAGCTCGGCCGCCCGGGCGCGCGCCCTCTGCTTGGTCCAGCCGAGCAGCCGGGGCACGGTGGCGATGTTGTCGATGATGGTGCGGTGCTGGAAGAGACCGGCGTTCTGGATGACGTAACCCATGGACCGGCGCAGGGTGTTGACGGGCTGCGCGTGGATGTCGGCGCCGTCGAGGAGGATGCGGCCCTCGCTGGGCTCCACCATCCGGTTGATCATGCGCAGGGTCGTCGTCTTGCCGCAGCCCGAGGGTCCGACGAAGACGGTGATCGAGCGGTCCGGTATGTCCAGGGAGAGTCGGTCCACGGCGACCGTACCGTCCGGGTACCGCTTGGTGACTGAATCTATCCGTATCAAAGCGCCGAATACCCTTCGGGTTTGGCTGAGAATGCCCGATCTTCGACCACGGTCGCCGTGGCACAGGCCGTTGCCGACAGAGTTTAGACCGACAGTGTTTCAGGACTTTGGCGACTGACTCGTTGTCTTCAGTCTGTGATCTGCCGCCCGCCGTCAGCCACGCCGGATCGTGGCCGGGGCGCACCACCCCGTGCAGTGGCAGGGCGGCCGGACGGCGTGCGGGTCCGACAGCACGGACGGCCGCGCTGCCAGGCGCACGAACGGCCGCTCGACCCGGCGCAGGGCGGCGGCCTCGGCCAGGAAACGCTGGCTCCGGGCCAGGTCGCCGTCGTAGTCGGTCCGCTGGGCGCGGCGAGGCCCGGGGGCCGGCCGAAAGTCGCGGGCTCCGCGCCTCAGGTCGCGGTCGGCAGGCCCGGGGTTCGCAGCACGGCCCGCTCCGCGTCCACCACGAACACCTCGCAGCCCGGACGCCCGGCCGCCCACGCGGCGCCCTCCGCGCCCATCGCGAAGGCGGCCGTCGCCACGGAGTCGGCCTCCGTCAGGGTCGGCGCGACCACCGTGACACTGAGCAGCCCGGTCGCCGGGCGACCGGTACGGCCGTCCACGATGTGGTCGCCGCGCTCGTAGCGGGCGGAGGTGGCGACCGCGCGGTCGGTCAACTCCAGGACCGTGCACAGCCGGTCGGCGTGGTCGGGGTGCCGTACCCCCACCCGCCAGGGCCCGCCGGAGGCGACCACGTCTCCCCCGGCGTTCAGCACGAACCGCCGCGCCCCGGCCGCCGACAGCAGCTCCGCCGCCCGCTGCACGGACCAGCCCTTGACCACCGCGCACGGGTCGAGGCGCCGCCCCGGCAGCCGTACGTCGAACGCGCCGCCGGTCGCCAGCCGGTACTCCTCGCACAGCGCGAGCACCTCCGCGAGGTCCGGGGACACCGCCTCCTCGGCGATCTCTCCCCGGTCGAGCCGGCACACCTCGCTGTCCGGCCGGTACGGGCTGAACCGCTCGTCGACCTCGCGCAGCCAGCCGAAGACGGCGTCCGCGGCCGCCGCGAACTCCCCCTCGTCGTCGACGCGCAGGGACACCGGGAAGCCCATGACGTGTTCGACCCGGCGCATGATCAGCCCTTCGCGTCGATCGCGGCCTGGAGGGACTCCTTGTAGCCGTCACTCGTGATCGTCGCACCGGAGACGGTGTCGATGTCCGCGCTCTGCGCCTTCAGCGTCTCCGAGACCAGTACCGGCACCGCGGCCGTCGTCTGCGGGTGGTTCGGCTGCTGGAGCATCCTGACCGCGGTGATCCTGTCGCCGGAGAAGGTCACCTGGACCTGCACGGGACCCTTGTCGGTGGTGACGGTCGACCCCTTGACGACCGTGCCCGAGGCCGGGGTCGGGGCGGCGGACGAGGCCGTGGCGGCGGACGGGGTCGTGGCCGGTTCGGCGGTGGAGGCCGTCGTACCGCCGATCGACGGCTCGTAGCGCCAGACCGGGATCAGGCCGGCGATGCTCAGGGCGACGACAGGTATGGCTCGCTTCACGGTGTCCCTCTCATCCCGCCAGGCTGAAACGCTCGAAGTGGATCTGCGGCTTGGGCACGCCCAGGTCTCCCAGGCTGCGCAGCACCGCGTTCATCATCGGGGGCGGCCCGCACAGGAAGACGTCCCGGTCGGCGATGTCGGGCACCAGCCGGGCCAGTTCGCGCGCGGCCAGCTTGTCGGGCACCGGCGGGCCGGTGACCAGGTGGAGTTCGGCTCCCTTGGCGACGGCGAGGTCGCGGAGTTCGTCGTAGAGGACGGCGTCCCGGTCGGTGCCGACGCGGTAGATGACGACCGCGTGGCCCTCCAGGTCCTCCAGGAGCGCCCGGATCGGTGTGACGCCGACACCGCCCGCGATGAGCAGG
Organism: Streptomyces sp. NPDC020958; assembly: GCF_055562175.1. Lineage (NCBI taxonomy): Bacteria > Bacillati > Actinomycetota > Actinomycetes > Kitasatosporales > Streptomycetaceae > Streptomyces > Streptomyces sp. NPDC020958. Next base: position 365,021 of record NZ_JBVHFU010000003.1, on the reverse strand, counting down.
GACTCGGTCTTCTGCCGGTGCAGGGTGGTGAACGCGCCGTACGGGCCCTCGGCGAAGACGCGCGTGCCGACCTTCAGGTGCCGCAGGGCGGCGCTGCCGTCACCGGCGGCCTTGGCGGTCAGGCGCAGGGTGCGGCCGTCGGGTGCGGCGGAGAGGGAGAAGGGGTTGGCCTGCCACCAGCGGTCCTTGGTCAGGAAACGCCAGAGGAAGAACTGGCCGGCCTGCGCGCCCAGCTTGTCGAGGTCACGGCCGGTGACGTGGACCGAGACGACGTTGTCCGACTCGGGAACGACCGCGCAGACCCGGAACTGGTGGCGTCGGTTGCGCCAGAGCGGGAGGACGAGACGGCCGAGGGCCACCGCGCCGAGCGCCACGCCCCACACGGCGTACCAGTACGCCGTCGCGGCGGACGACGCCGTGAAGGTCGTGCCGACCGCGACCTGGTGGCTGAAGGCGAGCACCACGGCCACGTACGTGTACAGGTGGATGAAGTGCCAGGTCTCGTAGGCGAGCCGGCGGCGGGCACCGCGGGCCGAGACGGCGCCCACGACGAGGATGACGCCGAGCGCGACGACGGCCCGCAGCACGCCCTCCGTGGTCCGGGCGAGGTCGAAGAGTTCGGTGACGGGGCCGACGCCCGCGCCGTCGGCGTAGCCGAAGCTGATGAAGACGGCGTGCGCGAGCAGCGTCCAGAGCAGGGCGAAGCCGGTCCAGCGGTGCCAGGACGTCAGCCGGTCCATGCCGATCCGGCGGTCCAGCCAGGGCAGCCGGGCCACCAGCACCAGCTGGAAGGCCATGACGAGGGCGCCGTACAGACCGAAGAGACGGCCGAGGACGATCAGGGCGTTGGAGGCGAAGCCGGCCTGGGCGAAGAAGTAGGCGACCACGGCCGCGTTCACGGCGAGCACGGCGTACAGGCCCGTACGGGCCACCACCCTGGGGCGTATCGCCGTGGGGGGCGCAGGGGGCGATTGGACGGTCGTCACGGGTCGGCAGCTCCTTGATCGGGTCCGGGGAGTCGAGCTTCCCCCGCGCGCGCTGTCGTTTTCCTGTCGGGCCGCTTTCAACTGGTTATCGATGTGTTCTCGGGGTGCGCACGGGTCTGGCGTCCGCCGCCGCGTACCGCAGTATGAGCGGGTGGAAAAAGTACGACTCCTCGTCGTGGACGACGACCCGCCGATCGCCGACCTCGTCGCGACGGTCGCGCGGTACGAGGGCTGGGACGCGGTCACCGCGTACAGCGGTGAGGACGCGCTGACCCGGGCCGCCGAGTTCCGGCCGGACATCGTCGTGCTCGACCTGATGCTGCCGGACCTCGACGGCTTCGGCGTGCTGGACCGGCTGCGGACCTCCGGGACGATGGTGCCGGTGGTGTTCCTCACGGCCCGCGACGGGGTCGCCGACCGGGTCGCCGGGCTCACCCGGGGCGGCGACGACTACCTGGTCAAGCCGTTCGCGGTGGAGGAGCTGATGGCCCGGCTGCGGACCGTGCTGCGGCGCAGCGCCGGCCCCGGCTTCCAGCGCTCGGTGCTCCGGGTCTCGGATCTGACGATGGACGAGGACACCCGCGAGGTCCGCCGCGGCGACCGCCTGCTCTCCCTGACCCCCACCGAGTTCGAGGTGCTGCGCTATCTGATGCGCAAGTCGCCGACGGTCCTCACCAAGGCGCAGATCCTCGACCACGTGTGGGAGTACGGCTTCGGCGGCCGGTCGAACGTGGTGGAGCTGGTCGTCAGCAGGCTGCGCCGCAAGATGGACGAGTCGGGCGGGGAGTCCCTGATCCACACCGCGCGCGGCTTCGGGTACGTCATACGGCAACAGGCGGCGGAGTGATCGGCCGACTGCTGCGCTCGTACCGGAGCACCCGGCTCGGCACCCGGCTGGCGCTCGGGCTCGGCGCGCTGGCCCTGGTGGTGTTCGCAGTCGTCGGCACGGCCCTGACCACCTACATGCGGGACTACCTGTCGGCCCAGCTCGACGACCAGCTGGGGCTCGCCCAGACCGCCCAGTCGAAGAGCATCGAGCAGAACGGCTCCCTCCAGGGCAAGAAGTACTACCGCTGGTACTACGCCGTGTACGACGTCTCGAACGGCGTCCCGGTGCTGCGCAAGCCCGAGGAGGCGGGTGACCTGCCCGCGGACATCGACGACCTCACCTCCGTCGCGAAGGCGCAGATCGCCGCGGGCACCGAGGTGCTGCGCACCGAGAACCTGACCGGGGAGGGCGAGTACCGGCTGCGCGGCTGCGCGGTGGAGCCGGGGGTGGTGCTGGTCAGCGGCGCCCCCATGGACAGCATCGACGACACCGTTCGGCAGCTGGTCACCGTCCAGGTCGTCGCCTTCGGGCTGGCCCTGCTGGCGCTGGTGGTGTTCGGCCGCCGGCTGCTGCGCAACGGTCTGGAGCCGCTGAGCGACATGGCACAGACCGCGCACGGCATCGCCTCGCACAACCTGACGGAGTCCGCGGCCCGGCTGCCGCTGCGCGCGGCCAAGCGGGGCGGCGGGCCGGAGGTCGAGGAACTGCGCACCGCGTTCAACACGATGCTCGAACACATCGACCACTCGCTCACCGTGCGCGCCGAGGCCGAGCAGCGGCTGCGCCGCTTCGTCGCGGACGCCTCGCACGAGCTGCGCACCCCGCTGATGTCGGTACGCGGCTACGCGGACCTGTTCCAGTACGCCGCCGCCAACCAGCCCGAGGAACGCGACAGGCACCTGGCCCGGCTGCGCGCCGAGGCGGCCCGGATGGGGGTCCTCCTCGACGACCTGCTGCTCCTCGCGCGCCTGGACGCCGCCGAGGTGGAGACTCCGCTGCGGGTGGAGGACACCGATCTGGTGGAGCTGGTCCGGGAGGCCGCGGACGCCTTCCGCGCGGCCCGCGCCGGTCATCCGCTGACGGTGACCGTGGGCCCCGAGCCGGTCCCGCTCCGCATCGACCCGGTCCGGATCCGCCAGGTGCTGGACAACCTGCTCACCAACGCGGCCGTCCACACGCCCGCCGGGACCCCGGTGTCCGTGACGGTCGAGGTCGCCGACGGCTGTGCTTCGGTACGCGTCACCGACCAGGGCCCCGGTATCCCGGCCGCCGACCGCGCCCGGGTCTTCGACCGCTTCTACCGCGTCGACAAGGCACGCAGCCGCGACCGCGGCGGCAGCGGGCTGGGGCTGTCGGTGGCGCGTGCGCTGGTGGAGGCCCACGGGGGGACGATCACCCTGGACGAGGGGCGGGAGCGGACGACGGTGTTCACCCTGACGCTCCCCCTCGCCGCACCACCGCCCGGGGAGACGCCGCCGACCACGTCCTCCCGGGGGACGGCACCGAGCACCGCACGGAAAGGCACACAGCCGAGAACCACCGACCCGCCAAGGCCGACCCCACACAGCCCCCCAGCCTCCGGAGCCCCGGCATAGCCCCCCGGTGACCCACCGCGACCGCCCGTCCCGACACCTGAACGGGCAGCACCACCGAAGCCGCCCGCCGAAGGCCCGGCGTGGCCCCCGCCGACCGGACGGGCTGACCGTGCAGGCCGGCGACTTCTGAAGCTCCGGTAGGGCCCCCGCCGACCGGCAGCGGCCGGCCGTCACGGTTCGCCTCCACTCTGGCGTTCCGGAATGCGGATCCGCAGCCCTGTGCCGATGGTCGGGTGTGCACCGGACGGCGGTTCGTCGGTGGCGGCGGGTGCGGACCGCTGCCCGGCGTCGGGCGGGCGGCCGCCGCCGTGTCAGTTCTCCGTGGTTCGTTCCTCCGCCGCGATGCCGACCAGGGCCGTCTCCTCGGCCTTGCCCCGCAGGGCGACCACGCTGAGGAGGCAGCAGACCAGGGCCGCGACGCCGCAGACGACGTACCCGACGGCGTAGCCGTTGCCGAGGGCCTCCAGGGCGACGGGGGCCGCGCCGCCGGGCGGGGAGGACGGGGGTACCGAGTTGACGGCGAGCGGTCCGCCCTCGGCCGCGACCTGCCCCGCCGCGGCCTTGACCTGCTCGCCGAGGCCGGATCCGGCGAGCTTGCGGGTGAACTCGTCGGCGGCGCGGCTCAGGGCGATCGCGCCGATGACGGCCGGGCCGAGGGTGAACCCGAAGTCCCGCAGCAGACTGGTCGACGCGCTGGCCATGCCCGCGTAGTGGACCTCGACCGTGTTGACGGCGGTCGCGGTGATGGAGGACACCGTCAGCGCGAAGCCGATGCCGACCAGCCCGATGGGCAGGATCAGCGAGGTCAGCGCGCGGTCGTGGACCGAGAGGGTGGCGGCGACGAAGTCCCCGGCCGCCATCAGCGCGAGCCCCGCCCCCAGCACCCAGCGCGCGCTGACCTTCTCCAGGAGCCGGGAGATCAGCGGCAGCAACAGCAGCGTCCACGCGTTGAGCAGGATGAACGCGAACGAGCCGCGCAGCGGGCTCTGGTGCTGGATCGGCCCGAGCCGGATGCTGGTCGCGTAGGCCGTCCCGAGGTAGCTGAACATGCCGACGACGGCGACGAACGAGGCGACCGCGAAGGCCCGGTTGCGGAACAGGTCGAGGCGCAGGAGCGGCGCGGCGGCCCGGCTCTCGGCGACGAGGAAGAGGGCGATGAAGACCGCCGCGACCCCGTACGCGATCACCACCGGGGTCGCGGTCCAGCCGTCGGAGGGGCCCTGGATCACCGCGTACAGCAGGGCGAACATGCCGATGCCGATGGTGATCTGGCCCCCGAGGTCGAGGGAGCGGCCCTCCGGAGCACTGGAGTTCTGCGCCAGCAGCCCGCTGAGCAGGGTGCTGACCAGGGCGAGCCCGGTGACGACGACGAAGGCCCAGCGCCAGGAGCCGTAGTTGCCGGTGATGCCGCCGAGGACGGGTGCGATGAACCCGCCGCTGGACAGGGCGGCGGCCCAGACCGTGATCGTACGGGCGCGGTCCCGGGCGGTGTGGGTGCCGGCGGCGATCACGGCGAGCGACGTCGGGAAGAGCGCGGCCGCGCCGAGACCGGCGATGGCCTGGCCCACCCAGAGCATGTGGATGCCGGTGCTCGCGGCGGCCAGCGCCTCGCCTACGACGAGCAGCGCGCCGCCGCCGACCAGCAGCCGCTTGCGGCCGAAGAGGTCGCCGAGGACGCCGAAGGTCAGCTCCAGCACGGTCACGGGCAACAGGAAGGCGTCCGAGATCCAGGTCAGCTGGGAGCCGACGGGGTGCAGGTCCTCCTGGAACAGTCCGTTCAGGGTGGCCGGCATGGCGAGGGCGATCTGTGCCAGGCAGACCGCGAAGCAGCCGGCGACAAGGGTGCCGACGGGCAGCGGGCCGGACGGTCCGCGCAGGGTCGCGGGGTCGGACGGCGAACGCGTTTCAGTGGACACGGGTACTCCCCTTCGAGCGGTGCGGGGGATGCGGCGGGCGCGGGGACGCGACAGGGACGCGGGGCGGTGCCGCCGGGAACGCGTTGAATGTAGGGCAGTTTTTTCACGTCGGTCAATACATTGCACAATGTCGATCGACGTCGAACCGCCGCTCACCGGACGCACGAGAACACCCCGCCGCCCTGAGGGGCGGCGGGGTGTGGACGAGCGGAAGGGGCGGCGGCGTCAGCTCTCGTCGGCGGTCAGCCGCAGCGAGATCGAGTTGATGCAGTACCGCTGGTCGGTCGGGGTGGCGTAGCCCTCGCCCTCGAAGACGTGGCCGAGGTGGGAGCCGCAGCGGGCGCAGCGCACCTCGGTGCGGACCATCCCGTGCGAACGGTCCTCGATCAGCTCGACCGCGTCGGAGTCCTTCGGGTCGTAGAAGGACGGCCAGCCGCAGTGCGACTCGAACTTCGTGCCGGAGGTGAAGAGTTCGGCACCGCAGGCGCGACAGGAGTACACGCCCTTGGTCTTGGTGTTGGTGTACTCACCGGTGAAGGCCGGCTCGGTCGCCGCCTGGCGCAGCACGGCGTACTCGGCCGGTCCCAGCTCCGCGCGCCACTGCTCGTCCGACTTCTCGACGTCGTACGACATGAGTCTCAGCCCCTTACTTCGCCAGGCGTTCCAGGATCCTCGGGCCCAGGTCGGTCACGTCGCCCGCGCCCATGGTGAGAACCAGATCACCGGGCTTGGTCATTCCCGCGACCACGGCGGGGACCTCGTCCTTGTCGTGCACCGCGGTGACGTCGGCGCCCGCGGCCCGCGCCGCCTCGATGATCAGCTCGCTGGTCACCCCGGGGATCGGATCCTCGCGGGCCGGGTAGATGTCCAGGACCACCGAGGCGTCCGCGAGGGCCAGCGCCTCACCCATCTCCTTGCCCAGCTCCTGGGTGCGGGAGAACAGGTGCGGCTGGAACACGACCAGGATCCGGGAGTCCCCGGCGGCGCCGCGCATCGCCTCCAGGTCGGCGGTCATCTCGGTCGGGTGGTGGGCGTAGGAGTCGATCACCTGGACTCCGGCCGCCTCGCCCTTGAGCTGGAGGCGCCGCTTGACCCCGGTGTACGCGGCGAGGGCGGGCGCGAGTTCGGCGGCCGGGACGCCCAGGGCCACGCCCGCGGCGAGCGCGGCGACCGCGTTGTGCGCGTAGTGCCGGCCCGGCACGGAGACCGCGAAGGTCAGCTCGGCCCCGTCGAGCAGGACGGTGACCTCGCTCCTCAGACCCTGCGGTACGACCGAGAGCACCCGTACGTCGGCGTCCGCGGCCTCGCCGTACGTCACCGTCCGCACCGTGCCGGCCAACCGCCGGGTCAGCTCCCGGGCGCCCTCGTGGTCGGCGTTGATCACCAGCGTGCCGCCGGGCACGATCCGGCCCGCGAAGGTCTCGAAGGACTCGTAGATCTCGTCCATCGAGGCGTAGTTGGCGTGGTGGTCCAGCTCCACGTTGAGGACGATCGCGACCTCGGGCGCGTACTTGTGGAAACTGCGGTCCGATTCGTCCGCCTCGGCGACGAAGATCTCACCCGCTCCGTGCAGGGCGTTGGAACCGGGGGCGTCCAGGTCGCCGCCGATGGCGTACGACGGCTCGCGCCCCAGCTCGCTCAGCGACACCGCCAGCATCGAGGTGGTCGTGGTCTTGCCGTGGGTACCGGCGACCGCGATCGGGCGCAGCCCCTCCATCAGGGCGGCCAGCGCGTCCGAGCGGTGCACCACCGGGATGCCGAGCTCGGCCGCGCGGGCCAGCTCCGGGTTGTCCTCGCGGATCGCCGACGACACGACGACGCAACTGGCGTCGTCGGCGAGGTGTCCGGCCGCGTGCCCGATGTGCACGGTGGCACCGAGCGCCCGCAGCGCCTCTGCGGTGGCCGACTCCTTGGCGTCGCTGCCGGCCACCCGGGCCCCGCGCTGGGCGAGGATCTTGGCGATCCCCGACATCCCGGCGCCGCCGATGCCGATGAAGTGCGGTCGGTCCATGGCGGACGGAAGCCCGGGTGCCATGTGTTTCTCCCCAGAGACGATGACGTGCGAAAGCCTGCCTAGCCTATGTGCTGAGGCGTGGGCGCCCCGACAGGAGCGCGGCGAACCCCTACGCCTTGCTGTGCGAGAACAGCTTCAGCACCGGCACCCCCACCTTGTGCCGGGCCCGCGACGCCCAGTCTCTGTGGAAGAACTCCTCCACGTAGTGCGGATCGGTCAGCACGATCACCTCGTCGGCACCCACCTCTTCCACCAGCTTGCGCAGCGCGTCCAGCGGATGGTCCTCGACCATCCGCCCCTCCGCCGTGCTCCCGGCCGCCCGCAGGGCCGTCAGCGACACGGCCAGCGCCTGCTCGGCAGGCCCCTTCGCCGCGTCCCCCTCCGGGGTCTCCCGCTCACGGGCGGCCTCGTCGAGTTCGCCGAGCGCGATGTCGTCGATGGCCCGCAGCAGGCGGTCCGCCTGGTCGCCGCGCGGCTGGAGCAGCACGTGGAAGGCGACCTGCTCGTCCCCGTGCAAGGTGGTGACGAACTCCACGTCGGCTGACGTCAGGGCCTTCTCGATCATCAGAACGCTTGTGAACACCTGGCGCCTCTTCTCCTTGGAGGGCTGTTCCGACCCTCTGTCCTGCGTGGGGCCGAGCAACCCCCTGCGGAAACCATCCTGCCCCGTGATCGCAGGGGTACTGCCGGATTCAGTGTGCCTGCCGAAAGCTAAGCGGAACGGAATATTCCGGTGGTGTCAGGACCGGCGGTACCGGCCGAACAGGAATCCGGCCTCCTCCAGCAGGGACACCAGTTCGAAGCGATGCGGGACGGCGACGCCGGGTCCTCCCGCGATCCGCTGCGCCCCGCCCGCCGTGAGCATGGGCGAGACCGTCAGGCACAGCTCGTCGAGGACCCCCGCGGCGATGAACTGGCCCAGCAGCCGGGGGCCGCCCTCGGTGAGCAGCCTGGTGTGGCCGAGGTCGGCGAGGGCGCGCACCGCGCGGGCCGGGTCGACGCCCATGCCGTCGCCCGCGGTCACCACCCTGGCACCGGCCTTCTCCGCGGTGACCACCCGGTCGGGGGCGGCCGCCGCGCCGGTCAGGATCAGCGTGGGCACGAGGGGCGAGGTGAACAGCGGGAGCGAGAAGTCGAGGTCGAGGCTCGCGGTGACCACCGCGACCGCGGCCGCCTCCGACTGCCCGGCCGCGGCGCGGGCCCCCGCGAACTCCGCACGCGCGCGTACCGGCCGGTACTCCTCCTGCCGTACCGTTTCCGCACCCACCACCACGACATCCGCGAGCCCTCGCAGGGTGCCGAAGATCCGCATGTCGGCCGCGCCGGAGATGGGCTGCGACCGTCCGTCGTGCTGGCCCGCCCCGTCGAGGGTGGACACCATGTTGGCCCGCAGCCACGCCTGGCGTCCGGCGGACTCGGGGTAGGCATAGGCGAGGGCCAGCTCGGCGAGACTCCACTCCCCCTCGCGCTGCCCTCCGGCCGTGCCGCCGGAGGCCTGGGCTGCTGTCTCTTCGGTCACAGGGAACAGGCGTCGCATGCCGTGCAGTGTGGCACGGCAACTAGCATGGGTGACCGTGTCGTCTTCTCCCGCCGCTTCCGAGGCCAGCCCCATAGCCGATGCGGGGCCGCTGTCGCTGTGCGCCCGCGCGCCGCACGTCCCCGCGGACCGGCTGGTCGCCGAGATGGTGCCGCCGCCCCGCTTCGACTCGGTCCGCTTCGCCACCTACCTCCCGGACCCGAACCAGCCGAGCCAGACCGAGGCCGTGCGCGTCCTCGAAGGCTTCGCGGCCGGTCTCGGCGGGGCGCACGCGGCCGGCGGCGGCAGGCGCGGCTTCCTCGGCCTCGGGAAGGCCAGGGCGGCGAAGGCGCCCGCCGGGCCCCGCGGGGTCTACCTCGACGGCGGCTACGGCGTCGGCAAGACCCACCTGCTCGCCTCCCTGTGGCACGCCACCCCGGCGGAGCCCGCGCTGAAGGCGTTCGGCACCTTCGTGGAGCTGACCAACCTGGTGGGCGCCCTCGGCTTCCAGCAGACCGTGGCGACCCTGTCCGGCCACCGCCTGCTGTGCATCGACGAGTTCGAGCTGGACGACCCCGGCGACACGGTCCTGGTGTCGAGCCTGCTCGCACGGCTCGTCGAGGCCGGGGTCGCGCTCGCGGCCACCTCCAACACCCTGCCGGGCAAGCTCGGCGAGGGCAGGTTCGCGGCCGTGGACTTCCTGCGCGAGATCCAGGGCCTGTCCGCCCACTTCCGCACGCTGCGCATCGACGGCGAGGACTACCGCCACCGGGGCCTGCCCGAGGCGCCGGCGCCGTACTCCGACGAGCAGGTGACCAAGGCCGCGTACGCCACGCCGGGCGCGTCCCTCGACGACTTCCCGCACCTGCTCGACCACCTGGCCAAGGTGCACCCCAGCCGGTACGGCGCGCTGACCGACGGCCTCACGGCGGTCTGCCTGACCGACGTGCGGCCGGTGCCGGACCAGTCGACCGCGCTGCGGCTCGTGGTCCTCGCGGACCGGCTCTACGACCGCGAGGTCCCGGTCCTGGCCTCCGGGCTGCCCTTCGACAGGCTGTTCAGCGAGGAGATGCTGAACGGCGGTTACCGCAAGAAGTACTTCCGCGCGATATCCCGGCTCACCGCGCTCGCCCGGGACGCCAAGGGACTGGTGTCAAGAGCCTGATCAGGCCACGCCACCGGCGCTTTTCACGCTGTCTTCGGCACGCAACACGGAGTTAACCCAGCAAACGGCTCCGCTGGGTTAACGTGTTTCTTGACCAACCGTTGACCTGTGCTTGGTGCACACAAGAGGTGTGAACTGCCGCGAAGGGGGCCCATGTTCCGAGGTACGACGGCCCGGACCGTGATCTCGCTCCTGGCCGCCGCCCTGCTCGCCGTCCAGTTCTTCGCCCCCACGGCAACCTTCGCAACCGCGCACACACTCAGTCACGTCGAGGCCAAGGCCCAGCCCGGATCCCATCCCCCGGCGAAGGCGGTGCGCGAAGGGTCGGGCACCCTCCGTGACCCCGGACTGTGCGGCGAGCCGCCCGGTCCCCCGCAGAGTGCCGACCGCCACCGCACCACCACCGCCGGCTGGGCCGACGACCGTCAGGCCGCCCCCCGGCACACCGAGGCCATACGCGCCTCGACGGCCCCCTCGGCCGAGCACCGACGCGCGTCCAGAGCCTCCAGAGCCCACTCACCGGCCACGCTCCAGGTCTTCCGCTGCTGAGAGGCGGGTTCCGTCTCGGCTCACCCCCCCCACAACCGTCGTGCAAGCCCGACGCGCCGTTCCGGCGCGCCAGGAGGAGTCCACACACCATGCAGCCCCTCATCGACAACGCCCGTACGTTCGGACAGCGCCCTGAGGAGTTCGCCCAGCTCGCGGCTGGCCAGTCCCCACAGGTGCTGTTCATCACCTGCTCCGACTCCCGGGTCGTCCCGGCCCTGATCACCGGCGCCCGCCCGGGCGAGCTCTTCGAGCTGCGCACCGCGGGCAACATCGTCCCGCCGTACGCCTCGGAGCACCCCACCAGCGAGGCGGCCACCATCGAGTACGCCGTGGAGGTGCTCGGCGTCCGCGACATCGTCGTCTGCGGGCACTCGCACTGCGGCGCCGTCGGCGCGCTGGTGCGCGGCGACGACCTGACCGCCGTACCCGCCGTCCGGGACTGGCTGGCCAGCGCCGAGCCGCGGCCGAGCGGGGCGGCCGAGGACCCGGCCGTCGCCGAGGGCGTGCAGAACCACGTGCTCGCCCAGCTGCTGCGGCTGCGGTCGTACCCGTTCATCGACCGGAAGCTGACGGAGGGCGCACTGACCCTGCGCGGCTGGTACTACGAGGTCCACACCGGTGCCGTGCTCGAACACCGCGCCGGGACCGACACGTTCGAGGCCCTGTGAGCGCCGCGATGACCAAGTTCCCTTACATACGCCAGGACTTCGCCGCCTCCCTCGTCGTCTTCCTGGTCGCGCTCCCGCTGTGCGTGGGCGTGGCCGTGGCCTCCGGCGTCCCGGCCGAACTGGGCCTGGTCACCGGCATCGTGGGCGGTGTCGTCACCGGGATGCTGCGGGGCAGCAGCCTTCAGGTGTCGGGGCCGGCCGCCGGTATGACCGTGCTCGTCTTCGAGGCGGTGCAGGAGTTCGGGCTGCCGGTGCTCGGTGTGATCGTGCTGGTCACCGGGGTCCTCCAGATCGCCATGGGGGTCCTCGGGCTGGGGCGCTACTTCCGGGCCATCTCCCTCTCGGTCGTCGAGGGCATGCTGGCCGGTATCGGCCTGGTGCTGATCGCCGGACAGCTGTACCCGGCGCTCGCCGCCAAGGCACCCGACTCGGGCCTCGGCAAGATTGCCGGGCTGCCCGAGGCGTTCCTGGACGCCCTCGGGGACGGCGGGGCGCTGGCCTCGCTCGCCCTCTACGCGGGCACCGTGGCGGTCCTCGTCCTGTGGAAGCACGCGCCGGCGGCGGTGCGTACGGTCCCCGGACCGCTGGCCGCCGTCGGCCTCGCCACCCTGGCGGCGCTCCTCCTCGGCCTGCCGGTCGCCACCGTCGAGGTGCAGGGGCTGCTGGATTCCGTCCAGCCGCCGCCGCTGAGCGCCTTCGGCGAACTGGCGGGCCCCGGGGTGATCGGCACGATCGTCGCGTTCACCCTGATCGCGTCGGCCGAGTCGCTGTTCAGCGCGGCGGCCGTGGACCGGCTGCACGACGGTCCCCGGACCCAGTACGACCGGGAACTGGTCGCCCAGGGCGCGGGCAACGCGCTGTGCGGGGTGCTCGGCGCGCTGCCGATGACCGCGGTGATCGTGCGCAGCGCGGCCAACGTCCAGGCGGGCGCCCGCACCAAGGCGTCCCGGGTGCTGCACGGCGTCTGGCTGCTGCTGTTCGCGGCGCTGCTGCCCGGCGCCCTGGCCTACATCCCGATCCCGGCACTGGCCGGGATCCTGGTCTACTCGGGCGCCAAGCTGATCCCCGTGCGCTCACTGGCCGCGCTCTGGCGCGAGCACCGGGGCGAGGCGCTGATCCTGGTGGTCACGGCGGTGTCGATCGTCGCGGTCAGCATGTTCGAGGGCGTGCTGATCGGTCTGGCGCTGTCGATCGTGAAGACCGCCTGGGAGGCGTCGCACCTCAAGCTGGAGGTGGTCGACAAGGGCGCCGGACCCATCGACGCCCACCTGTCGGGCAACGCGACCTTCCTGCGGCTGCCGAAGATCCTCGACAGCCTGGAGGCGCTGCCGCAGGACCGCCCGATCCGGGTGGACCTGTCGGGGCTGCACCACCTCGACCACGCCTGCCGGACCGCGCTGGAGAGCTGGGCCGAGCGGCACAGCGACGCCGGCACGGAACCGGTGCGCGTGACCGCCGAACCCGTCAAGGTCACGGCCGCCTGAACCGGTGGCCACCCCCGGGCCGGGGGTGCCGACGCCCCTCGGCACCCCCGGCCCGGACCCGTTCCCGGCGGCCGTGGCCCCGAGCCACCCGCCGGGCATATCGTTACAGCATCAGACATATCGGACCTCTCTCCCTGGGGGCCGTGATGGTTCAGGAGCTGCTGGTCGCGGTGGTGACGGCGCTGTGCGTCGGCGCGCTCTACCTGGTCGCCGGCGCGCGGGTCGTCAAGCAGTACGAGCGGGGTGTGCTGTTCCGGCTGGGCCGGGTCTCCGGTGAGGTACGGGAGCCCGGCTTCAACCTGGTGATCCCGGTCGTGGACCGGCTGTACAAGGTCAACATGCAGATCGTGACGCTGCCGGTCCCCGCCCAGGAGGGCATCACCCGCGACAACGTCACCGTGCGCGTGGACGCGGTCGTCTACTTCCGGGTGGTCGACGCGGTGAGCGCGCTGGTCAAGGTCGAGGACTACAAGTTCGCCGTCTCGCAGATGGCCCAGACCTCGCTGCGGTCCATCATCGGCAAGAGCGACCTGGACGATCTGCTCTCCAACCGGGAGAAGCTCAACCAGGGCCTGGAGCTGATGATCGACAGCCCGGCCGTGGGCTGGGGGGTGCAGGTGGACCGGGTCGAGATCAAGGACGTGTCACTGCCGGACGCCATGAAGCGCTCGATGGCCCGGCAGGCCGAGGCCGACCGGGAGCGCCGCGCCCGGATCATCAACGCGGACGCGGAACTCCAGGCGTCGAGGAAGCTGGCCGAGGCGGCCGAGCAGATGGCCGGCACCCCGTCGGCCCTGCAGCTGCGCCTGTTGCAGACGATCGTGGCGGTGGCCGCCGAGAAGAACTCCACCCTGGTGCTGCCCTTCCCGGTGGAGCTGCTGCGGTTCCTGGAGAGGGCCCAGCAGCCGGCGCCGAACGGCGCCGCCCCGTCCGGGTTCGCCGCGTCGGGGTACCCGGGCCGCCCCGACCCGCCGATCGAAAGGCGCTCCCGTGGCGAGGAACCACCCGGACGACCCGAAGCGTCCGAAACACTCGACGGACTCGACGCACCGGAACGACGACAGGAACGGCACCCTGCGTGACCTGCTCCGGCTCCCGGTGGGCGAGCGTCCGGAGTTGCTCGCCCACCCGGCCGACGCGACGCCCGGCGGCCCCGGCGGCCCCGGCGGCCCCGGCGGCAGGAGCGCGGGGCACGCGGCGGCCGACGCGCTGGGCAAGCGGCTGGCCGGCCTCCAGGAGCGGCCGCACGCGGCGGCCACGGCAGGCGACCGGCGGCGGGTCCTGCTGGCGCTCCAGGGCATGGACACCAGCGGCAAGGGCGGCACGGTCAAACACGTCGTCCGCCACTTCAACCCGGCGGGCTGCCGCGTCCGCGGCTTCAAGGCCCCCACCGGGGAGGAACGCGGCCACGACTTCCTCCGGCGGATCCGCAAGGCGCTGCCCGAACCCGGCGAGATCGGCGTCTTCGACCGCTCGCACTACGAGGACGTCCTGGTCGCCCGGGTCCGGGAGCTGGCCCCGAGCTCCGAGATCGAGGGCTCCGGCGACATCGAGGACCGCGCGCTGTGGCCGGCGTACCAGAAGGCGTACGAGATCGCGCTGGAGCGCTGCTCGACGGCGGCCACGCCGTGGTATCCGGTCCCGGCCGACCACAAGTGGTACCGCAACTGGGCGATCGGCCGGCTCCTCCTGGAGCATCTGGAGGTGCTCGACCCGCCGCGGTACCCGAAGCCGGACTTCGACGTGGCGGCGTGCCGGGAGCGGCTGCTGAACGCACCCTGACCCCTGCTGTGCCGGACGGCCGCCGCCCGGGTGATCCGGCGCCGCGCCGACCGAGAAAATCGGACATTCCGCCCTAGGTTCGTAGGGTGATCAGACTAGTACGCCGTATTGCCGGTACGACCGCCGTCTGCGCCCTGGGAGCCGCCCTCGCCGCCTGTGGCTCTGCCCAGGCACCACCGGCCGGACACCCGGCCCCCGCGAAGCCCGCTCCCGCCGCCAAGCCGCCCACCCTCCCCGCGGGCGCGGGCGGCGCGGCCCCCGTGTTCACGAACGGCCCCCGCACCCTGGGGAAGACCGTCGCCCTCACCTTCGACGCCGACATGACCGCCGACGAGGGGCCGCGGGCCGCGGCGGGCGAGCACTTCGACAATCCGGCGCTGATCGCGACCCTGCGCCGGCTGAGGGTGCCGGCCACCGTCTTCATGACCGGCCGCTGGGCCGAGCAGTACCCGGACCAGGCCCGCTCCCTCGGCCGCGACCCCCGGTTCGAGGTGGCCAACCACTCCTACAGCCACTACGCGTTCACCGGTGACTGCTACGGCCTGCCGACCGTCCCCGCCGACGGGATGACGTCGGACGTGCAGCGCGCCTACGCGGCGCTGGTCAAGGCGGGCGTGCCGCACCCGATGCCGTACTTCCGTTTCCCCGGCGGCTGTTACGACCGGCAGGCGCTGCGCGCGGTCGGCCGGCTCGGGGTCACCGCCGTGCAGTGGGACGTGGTGAGCGGGGACGCGTTCGCGACGGACGCGGACGCGGTCACGAAGCAGGTGCTGGACGGTGTGAAGCCGGGTTCCGTGGTCGTCATGCACTGCACCCGCAGCGCCGCCCCCACCACCGAGCAGGTGGTGCGCGACGTCGTGCCCGAGCTGCGCAAGCGGGGCTTCCGGTTCGTGAAGGTGTCCGAGCTGATCGGGCAGACGCCCGGTCACCGGTGACCGTCCTTGAAAAGAAGGGGGTCACGGGCGAGGAAGCCCCATCGCCTTGGCACCGTGGGGGCGGGCGGCCTGCTGGAGCGCTTCCGTATCGCTCGCCCTGCGAACAGAGATCACAGGGTGCGTCGCCGTGATCTGCCGGGGCGGAACACAGCAGGGGTTGGGACACGGCAGGAAGACCACCACACCGACGAGGTCGAGTTCGCACAGGTGTGGGCGGGGGCTGAGGTGCATGGAAGGCGTCCCTTTCGTATGGCGTCGTGGCGGGGAGTCCACCCGGCCGGTGCCTGTCGGCCTGGTTCAGCGGTCGGCGGCGAACTCCTGCAGCCGGTCGACCAGTTGGCGGTCGGGCCGGGCGACGATGACGGAGCGGCCGGGAGTACGTGCGGCGAGCCGGTCGACTTCGTGCTCGAGGCGGCAGGTGGGGGCCAGGGCGGTGGAGCCGTTGGTGCGGACATAGCGGGCGAACAGTTCGAGCCCTTCGAGGAACGCGGCGTCGGGCGGTGCGGTGTCGGCCATGGAGTGGGTGAGCTGGTGGAACCAGTGCTGGGCCCGCTTGGATTCACCGAGGGCCAGGTGGTGCAGGTGCAGGCAGTAGGCGGCGGCGCGACTGCCGGCGCCGGCCGCGAGCTGCCACCAGAACTGGGCCGACTCGGGGTGGCGGGTGAGGTAGAGCAGGCAGGCGAAGGCGAGGGCGCCGTCGACGTCCAGGTGTTCCTCCGTCAGCGGTCCGCGGTCGGGGCCTTCGGCGATCTTGGCGACGTGGTCGGCGACGGCTGGTTCGTTGAGCACCCACCGGCACACCACGCCCAGGCGCTGGCCGGCTTGCGCGGCGCGGGCGATGTCTGTGGTCGGGGTGCGCCGGCGGGCGTCGGTGGCGAGCCGGCGAAGGCCTGCGGCGACGTCGAACCGCCGTGGGGCTGTGGCGGGCAGCCGGACCTCGTTCAGCAGGGCCTCGAGTGTGGTGGTCACGGTCGTTCCCCCTTCGGGTGGGGCCTTTTCCGTTCGTCGGGCAGGCCGAGTTTGACGCGCAGGCGTTCCTTGCCCCGGCGCAGGTGGTGGCCGACGGTGCGTTCGTCGATGCCGACGTACCAGGCGACCTTGGCGGTGGGGTAGCCGAGGATGTAGCGCAGCACGATCACCTCGAACTGGCGGTTGGGCAGTTCCGCGATCGCCTCGTACAGGCCGCTGGTCGACTCCATTTTCTGTAGCTTCTCCCGGGCCGTGGCGAGCGCCGGGGCCAGCGCCTGGGCTATGGGCCCGTTGATGACGAACGCCGGCGCGCGGCCCTCGCGGTCGAGGCGGTCGTGCACGGCCCGCCGCATGATCGCCCAGGCGCCCTGCTCCAGCGAGCCCGAGCTCAGCAGTTCCGTCCAGCCCGCGTGGATCTGGAGGAACACCTCGTGTATGACCTCTTCGGCCACCTCGCGGGTCCCGAAGTGGACTTCCGCGTAGGCGTGGAACGGCTCCTGGTGCCCGAGGTAGAAGGCCTCGAAGTCCAGCGGCAGGTCCAGCGGCAGGAACATGGACTGAGACAGTCCGGAACGCGGCTCGGCGTCCGGAGCGCCCTCTGGGGCGTCGTCGTGACTCACGCAGGCCTCCCGGCGGCACGGCACATGGGCAGGCTTTTCCTCTCCATTGAGGGTCGGCTGGGACCGGCGCAACTCGTGCGCGCCGACGGCCCGTTGGGCCTGAGACCTACCTAAGTGGTTCATGCGGCTGATCACTCATGCACACCTCGGGAAAATCACCGGAGGGGGCGGTCGGGGGTGTGCTGCAATTTTCAACAAGCACTGCTAGTCACCGTCGGTGTCCTTCTGACCAGGCCCGACCCGACCGAAGAGGGAGGCGAACAGCCGTACGTTTCCCGAAAGTGTTCTGCATCACACCAGGTCCATCACCCGGCGCACGCCCCGCGCACAGGGGGCGCATATTCCTTGCGCACCCCCACGCTTCACTAGGAGTGACGGCCTACCGCAGGGGCTTCGCCGATGACGCGGCCCGCCCACGCCGGAGCGGCCACACGTCCAGGCCGTTGCTGGCGCAAAGAGCGGGTGATGGCGCGGCGCTGTCTACGCTGGAGGCATGAGCGACGACGGCGACTACTGCACCATCACCGGGACCGCGCGGCCGCCGAAGGCCGACGGGCCGCCGTACGCCGAGTGTGTGCTGTGCCAGGAGCCGACCGAGCACCCGGAGTCGTACAAGGGGGTCACGCTGTGCCCCCGGTGCGAGTGGCAGGAGGCGCAGCGGACCGCCTGTTCGGGGTGAACGGCGGGACCGGGGGCGGTGGGCGCCCCGTAGGGTTGGTGCGGTGAGCGCTCCTTTCCAGGTCCCGGCCGACAGCCGGGACGAGGCACCCCAGTTCGTCCTGCCCCTTGTCGTACGGCTGGAGAAGTCGGCTCCTCCCGGCCGTACCGACGCCCTGGAGACGGCCGCCAGGGCCGTGCTGACCCTGCTGAGCGACGAGCGTGCCCTCGGGGACGGGGAGTGGGCGCAGGCCGTCCGGGACTGGGAGGACGCCCGGATCCGCAAGGTCGTGCGGCGGGCCCGGGGAGCCGAGTGGCGGCGTGCCGAGGGGCTGCCCGGGATCACCCTGACCGGGAAGTCCGCCGAGGTACGGGTGTTCCCGCCGGTCCCCCTGGACGGATGGCCCAAGGACCTGGCGAAGTTGCAGGTGTCCGGCACCGAACTGGAGGACCCCGAGCCGCCCGCCGGCGCCGACCGGTCCGCGCCCGTGCTGTGGCTGAACCCGGAGCTGGAGATGTCGGCCGGGAAGGCGATGGCGCAGGCCGGGCACGGTGCCCAACTGGCCTGGTGGGCACTGCCCGAGGAGGAGCGGCGGGCCTGGCGGGACGCCGGTCTCCCGCTCGCCGTGCGGACCGCCGAGCCGGCCGAGTGGCGCGAACTGACCGCGAGCGGGCTGCCGTTGGTGCGGGACGCCGGGTTCACCGAGATCGCGCCGGGCAGTTGCACGGTGGTCGCGGACCATCCGGCACTACGCTGAGCTGGGAATTTTTAACTCCCCTGACAAACTTTGCCGTTTGTTTGAACACCGTCGCGGACCCGACCGTACGTCCTGGCACTGAACCAGCGACACGGGGAGGAATCCTTGCGGCGTTCGAACGGAACGGCCCTCATTCTGGCGGCACTCGCCGGAACCGTCGGCGCGCTCGTGTACCCCGTGTGGTCGTACGGCGACCGGACCGGCACCGGGCAGGCCAACGTGGCGGCGGGGACCGTCAACACGGAGTGGGGTCCGCTCACGGCCGCCGACCGCGACCTGATCGTGCGGGTCCGGCTGGCCGGGCTGTGGGAGCTGCCGGCCGGCCAGCAGGCCGTCGAGCGGGCGCCCAGCCCGGCGATCCGGGAGGCCGGTGACCACCTGATCGTCGGCCACACCGACCTGGACAGACGGGTGCGGATCGTCGCCGCCAAGCTCGGCGTCGAGCTGCCGAACGTGCCCAACGAACAGCAGCAGGGCTGGCTCCAGGAGATGTCGGCGGCGACCGGTGAGGAGTACGAGTACAAGTTCGTGAACCTGCTGCGGGCCGCGCACGGCAAGATCTTCCCGGCGATCGGGACCGTGCGGAACACCACCCGCAACAGTCTGGTGCGGCAGCTGGCCTCCGACACCAACCAGACCGTCCTCGACCACATCACGATCCTGGAGAAGACCGGCAAGGTCGACTTCGAGGCCAACGCGAACGACGTCGCCAACGCGACCACGGCCAGCCCCACCGGCCCCGCCGTACCCGCACCGGGGGTGCCGGTGCCCTCCGCGCCGGCCGCGCGGGCCAGCGGGAACGTAGGGACCACGTCCAAGCCCTCGCCCGGCGCGCCGGGCACGGTGAACACCGGGCGCCCCGACCCGGAGGACCCGGTGGGCGGGGTCGGCCAGTAGCCCCTCGACTCCCCGGAGCGCGACCGGCGAACCTCAAATGTTGCTCTGAAGCGGCAGGCAACGAGGTTCGCGGGCGCGCTCCGGGGCCATATCCCCGTCACTCGGAGCAGGAGGGGGACGACCATGACCGTGGCACGGCTGGGCACGGGCATCGGCTGGCGGCCGGAGATCGCGGACGCCGTGGCGCGGATGCCGGGCGTCGACTGGGTCGAGGTCGTGGCCGAGAACACCTGCCCGGGGCACCTCCCCGAGCCGCTGCTGCGGCTGCGCGAGCGAGGGGTGACCGTCGTCCCGCACGGCGTCTCGCTGGGCCTCGGCGGCGTCGACCGGCCCGACGAGGGGCGGCTCAGGGCGCTCGCCGAGCGGGCCGAGGCGCTGGCCTCCCCGCTGGTCACCGAACACATCGCGTTCGTCCGCGCGGGCGGCCCGCGCACCGCGTCCCCGTCCCTCGAGGCGGGCCACCTCCTCCCGGTCCCGCGCACCCGGGACGCACTCGACGTGCTCTGCGAGAACGTCCGCATCGCGCAGGACGCGCTGCCCGTGCCGCTCGCCGTCGAGAACATCGCCGCGCTCATCGCGTGGCCGGGCGAGGAGATGACCGAGGGGCAGTTCCTGTACGAGCTCGCCGACCGGACCGGGGTACGGCTGCTGATCGACGTGGCCAACCTGCACACCAACCGCGTCAACCGCGGGGAGGACCCGGCCAAGGCCCTCTCCGAACTCCCCGTCGAGGCGATCGCCTACGTCCACGTCGCGGGCGGCTTCGAACGGGACGGCGTCTGGCACGACAGCCACGCCCACCCGGTGCCCCCGGCGGTCCTGGACATCCTGACCGACCTCGCGTCCCGGGTCGCGCCGCCGGGGGTCCTGCTGGAGCGCGACGAGAACTTCCCGGAACCGGCCGAACTGGAGGGCGAGCTGTCGGCGATCCGGGCGGCCGTGGCGGCGGGCGGGGCGGTGGCCGCCGCCGACGTCCGCACCGGCGAGGTGAGGCCCGTGGCCGCCGTCCCCGACGCCACCCGGCAGCGGGTCGGCCTCGCCCAGGCCGCGGTCCTGTCCTCGCTGGTCGCGGGGACGCCGGTGCCGGAGGGGTTCGACCGGGTGCGGATGGGGGTGCAGGCGCGGGCGCTGGCCGGGAAGCGGGCGGACGTGGTGGCGAAGGTGGCGCCGGAGCTGCCGGAGATCCTCGGCGAGGGGTACCGGGCGGCGTTCCTGGCCTACGCACAGGAGCGGCCGATGACAGGGGGGTACCGGCGGGACGCCCTGGACTTCGCGGGGCAGCTGCTGCGGGAGGGCGGGCCGGGGGACAGGGCGTCCCGCAGGCGGTTGCGGGCGTGGTGGCAGCACCGTGCGGGCCCGGCACCCCGCCGGACGGGGCTGCTGCGCAGGGCGTGAGCCGTGCGGGTGGGCCGGGGCCGGGCGCGGGAACCGCGCTCACCGGCGCCCGCCGGGTGGCGTCGAGGACACGGCTGTGCGGCGCGCCCTGAAGGGGCGCTGGGGGAGGAACTGCGCGACCAGCCCCCACGGCCCGCGCCCGAACACCGCCGACGCGCCCCCGGACGCCCCCTCGGTAATATGCCTAGCCCGCACAGTGGAGCCACCCCCGTGCGGTGCAGGAGGCACCATGCGAGCGCGTCCCCGGCCCCCCGTCCAGGGGCGAGGCATATTCAGCGGTACCGGGCTGATCGTCACCGGTCTCGCGGCGACCATCGCCGCGCTGGTCTTCCCGGTCTGGTCGTACGCCGACCGTGCGGACCCGACCGGCGCGGTGACCGTGCTCAGCGCGAAGACCGTGCCGACCCGGTACGGTCCGCTGTCCGAGCTGGACCGGGACTTCATCGTGAAGGTGCGGCTGGCCGGACTCTGGGAGCTGCCCGCCGGCGAGATGGCGGAGCAGAAGGGCACGACGGCGGCCGTCCGCACGGCCGGGCAGCACCTCGTGGCGGGGCACGCCGCCCTCGACGCCCGTGTCCGCGGTGTCGCCGCCCAGCTCGGCGTACCGCTTCCGAACCAGCCGAACGACCAGCAGCAGCAGTGGCTCGCCACCCTCACCGGCGCCCACGGCCAGGACTTCGACCGGCAGTTCGCGAACCTGGTGCGGCTGGCCCACGGCCGGGTGTTCTCCGTCGTCGCCCAGGTCCGCGCCGGTACCCAGAACACCCTGGTCCGCGCGCTCGCCGACGACGCCAACACCACCGTGCTGGACCACATCAAGGTCCTGGAGGCGACCGGGTACGTCGACTTCGCCGCGCTGGCGCGGCAGTTGGCGGTCACCCCCTCCCCCGCCGCCTCCCCGCAGGTCTTCGCGCCGAGCGACGCGATCCCGGTCGTACCGTCCCCGGCGCTGTCCCCGGCACCGTCGCCGTCCTCGCCGTACACCCTGCCCCCGGCCACCACCAGCCCGCCGCCGGCCTCCGACAGCCCCTGACCTGCGCGGCAAACGGAACGTCACATACCCACAACACTCGGTCCGGAATGTGAACAGGGCATGGCGATTCCGAGGACCCTGGCATAGAAACATGTCATGTTCTGGGTCCTCCTCCTGCTCCTGGCCTGGGCCGTCACCGGCACCGCCTGCACCCGGCTGTGCCTGGCCGCCGTACGGACGGCGGCCGCCGACGCGGACGCGGGCCGGGAACACGACCTGACGCTCTACGAGGCCGCGTTCCTGTCCGGAGGACCCGCGCGGGTCGCCGACCTGGCGTTGGTGTCGATGGCCCGGGAACGGCGGCTGCTGCTCGCGCACACCGGCTGGGCGACCGTCGTGGACCCGCGGGGGCGCGACGAGATGGAGCGGTCGGTGATAGGCGCCATCGGACCCGAGGGGCAGTCCCGGATAGCGCCGGTGCGCTCGGCCGCGGCCGACGCGGACGCCGTGCGCAGCCTCGGCGAGGAACTGGTACGGGCGGGGCTCGCGGTGCCCGAGGCGGCGGCGCGGACGACGGTCGCGTCCGGGGTCCGGCAGGTCCGGGCCGCCGCGCTGGCCGTGCTCGGCCTCGGCATGGCCGCCCTCGCCCTGCCCACCCCCACCGGGATGCCGCGCGACCTGGTCGCCGTCTGGTTCGCGCTGCCCCTCACCCTGACCCTGAGCTGCCTGGCCATCGCCCGGGTCGAGGTGCATCCGTACTCGCGCTGGGCCTCCCCGGCCGGGCAGCGGCTGCTCGGCGGGCTGCGCCTGCGGGCGGGCCGCACCGCCGACGACCGGTCGCTGCTGGCCTCCGTCGCCGTCCGGGGCGTCCGCGCGATCGGCGAACCGGAGCTGCGTGCGGCCTTCGCACACCGGGACCAGCCGCCTCGGGAGTGAGCGGGGGCGCATAGGGGGCATTGGCGCCGACACCGCCCGATGGTGCTTGCCTTCCCCGCCGACCGGTCGAAATATCCCTTTTATTGCTGTCGAGCAGACGCCGCGGTGCCCATGCCGCCACGCCACCGGCAGCCGTGCACCGAAGGGATACGCCATGAGAGCCCCCGTCCTGTACTCGGCAGCCGGGTCACTGCTCCTGACCACCCTGGCCGCCGCCCCGGCCGGGAGCGCCGATCGCGTCCCGGGCACGGCGGCGGCCGAACTGCGGGGTACCGCGGTGGCCGCCGCACGCGCGCGCACGGAAGGCATCGGCTTCGGCCGGTGCGCGGCCGACCTGGAGTTCCCCGACACCTTCCAGTGCGGCACGCTGAGCGTCCCGCTGGACTACGCGCACCCGGACGGCAAACGGATCAAGCTGACCGTCAGCCGGGTCCGGGCCACCCACAAGGACCCGCACAACAGCAAGCGCAGGGTGCCGAGGCAGGGCGCCCTGGTCTACGACCCGGGCGGCCCCGGCGCCTCCGGCATGGGCTTCCCGATGGTCGGCGTGCTGCCCGAGTGGAAGCGCATCGCCGCCGCCTACGACCTGGTCGGCTACGCCCCGCGGGGTGTGGACCGTTCGGCACCGCTGTCCTGTGTGGACCCCAGGCACTTCTTCAAGGCTCCCTCGCAGTCGCCGACGCACCCCTCCGAGGCGTACAAGAAGGCGCGGATCAAGGAGGCGCAGGCGTACGCCAAGGGCTGCCTGAAGCGGTCCGGGAACAAACTGCGCCACTACACCTCCCTCAACAACGCCCGTGACCTGGACGTGCTGCGCGCCGCGCTCGGCGAGCACCGGCTGACGTTCATGGGCGCCTCGTACGGCACCTACTTCGGCGCGCTGTACGCGACCCTGTTCCCCTCGCACGTACGGCGGATGGTGCTGGACTCGGCGGTGGACCCGGACCCGGCGCAGATCTGGTACCGGAACAACCTGCAGCAGTCGGCCGCGTTCGAGAGCCGCTGGGCGGACTACCGGGAGTGGATCGCCCGGCACGACGACGTGTACGGGCTCGGCGACACACCCGCAAAGGTGCAGGCGAGCTACGACCGGGCGAGCAGGCGGCTGGCGGCGAGGGCCGCCGGCGGGAAGGTGGGCCCGGCGCAGTTGCAGGGCGCGTTCCTGTCGGCCGGGTACTACGACGACTACTGGCCGAGCCGCGCCCTGGCACTGTCGAAGTACCTGAAGGGGGACGCGAAGCCGTTGATCCGGCTGGCCGCGCCGCCACCGGGCTCGGCCGCCGCGGCGGAGAACGGCAACGCGGTCTACACGGCCGTCGAGTGCAACGACGCGCCCTGGCCGGCGAAGTGGAAGACCTGGAACCGGGACAACACCAGGCTCGCGCGGGTGGCGCCGTTCGAGACCTGGGACAACGCCTTCATGAACCTGCCGTGCGCCTACTGGCCGGTGCCCCGGCAGCGGGCCCTCGACGTCCGCACGGGCCCCGGCGAGCTGCCCCCGACGCTGATCCTGCAGGCCGAGCGGGACGCGGCCACGCCGTACGCGGGTGCGCTGGAGATGAACCGGCGGCTCGCCGACTCGGTGCTCGTGACCGAGCGGGACGCGGGCACGCACGGCATCGGCGGCGGACCCAACAAGTGCGTCAACGGCTACCTGGAGGCCTACCTGCTGGAAGGCCGGCTCCCGCAGCGGCGCGCGTCCTGCGCCGGGCACCCGGAGCCGAGGCCGGCGGTGCCGGCCGGCCAGGCCGGGGGGAAGACCCTGCGGGACTCCCTGAAGGGCAAGGCCGGCCGGCACTGAGCCGCGAGCGGCCTCAGGCCAGGCCCGCGACCAGGTCCGCGATGTCCTTGCGGCGGCCCGTGTAGAACGGGACCTCCTCGCGGACGTGCCGGCGGGCCTCGGAGCCGCGCAGGTGACGCATGAGGTCGACGATGCGGTACAGCTCGTCGGCCTCGAAGGCCAGCAGCCACTCGTAGTCGCCGAGGGAGAACGAGGCGACCGTGTTGGCGCGCACGTCCGGGTAGCCGCGGGCCATCTTGCCGTGGTCGGCGAGCATCCGGCGGCGGTCCTCGTCAGGCAGCAGGTACCAGTCGTAGGAGCGCACGAACGGGTACACGCTGACGTAGTTGCGGGGCGTCTCGTCGGCGAGGAAGGCCGGGATGTGCGAGCGGTTGAACTCGGCGGGGCGGTGCAGCGCCATGTTCGACCAGACCGGCTCCAGGGCGCGGCCGAGCCGGGTGCGGCGGAAGAGGTTGTACGCCTCCTGGAGCTGGTCGCTGGTCTCGGCGTGCCACCAGATCATCAGGTCGGCGTCGGCGCGCAGGCCGGACACGTCGTAGGTGCCGCGGACGGTCACGTCCTTGGCGGCGAGCTGGTCGAACAGCTCCTGGACCTCCTCGGCGAAGCCGGCCCGGTCCTCCGGCAGCACGTCCTTCAGCTTGAAGACGGACCACAGGGTGTAGCGGATGACCTCGTTCAGGTCCTTGGCCAGCTTGCCCTTGTTCGGGATCCTGCCGGACTCGGTGGTGGGGGCGTCGTCACTCATGGTCCCTATTCTCCCGCTCCGCCGTGCAGACTCTGCACCGGGGCGGCCGTCAGCGCCTCCACCCCGCGCAGGTCGCCCGCCAGCTGGTCGACGGCCGCGTAGGCACTCGCGATGCAGGCGGGGATGCCGACCCCGTCGTACTGCGCGCCGCACACCGCGAGCGCCGGCAGCCGGGCGACGTGCTCGCGGATCCGGGCCACGCGCGCGTGGTGGCCGACGGGGTACTGGGGCAGGCCGCCGGTCCACCGGGTGACGCGGGTCTTCAGCGGAGTGGCGTCCAGGCCGGTGGCCTCGCGCAGGTCGTGCCGGGAGACGGCGACCAGGTCGGCGTCGTCGCGGTCGAGGACGGCCGTCTCGCCGTACCGGCCGACCGAGGTGCGCAGGACGACGACGTCCGGGTCCTCGTCGGCGAGCCAGCCCCACTTGTGGGAGGCGAAGGTGGACGCCTTGATGGTGCGACCGTCGACGGGCGGGACGAGGAACCCGCTGCCTGCGGGCAGCTCGGCGTCGGCGCGGCGGTAGGCCAGGGTGATCAGGGCCATGGAGGCGTACTCGACGGCGGCCAGCTCGGCCGCGGCGGCGGGCGCCTCGGCGCGCAGCAGGGCGGCGGCGGCCGGGGCGGGAACGGCCACGACGACCGCGTCGGCGTACAGCACCCGGTCCCCGGCGACGACCCGCCAGACGCCGTGCGCGTCCGCCGGGCCCGTCGGCTGCGGGCCGCCGACGGCCGGGCCCTCCGTCTCACCTGTCCCCCGGGGTGCCACCCGCCGCAGCTCCGTCACGGGTGTCCCGGTGAGGATCTCCCCGCCCCGCGCCCGGACCGAGTCGGCGACCGTGAGCGGGAGGGTGCCCACGCCGCCCTCGATACCCATGAACACCGGGCCCGTCTGCTGGTTCGCGGCCGCCTTCGCCTGGATCTCGCGGACGGCCAGGGTCAGCGAGTCGTGGGTCCTCGCGGCCTGGTAGAGCTGCGGGACCGCCGAACGCAGCGAGATGCGGTAGGCGTCGCCCGCGTAGACCCCGCCGAGCAGCGGCTCGACCAGCCGGTCGACCACCTCACGGCCCAGCCGCGCCGCCACGTACTCCCCCACCGCCACGTCGTCGCCGACCTCGGTGCGGGGCAGGTCGGCGTCGCGCTCGATACGGGCGAGGCCCTCCTCGGAGAGCACCCCGGACAGCGCGGCGGCGGTGCCGGGGACGCCCATGACGTGGCCCTTGGGCATGGGGCGCAGGGCGCCCCTGGTCCAGATCGAGGCGGTGGCGGTGGCCGGCGGCTGGAGCCGCTCGGCGAGGCCCACCTCGCGCGCGAGGGCGACCGCCTCGGGCCGGCGGGCCAGCATCGACTCGGCGCCCAGGTCGACGCGCACCCCCGCGATCTCGCCGGGCAGCAGCTTGCCGCCGACTCTCCCGGACGCCTCCAGCACGGTCACCCGCGCGCCGCGCGCCAGCAGCCGGTGGGCGGCGGCCAGCCCGGCGATCCCGGCTCCGATGACGACGACATGCCCCGTGCCCGTACCCGTTGCGCTCATGGCCCCACTCTCTCAGACCCCGCCGACAGCCCCGCCCCGGCCCGGTGACCCGCCCGCGTCCCGACCGTGACCACAACGGGACCGTGCCCGCCCAACGTTCCGCCCCGCCCCGGCGTCGAAGGGGCGTCAGTCGTCACGACCCCCAGGGGGAACCATGCGCCGTCCCGTACGACCCGCCCTCGCCGGCGTCCTGTTCGCCGCCGCCCTCGTCCTCACCGGCTGCGGCGCGGGCGGCACCGACGCCTCCGCCGGCGGCGCCAAGGCCGACACGGGCAGCGTGGCCCGGCAGGCGGCGGGGTCCGCCGGCGCCGAGGACGGCGGCGGCAAGGGTGCCGCCCGGACCACGCCCGACCTCACCGCCGACGACATCATCCGCACCGCCTCCCTGACCGTGCAGGTCAAGGACGTGCCCAAGGCCCTCGACGCGGCCCGCGGCACCGCCGAGAGCGCCGGCGGCTACGTCGGCGAGGAGACCACGAGCCGGGACCCCGCGGGGCACGAGCGCACCCGCGTGGTCCTGCGAGTGCCCACCGAGCGCTACGACGAGGTGCTCGGCGACCTCCAGGGCGCCGGCAAGCTGCTCGACCGCACCGCGAAGGCGCAGGACGTCACCGGCCGGGTGGTGGACGTGGAGAGCCGGATCAGGTCGCAGCGGGCCAGCGTCGCACGGGTCCGCGAGCTGATGGACCGCGCGGACAAGATCGGTGACGTGGTCACCCTGGAAGGGGAGTTGAGCAGCCGCGAGGCCGATCTGGAGGCGCTGCTCGCCCAGCAGGCGTCCTTGAAGGACCGCACGAGCCTGGCCACGATCACGCTGTCGCTCACCCGGACGCCGGCCCACCGTGCCGCCGGGGACGACTCGCCCGGCTTCGTGGACGCCCTGGCCGGGGGGTGGCACGTCTTCGTGACCATGCTGCGCTGGATCGCCCTGGCGCTGGGCGCGGCCCTGCCGTTCGCGGCCCTGGCGGCCCTCGTGGCGCTGCTGTGGTGGAAGGTGGTGCGCCGCCGCGGTACGACCGCCCGGCCCGGCAGCGACACCTGAGCGAACCCGAGGTGCCCGCGCCCCGTAGCGTGTTCGCATGAGCATGGACAGTGGGCGGGAACGACTGGTCGTGATCGGCGGTGACGCCGCCGGCATGTCCGCGGCGTCCCAGGCGCGTCGGCTGCGGGGACCTGACGAGTTGGAGATCGTGGCCTTCGAACGCGGCCACTTCAGCTCCTACTCGGCGTGCGGCATCCCGTACTGGGTCGGCGGTGACGTGGCCCAGCGGGACCAGCTGATCGCCCGGTCCCCCGCCGAGCACCGCGCGCGCGACATCGACCTGCGGATGCGTACCGAGGTCACGGAGATCGACGTGGCCGGGAAGCGGGTACGCACCCGTGCCGTCGATTCCGGCGCCGAGTCCTGGACGTCGTACGACAAGCTCGTCATCGGGACCGGGGCGCGCCCGATCCGCCCGGACATGCCGGGTGCGGACGCTCCGGGCGTGCACGGTGTGCAGACCCTCGACGACGGCCAGGCCCTGCTGGACACGCTGGGACGCACGCGTGGCCGGCGCGCGGTGGTCGTGGGCGCCGGTTACATCGGGGTGGAGATGGCCGAGGCGCTGATCAACCGCGGGTACGAGGTCACGGTCGTCAACCGGGGCAGCGAGCCCATGTCCACGCTCGACCCGGACATGGGCCGCCTGGTGCACAAGGCCATGGAGGGCCTGGGCATCACCATGGTCGACGACACGGAGGTCACCGGACTGCTCACCGGCGAGGACGGCAGGGTGCGCGCGGTGGCCACGGAGGACGCCGAGTACCCGGCGGACGTGGTGGTCCTCGGCATCGGCGTCCGCCCCGAGACGCGTCTCGCCGAGGCGGCGGGCCTGCCGCTGGGCCGTCACGGGGGACTGCTGACCGACCTCGCGATGCGGGTGCGCGGCCATGAGGACATCTGGGCGGGCGGGGACTGCGTGGAGGTGCTCAACCTGGTCTCGGGCCAGGAGCAGTACGTCCCGCTGGGCACCCACGCCAACAAGCACGGGCAGGTCATCGGCACGAACGTGGGCGGGGGGTACGCCACGTTCCCGGGTGTCGTCGGCACGGCGGTGAGCAAGGTCTGCGACCTGGAGATCGCCCGCACCGGCCTGCGCGAGAAGGACGCCCTGCGGGTGGGCCTGCGGTTCGAGACGGTCACCATCGAGTCCACGAGCCGCGCCGGCTACTACCCCGGCGCGAGCCCCATGACCGTCAAGATGCTCGCGGAACGCCGCACGGGCCGCCTGCTGGGCGTCCAGATCGTCGGAAGGGAGGGCGCGGGCAAGCGGGTCGACATCGCGGCGGTCGCCCTGACCGCCAACATGACGGTGGAACAGATGACGGCCCTGGACCTGGGCTACGCCCCGCCGTTCTCACCGGTGTGGGACCCGGTACTGGTGGCGGCCCGAAAAGCGGCGGCCAAGGTGAGCGCCTCGCAGGGGCCCGCGACAACGGTCAAGCCGTCCCGCTGATCCGCGGCAGAGAAGTGACCCCGGCCCCTCCCGGCGCAGCCGCGGCGGCAGCCTGCTGCTCGGCCCCGGGACGGGCGTGTGCCGCCGCGGGCCGGGTCGAGCGCAGCCGGTTGCTCACCGCCTCGTCCAGCGTCACCGGCCGCTGCATCTGCGCCGCCAGCCGCCCGGCCTCCTGACCGAGGCGCGCCACGTCCTCCCAGGGAAGCCGCACGACGAGGGAGAGCTCCGCCTCGCCGTCGGGCAGGGCCTGCATGGGAGGGAACGCCTGAGGAGCAACCCGCTCGTTCATCGCCTGTCCTTACGTCGCCTGAACCAGAAGTCGGTTGCACAGACATACGCACGCGGCCGGTGCGACGTTCACATGAACGCCCGGCTTTGGCCGGGCACTCCCTGGGCACTACTTAGCTGTGGTCATTCCCGTCCATGACGTCAACCCGGTGCGTCGCACGCCGTACGTGACGTACGCGCTGATCGCCGCGAACGTCCTCGTGTTCCTGTTCACCCCCGGCATAGCCGGCTCCGTGGCCGGCGGCAGCGACCTGGCACAGCTGTGCCACCTGCAGGCCTTCACGGACCACTACGCGGCGGTCCCCAGAGAGCTGATCCACCATCAACTGCCGCAGGTCGTACCGACCGGGGAGGTGGGCGTCGGCCGCCACGGTGCCGGCTGCGTCGTCGGCCCGCCGAACTACCACAAGTCGCCGGCGCTGTCCGTCCTCACGGCGATGTTCCTGCACGGCAGCTGGCTGCACCTGCTGGGCAACATGCTGTTCCTGCTGATCTTCGGCAACAACGTGGAGGACCGGATGGGACACATCCGGTTCCTCCTCTTCTACGTCTTCTGCGGCTACGCGGCCGGCTACGGCTTCGCGCTCCTGAACGCGTCCTCGGGCGACCCTCTGATCGGCGCGTCCGGCGCGATCGCCGGCGTCCTGGGCGCCTATCTGGTGCTCTACCCGAGGGCCAGGGTGTGGGTCCTGGTGCCCTTCCTGATCTTCCTGCCGCTACGACTGCCCGCCTGGCTGGTCCTGGGCTTCTGGTTCGTGCTCCAGGCCGTGTACTCGTCCGGGGAGGGCGTCTCGGACGCGGGCACCGTGGCGTACGCGGCGCACATCGTCGGCTTCCTGGTGGGCATGCTGCTCGCCTGGCCGCTCAAGCCGGGCACGCCCCCGCCGCCGGAGCCGCGCGGCCTGCTGTTCGGCAGGCGGGCACGGCCCCGGCACGGCTGGTAGCGGAACGGGTCAGCGGGCGCTCTGGGTGTGGACGTACTCCACGAGGCGGGTCAGGGCGTCCGGGTCGGTGGACGGCATCACACCGTGGCCCAGGTTGAAGACGTGCCCTTCGAGACCGGCGGCCGCGTCGAGCACCTCGCGGGCCTTGGTCTCCACCGCCTCCTTGCCGGCGAACAGGACGGCGGGGTCGAGGTTGCCCTGGAGCGCCTTGCCGGGGCCGACCCGGCGGGCGGCCTCGTCGAGCGGGACCCGGTAGTCGACACCGACGACGTCGGCGCCGGCCTCGCCCATGAGGCCCAGCAGCTCGCCGGTGCCGACGCCGAAGTGGATGCGCGGGACGCCGTACCCGGAGACCGCGTCGAAGACCTTCGCGGAGGCGGGGAGGACCGAGCGGCGGTAGTCGGCGGGGGCGAGCGCGCCGGCCCAGGAGTCGAAGAGCTGGACGGCGGAGGCGCCGGCCTCGATCTGCACCTTCAGGAACGCGGCCGTGATGTCGGCGAGGCGGTCGAGCACGTCGGCCCAGAGCTCCGGGTCGCCGTACATCATCGCCTTGGCGTTCTCGTACGTGCGGGAGGGACCGCCCTCGATCAGGTAGCTCGCGAGGGTGAAGGGGGCGCCGGCGAAACCGATCAGCGGGGTCGCGCCGAGCTCGGCGGTGAGCAGACCGACCGCCTCGGTGACGAAGGAGACGTCCTCGGGGGTGAGGTCGCGGAGCTGGGCGAGGTCCGCGCGGGTGCGGATCGGGTTCGCGACGACCGGGCCGACGCCGGGCTTGATGTCGAGGTCGACACCGATGGCCTTGAGCGGGACGACGATGTCGCTGTAGTA
Organism: Streptomyces sp. NPDC020958; assembly: GCF_055562175.1. Taxonomy (NCBI): domain Bacteria; kingdom Bacillati; phylum Actinomycetota; class Actinomycetes; order Kitasatosporales; family Streptomycetaceae; genus Streptomyces; species Streptomyces sp. NPDC020958. The sequence goes on along the minus strand of NZ_JBVHFU010000003.1, from coordinate 333,744 downwards.
GATCGCCGCGTCCACGTGGTGCCGGCGCACGGGCTGGAGGGTGATCTCGGCGACCAGCTCGGGCCGCGTGCACGACTCCAGCATCGGGACGCCCTCGCGCACCTTGTGGTACTCCGGCAGCGAGCGGCCGGCCTGCCGCATGAACCACACGGGGGTGTGGGGCACGGGTTCGCGCCTGCACGCCTTCAGGAAGGCACTGTCGTACGTCGCTGTCGGCTGCTGGCCCGCGGGGCTTCCGTTCGCACTCACGACGGCAAGTCTCGCACGCCCCGCCGGCCGGGCCTGCGGCACCCTCGGGGCCTTAGGTGGTGTCTCTCCCTGCGCGAAGGCGTCGTTCCCCTTACTCTTCCCCGCATGGCTGCGGCTCAGGGACGACTGTCGGACGGCGCTGGCGGGATGGACGAGGGTAAGGGCACCGGGGAGGGTGACGGACATACGGGGAGTACGGCGCCACCGCCGCCGCCGGCCTTCCGGGCCGCGGTCGACGCGCTGCGCGGCGCCCGGCTGCGGCCGCAGGTCGAGGTGGAGCCGACGCCCGCGCCGCAGCGCCTCGCGCCGTTCGCGTACGCCGTCGAGGCCGCGGTGGTCGACGGCGACCAGGACCTCGCCGACGGCCGGCTGGTGCTGCTGCACGACCCGGCCGGGCACGACGCCTGGCGCGGTACGTTCCGGCTGGTCACGCTGGTCCGTGCGGAGCTGGAGCCGGAGATGGCGGCCGATCCGCTGCTGCCCGACGTCTGCTGGTCCTGGCTGACCGGGGCGCTCCAGGCCCGGGGGCTGTCGTACGGGGAGCCGAGCGGGACCGTCACGCGGGCGAGCTCGCACTACTTCGGCGGGCTGTCCGAACGCCCGGCCGCCTCGCAGATCGAGATCCGGGCCTCCTGGACGCCCCGGGAGGGCCGCACCGGCGTCCCGGACACCGCGGCGCACCTCGCCTCCTGGTGCGATCTGCTGGCGCAGGTGGCGGGGCTGCCGCCGGCCGGTCCCGGCGACGCCTCGGTGGTCACCCTGCCGCAGCGCCGCGACCCGCAGGCGCGCTGACCCCTCCCCGGGCACGCCGGCCCGTCCACGGGCGTCCCGTCGACTCACCCTCCATTGACCATCTCTTTGTCGATACGGCCACTTTCTGTCCCGTACCGCAACGGCCCGAACCGATTCGATCTTCGGATGATCGATCGCGTGTCCGAATTGCACGTATTGTTACTCACCAGATCGTGATCATTCTCTAAAGGCGGACGGGTTTGGTGCCGAAGACGACTGTGACCTTGAAAGCACGGTTCGTCCCGGCTTCATCCCCACAAGCCGGCCCCGTCCCCCCACCCAGGAGGCCTGGTGTCCGTTCTCCTAGAGCAGCCCGCAAGCCTGGTCGCCTACCGCCCGAACAAGCCCACCGCCATGGTGGTCGTGGCCGACCCCCGCGTACGTTCCACCGTCACCCGCCACCTGTGGGCGCTCGGTGTGCGCGACGTCATCGAGGCCTCGTCCATCGCGGAGGCTCGTCCCCGCATCGGCAACCCCCGCGACATCTGCGTCGCCGACGTCCACCTTCCCGACGGCTCCGGCCTGACCCTCCTGTCCGAGACCCGCGCGGCGGGCTGGCCCAACGGCCTGGCCCTGTCCGCGGCCGACGACATCGGCGCCGTGCGCAACGCCCTGGCCGGCGGGGTCAAGGGCTACGTCGTCACCGGCACCCGCACCAACATCGGGCTCCCCACCCGACCGGGTGCCGCCCCCATCGGTTCCGCCGCCCGCATGCACCGCCGTCCCCCGGGTGCCCCGAGCCACCCGGGTGGCTACCGCGAGCTCTCCGGCCGTGAGGTCGAGGTGCTCCGACTGGTCGCGGAGGGCCAGTCGAACAAGGCGATCGGCGTCTCGATGGGACTGTCCGCCCTCACCGTCAAGAGCCACCTCGCCCGTATCGCCCGCAAGCTCGGCACGGGCGACCGGGCCGGGATGGTCGCCGTGGCCCTGCGCACCGGCATCATCCACTGATCCTCGTGGATCCCGTCACGTGAACCGGGTCGGCCGCAGGTCCGGTGTCACGTCGTATCCCGCTGTCCCCCGTTCGTGCATCTGATCTTCCACCGACCTGACTGGTTTACGACCCCCCGGCGCCCGTCGACGGAACGTTCCGTCGACGGGCGCCGTCCACACACAGATACCCTTGACAGGTGACCGACGCCCAAGACACCGCAGCAGACAGTTCACTGCGCACCACCGGGGGCACTCCCCCGGACGACGCCGAGTCTTCTGCGACGGAGGCGCCGATCCCTCTGCTGGAGCCGCGCGAGGGCATTCCGCCCGTGGTCGCCGACGAGGCCGCGCTCGCGCGCGTGATCGCCGCGTTCGCCGCCGGTTCCGGTCCCGTCGCCGTCGACGCCGAGCGGGCGTCCGGCTACCGCTACGGACAGCGCGCCTACCTGGTCCAGCTGCGCCGTGAGGGCGCCGGGACCGCGCTGATCGACCCGGTCGCCTGCCCCGATCTCTCGGGCCTCGGCGAGGCGCTGGCCGGCGTCGAGTGGGTGCTGCACGCGGCCACCCAGGACCTGCCCTGTCTGCGCGAGATAGGCATGCTGCCCAGCAGCCTGTTCGACACCGAGCTGGCCGGCCGGCTCGCCGGGTTCCCCCGGGTCGGGCTCGGCGCGATGGTCGAGGGCGTCCTCGGGTTCGTGCTGGAGAAGGGCCACTCCGCGGTCGACTGGTCGACCCGCCCGCTGCCCGAGCCGTGGCTGCGGTACGCGGCGCTCGACGTCGAACTGCTGGTCGACCTGCGGGACGCCCTGGAGAAGGAGCTCGACCGGCAGGGGAAGCTGGAGTGGGCCCGGCAGGAGTTCGACGCGATCGCGGCCGCGCCGCCGGCCGAGCCCAGGAAGGATCCCTGGCGCCGGACGTCCGGGATGCACAAGGTGCGGCGGCGCCGGCAGCTGGCCGTGGTGCGGGAGCTGTGGGAGATGCGGGACCGGATCGCGCAGAAGCGGGACGTGTCGCCGGGCAAGGTGCTCAGCGACGCGGCGATCGTCGAGGCGGCGCTCGGCCTTCCGCCGAACGTGCACGCCCTCGCCGGGCTGAACGGGTTCGGACACCGGATGGGCCGACGCCAGCTGGAGCAGTGGCAGAGCGCGGTGGACCGCGCCAAGGCGCTGCCGGACGCCGCGCTGCCGCAGCCGGGTCAGCCGGTCACGGGACCGCCCCCGCCACGGGCGTGGGCCGACAAGGACCCCGTCGCGGCGGCCCGGTTGTCCGCGGCGCGCGCCGCGGTGTCGGCCCTGGCCGAGCGGCTCAACATGCCGCAGGAGAACCTGATCGCGCCGGACACCGTACGGCGGCTCTGCTGGGAACCGCCGCGGGTGGTGGACGCCGAGTCGGTCGGGGCCGCGCTGGAGGGGTACGGCGCACGACCGTGGCAGGTCGAGCAGGTGACCCCGGCCCTGGTGACGGCGCTGACCCCGTAGGTGTGCCGACCGACGGGGCGCTGAGCCGCTCCCGGCTCCGGGGCGCGGCCCAGGCCCGGTCCGGGCCGGATCAGTCCCCCGCGCCCCGGAGGGAGGACCCTTCCGGGTCCGGGTCCCCGTCGGGGGCGGCCTCCGGGTCCGGGTCGGGGGTGGCTTCGAGGAACGCCGTGTAGAGGTGTTTGCCCCGGGTCACCGAGAAGTCCATCTCCGGCAGTACCTCCGGGACCGCGATCGCGGTCACCAGGTTGCGGTACATGCGCGAGACCCGCGCCTCCACGTTCCCCAGGTGCCGGTCGAGGGTGTTCGAGATCAGCACCACCCCGGCCCAGTTCCCCGCGAGCTGGTAGGCCTGCTCCGCCACGTCGACGAAGGGTTTCAGCTCGCCGCGCCGCTGGGCCTCGGTGAGCTGCCCGGTGTTGAAGACGATCCAGTCCGGCCAGGGAGTGCCGTAGGTCTCCGGCGCGCTGCTGTGGAACGACAGCATCAGGGCGGCCTGAAGTGCGCTCTCGTGGGAGATCCGGTGCGCCAGGATCATGCCGATGTCGACCACTTCCTGGAGCTTGAGCCGCTGCTCCCGCAGCCCGTCCATGGTCAGCGTGTCCGTCATGATGGCGCTCGCCACGTCGAGCTTCCCGCCGGGGAAGTGCCGGTAGAAGGCTCCCTTGCTGGTGCGCGCCGCCGTGATCAGGTCGCTGACCGAGGCCCCTTCGTAGCTCTCCGCGACGAACAGCGCGCCGGCCGTGTCGAGGATGCGCTGCCTGGTGTCGAGGGCACGCTGTTGCCGACGTCGCGGCCTGCGCGGGTTGGTCATGCACTCTCCCGGATGGCTCCACCGATTCCCGGGCCAAGGAATACCAGACGGACGGGGCCCACGACCGACGCCTGCTTGACGCCACCGGACGGGCGTTCCAGACTTGGCGGCGGAAGAAGAGACCGTTCGGTCCCTTCTGGCATCGTACAGAGCAGAGCAGCATGGCGATTTCATCGGTATTCCAGGTGAGAGCTGCTGCGACAGACGGGACCGTTCGGTCCCGACCAGGCCGGGAGCACTGCAATGAGCGTCTCCGACACCGTCGGCACCGTGGCGGTGATCGCCCCGTACGACGCCGGCGACGCGTATCCGTTCGTGTACGCCCGGCACGGCTGGCGGACGGTGGCCGTCGTACCGGAGCACCGGCTGCGGCCGCCGGCGTACCGGAACGCCACGGTGGCCGCCGGGTACACCGGCACGGTCGTGCACCGCGGGGTACGGCAGACGGTCAAGGCGTTGCGGGCCCTCGGGGTGTCCGCCGTCGTGGCGGGCGGTGCCGGGGGCGTCGAACCGGCCGAGCGGATCGCCTGGCAGCTCGGCCTCCCCGGAGCGGATCCGGCCTCCTCCCCGCTGCGGTACGACCGCGGGGCACAGGCGGCCCGGCTGTCCCGGCTCGGGATACCCGCCCTGCGGGGCGTCCGTACGACCAGTCCCGCCGCCGCGGTGGCCTGGGTGCGGGCCTGTCCCCTGCCCGGCTACCTGCTCGCGCCGGCGACGGCCGGATCCCCGGTCGAGCCGGTGGAGTGCGCGGACGCGCCCCAGATCATCGCTGCCTGGCAGGCCGTACGGGACGCGGCCGTCCGGTACTCCGGCAGCCCGGACCTGGTGCTGACCGAGCGGCCGCCGTCCCGCCGGTGCACGGTCCGCACCGTCACCCGGCCGGGCCCTGACGGCCGCCCCGAACACGTCGTCACCGCGCTGCGGGCGCACGGCCGCACGGGTCACGGCCGACCGGACCGCACGGCACGGCTCCTCGCACACCGCACGGCGCGGGTGCTCGACGCGCTCGGCGTGGTCTGCGGTCCGGCCACCACCCGGTTCGCCCTCGGGGCCGACGACGAGCCGCTGCTGGTGGACTCGCTCGCCGCCGGCGCAGCCTCACAACTCCCCCTCTTCCCAGGACAGTCCATGACCGAATGGCCACCGCCCGCCACCGCCCGCCCCGCCGACGTGCCGCCCACCATGACGCGGAACGCCCGCATCCTGGAGCTGCGCACACCGCGCGAGGAGCCGTCCGTCCCGCCTCGGACGGCTCGTCTCGTGGCACCCCGCACGGCCGGGACGGTCGCGGAGGTCGAGATCACGCCATGATGAGGCGCTTCGGCAGAGGTCCTCTCGTGTGACCTTCGCCGCTCCCGCCGCCAGGGGTGGGCAGTCACGTTACTGATAAGTAGCATGGGGCTGAGCGCGCGCTCAGCGCGGCCGCAGCAGTGCAGACCCGCATCTGGAGGAGAGCCATCGTGCCTCGTACCGTCAGGGACGTCGTCTTCGTCGACGGCGTCCGCACCCCGTTCGGCAAGGCGGGCCCGAAGGGCATCTACCACGAGACCCGTGCCGACGACCTCGTCGTGAAGGCGATCCGGGAGCTGCTGCGCCGCAACCCCGGCCTGGACACCAAGAAGATCGACGAGGTCGCCATCGCCGCGACCACCCAGATCGGCGACCAGGGTCTGACCATCGGCCGTACCGCGGGCATCCTGGCGGGTCTGCCGCAGTCCGTGCCCGGCTACTCCATCGACCGCATGTGCGCCGGCGCCCTGACCGCCGTCACCACGGTCGCCGGCTCCGTCGCCTTCGGCGCGTACGACGTCGCCATCGCCGGCGGTGTCGAGCACATGGGCCGCCATCCGATGGGCGAGGGCGTGGACCCGAACCCGCGGTTCGTCAGCGAGAAGCTGGTCGACGAGTCGGCGCTGTTCATGGGCATGACCGCGGAGAACCTGCACGACCGATACCCGGCGATCACCAAGCTGCGCGCGGACGAGTACGCGGTGCGCTCGCAGGAGAAGGCCGCCAAGGCGTACGCCAACGGCAAGATCCAGGCCGACCTGGTGCCGATCTCGGTGCGCCGGACCAACCCGGAGGGCGGCGAGACCGGTTGGGGTCTCGTGACCGCCGACGAGCCGATGCGCCCGGGCACCACCCTCGAGAACCTCTCGGGTCTCAAGACGCCGTTCCGGGTGCACGGGCGGGTCACCGCCGGCAACGCGGCCGGTCTGAACGACGGTGCGACCGCCTCGCTCATCGCCTCCGAGGACTTCGCCCGCGAGAACAACCTGCCGGTGAAGATGCGTCTCGTGGCGTACTCCTTCGCGGGCGTCGAGCCCGAGGTCATGGGCTACGGCCCGATCCCGGCGACCGAGAAGGCCCTCGCGCAGGCGGGGCTGTCCATCTCCGACATCGGCCTGTTCGAGATCAACGAGGCCTTCGCCGTCCAGGTGCTGGCCTTCCTCGACCACTACGGCATCGCGGACGACGACGAGCGCGTCAACCAGTACGGCGGCGCCATCGCCTTCGGTCACCCGCTGGCCTCCTCGGGCGTGCGTCTGATGACGCAGCTGGCCCGCCAGTTCGAGGAGCAGCCGCACGTCCGCTACGGCCTGACCACCATGTGCGTCGGCTTCGGCATGGGCGCGACGGTCATCTGGGAGAACCCGCACTTCGAGGGGGACAAGTGAGCACCACCGCCGAGCTTCTGAAGCAGGCCTCCGACCTGTTCCCCGACGAGGTCGTGACGTCGGCGCACGTACGCCACTTCGACCTCCCGTTCGGGGCCGGCCGGTTCGCGCTGATCACCCTGGACAACGGCCTGGACCACACCAAGCCCACCACCTTCGGCCCCGCGTCGCTGGCGAACCTCAACACCGCCATCGACCAGGTGGAGAAGGAGGCCGCCGACGGCACGATCGTCGGTGTCGGTGTCACCGGCAAGCCGTTCATCTTCGCGGTCGGCGCCGACCTCAAGGGCGTCGAGCTGCTCAAGGAGCACGAGCACGCGCTCGCCATCGGCAAGGGCGGCCACGAGGTCTTCAAGCGCCTCGCGGGCCTCGCGGTGCCGACCTTCGCGTACTACAACGGTGCCGCGATGGGCGGTGGCGTCGAGGTCGGTCTGCACTGCGAGTACCGCACGGTGTCCAAGGCCATCCCGGCGTTCTCGCTCCCCGAGGTCTTCCTCGGCCTGGTGCCCGGCTGGGGCGGCTGCACGCTGCTGCCGAACCTGATCGGTGCCGACAAGGCCGTCTCGGTCATCATCGAGAACAGCCTGAACCAGAACAAGCAGCTGAAGGGCCAGCAGGTCTTCGACCTCGGCATCGCCGACGCCCTCTTCGCGGGCGCCGACTTCCTGGAGCAGTCGCTGATCTGGACCGCCCAGGTGCTGAAGGGCGACATCAAGGTGGAGCGCCCGGTGATCGACCGCGGCGAGGCCTGGGACCAGGCCGTCGCGCGCGGCCGGTTCGTCGCCGACTCCAAGGTGCACGGGGCGGCCCCGGCCGCCTACCGCGCCCTGGACATCATCGCCGCCGCCAAGAACGGCGACCTCCAGCAGGGCTACGACGCCGAGGACCAGGCCCTCGCCGACCTGATCATGGGCGGTGAACTGCGCGCCGGCATCTACGCGTTCAACCTGGTGCAGAAGCGCGGCAAGCGGCCCGCCGGCGCCCCGGACAAGAACCTGGCGCGCCCGGTCACCAAGGTCGGTGTCGTCGGCGCCGGTCTGATGGCCTCCCAGCTCGCGCTGCTCTTCCTGCGCCGCCTGGAGGTGCCGGTCGTGCTGACCGACATCGACCAGGAGCGTGTCGACAAGGGCGTGGGCTACGTCCACGCCGAGATCGACAAGCTGCTCGGCAAGGGCCGGATCAACCAGGACAAGGCCAACCGCCTCAAGGCCCTGGTCACCGGTGTGCTGGACAAGGCCGAGGGCTTCGCGGACGCCGACTTCATCATCGAAGCGGTGTTCGAGGAGATCGGTGTCAAGCAGCAGGTGTTCGCGGAGGTCGAGGCGGTCGCCCCGGCGCACGCGATCCTCGCCACCAACACCTCCTCGCTGTCGGTGACGGAGATGGCCTCCAAGCTGAAGAACCCCGAGCGGGTCGTGGGCTTCCACTTCTTCAACCCGGTCGCGGTCCTCCCGCTCCTGGAGATCGTGCGCGGCGAGAAGACCGACGACGCGTCCCTCGCGACCGCGTTCGCCGTCGCCAAGAAGCTGAAGAAGACCGCGGTCCTCGTGAAGGACGCCCCGGCGTTCGTCGTGAACCGCATCCTCACCCGCTTCATGGGCGAGATCCAGAACGTCATCGACGAGGGCACCCCGGTCGAGGTCGCGGAGAAGGCGGTGGAGCCCCTCGGCCTGCCGATGTCGCCGCTCGTCCTCCTGGAGCTGGTCGGTCCCGCCATCGGCCTGCACGTCTCGGAGACCCTCAACCGGGCCTTCCCGGACCGCTTCACCGTCTCGCCGAACCTCGCGGCCGTCGTCAAGGCGGGCAAGCGCGGCTTCTACGTGTACGACAGCGGGAAGCCGGAGCTGGACCCCGAGGTCGCCGCGCTGCTGAAGCAGGGCGACTCGGTCCTCAGCGAGGAGCAGGTCCGCGACCGCGTCCTGGACGCCGTCGCCCAGGAGATCGGGCTCATGCTCGACGAGGGCGTCGTCGCCGAGGCGCAGGACATCGACCTGTGCCTGATCACGGGCGCCGGCTGGCCCTTCCACCTGGGCGGCATCACGCCGTACCTGGACCGCGAGGGTGTCTCGGAGCGCGTGAACGGCAAGAAGTTCCTGGCCCCGGGCGTGGCGTCGGTCCCGGCGTAACGGCCGGTCAGCCGCAGGGGGCCGCCGCAGTGCTGCGGAGGCCCCCTGTCGTCGTTCCGGCAAAATGCCGGTTGTCATGAGGAAATCGAACACGCTCACAGGTCCGGTGTCCGGCCGGAAGGCGCTGCTCGCGGTCGTGGTGGCGCTCGCCGCCCTGGCCGCGGCCCTCTCCTGGCCGGACCGGAACGGGCACGGGCACACCGACCGCACGTTCCGCGTCTGGCAGTGGAACATCGCGGGCAACGCCCTGCACCACGGCGCCGTCGACGACGGACTGGCCGAGGCCGCCGTCGACTCCGTACGCCACCGCGAGGCGGACTTCGTCTCCCTCAACGAGGTCTGCCGGGGCCAGTTCGACCGGATGAGGGAACTCCTCGCCGGCAGCGGCTGGCCCAGCGGTGGCGGGACGTTCGCCCGCTTCGCCGCCACGCGTGCCGCGTCGCCCGGACTGTGCGGTGGCACCGGCGACTACGGCATCGCCCTGTTCAGCAGGGACCCGCTCGGCGCCTCGCGGGAGTACGTCCTGCCCTCCGACGGCACGGCGGAACACCGGCGGCTGCTGTGCGCGGCGCTGCGGGACGACCCCCGGATGAAGTTCTGCACCGTGCACATCACCACCAGCAACGCCGTGGTCTCCGGGATTCCGGACAACGTCCGGCAGCTCAGGGCGGTCCTGAAGGTCCTGGACGGCTTCGACGCGGCCGGTCAGGCGTACATCATCGCCGGCGACTTCAACGCCCAGCCCGACTACGCCCGGCTGAACGCGTTCTACGCTCCCTCGGCGTCCACGGCCGCCAACCCCGCGAACACGGGGAGCCACCGGGAACTGGACGACGCGGACAAGGCCCACTGTCCCGGGTACGGGGCGTGGACGGCGCTGGGGACTCCCGGCGGCGCGCCGCCCTGCGGGGGCCGTGCCAAGATCGATGAGATCTTCGTGCGGGAGTCGCGTCTGGCCGGGCCGTACGCGGCCGTCGCCCTGTCCGTCCCCACCTCGTGCCGGGGGCTCGTCCGGTGTTCCGACCACCGTGCTCTCGTGGGCACGGTGCGGCTGCGCATGCCCTGATCCCCCGGGGTCCGTCCGGTCACCAGCGCCCGTGGAACGGCAGGTGCTCGCACTTCTCGTCCCCGCAGGCCTCGCGGGCGCGGACCGCGGACTCCCGGATCCAGTTGCCCTCCGGAATCCCGTGGATCCTCAGCCGCAGCGAGGCCGGCCGGGAGTGCAGGGCGCTGAACACCGACACGAAGTCGACCTGGTAGGTGCCGGGCTTCCAGTCGTGCGGATGGCGCACGCTCCAGGTGCCGTCGTCGCGGACCGGGGCCTCGGCGATCAGCCGGCCGCCCTCCAGCAGCATCACCTTGGTCACGCCGTGGTCGGCGGTGCCGGAGAAGCGCGGCCGCGGACCGCTGAAGGCGCCCTCGCGGGGGCCGAGGACGACCGGGGGCTCGACGTGGTCCCGGACGGTGAAGGGCACCGACGCGACCTCGGTCACGCCGGAGTCCCTGAGCCCGACCGCCTGCAGCAGGTGGTCACCGCCGGGCCAGCTGACCGCCCGGCGCCACTGCCAGGTACCGGTGGGACCGACGGAGGTGCCGCCGAGGTAGCCGCCGTTCTCGAAGAACAGCAGGTAGGACGTGCCGGGCGGGGCGGTTCCCGCGAACTTGTGCAGCGGGCTGACGATCTTCGAGGCGGTGGGGGCGGCGATCACGGGTGCCGGGCCGGTGATCTGGTTGCCGCCGTAGAGGACGGACTCGGGGTGGGCGACCGTGAACTCGGCGGTGACCGGCGGGTACTCGCCCGCACCGAGGCGGTCGGGGTCGACGAGGCCGGGTGGCAGGGTGCGGGCGTGCGGGAGCGCGGAGCAGAGGATGCGGGCCACCTCGCGGGCACCGGCCTCGTTGAAGTGGGTGGAGTCGACGATGCCCTCGGGGTGGTGGGGGTGCTCGCCCGGGTCGGTCCAGCGGAAGAGGCCCCGCGCCCGGGTGGGGCCGAGTTCCTGCAGCAGCCGCGTGGTGTAGTGGTTCAGGTCGATCAGGTCGGCGCCGGTGCCGGCCGCGACCTCGCGGATCACGTCCGGGTAGACGTCGTGGGTGTTCAGGACGTTGCCCTGGACGTCGAAGACACAGCGCGCCGTCGGGGTGAGCAGCAGCGGCACGGCTCCCTCACCGCGGATCGCGTCCACGTAGAGCCGCAGGAACTCGGTGAACTCGCGGGGGCTGTGGTAGCGCAGCGGGACGTTGACCCGCTGTTCGACGGCGCCGAAGTCGATGGCCACGACGTCACCGGGGACGAGCGAGTTGAGCAGGCTCGCCATCCGCTCGGTGTAGTAGGTCCGCGCGGTCATGGCGTCGCGGGCGTAGTTCTTGACCTCGTGGTGACCGGAGAGGAACGCGTCGACGTACTGGCCCCAGCCGGCCATGGGCGCCTCCTCCGGTCTCCGGGAGGTGGCCACGGAGTTGCCCAGGATGCAGAAGGTGTTCATGGTTCCTCTCAGAGCGGCCAGCCGGGCAGGCGCCCCGCGTGGAAGAGCCGGTTGCGGGGCGAGCCCGCCTCGAACTGGCTGGCTATCGGGAAGTAGCTGGGCAGGAACGCGGCCAGGGTGGCGTCCTGCTCGTCCTCGGAGATGTCCCCGTCGTGGAAGTCGTTGAGGCAGAAGACGTCGTTGGCCCGTTCCGCGAGGAGGTGGTTGAGCCTCTTCACCTGCTCGCTGAGACCGACGTTGACGAATCCGCTGGAGATGCCGCCCGGCACGCTGCGGCCCGTGTAGTAGCCGAAGTAGTGGTGCAGCGACGAGGCGACGGACACGTCCGAGGGGTCGCGCAGCTGGTTGCGGGCGGTGGCGCCGAGCGCGTCCGGGAACTGCTTCTCCAGGTCGTACATGACGCTGCGGCGCAAGGGGTGCGGGGCGTGGATGAACGAGTTGACGAGGGTCCGACCGAACATCCAGGCCACCAGCTGCCGGTTGTTCTTCGCCGCCATGCGGCTGAACTCGTCGCCCTCCGTGATGGGGTTCATCGGGATGGCGTTCGAGGACATGAAGTGCTTCGACTGGCCGTTGCCGAGGAAGAACAGACCGGGCTGGAGGGGGCGGGCGGCGAAGACGTCGTCGTTGAAGTACAGGAAGTGCTCGGCGAGTCCGTCGATGTGGTGCAGCCGGCTCTCGATGGCGTGCGAGTTGTACGTGGGCAACGCCCCTTCGCTGCCGAAGATCTCGGTGTGGTCCACCACGCGGACCCGGGGGTGGTGGGGGTCCAGCCACTGCGGGACCTGCCGGTCCGTGACCAGGTAGATGTTCCTGATCCACGGGGCGTACATGTCCAGGGACCGCAGTGAGTACCGCAGTTCGTCGCGGTTGCGGAAGCGGGCCGCGCTGGTGGCCGCGTCCTCCGTCTCGATCCCCTTGGCGGCCAGCACCGCGTTCTTGCGCTCCAGCCAGGAGACGTCGGAGCCGTCGACCCAGGTGTAGACGGCGTCGACCGGGAACGCGATGTCGTGGTGCAGGGTGCCCGCGAACGCCTCCAGGGTCGGGTACTGCCGCCCGCCCAGGACGGTCGGCACCCGGCGCAGCGCGCTCTTGGGCACCCGTGAGCCGATCAGGGTGCGGTACGGGGAGACGATGGTGCCGGAGTCCTCCGGGTCGTCCTCCCAGAACGCGACGGTGCAGCCGTAGGCAGCCCCGAGCCGCAGGGTGCGGGACGGTGTGACGACGCTCTGGTAGACGCGCACCCCGGCGCATTGCGTGCGCAGGTACTCGGTGGCGAGTCCGGCGAGCGTGGTGGCGACCGAGGCGTCGGCGTCGTTGAGCAGTGCCGTGTAGACGGCCTGCTTCGCGAAGTGCTGGGCGAGCGCCTTGAGGACGGCCTCGCGGTGGTCGGCGTGCACGGCGACGGTGTGCCGCACCTTCGTGGTCCGGGAGACGAAGTACGGGATGCGGGCCGCTTCCAGCGCGGCGGCCGTCATCGCCAGGTTCGCCTGGACGGTGTCGAAGGGGGTCTCCGCGTCGATCAGGCGGCACAGCTGTCCGCCGTCGCGCACCAGGTCGCCGTTCTCCTTGAGGAGCCGCTCCTCGGTCTGCTGGAGCCGGCTGGAGTGCTGGGTGCTGCGCGGGGCGGCGGCCGCGGCCCGGGCCTGGCCGCCCGCACCGGCGATCATGGCGTGCGCGGCGATCCGTTCGGCCTTCAGCGCGGCGCGGCGACCGCTCGCCCGGTCCGCCTCAAGGGTGGTGAGCAGGCCGTCCCACTGGTCGCCGGCCCGGAACCGCAGCGCCGCCTCGGCGGCGAGGCTGCCCATGCCCAGGCGCATCTCGGTGTTCTCGATCATGTCGAGCAGCGCGGCGGCCAGGGCCTCCGTGTCCCCGGGAGTGGTGAGGAGGCCGGTGCGCCCCTCGTGCACGATCTCCCGCGGGGCGTGGGGACTGTCGTACGCCAGGACGGGCACCCCGGCGGCCTGGGCCTCGCGCAGCGCCAGTCCCACGGCGTCCTCGGTCGCGGTGCTCAGGGCGATGCTCGCCTTGGCCCACTCCTCGGCGAGGCTGGGCGGCGCCTCCCCCACGAACTGGACGGTTCCGTGCAGGCCGAGCTGGTCCCGGTGGCCGGTGAGCCGGTTGCCGAGCGGGCCGTCACCGATGATCCGCAGGACCCAGGTGGGGTGCAGCGGGCTGACCCGCGCCCAGGCGGCCAGGGCGTCGGCGATCCCGGAGCGCTCCTCCAGCCGGGCGGCCAGGGTCACCATCCGGGTCTCCAGTGTGGAGCGGGGCCGGAACCCCTCCGGGAGCGCGGGCGGGATCACCACGAGCGGCGGGGCACCGGCGCCGAACGTCTCGGTGTACCACTCGTGGGAGCGGGCGCACGCCAGCGCCACCGCGTCGCAGCGCGTGATGTGCCGGAGCAGGGGTTCGGCGGCGGGGCCGGCCACTTCCGGCGCGCTCAATTCGTAGTGGACCGTGAGGACGTGCGGCGGGGCGAACCGCGCGGCGTAGGCGAGCAGGGCCGGCGAGGTGGTGACGAGGACGTCGACGTCGGCGTCCTGGAGCGCGTACTCCAGTTCGATGTCGGCGAGTCGGTGGAAGCGGTCGTCCCAGCGGCGTTCGACGACCTCGCTGGGTACCGCGCTCAGGGCGAGGCCGGTGCCGGCGTCCAGGGTCGAGCGGCGTACGGGCCGGTGCTGGAGCGCCTCGACGAGGAACCTGACCGGCACCCGGGGGTCGGGCGGTGTGAAGCGCCGGCGCCGCGCCTTGAACACGCTGATGACGCTGACCTCGTGCCGGTCGGCGAGCGCCCCGGCGTGACCGAGCACGGCTCGTTCCTCGCCGCCCAGCACATCGGCCTGGGTCAGCAGGAAGGCGATTCTCATGGGTTCCTCTGCTCCGCCCCGGCACCGTCACCGCAGGTGAACCGGAGGTTCCCGGCGGGGGTGTAGCGGGGTTCGATCATCATCAGGGTGTCGCGTCGCGGTGCCACGAGGATCTTCCGCATCGCGAACACCCGCCCCGGCGCCTGGACGTCGTGCAGCCGGCGTCCCAGGCGCAGGGGCGCGCGGGCGTCCGTGTGGACGAGGACGTCCCAGTGCACGTGCCGGCTTCCGGTGGGGACCATCTCGGCCAGCGGAACGTCCACCCGCCATACGCCGGGCTCCACTTCGTCCAGCGGGCGCGTCACACTCCGGCCGGCCGCGACGAACTCGGCCTGCCGGGCGCCGGAGCCGACTCCGAGCAGGCGCAGATCGACCTCGATGCGCGCGTGCTCGATGTGCACGTTGACCACCTCGGCGGCGGGCCGCGCCTTGGCGCACACCACGCGGGCGTCACCGCGCACGGTCCGGCCGAGCCGGTAGCGGTCGGCGGTGACCGGCGACGACCTCATCGGGCCGGTCGTGCCCGTCGGGGGCTTCGTCAGCTCCGCGAGCAGCAGCGGGAACTGGCGGACCCGGCGCCCGGTGCCCACGTCCAGCCGCAGTTTCCAGCGCCCCGGGGTGACGGGCACTCCTCTGGTCCCGGTGCCCAGCAGCACCGCCGCGTCGACGAGGAAGCGGCCGTCGCCCCCGGCGTAGACCCGGGCGGGGACCCGGTGCCGGTGGCGTCGACGCCGTACGACGATCTCGGCGTGGTCCGCCTCGGTCACCGAACCGGGCAGTTCGGCGTGCAGGTTGACGGTCTGGCCGTCCAGCAGGGCGGCGTAGCGCAGACGTGCGGTACGGCCGGCTCGGCGGGGCAGGAAGAGCCGGTTCATCAGCCAGGCACGCGGCCGGGCGAGCCGGACCGCGGCACGGCGCCGGACGGCGGCGAGAAGACGACGGCGCGCGCTCATCAGACGGGCGCCCCCTGCTCGACCTGGTGCCGCGCCGGGGACAGCGCCCGGTCGGGGAGTTCGTACGGGCTGGCGACCGGGAAGTAGGCGTCGAGGAAGCGGGCGACCATGCGCGTCTGCGCGTCCCGGTCCTCGGGGACGATCGTGTCGTTGATGCAGAAGGTGTCGAAGTCGCGCCGGGCGACCAGCCGGTTCAGCCGCTGCTGGGCGCGCTGCTCGCCGATGTCGATGTAGACGTAGCGCAGGTCGCCGACCGTGGCCCGGGCCGAGTGGTAGGCGTAGTAGTGGTGCAGCGACGAGGCGACGGGCGTGTCGTGCGGGGAGCGGAACCGCGAGTGCTGCGTGACCCAGTGCGCACGCGCGTAGACCTGCTCGATCTCGGCGAGGACGGAGCGCCTGAGGGCGTGCGGGGTGTGCTTCATCTTCTGCGAGACGAACGTGCCGAACTGCTGGGCGATCAGGCCCCGGCTGTTCTTGCCGGCGGCGTTCACGGGCAGGTCGTCGGGGGAGATCTGCCCGGACGGGATCAGCGCCTTGGACATGAAGAATTTGGTCAGGCCATTGGGATGGAAGAACTGCTCGGGGCGGACCGGACGTCCGAAGAACACGTCGTCGTTCAGGTAGAGGAAGTGTTCGGCGAGGTCCGGGATGTGGTGCAGCTGGCTCTCGATGGCGTGGGAGTTGAAGGTCGGCAGCGCACGGGAGTCGGAGAAGATCTCCCGGTGGTCCACCACCCGCAGGCCCGGGTACTCGGTGTCGAGCCAGCCGGGCACCTGCCCCGCGGTCACCAGGAAGATGTTGCGGACCCAGGGCACGAACTGGTGGATCGAGCGCAGGGAGTACCGCAGTTCGTCGCGGCTGGTGTACCGGGCGTCGTTGTCGGCCTGTTCGTGCAGCGACGCGGAGCCGCCGTCGTACTGCCGGCGTACGGCGTCCTTGTTCGCCCTCCAGACGGGGTCGGAGTCGTCGACCCAGGTGTAGACGATGTCGATCGGGTACCGGTGGTCGCCGATCAGGGCGGCCGTGAACTCGGGCAGCGTACAGGTCTGGCCGGTGCCGTAGAGGAACGGGACGGGGCTGAACAGGCGCTGTTCGGCGAGTCGCCGTTCCCCGCCCACCGGGGTGCTGGTGATCACGGAGTTGGGGCGGGGCGCGACGAGTTCGCCGTCCTCCTCCGTCCAGAACTCCAGCTCGCAGCCGGACTCGTGGCCGAAGGCGAGGTTCTCCGTGGGGTCGCACACGACCCAGGCCACGTTCAGCACCTTCTGGGAGCGCAGTTTCCGCCAGGCCTGCGCGGACGAACCGGCACGGGACTGGCCACCGGAAGCGGCGCGGACGTATCCCGGGTCGCGGCCGCAGACCAGTTGGAGGACGTCCTCGACGTCCTCGCGGAGCGCCGCGGGCACGGCCACTGCAGGAACGGTTCCTCCCGTGCCGCGCACGGCGAAGTACTCGATCTCCGCCTCTTCGAGGATGGCCACCAGGAGATGGAGGTTGCGTGCCCTGGCGGCCCATTCGGTGGCGCCGGGCACGACCATGGCCCGCACGTGCTGACCGTCGAGGCGGATCACCCGCAGGACGGCCCCGGCGCCCTGCCGGGCGGGACCGCCGGCCGCCCCGAGGACGGCCCTGGCCAGGGCGGTGCGCATGGCGTCCGCCGCCGTCAGGAACCGCATGACCCCCTGGCGCAGCGGACGGGGGATCCGGCGGACGATGCGCCGCCGGGCCCGTACCGGCACCAGTGATCGGTAGGTCGAAACGAGCGCGCTCGCCTCAGGATTACCCGGGCTCACCCCAACTCCTCAGCACCTTGGCAAGGGCTGAGACCCCCCTCATGCCCCGTACAAACGATTCAGCTCGCCCGCCGCTCGCTTCCGGACGAACGAATCAGGCCACCGGATCTTCACATCTTGGTCAACCCATTGTCTAGCTGTTTTCTTACCTGTGAGATGTGTGTCACTTACATTTTCTTCAACTGTGCTTCACCCGGTCACACCCGGACGGACCGGCCCAGCACCAGCCCCGCCTCGGCCGACTGGCGCGCCACGCACAGTGCGCCCGCCTCGTCCAGGAAGGCCAGGACGACCCGCCCGTACGCGTCCCGGGCCAGCGCGGGACCGTGCGCACAGCGCTCCCCGGTGGGCGACCACCACACGCCACCGCCCTCGTTCTCCGTGCCGAAGGCCGCGAGCGCGATCTCCCCCGCCTGGTCGCGCGCGGCGAGAACCGTGCAGTCGTACCCGTCGAGAGCGGTCCGCAGGGCCGCGATCCGGCCGACGGCGGGTGCCCCGCCCAGCGGGATGACCCAACTGCCGGGACGGTGCGCGACGATCCCGCCGGTCGCCGCGTCCGTCCAGTAGAAGGTCACCCGGTCCTGGGCGGTCTCCAGCACGGCGGGGCTGCCCTCGGCCACGGTGACGGCCAGGTTGGGGCAGCGCTCCGGGTCGCCGTCCGGCGCGGACTGGGACCAGCGCATCGCGGGTCCCTCCCCCGGCACGAACAGCTCGATCCGGCCGGTGCCGGTGGCGGCGGCCGTCATGCCCGGCCGGACGCCACCGCCGCGCAGATCCCGCCAGGGCTCCCAGCGGCCGTCCGGCGCCTCCCGGCGCAGGCAGACCCCGCCACCCGCGTTGCGGACGAACACGTGCACCCGCCCCGACGCGCTCACGGCCGCGGCCGGTGCCGCCACCAGCGCCGCGCGCTCCGGGGTCCGGCCGGGATTCCCCATCGAGCGCCACTCGGTGACCGGCCTGCCGGTCTGGTACTGCACCGCGTGCACGATGTCGACGGGGGCGGAGCCGCCCGGTTCCCGCCGGGCGACCAGGTGCACATAACCGTCGGCCCCCTGGGCGGCCGACACCTCCGTGACGCCCGGGGCGGCGAAGAAGTCCGGCCCGGTCCACGACGGTCCGCCGGGGCGCGCCTCGGTCCAGCGCAACAGCCCGCCGTCGGAGCGCGCGTAGGCGGTGAGTCTCCCGTCGCGACCGCGCAGGAGCCAGCGGCCGTCCACCACACCGACGGCCCGGGGACCTTCGTACGGCACCCGGCCCGCGGCCCATCGCGGTGCGCCGGCTCCTCGCGGTGTGCCCGCGCGTCCGCGCCCGGCACGCCCGGTCCTGGCCCCCATCCGGTGCCCCCTCTTCCCGTTCCTCCGGCAGCCCCCCGCCGGCGCCGACCGCCTCCCCGGCCTCCCAGAAAGTCGCTCGCCCGAGGGCCTGCGTTCATGTTTTCGTCACTCCGACCGCACAACTGTCCGGACGGGGTGTCTATAGTGCAACGTCATCCGGCAGATCACGGACCGGCCCTCCCCCACCCGAGTCCCCACGCCACCGCATTCGCCCTCCGGGGCACGACACATGAGGACTCGAACCAGGATGAGCCACGTATCGACGCCGTCCTCCGACGACACCGACGGCGCCGCCGGGCCCGGCGGCGGGCGCGGCCGCAGGCGTGGGCGTACCGGCAAGCGCCGGACCGGCCGCTGGATCCTGCTCTCCCTGGCCGTGCTGGTCCTCGCCGGGGCCGGCACCGCCTACTGGCTCTACAGCGGGATCGACGGCAACATCAAGGGCGTCGACATCAACAGGTCGATCGGCGACGACCGGCCGGAGAAGCTGCCCACCTCGGGCCAGAACGTCCTGATCCTGGGCTCCGACTCACGGGCCGGGGCCAACGCGAAGCTGGACGACGCCAAGGTGTCCGGCGCCCGTTCGGACACCGCGCTGGTGATGCACATACCCGAGGGCCGCAAGCAGGCCGTCGCCGTCAGCATCCCGCGCGACACCCTGGTGACCCGCCCCGGGTGCACCAAGGCGGACGGCACCCAGGTCGCCTCCGCGAAGCGCGTGATGTTCAACTCCATCTACTCACAGGTCGGTCCGGCCTGCGTGGTCAAGACGGTGGAGCAGATGTCCGGCGTCCGCATGGACCACTACGTCGAGGTCGACTTCGCCGGCTTCAAGGGCCTGGTGGACGCGATAGGCGGGGTGACCGTCACCGTCGACCAGGACATCCACGACTCCTCCAGCGGCCTGAACATCACCAAGGGCACCCACCGGCTGAACGGCACCCAGGCCCTCCAGTTCGTGCGCACCCGGCACGGCATCGGCGACGGCAGCGACCTCGGCCGGATAGGCCTCCAGCAGCAGTTCATGATCGCGCTGCTCTCGGAGATCCAGAAGCAGGACCTGCTGGGCAGCCCGGTCAAGGCCTACAAGATCGCCGACAAGCTGACCGCGGCGCTCACCACCGACTCCGAACTCGCCTCCCTCACCAAGCTCGCCGAGTTCGGCCGCAGCCTGAACGGCGTCAGCCCGTCGACCATGGAGACGATCATGCTCCCGGTGGCGTACGACAAGATCGACCCGAACCGCGTGGTGGCCGCCGAACCGCAGGCGGCCACACTCTGGAAGGCGATCCGCACCGACTCCACCATCCCGGAGTCGGCGAAGAAGTCCCCTGCCACCGGCGGCAACTGACGACTCGTCAGCCCCTGTCAGACCTCGCGCCAGGACTCCAGGGCCAGCCCCGGTTCGTCCTTGCGCCGGGTGAGGAGGAGCTGACCGGTGGCCGGGGACAGGGTCGCCGCGGTGACGCGGCCGGACTCGTCCGTGGTGAGGGCGACCGTCGCGTCCGCGGGGAGCTGCGGGCCGGACTCGGCCCACCAGGCACCGGCCCGCTCGTCCTCGGTGGGGTAGGCGGCGAAGGCGACCCGGCCGCTCGCCGAACGCTGGGCGAGCAGGGTGCAGTCGTGGCCGTCCAGTTCGCAGCGGATCGCCGCGACCGGGCCGGGGCCGGCCGACGGCAGCAGCGCGGCGGGCTTGCCGCCGGGGCGCCAGGCGCAGAGGTCGCCGGCGGCGTCCGTGTAGTAGAGGGTCGTGCTCCCGGGCGAGGTGGCGAGGGCGGCGAGGGTGCCCGGCCGGACCGGTGCTTCCAGGGCCTCCTGGAGCACGGGCGGACTGCCCGCCTCCTCCTGACGCCAGTACAGGATCCCGTCGGGTACGGCCGCGTAGACCTCGACACGCCCCGACGCACCGGTCACCGCCGCGAGTCCGTCCTCGACCAGCCGCCCCTTCAGGTCGCGCCAGGGGTCCCAGCCGCCCTTCTCCTTCTGGGCGACCATGCTCACGCCGCGCCCCGGGTTGCGGACGAACACATGGGCGCGGCCCTCCGCGTCCACCGCGACCGCGGGGGTGCCGGTGACATCGCCCTTCTTCGCCGGGTGGCCGATCGGCTGCCAGTCCATGGCGGCCAGATGAGGGCGGTAGTGGGTCGAGTGCACAAGGCCCGACTCGCTCTTGACGGTCGGCCGCCAGGCCACCAGGTGGGCGTACCCGTCGTCGCCCCGGCCCACCGAGAAGCCGGGGTGCAGCCGTTGCTCGCCGCCCATCCGCCGGGGGGCACCCCAGGGACCGCCGGGTCCGCGTTCCGCCCGGCACAGCACGGCGTCACCCGACGGCAGATACACGCTGAGCCGGCCGTCACGGCCGCGATGGAGCCAGTCGCCGTTCACCGCTTCACTCTAAGCGGGGCCGTCCCGGGCCGTGGGGCGGCCCCTGGCGTGCGAGGCTTGGGGCATGGATGAAGAAGCTCCGCTGCTGGTGATCGTCGACGGCGCGAACGTCGTCGGGTCGCGGCCGGACGGCTGGTGGCGGGACCGCAGGGGCGCCGCCGAGCGGCTGCGGGACCGGCTCGCCGAACGGGGGTTGCCGGGCCGTCCGACCCCGGTGGAGCTGGTGCTCGTCGTGGAGGGCGCGGCCCGTGGGGTGGCGTCGGTGCCCGGGGTACGGGTGGAGTCGGCGCCGGGCAGCGGAGACGACCGGATCGTGGAACTGGCCGCCGAGGAGCCCGGCCGCCCTCGCCTCGTCATCACCGCCGACCGTGAACTACGGCGCCGGGTCACGGAGTTGGGAGCGGAAGTGATCGGACCCAGCGCCCTCCTGCAGTGACCGGGACGAACACCGGCGGCCCGGAGCCGGACCGGGCCCCCGGCGCCACGGCCGCAGGCTGAGCGCGGTGCTCCACCGCCCGGAACCCGAGGCCCTGCGATCGCCGGCGCCCGGGGCCCCCGGTGATCCCCCGACCAGCTCGGTCGGTATCGGCGGCAGCGGTGCCGCCGCCGATACCGACCGCCGAGGCCGCGCCCACGGCCCTCTCGCAGCGGGCCGAATGCCCGCGCCGCTACGCTCCGCTGAGCCCCGCGCCCCGACTTGGCGCCCGGTGCCACCGGCCGGGGCCGCTGCTCTCCGCCGGGCCTCCCGCGCCCGACGGAGCGCCCGGCGCCGCCGACCGGGGCAGCCACTCCTCGCGAGCCCCGTCACTACTCCCCCGGTGCTCTGACGTACAGCAGCGCTCCGTCCACCTCGCCTGCCTGTTCGTAGTCGGCCGTGAGCAGGCGGTGCAGGCTCGGGACGCGGTCGGGGGCGTACGGCTTGCCCCGGGAGTCGTCGATCACCAGGGTCGGCGGGCGGGCGGCCAGTTCCGCCCGGAAGACCGGCCAGGTGCCGGCCACGGCGTACTTCTCGCCGACCTGCGGTCCGTCCCGGCCGCCGCTGAAGTTGGTGAGGAGGCCCGCGGTCAGGTAGCGGGTGGCGGGGGCGCGGCCGGCGAGCCAGTACGTCTCCGGGTGTATGCCCCAGACCAGGACCCTGTCACCGGGCGCGCTGCGGCGGTCCAGGGCGAGCGCCAGCCGCTGGGCGTGGGCGAGTTCGGTGCGCGGGGCGCACAGTCCCCAGGTCAGGAACAGGGCGCAGGCGCAGCAGGACGTGAGGACGGCGGCCGTGACCCGGTCCCGCGGCAGGACCTGGAGCGCGGCGGTGGCCAACAGCGCCAGAGGCGGGATGAGTTGCAGGAAGTAGTGGCCGAAGAAGTGGAACCCGAGGGTGACGGCGGCCGCCGACGCGGCCAGCCACAGCCACAGGTCGGCGGCCCCGGTCCGGGCGACGCGCAGGGCCCGTACGACCGGCGGCAGCAGGCCGGCACAGGCCGCGGTGAGGATCGCGGTGTTGGTCAGTGCCCGTCCCAGCACGTGGAGTTCGGAACCGGTGAAGGAGGCGTAGGCGCCGGATCCGGTGACCGTCCAGAAGGCGAAGCCGGCCGGGTCGGTGACCAGGGCCGCGCCCAGCACCGGCAGGACCGCGCCGGCCGCCAGGCGCAGCGTGGCCGCGCGCGCGTCGCCGTACCGGTGCAGGAGCCACACCACCGGCAGCAGGACCGCGCCGCCGGTCTGCTTGGTGAGGACCGCGCACGCGACGGCCACCCCGGCGGCGGCCCAGCGGCGACGGTCGGCGCACCACATCGCGGCCGCCGTGCAGGGCAGCATGAACACCTCGAAGGTGGCCGCCTGGGCGTCCTCGGGGTTGAGCCCCACGGAGACCAGCAGGTACAGCACCCCGGCGGTACGACCCGCGCGGTCGCCCCAGCGGCGCCGGGCGAGCGAGGCGAGGAGCACGGCGGTGGTCAGCTGCGCGAGTACGGCGAGGACCCGGACCGGGGCGAGCGAGCCGGACCCGAAGACCGCGAACACCCCTTCGTACAGCCAGGGCAGCAGGGGTGGCTTGCGGTCCACGACCGTCTGGTACAGCTGCCCGCCCCGCGCCAGCATCCCCGCCTGTACGGCGAGGTAGCCCTCGTCGGGGTTCCACAGCGGCCGGACGAAGGACGGCACCCTGGTCACGCAGGCCAGCACGGCGAGCGACGGCAGCAGCCGGGTCCAGTACCCCTTACGTACGACTACGGACCGTGGCTGAGCGAGGGGCGCGGCGAGCATGGAGTGCACGCTATCCGCCCCGGGGTCCCGTCAGGACGGGACATACGGGGCCGGAGCGGTGAGCCTGATGATTACGGAGCGTCCGCCGGGGTGCGCTGCGGCCCGGCGAGGCGGCTGTGCGTGCGGCCGTAGAAGAAGTAGACGACGAAGCCGATGACCATCCAGACGGCGAACCGCAGCCAGGTCTCGGCGGGCAGGTTGAGCATCAGCCACAGCGAGGCCAGCACGGACAGGATCGGCAGCACCGGCACCCACGGGGTGCGGAAGGACCGCTCCAGGTCGGGGCGGGTGTTGCGCAGGATGATCACGCTGATCGCGACGACGATGAACGCGAAGAGGGTGCCGATGTTCACGAGTTCCGCGAGTTCGCTGAGACTGGTGAAGCCGGCCACGATCGCGATGATGACGCCCAGCAGGATGGTCGGCCGGTAGGGGGTGCGGAATTTCGGGTGGGTGTGCGAGAAGAACCGGGGCAGCAGCCCGTCCCGGCTCATCGCGAAGAACACCCGGGACTGGCCGAGCAGCAGGATCATGCACACGGTGGTGAGGCCGACTGCGGCGCCGAAACTGATCAGACCGGCGAACCAGGGGTGCCCGGTGGCCTTGAACGCGTCGGCGAGCGGGGCGTCCACGGACAACTCGGTGTACTTCTGCATGCCGGTGACCACGACGGCCACGGCCACGTACAGCGCGGTGCAGATGATGAGGGAGCCGATGATGCCGCGTGGCACGTCGCGCTGCGGGTGGCGGGTCTCCTCGGCGGCGGTGGCCACGACGTCGAAGCCGATGAAGGCGAAGAAGACGACGGACGCGGCGGTGAAGATGCCCATCACACCGAAGTTGGACGGCGCCCAGCCGATCATCAGCTGGATCAGCGGCGCCTTGAGGTTGCCGCCGGCCGGCACGGGCTGCTTCGGCGGGATGAAGGGGCTGTAGTTGCCGCTGTGGATGAAGAAGGCGCCCGCGATGATGACGACCAGGACGACGGCGACCTTGATGGCGACGACGACGGAGGTGACCCGGGCGGAGAGCTTCATGCCGATGACGAGGATCGCGGTGAGGACGAGGACGAGGGCGGCGGCGAGGATGTCGAAGCCGAAGCCGTGGGCGCCGTCCCTGCCGCTGAGGTACGCCGGCAGATGCCAGCCGGCGTTGTCCAGCAGCGAGTGGATGTACCCCGACCAGCCGACGGCGACCACCGCGGTGCCCAGCGCCAGTTCAAGCACCAGGTCCCAGCCGATGATCCAGGCGGGGAACTCGCCGAGCGAGGCGTAGGAGAAGGTGTACGCGGAGCCGGCCACCGGGACGGTGGAGGCGAACTCCGCGTAGCAGAGCGCGGCCAGGCCGCAGACGACGCCGGCCACCACGAAGGACAGGGCGACCGCGGGCCCCGCGTTGTTCCTGGCGGCGGTGCCGGTCAGGACGAAGATGCCGGTGCCGATGATGACACCCACGCCGAAGACCGTGAGGTCCAGGGCCGAGAGCGACTTCTTGAGCGCGTGCTCCGGTTCCTCGGTGTCCTTGATGGACTGCTCGACGTTCTTGGTCCTGAAGAGGGTACTGCTCACGTGCCTACCTCCCACGTTTGTCGTCCTCGACATGATCGAGAGGGCCGGAGACGCGTATGCCCGGCAAGGGAAGGTTCACGCAGATGGGCCGGTCTCGCCACCGGAGAGGTGAGACCGGCCCATCGGGGTGGTGCGGGACAGCGCTGGGGGTGCGGGCCGGTGGGGGCCGGTCGCGCAGTTCCTCGCGCCCTTTCAGGGGCGTTTCACCCTAGTCTCTTGCGGGCTCCACCGAACCGACGTCCGTCGGCTGGCCGTCCAGCTTCGCCACCAGGCCCGTGACCTGGCGGGCGATGTCGGGGGCCGTCAGGCCGATCTCCGCCATGATCTCGGGGCGGGAGGCGTGGTCCAGGAAGCGGGGCGGGATGCCGAAGTCGCGGAGCGGGACGTCCACGCCCGCGTCCCGCAGGGCCTGGGCGATGCTGGAGCCGACGCCGCCGACGCGGACGTTGTCCTCCACGGTGACGACCACCCGGTGCCGCTCGGCCAGCGGGGCCATCGCCTCGTCCACCGGCTTCACCCAGCGGGGGTCCACCACCGTGGTGGAGATGCCCTGCTTGTCGAGGAGGCCGGCGATCTCCAGGCACATCGGCGCGAGGGCGCCCACGGAGACCAGGAGGACGTCCGGGGTGTCGGTGCCCGGCTCGCGCAGCACGTCCATGCCGCCCACCTTGCCCACGGCGGGTACGGCGGGGCCGACGGCGCCCTTGGAGAAGCGGACGACGGTCGGGGCGTCGTCGACCTCGACGGCCTCGCGCAGCTGGGCGCGGACCTGGTCGGCGTCGCGCGGGGCGGCGAGCCTGAGGCCGGGGACGACCTGGAGGATCGACATGTCCCACATGCCGTTGTGGGAGGCGCCGTCGGTGCCGGTGACGCCGGCCCGGTCCAGGACGAAGGTCACCCCGCAGCGGTGCAGGGCCACGTCCATCAGGACCTGGTCGAAGGCGCGGTTGAGGAAGGTGGCGTACACGGCGAAGACCGGGTGCAGGCCCGCGGTGGCGAGGCCGGCGGCGGAGACGGCGCCGTGCTGTTCCGCGATGCCGACGTCGTAGATCCGCTCCGGGAAGGTGTCCGCGAACTTCTTCAGGCCGACCGGCTGGAGCATGGCCGCCGTGATCGCGACGATGTCGGCGCGTTCCTTGCCGAGTTCGACCATCTCGTCGCCGAAGACGGAGGTCCAGTCGGCGCCGGAGGCCTTGACCGGCAGGCCGGTGTCGGGGTGGATGGGGCCGATGCCGTGGAAGCGGTCGGCCTCGTCCTGGAGGGCGGGCTGGTAGCCGCGCCCCTTCTCGGTGAGGCAGTGCACGATCACCGGGCCGCCGAACCGCTTGGCACGGGCCAGGGCCGACTCCAGGGCCTCGATGTCGTGGCCGTCGATGGGGCCGACGTACTTCAGGCCGAGGTCTTCGAACATGCCCTGCGGGGCGATGAAGTCCTTGAGCCCCTTCTTGGCGCCGTGCAGGGTGTCGTAGAGCGGCCTGCCGACGACCGGGGTGCGCTCCAGGAGGTCCTTGCCGCGGGCCAGGAAGCGCTCGTAGCCGTCGGTGGTGCGCAGGGTGGCCAGGTGGTTGGCGAGGCCGCCGATGGTCGGGGCGTACGAGCGCTCGTTGTCGTTGACGACGATGACCAGCGGGCGGTCCTTGGCGTCGGCGATGTTGTTCAGCGCCTCCCAGGCCATACCGCCGGTG
Organism: Streptomyces sp. NPDC020958; assembly: GCF_055562175.1. Lineage (NCBI taxonomy): Bacteria > Bacillati > Actinomycetota > Actinomycetes > Kitasatosporales > Streptomycetaceae > Streptomyces > Streptomyces sp. NPDC020958. The sequence continues at coordinate 307,350 of NZ_JBVHFU010000003.1, read as the reverse complement.
AGGGCGCCGTCACCGATCACGGCGACCACGTGGCTGTCGCGTTCGAGCAGCTGGTTGCCCTTGGCGATGCCGTCGGCCCAGCCGAGCACCGTGGAGGCGTGGCTGTTCTCGATGACGTCGTGCTCGGACTCGGCCTGCGAGGGGTAGCCGGACAGGCCGCCCTTCTGCTTGAGCCTGGAGAAGTCCTGGCGGCCGGTGAGCAGCTTGTGCACGTAGGACTGGTGGCCGGTGTCCCAGAGCACCTTGTCCTTCGGCGACTCGAAGACGCGGTGCAGGGCGATGGTGAGCTCGACCACGCCCAGGTTCGGACCGAGGTGTCCGCCGGTCTTGGAGACCGCGTCCACGAGGAAGCTCCGGATCTCCTCCGCCAGCTGGACCAGCTCCTCGGTGCTGAGCCGGTCCAGATCGCGCGGTCCCCTGATACGGGTCAGCAGCGGCACCCGTGCCTCCTTGCAGTAGAGCTGATCGAGCTGTTGCCGGGCTCGTCGAGTCTAATGTTCCGCCCGGGCGGCCGACGCGCGGGCTGTACGTCATACGTCACGCGAACGGCAGTACCCATCGAAGGGGTTCCTGAGACACGGCTGTGGCCCGGCGCCTGAACGGTGCCGGGCCACTTGTCCCACTCAGGGGCGCTGGGGGTACCCCCGGCCGAAGGTTGGGGGAGGAACCGCGCGACGCGCTATCCGCGTCCGGCCGCCTTCTGGCTCTTGCGGGAGACGGAGTCGATGACGACCGCGCCCAGCAGAACCCCACCGGTGATCATGTACTGGATCGACGTGTTCATGTTGAGCAGGTCGAGGCCGGTCTGGATGGACTGGATGACCAGCATGCCCAGGAGGGCCGACCACACCGAACCCCGGCCGCCGAACAGCGACGTACCACCGATGACCGCCGCCGCGATGGCGAGCATCAGCGTGTTGCCGCCACCGGCGTTGAGCGTCGCGCTCGCCGTCTGACCGGCGAAGAACATGCCGCCGATCGCCGCGAAGCCACCGGAGATCGCGAAGACCGTGATGCGGACCAGCGGCACGCTGATACCCGCGCGGCGGGCCGCCTCGATGCCGCCGCCGACCGCGAAGACCTTGCGGCCGAACGTCGTGCGACGCAGCACGAAGTCGACGATCACCAGGGAGGCGAGGAAGATGACCAGCGCGTTGGAGACACCGGCCGCGCTGTTCAGGACGGCCGCGGCCACGAAGGACGCGATCGCGAGCAGGGCGACGCGCACGATGATCTCGCTGGTGGGCCGGAACGGCACACCGGCGGCCCGGCGCCGGCGCTGCTCGTTGAACTGGCCCAGGGCCGACAGGACGACACCGAGGCCGGCCAGCAGGTAGGCGCCGATGATGGCCTGGTCCATGAAGAAGGACGACTGGCCGAGGATGTGCACCGGGCCGGAGTCGGCCGGGATGTTGATCGTGCCGCTGTCGCCGAGCAGCCACAGCATCAGACCGTTCCAGCCGAGGAAGCCGGCCAGGGTGACCACGAACGCGGGGACGCCGATCCTGGCGAAGAACCAGCCGTGCAGCGCGCCGATGCCGACACCGGTGATGATCGTGAGGATCAGGGCGAGCCACTGGTTCATCCCGTGGTTGACCACGAAGACGGCGAACACGGTGGAGGCCAGGCCGCTGACCGAGCCGACGGACAGGTCGATCTCGCCGAGCAGCAGCACGAACACCAGGCCGATGGCGAGCATGCCGGTGGCCGAGAGGAAGTAGCTGATGTTGGAGAGGTTGTCCGCGCTGAGGAACAGGCTGTTCTTCAGCTGGAAGATCGTCCAGATGATGATCAGGCCGATGACCACCGGCAGCGAGCCCAGCTCGCCGCCCTTCACCTTGCGCTTGAACTCGGTGACGTAGCCCTTGAGGCCCTCTTCACGGACCAGCAGCCGCGGGTCGACGACCGCGACACCCGCGGCCGTGGGGTCCTCGGCCGGTGCGGCGACCGTGGCGGTGGCCGCGGCGGCGTCGGCGGCCGCGCTCTTCTCGACCTTGGGCGACTCGTCGCCCTGCACGGTCTTGTTGGATGTCTCGCTCACTTTGCCGCCTCCGTGGTGCGACGCTCCGCACGACGGGTCACGGCGTTGTCCGTGGCACCCGTGATCGCGGCGATGATCTCTTCGTGGCTGGTGCTCTTCACGGGGAAGGAGCCGTTGTTCTTGCCCAGGCGCAGCACGGCGACGGTGTCCGCGACCGCCTTGACGTCGGCCATGTTGTGGCTGATGAGGATGACGCCGAGGTTGCGCTCGCGCAGCCGCTCGACGAGGTCGAGGACCTGCGCGGTCTGCTCGACACCGAGGGCCGCGGTGGGCTCGTCGAGGATGACGACCTTGGGGTCGCCGATCAGGGCGCGGGCGATGGCCACGACCTGGCGCTGACCGCCGGAGAGGCTGGCGATCGGGATGCGCACGCTCGGGATCCGGATGGAGAGCGTGGACAGCAGCTCGCGGGCCTGCTTCTCCATCGTCACCTCGTCGATGACGCCGCGGTGCAGCAGCTCACGGCCGAGGAAGAGGTTGCCGACGACGTCGAGGTTGTCGCAGAGCGCGAGGTCCTGGTAGACCGTCGCGACGCCGAGCCCCTGGGCGTCGTGCGGCTTGTTGATGCTGACCGGGTTGCCCTCCCACTCGATGACGCCCTCATCGATGGGGTGCACACCCGCGATCGTCTTGACCAGGGTCGACTTTCCTGCGCCGTTGTCGCCCACCAGGGCGACCACTTCTCCGGCGTGGACCTCCAGTTCGACGTCGGTGAGTGCCTGGACCGCACCGAACCTCTTGGAGACTCCGCGCAACGCCAGCACGGGCGTAGCGGACACGTGAACCATCTCCTTCGCCGCCTGACCGGCGGGGATGCCGCGCTTGCTGATCAGGCGCGGAGGGACGTGCGGCAGCCCGGGGCTTCCTCGGGCGGACGCACGTGGTTTACAAGATGAACATGCGCGAATCCGCGGCACTTGGCAACGGCTCCGTCCGACGCCCGCTCCGGCAGCGGGGTATGAAGGCCGGAGCGGGCGTCGGAGGGGTTTCGCGAGACCGCCGGACGGGGGCGCCCCGCTCGCGCGGGGGCATCGCTCGTCGGGCGGCCGGGGCCCGGGTGTCGTCCTGCGGTCACCCGGGCGCTGGCGGCCGGAGCCCGGTGGCTCCGGGGCGGGTTACTGCAGGCCGGCGGCCTTGCAGGCCTTGGCGAACTCGGCGGTGCAGATGTCGGAGACGGTGTACAGACCGTCCTTGATCACCGTGTCCTTGATGTTGGCCTTGGTGACCGACACCGGGGTCAGCAGCTGGGAGGGCACCTTGTTGCCGGAGCCGCTGGTCTGCGTGGTGGTGGCGAGCGAGGAGATGCTCTTGCCCTGGAGCAGGTCCACCGCGATCGTGGCGGCGGCGTCGGCCTCCGGCTTGAACGCCTTGTAGACGGTGGAGGACTGGGTGCCGGCGACGATGCGCTGGATACCCGCGAGCTCCGCGTCCTGACCGGTCAGCGGGATGCCGCTGATGCCGGCGCCCTTGAGGGTGGTGGCGATACCACCGGCCATGCCGTCGTTGGCGGAGTAGACGCCCGCGATGTTCTTGGCGCCCAGCTGGGTGATGGCCGCCTTCACCTTCTGCGCGGCGACGGTGTCCTTCCACAGGCCGGACTGCTCGTAGGCGATGTCGACCTTGCCGTCCAGGGCCTCGTGCGCGCCCTTCTTGAACTGGCCGGCGTTCGGGTCGGCGTCGTCACCGTTGATCATGACGATCTTCGACTTGGTGGTCGCCTTGGAGCCGAGGGCGTCCAGCAGGGCCTGACCCTGGAGCTGGCCGACCTTGACGTTGTCGAAGGAGACGTAGGCGGAGACGTTGCCCTGCGCGAGGCGGTCGTACGCGACGACCTTGATGCCCTTGGCCACGGCGGCGTCGATGGAGGACTTGATGGCCGCGGAGTCCTGGGCGGAGATCACGATGACCTTCACGCCCTTGGTGACCATGCTGCTGACCTGCTGGGCCTGCTTGGCCGCGTCACCCGCAGCGTTCGCGTACTCGACCTTGCAGTCGGCACACAGGGAGCTGACCTGCGCCTCGAAGTACGGCTTGTCGAACTTCTCGTAGCGCGCGGTCACGCTGTCGGGGAGCAGCAGGCCGATGGTCTTGCTCCCACCGGAGGAGCTGCTGCTCGACGAGTCGCTCTTCTTGTCATCGCCGGCCTTGCCACAGGCGGCGAGCGACAGCGCCATGGAAACCGCGGCGGTGCCGATGACGACTCTACGCATCGTTGCGTTCATTTGAGGGGTGCCTCCCTGACAGGGCCGCAACGCTGCGGCCGAGGTGGCTCGAAGTCAACTCGGCCGCAAGTTCGACGTCAAGAAGTAAATACTTAACGAGATGGCAACGGCGCCATTCGTTCTCTAAGTGAAGGCAGGTGCAACAGCGGGTGACGCCCCGTCCAAAAGGGTCGAATCGCCCATCTCGCTGAGCGCGAGAGCGAGCGCCCCGAGCACCTCGGCGCGGCCGCCGAGGGCCCCCGGGAGCACCGAGAGCTGTCGTGCCGCGCTGGGGATCGCATAGCGGCCCACGGACTCCCTGATGGGCCCGAGAACCAGCTCTCCGGCCTCGGCGAGGTCGCCGCCGAGGACCACCCGGCTCGGGTTCAGCAGGTTGCAGAGGTTCGCCACGCCGCTGCCGATGTGGCGGCCCACATCGCCGATCACCCGGCGGCAGCCCGGATCGCCGTCCCTGGCCAGCCGCACGACGCCTTCCATGGTCAGGTCGGTGCCGTGGCTGGGCTGGAGCAGCGGCAGGACGTAGCGGGCCGCCGCGAAGGTCTCCAGGCAGCCGCGGTTGCCGCAGCGGCAGACCGGACCGGCCTCGTCGAGTGTAATATGTCCGATTTCTCCGGCGGTACCGCCGGGCCCCCGGTAGATCTTCCCGTTGATCACCAGACCGGCGCCGACACCGCTGGCGACCTTGATGTAAGCAAGATCACGTACGCCCTTGCCGCTGCCCCAGACCAGTTCACCGAGGGCGCCGAGGTTGGCGTCGTTGTCCACGTGCACGGGGACGCCGAGCCGCAGTCTGAGCTCTTCGGCGGGTCTCGCGCCGATCCAGCCGGGCAGGATGGCGCTGGAGCCGAGGGTGCCCGACTCGACGTCGATCGGGCCGGGCACGCCGACCCCCACTCCGGCGATCTTCGAGCGGTCCACGCCGGTCGCCGAGACCAGGCGGTTGACCAGCTCTTCGGCGCGGTCGAAGCCCTGGCTGGACGACGCGTCCACGTCGAGCGGCTCGGACTCCTCGGCCAGCACCTGGTGGGCGAGGTTGCCGATCGCGACGCGCAGGTGGGTGTGGCCGAAGTCGATCCCTATGACGATGCCCGCGTCACCGCTGAGACTCACGCTGCGGGCCCGGCGGCCGCCCGCCGACGTGGGCGTGACCTCGACCGTTCCGCCGTCCTTGAGCTCGCGCACGATGTTGGAGACCGTCGCCGCCGACAGGCCGGTCGTGCGCGCGATCTCCGCCTGCGTGAGCGATCCGGCCAGTCGTACGGCCCGTACGACTCGTTCCAGGTTGGCTCGGTGCAGCGACGACTGCGACCCCGGAGTCTCCATCGACCCATCCACTCCTGCCATCGGAGGCGGCCACGATGCCGCCAAGGTGGCCCAGGTCACATCTGCGGAACCGGGCCACTTACAAGTTATGAACTCCAAGCTCTTCTGAACGGGTTACCGCCGTCAAGTCCTTGAGAGAAATCGTTGGCGGTTCGGGGGTCGCCCGAGGGACATGCGATGGACATGTCTAGGCCACTCGTGAGCAGGTGGGAGAGGGGGTGGCGGGGCAGGTCCGGTGGGTGCCCGCGGGTACGTCGTGGCTGGTCGCGCAGTTCCCGGCGCCCCTTTCGGGTCGCGAACCTTCGGCCTATTTCAGGGCGCCCGCCGTCAGTCCCGCCACCACCTGGCGCTGGAAGACGATGTAGGCCGCGAGCACCGGGAGCATCGCCATCACCAGGCCCGCGAAGAGGCCGGACCAGTCGCCCTTGTAGCCCTGGCTGACCGCCAGCTGGACCAGGCCCTGGGTGAGGACGTGTTTGTCCGGGTCCGTGTTGAGGACCGTCGGGAGCATGTACTGGTTCCACTGACCGAGGAAGTTGAAGATCCCGACACTGATCAGGCCGGGCTTCGCCATCGGCAGCATGATCTGGAAGAACGTGCGGGTGTGCGAGGCGCCGTCGACGAAGGCGGCCTCGGCCACCGAGGTGGGCAGGGTGCGGAAGAAGGCCGTGAGGAAGAACACCGTGAACGGCAGCGAGTACGCGATGTAGACCAGGATCAGCCCGTGGATCGTGTTCAGCAGGCCCAGGTTGTTCACGACGTAGAACAGCGGGACCAGCGCCAGCATGATCGGGAAGCTCATGCCGCCGATGAACAGGTAGTAGATGAAGCGGTTGCCCGGGAAGTCGAAGCGGGCGAGGACATAGGCGGCCATCGAGCCGAGGACCAGCGTGCCGATGAGCGAGCCGCCCACCACCAGGACGGTGTTCAGGAAGTAGTCGCTCATGTTGGCCTGGGTCCACGCCCGCGACCAGTTGTCGAAGTGCAGCCGGTCGGGCAGCGCCCACGGCGAGCTGAAGATCGACCTGTCGTCCTTGAACGACGTCATCACCGCCCACAGCAGCGGCGTGACCACCATGACCGCCCAGATGACCAGGATGCCGTGCGAGAAGACGTTGAGGACCCCGCCCTCGCGCTTCGCCCGGGGCGGCGCCGGTTCGGGGGTGTCGGCCTTCGTGACGGTGACATCGGTCTCGGTCGTCGTCATCGCTTCAGTACTCCAGCCGCTCGCGACGGCCCAGCCGCATCACGATCGCCGCGAAGGCGAGCGTGACGACCAGCAGGGCGACGCCGATGGTGGTGGCGTAGGCGGCCTGACCGTCCCGGAACGCCTTCTGGTACACGTACAGGACCAACACGGTCGTCGAGTAGTCGGGCCCGCCCGGTCCGGTCGTCATGATCTGCACGACCGCGAACGACTCGGCGCCGAGCGCGAGGATGCCCATGTACACCCAGCCGGACTGCACGGTGTCCCACAGCAGCGGCAGGGTGAGGCGGAAGAACGTGGTGGCGCGGCCGGCGCCGTCGAGCAGGGCGGCCTCGTAGAGATCGGTGGGGATGGATGCCATGCCCGCCGAGAAGAGGACCACGAAGAACCCGACCGTCGACCAGACCAGGACGGCCATCACGCACCACAGGGCGAGGCTCGGGTCGCCGAGCCACAGCGGCTGGACACCGTCCAGACCGATTCCGCGCAGGAGTGAATTGATCGCGCCGCTGTCCGGGTTGTACGCGAAGGCGAACAGCAGCGAGACGATCGCGATGGAGAGCACCTGCGGGAAGAAATAGACGATCTTGTAGAAGGAGGAGCCGCGGACCCCGGAGACGACGGGGCCGCCGCGCCTTTTCCGGCCGCCGACATTGATCATGAAGGCGAAGAACAGCGCGAGGCCGATCGTCACCAGCGGCAGCACGACCGCGAACATCAAGCTGTGCTGCAAGGACTTCCAGAAGATGTCGTCGTGGAGCATCCTTTGGTAATTGTCCAGGCCGACCATCTTGAGCTCGGGGCTGAGCCCGGTCCAGTCCGTGAACGAGTAGTAGATGGACTGGACGAAAGGCCACACCACGAAGAGCGCGTACAGTCCGAGGGGCAACGCCAGAAACCCCACGATGAACCGGTACTTGCCGTGCTGCATCGCCACTCCGGTGCCGTCGGGATCAGCGGTTACTGGTGCTTGTAGTGCTTGATCGAGGTGTCCTTGGCGGCCTCGTCGGCAAAGCCCTGGATCTTCTTGACGGCCTCGGCCGGGGTGAGCCGGCCGGCCATCATCTCGCCGAGGCCGGCGACCCCGATCTTCTCCTTCTGGAGCTGCACGTACCAGTCCTGGAGCCGCGGGTTCACCACGTTCGACCCGGCCAGCTTCAGCGCGGCGACACCGGAGGTGAGACCCGGGGTGAGGCTGATGCCGTCGGTGCCGCCGTTGTAGGCGGTCAGCGACTTCACCTTGCTCGTGAAGTTCTTGGACGAGGCCTCGCTGAGCATGATGCGCAGCTGCTCCATGCCGCCCTCGGCGTTCTTCGCCTTGGCCGGGACGATGAACGGCTCGCCGCCGGAGGCCCAGATGGTGCCGAACGGCATCTTGTCGTTCTTGTCGATGCCGGTGGGCGCGGAGACGGCGAGGTCGAAGTCGGAGGGGATGACGTTCGCCGACTCGTTCTCCACCCAGGAGCCGTTCGGGATGAACAGTGCCTTGCCCTGCGCCCAGGCGGTCTGCGACTGGATGTGGTCGAGTCCCGGGGTGCCCTTGAGGATGTAGCCCTTCTTGTAGAGCTCGTAGTAGGCCTCGAAACACGCCTTGACGGCGGGGTGTTTCCAGGCGTTCGGCTCCAGGTTGTCGATCGCGTTCAGGACGTCCACGCCGCCGACCTTGCCGATCATCGGGTACAGCGAGAAGGGGATGTAGTACGGGTACTTGCCCGCGTAGGTCCAGCCGGCCATGCCCTTCTTCTTGGCCTTCTCGCAGACGGCGAGCATCTGGTCCCAGGTCTGCGGGTACTCCGCGTCGAGGGAGTCCAGGGCCTTCCGGGAGTACCAGACGCCGTAGACCGTGTAGGCGTAGTACATGATCCAGACCGGGTCGCCGTCGAACTGGCCCATCTCGACGATGCCGGGGCGCAGCGTGTCGCGGACCTTCTTGTTCGGGTCGTCGTACGACGGCGCGTCGAGCAGCGGGGTGAGGTCGGCCAGCTGGTTCTTGCCGACCAGCACGCCCATGTCCATCTGCTCGGCGCCGGAGTTGTCGATGAGGTCCGGCGGGGTGCCCTGGTTGAAGCGGGGCTGGAGGGTGGACTGGATCTTCTGGGTGGCGGAGAACTTGACGTGGGCCTTCGGGAAGTCCTTCTGGTAGATCTTCACCGCGTCCTGGGCGTACTCCTTGCCGAAACCGCCGTCGAAGAGGACGAATTCCAGCTGCGCGCTCTCGTTGACGCCCAGCGGGTTCTTCGCCGTCTTCTTGCCCGTCTTGTCCTTGGACTGGCCGCCACCGCCGCTGCTCGCGCAGGCGGAGAGGAATCCGACGGTGGGGACGGACAGCAGGCCGAGTGCGGCGGACCGCCTGATCAGATCGCGGCGGCCGACCCCTTCGGCGCCGTTCCTCGGTGCGGCACCAAAACCGTGGTGTGCTGCAGAAGTGGATCCCATGCTCAAGTCCTCGCCTTCTCCAGGACTCAGGCGGTGAACCGGATCCTCCCCGGCACCGCGGTCGGGTCGTGCTGGGTCGTGCAGGAAGTCGTGCGGGAAACGCCGACAGGTATAGTCCACTTTCCGTCAGCGGGGCAAGATCGAGTGCAGGGTTGGCCGCGGGTCTTTTCCTAGTTGAGACCTGTCGGAAATATGAGCGATCCGGGTACGCCTTGCCGGAAAAAGAACCGACATAGCCCCCTGAATGCCGCAGCCAACACCCTTGACATCACGGACCACTTGACCACCTACTGGTTCCTGCGCCACCAGCTGACAACGTTGTCTCACGGGGCAGGGAGGGTATCCGTTTTGATGCAGCGGACAACGCAGCGAAGAACAGGACACAGATCCGGTACGGCGGTCGTGATCACGGCCGCCGTCGTCATGGCACTGGGGTCCCAGGGGGCCGCGGTCGCCCTGCCCGCCAAGGCACCGGCCGCCGCCACCCGGTTCGCGTCCTCGTTCGAGCCCGGCGATCCGGCACCCGACTGGACGGACACCGTGGACACCGACCCGGCCGGCGCCCCGCGCGCCTCGGGTGTCGACGGCGGCTACAGCACCGGCATCCCCGGCAACGTCACCGACCACGTGACCGACCTGCGGGCGAGCGGCGAGAACACCGGCGCGGGCGAGGTGAAGGAGAACCTGGTCGACGGCGAGCCGGGCACCAAGTGGCTCACCTTCGAGCCCACCGGCTGGGTGGAGTTCGACTTCGCCAAGCCCGTCAAGCTCGTGACGTACGCCCTCACCTCGGCCAACGACTACGACGAACGCGACCCCAAGGACTGGACCCTCGAGGGCTCGACCGACGGCAAGGACTGGAAGGCCCTCGACACCCGGACCGACGAATCCTTCTCCGAGCGGTTCCAGACCAGGTCGTACGACCTCGCCGCACCCGCCGAGTACCAGCACTTCCGGCTCGACGTCACGAAGAACAACGGCGCGCCCGACATCCTCCAGATCGCCGACGTCCAGTTCTCCACGGGCGGCAACGGCGGCCCGGTGCCCGAGGACATGCTCTCGCTGGTCGACCACGGCCCGAGCGGCTCCCCCACCGCGAAGGCACGGGCCGGCTTCACCGGGACCCACGCCCTGCGCTACGCCGGCCGGCACACCGGAACCGGGCGCGCGTACTCGTACAACAAGGTCTTCGACGTGAACGTGAAGGTGGGCCGCGACACCCGGCTGTCGTACCGGATCTTCCCGTCGATGGCCGACGGCGACCGCGACTACGACGCGACCAACGTCTCCGTGGACCTGGCCTTCACCGACGGCACCTACCTGAGCGGCCTCGGGGCGACCGACGAGCACGGGTTCGCGCTGACCCCGCGCGGGCAGGGCGCGTCGAAGGCGCTCTACGTCAACCAGTGGAACGCCGTCTCGTCGGCGATCGGTTCGGTGGCGGCGGGCCGGACGGTCGACCGGATCCTGGTGGGGTACGACTCCCCCGCGGGACCGGCGAAGTTCCGCGGCTGGATCGACGACGTGTCCCTGGAGCCGGTGGCCCCCGAGAAGCCCCGGGCGCACCTGTCCGACTACGCGCTGACCACCCGCGGCACCAACTCCAGCGGCAGCTTCTCGCGCGGCAACGACTTCCCGGCGACGGCGCTGCCGCACGGTTTCAACTTCTGGACGCCGGTCACCAACGCCTCCTCGCTGAGCTGGCTGTACGAATACTCCCGGGCGAACAACGACGCCAACCTGCCGACGATCCAGGCGTTCAGCGCCAGCCACGAGCCGAGCCCCTGGATGGGCGACCGGCAGACCTTCCAGGTGATGCCCTCGGCCGCGGCCGGCGCCCCGGACACCGGCCGCCAGGCGCGCGCACTGGCCTTCCGGCACGACGACGAGACCGCCCGGCCGTACTACTACGGGGTGCGGTTCGAGAACGGCCTGAAGGCCGAGATGACGCCGACCGACCACGCGGCCGCCCTGCGCTTCACCTACCCGGGCGACGACGCGAGCGTGGTCTTCGACAACGTGACCGAGCAGGCGGGCCTGACCCTCGACAAGGAGCACGGGACCGTCACCGGCTACTCGGACGTCAAGTCCGGTCTTTCGACGGGCGCGACGCGGCTGTTCGTGTACGGCGTCTTCGACAGGCCGGTGACGGGCGGCGACTCCCACGGCGTGCAGGGCTACCTGCGCTTCGCCGCGGGCGCCGACCGCACCGTGACGCTCCGCCTGGCCACCTCGCTCATCAGCGTCGACCAGGCGAAGGACAACCTGCGCCAGGAGATCCCGGACGGCACCTCCTTCGACACGGTGAAGGCCCGCGCCCAGCGGGTCTGGGACCGGCTGCTCGGCAAGGTCGAGGTGGAGGGCGCCACGGCCGACCAGCTGACCACCCTCTACTCCAGCATGTACCGGCTGTACCTGTACCCCAACTCCGGCTTCGAGAAGGTCGGTTCGACGTACCAGTACGCATCGCCGTTCTCCCCGATGACGAGCCAGGACACCCCCACGCACACCGGCGCGAAGATCGTGGACGGCAAGGTGTACGTCAACAACGGGTTCTGGGACACGTACCGGACGACGTGGCCGGCGTACTCGCTGCTGACACCCGCTCAGGCGGGCGAGATGGTCGACGGTTTCGTCCAGCAGTACAAGGACGGCGGCTGGACCTCCCGCTGGTCCTCGCCCGGGTACGCCGACCTGATGACCGGCACCTCCTCGGACGTGGCGTTCGCGGACGCCTACGTCAAGGGCGTGCGCTTCGACGCGAAGGCGGCGTACGAGGCGGCGCTGAAGAACGCGACGGTCGTGCCGCCCTCCCCCGGCGTCGGCCGCAAGGGCATGTCGACCTCCCCCTTCCTCGGCTACACCAGCGACGACACCCGCGAGGGCCTGTCCTGGGCGATGGAGGGATACGTCAACGACTACGGCATCGCCGAGATGGGCAAGGCCCTGTTCGAGAAGACCGGCGAGAAGCGGTACCGGGAGGAGTCGGACTACTTCCTCAACCGCGCCCGGGACTACGTGAACCTCTTCGACCCCAAGGCCGGTTTCTTCCAGGGCAGGGACGCCCAGGGCAGGTGGCGGGTGGACGCGTCGTCGTACGACCCGCGCGTGTGGGGCTACGACTACACCGAGACCAACGGCTGGGGCTACGCCTTCACCGCCCCGCAGGACAGCCGGGGCCTCGCCAACCTGTACGGCGGCCGGGCCGGTCTGGCCGACAAGCTCGACGAGTTCTTCGCGACGCCGGAGACGGCCTCTCCCGACTTCGTGGGCTCCTACGGCGGGGTCATCCACGAGATGACCGAGGCCCGGGACGTCCGGATGGGCATGTACGGCCACTCCAACCAGGTCGCCCACCACGTCATCTACATGTACGACGCGGCCGGTGAGCCCTGGAAGGCGCAGGCCCACGTCCGGGAGGCGCTCTCCCGGCTCTACCTGGGCAGCGAGATCGGCCAGGGCTACCACGGCGACGAGGACAACGGCGAGCAGTCGGCCTGGTACCTCTTCTCCGCCCTCGGCTTCTACCCGCTGGTCATGGGCAGCGGCGACTACACCATCGGCTCCCCGCTGTTCAGGAAGGCGACGGTGCACCTGGAGAACGGCCGTGACCTGGTGATCCGCGCGCCGCGCAACAGCGCCACGAACGTCTACGTACAGGGCGTCCGCGTCGACGGCCGCCCCTGGACGTCGACCTCGCTCCCGCACTCGCTCGTCGCCAGGGGCGGGGTCGTCGACTTCGCGATGGGCCCGAAGCCGTCGGCCTGGGGCACGGGCCGCAACGCCGGGCCGGTCTCGATCACCCGGGACGACCGGGTCCCGGCACCGCGCTCGGATGTCCTCGCACCCCAGGGCGCCCTGTTCGACAACACGTCGGCGACCCAGGAGACGGTGACGTCGGTGGACCTGCCGGTGCCCGGGCCGGTCAAGGGCGCGCAGTACACGCTCACCTCCCCGTCGGACCACACGAGGGCCCCGACGGGCTGGACCCTCCAGGGGTCGGCGGACGGGACCACCTGGCGCACCCTGGACCGACGTTCGGGTGAGTCCTTCGACTGGGACCTGCAGACGAGGGCGTTCACCGTCCCCAAGCCCGGGACCTATGCGCACTACCGGCTCGTCCTGGACGGCGAAGCGACCCTGGCGGAGGTGGAGTTGCTGGCCTGAGGGCGCGCCCGCCCGCGCCGGGCGGACCTGGTGCTTGGGCGCGTCCCGGGCACCGGGTTCCGCCCGGAGCGGGTCGCGAGGGACGTGGGGCGGGAGCGGTCCGGCCCGTCGGCGGGTTCCGGTCCGCCGCGGTGGGAGCGCTCCCACCCCACGTCCTGTGAAGCTAGCGCGAACGGGGGCGGGTGTAAACGGTGTGGACGGAGCGGGCCGTTCGGGAACCGGGGGAAACAGCCGGGCGTCCCAGCGGCATCCCGGCGGCACCGCGCTGCCGCAGGTCAGACGGCTGCCGTCGTCCCGCCCTCCCAGGTGACCGAAAGCGCCTGGCGGGGGCACGGGCGGCACCGACACCCTTTTGCCGCCGGGCCACCGGGCCACCGGGCGCGGCACGCCGTGGCGAGGGAAGGCACCTCGCCCGACCACACGGGAGGAATCATGAACAAGCGCGGGATCACCGCCGTCGCCGCCGGCCTCGCGGCCGTCGCCCTGGGGTTCACCCCCGGCACGGCCGAAGCCGCCGACAACCAGCCGCTCAGCGCCAGCACCACGGGCGCGTCCGTCTCGCTGACCGTCGACTGGACCGGTTCCGAGTCGTTCACCCTGCGCAACGTGAAGCTCAGCGACACCTCCTGTGACGCCCACCCGGTGTACTTCTACGTCACCGCGCCGGGCTTCCAGTTCCCGAACCACTGGAACTCCAGCGGCTGCGGCACCACCAGCACCTGGAGCAGCTTGTCCGGCAGCCTGGTGGGCGGCATCCACAGCCTCGGGGTGACGGTCTGCCGCGACACGACCTTCGACAACTGCAGCTCGTCCGGCCTGTCGATCAATCCCTACGACTGACACCGCCCTCCTCGTTCCTGGGCCCTGTCGTCACATTCCCGCCTGCCCCGCGACGCCATGCACGCTCCCCCAGCCTCCGGCCGGGGGGACCCCCAGAGCACGCACCTGACGCCGCAGGGCCGCCCTCCGGGCGACGACGGGAATGTGACGACAGGGCCTAGACCGGCGCGGTCCGGGCCCGCAGCGGTGAGTCGGCGGGCGGGGGTTCGGTGCCGGGGAGTTCGACGGTGAACTCCGTGTGGCCGGGTGTGCTCCGCACGTCGATGCGGCCGCCGTGGGCCGTCGTGATCGCGGCGACGATCGCCAGGCCCAGACCCGAACCGCCCTCCAGGGCACCCGCGCGGGTGCGGGAGGCGTCGGCCCGGGTGAAGCGTTCGAAGACGGTCGGGAGCAGGTCCGGCGGGATGCCGGGGCCGTCGTCGCGGACCCGGACCACCGAGGTGGTGGGGGTGGTCTCGACCGTCGCGGTCACGGTCGTGCCCGCGGGGGTGTGGATCCGTGCGTTGGCCAGCAGGTTCGCCACCACCCGCTGCAACCGGGCCGCGTCGCCCAGCACCAGGGCCGAGCCGTCCGGGGCGAGTTCGAGCTGCCAGACGTGGTCGGCGCCGGCCGCCCGCGCGTCCCACACCGCCTCCGCGACCAGCGCGGCCAGGTCCACCTCGGCGGACCGCAGCGGGCGGCCCTCGTCGAGGCGGGCCAGCAGCAGGAGGTCCTCCACCAGGCCGCGCATGCGCGCGGACTCGGCGTTGACCCGGCGCCAGGCCAGACCGGACTCGACGCGGTCCGCGCCGCGGTTCATCAGCTCCGCGTACCCGACGATCGAGGCGAGCGGGGTGCGCAGTTCGTGGCTCGCGTCGGCCAGGAACCGGCGCATCCGCTCCTCGCTCCGTCTGGCTTCGGCCTGGGACGCCTCGACGTGGTCGATCATGCGGTTGAGGGCGGCGCCGATCTGGCCGGCCTCGCTGCCCGGGTCGGTGTCCCGTTCGGGCACCCGGGTCAGGCCGGTGACCTGGCCCCGGCCGAGGGGCGCGTGGGTGACCTCGGCGGCGGTGGCGGCGACCCTGCGGAGGGGGCGCAGCTGCCGTCGTACCACCACCGCGCACACGGTGCCCGCGGCGGTGAGGCCGAGGGCGGCGACCGCGGTCTCGACCTCCACCAGGCCGTCGATCATGTCCCGTACGTCGTCCATGGGCAGGCCGGTCAGGACCCGGATGCCGTCGGCGTCCAGCGCGGCGACCCGGTAGGTGCCGAGGCCGGGGACCGTGCGGGTGCGGGGCGCGCCGTCGGGGGTGATGCCCTGGAGGGCGGCCCGCTGGGCGCTGGTGAGCGGCTGCGGGGACGCGTCCTGGCTGACCACGGCCGCGCTCAGGATGTCCCCCCTGGCGTCGGTGCGGGCGGCGAGCATGCCTGCCGGCCGGCCGCGCTCGCGCAGGAAGGTCAGGTCGCGGGTCAGCTCCGGGTGCAGGGCGGCGCCGGCCGCGTTGCGTTCGACCGCGTTCCCGACCCGGTCGTCCAGGTCGCCCATCAGGTAGGCGCGCTGGACGAGGACGGTGGTCAGGGCCGTGGCGGCGCACACGCAGACCAGCACGGCGGTGACGAGGACGAGCAGGCGGGTGCGCAGCGACCCGCCCCGCAGCCGGGCGGTCATCTGCCGTCCTCCACGGGCCGTACGACACGGCCCATGCCGCGCACGGTGTGGATCATCGGCGCCCGGCCCCGGTCGATCTTGCGCCGCGGGCCGGAGATGCAGACCTCGACCAGGTTGCCGCCGCCGTCGAAGGAGGTGCTCCAGACGTGGTCGAGGAGCTGGGCCTCGCTGAGCACCTGGCGCGGATGGTCCAGGAGCAGGCTCAGCAGGTCGAACTCCGTGGCGGTGAGCCTGATCGGGGTGCCGGGCCGCCGCGCCTCGCGGGACTCCCCGCTCAGCCCCAGGTCACCGAGGACGCGTACGGAGTCGCCGGCGGGGGGCTGTTCGCTGCCGGCCCGGCGCAGCAGACCGCGCGGCCGCAGCACGACCTCCTCCGGGAAGAAGGGCTTGGTGACATAGTCGTCGGCCCCGGCCTCCAGGCCGTCGATACGGTGTTCGACGGCGGCGCGGGCCGTGAGCATCAGGACGGGCAGCCTCGGCATCTCGTAGCGGAGTCTGCGCAGCACCTGGAGTCCGTCGAGGTCGGGCAGCATCCCGTCGAGCACCACCGCGTGCGGGGCGCAGAGCAGGTCGGTGAGACCGGGCTCGTCGTCGACGATCAGGACGCGGACTCGGCCGGTTCGGGCCCCTGCGGTGGCGGACATGTAGCAAGTCTGTGCCGGTCTCCTGAGGGGATGCTGTGTTCCCGCTGAGCCGAAGCCGTGGGACAGGACGGGCGCGCGGGCCGGAATGCGGACGCGAGGACCGGTGCCGACCGGCCGCGGCCGGGTCCGCCAAGCGGGAATTTGCGCCAACTCTCTTGGCCGAAGCGGGCATTGGCACACTCCGGCCACCGTGTTCCCTTGAGCCGCCGCCGACCCGGCGCCCACTCTGATCTCTGGCTTCCGCTTACCGGGCGGAAGCGTTTCCACGTTCAGGGGAGGACGTCCACCCATGCGAAGACTCCACGCCCTGTGGGCCGTGGCAGGAGCGGCCGGACTGCTCGCGGGGGCTGTCACGCCCGCGACATCCGCTCCCGGGTCCCCGGTCACCACACCCGTCACACCCCTCACGGGTCCGCACACCACCGCCGCACCGCAGACTGTCACCCTCATCACCGGCGACACCGTGACCCTCACCGTCGGACCGGACGGCAAGAACGCCGTCGACGTCCGGCGCGGCAAGGGCCGTGAGGCCGCCACCTTCCTGTCGAGCGAGAAGAACGGCGAGATCAGCGTCCTGCCGGCGGACGCCATCCCGCTGATCAAGGCCGGCCGTCTCGACCCGGCTCTGTTCAACGTCTCCCAGCTGGTCGAACAGGGGTACACGGACGCGAAGACCGGCAGCACCCCGGTCATCGCCACGTACACCAAGGGCGCCGAGACCCCCGAGGGCACGCGCCGGACGCTGGCGCTGCCCGGGATCGACGGCGCGGCGCTCAGCGCGAAGAAGTCGACCGCGTTCTGGTCGGACATCGCCCCGCCGCTGGGCACCGCGCCGACCGCGAAGGCCGCGAAGCAGCTCGGTGACGGCATCGACAAGATCTGGCTGGACGCCAAGGTGAAGGCGTCCCTCGACGTGAGCGTGCCGCAGATCGGCGCGCCCGAGGTGTGGAAGGCGGGCTACAACGGCACGGGCGTCAAGGTCGCGGTCCTGGACACGGGCGTGGACCTCGGGCACCCGGACCTGGCCGGGAAGATCGCCGGCTCGGAGAGCTTTGTACCGGACGAGACCGTGCAGGACGGCTTCGGCCACGGCACCCATGTGGCGTCCACGATCGTCGGCTCGGGCGCGGCCTCGGGCGGCCGGTACAAGGGGGTCGCGCCGGGCGCCCAGTTACTGGTCGGCAAGGTGCTGGACAACACGGGCAGCGGACAGTCGTCCTGGATCATCGCGGGCATGGAGTGGGCGGCGCACTCGGGCGCGAAGATCGTCTCCATGTCCCTGGGCGGTACCGCGTCCGGCCCCTCCGACGTGCTCAGTCAGACGGTCGACGACCTGTCCGCGGACACCGGCACCCTCTTCGTGATCGCGGCCGGCAACGCGGGCCCGGGCGAGCAGACCGTGGGCACCCCGGGTATCGCCGACTCGGCGCTGACGGTGGGCGCGGTGGACAAGTCCGACAAGCTGGCCTCGTTCTCCAGCCGGGGTCCGCGCCTCGGCGACTTCGCGGTGAAGCCGGAGATCACCGCGCCGGGCGTGAACATCACGGCGGCCCGCGCCGCCGGTACCACCATGGGCACGCCGGTCGACGACTACTACACCACGGCGAGCGGCACTTCGATGGCGACCCCGCATGTGGCGGGCACGGCGGCGCTGGTCGCCGAGGCGCATCCGGACTGGACGGGCGAGCAGATCAAGGAGGCCCTCGCCAGTACCGCGAAGACGAACGCCGACAACTCCGTGTTCGAGCAGGGCGACGGCCGGGTCGACGCGGTACGCGCCGTCGAGCAGGACGTCTTCGCGACCCCGACGCTGAGCTTCGGCAGGTTCGAGGACGGTGACACCGGGGTCGTCAGCAAGGACATCACGTACACCAACACCACCGGCAGTGCGGTGGAGTTGAAGCTCTCGTCGTCGCTCGCCGACCTCACGCTGGGCGCGGACACCCTGACCGTGCCCGCCCACGGCACCGCCTCGGTTCCGGTCGGCGTCGACCCCGGGCAGGAAGCCCAGGGCCGGTACTCGGGCCATGTCACGGCGACCGCCGACGGCATCCAGGTCACCACGGGCGTCGGCTTCGAGAAGGCGCCGAAGACGTACAACCTCAAGGTCTCCCTCGTGGACCGCGAGGGCAACCCGTCCACCGGGGCGTCGATCTACACGCTCCAGGAGCTGAACGGCGCCTACCCCGACGAGTACGGCTTCATCGGCACCGGCTGGACCTGGCAGGTACCGGCCGGTACCTACTCCATCGCGACCTGGATCCCGGACCGGGACGCGGGCGGCCTGGCCGTCGGCACGTCGGTCGTCGGCAACCCCGAGATCAAGGTCGACAAGGACACCGCGGTCGTCCTCGACGCCCGCAAGGCGGTGGAGATCAAACCGAAGACCAAGCAGGACTCCGAGTTCCGGGGCTTCAGCACCAACTGGCACCGCGCGGGGCCGGGCGGCGCCTGGGGGCTGACCTACAGCCAGGGCTTCTGGACCACGCACGTCTATGTGGCGCCGACCCAGCAGGTCACCGTGGGCACCCTGGACTTCTACGCCAAGTTCCGCCTGTACGCGAAGGAACTGACGGCGAGCGTCACCAGCCCGGAGAAGACCGCGCTGTCCTCGCTCTACTATTCGCAGACGTACAACGACTTCCCGTTGAAGATCAGCGGGAAGCACACCGTGCAGGCGGTGGACGCGGGCGGCGGTACCGAGGCCGACTTCGCGGGGCTCGACGTCAAGGGCAAGGTGGCGGTGGTCGGGCTGGGCGCCACGGAGCGGGCCCAGACCGCTCTGGACAACGCGACCAGGGCCGGGGCGGGTTACCTCATCGCGTACCGCAAGACACCCGGATTCTGGATCGAGGCCGTGGACCGCGCGACCAGCGTCCCGCTGATGATCGCCACCGGCGAGGAGGGCGCCGAGCTCGCCGGCCTGCTGAAGACCGGCAAGAAGGTCACCCTGAAGCTGAGCGGTACGCCGGTCAGCCCGTACGTCTACAACCTGCTCGCCGCGCAGAGCGGCGCCATCACCGCGAACCAGACCTACACCCTGGACAAGTTCCACACCGTGAAGCGGAAAGCCCGTTACTACGGGGCCACGGCCGGCGAGATGGGCGCGGACACCCTGTACACCTTCCGCCCCTGGCAGCTCTTCGGCGTCGAGAACAGCGTCTACACGCAGCTGGGCACGGAACGCGACGAGTACTACTACGTCGACCCCGACACCCGTACCTGGCACGTCGTCTATCCGAACTGGAAGGCGTCCAAGGGCGAGTGGAGCCCGCTGCGGACCTTCGCCGAACCGGGTACGGAGCCCACCGAGGACTGGCTGCGCCAGGTCGTCCGGCCGGGAAGCAGCGAGGAGTACGGCCTCTCCGTCCGCGACGGTGACAAACTCACCCTCTCGGTGCCGGAGTTGACCGACTCCACACCCGGTCACTACGGATACGTCGACGGCGTCGACAACACCGCGAAGGGCAAGCTCTACGCGGACGGGCAGCTGGTCGGCGACTCGACGCGCGGCGGATACGGCACCTTCGACGTGGCGGCGGACAAGACCGCGTACCGCTTCGAACTGGACGTACAGCGCCGGGCGGAGTGGGCCAGGTACTCGACGAGCACGCACACCGAGTGGACCTTCTCCTCGGCGCACACCGTAACGAAGACGGCGTTGCCGCTGCTCACGGTCGGTATCGCCGCGAAGCGTCTCGATCTCCTCAACCGGGCCGACAGCGGGCGTGCGGTGGAGGTCCGGCTGCCGGTCGCGAACCAGCTGGGGAGTGTGAGGGCGAGCAGTCTGAAGGCCTGGGTCTCCTACGACGACGGCACCTCATGGAAGGAAGTGGAAGTCAAGGGCGGCACGGCGCGGTTCAAGCCCGCGAAGGGCGCCGAGACGGTGTCGCTGCGGGTGCGGGCCACGGACCGGAACGGCGACGGGATCGACCAGACCGTGCTGCGGGCGTTCGGCCTGAAGTGAGCGATTGCCCTGAGCCACTGTAAGGATTCTTAACAAAGAACCTCTACCGTGGCGAGCCATGGTGAACACCGCACAAGATCCTGCAAGACAGACCCCTGCTGCGAGCCCCTGGGCCGCGGTGGGGGTCTCCGCCTTCGACGAGATGGTGTACCGGTCGATTCTGCATCAGCCCGACGCCGGCGCGGCCGGCTGGGCGCTGCTGACCAGGGCGACCCCGGCCCAGCTGCGCGAGGCCTGCAACCGGCTGCTCACCCTTGGTCTGCTCCAACCGCCGGACTCCATGGGCGGGTTACGAGCGGTCGACCCGCGGGTGGCGATCCGCGCCCTGATCCGGCGGCGCGAGACGGAGTCCGAACTTCTCGCCGCCACCGCTGAGGAGATGGCCACGGCGTACGAGGCCGGCCTGCTGCGCGAGGAGCCGACCCGGCTGATCGAGGTCGCCTCCGGCGAGGGCGCCATCGCGGCCCGCCTGGAGGAGATGTACGCCCGTGCCGAGCACGAGGTGTGCCTTTTCGACACGCCGCCGTACCTCGCCCCGCCCGCACCGCAGGTGGATCTCCAGGCCGATCTGCTGAAGCGCGGGATCGTCTCACGCGGCATCTACGCGGCGAGCGGCCTGGAGGATCCGAACACTCTGTCCCGCGCCTGGAAGATGGTCGAACTCGGCGAGCAGGCAAGGGTGTTGCCGTCCGTGCCGCTCAAGCTGCTGGTGGTCGACGGGCACCGGGCGATGCTCCCGCTGACCTCGTCCGCGGCGGGCGGCTACTGCGCCGTCGTCGTATGGCACTCGGCGGTCACCGAGGCGCTGCAGAAGCTCTTCGAGCTGGCCTGGCAGCAGGCGACCCCGCTCGGCCGGCCCGAAGGGAACGGCGAACTCTCCGAGGACGAACAGACGTTGACACGACTGCTGGCGGCCGGGATGAAGGACGAGGCGGTGGCCCGTCACCTGGGGGTGAGTCTGCGAACAGTGCGGCGGCGGGTGAGCGACCTGCAGGAACGGCTCGGGGTGGCGAGCCGTTTCCAGCTCGGACTGCGGGCCGCTCAGCGCGGCTGGCTGTAGCGGGACGACGCGGGGCCGCGCTCCCTCCGACAGGAGCGCGGCCCCGACTGGCGGTCGACGTCACATCGTCCGCGGGGCCCGCTCGGACGCCGCGTCGCGGCCCGGTTCGTACTCGAAGCGTGCCGGCTCGGTGTTGCGCGTCAGCGGTGGTCGACGTAGGCGACGAGCCCGCCGACGGTCAGGCCCAGCGCGCATCCGCGGCGGAAGGCCGCGTAGCGCATGACCGGGGTGTGCTGGGCGTGGGTCATCGCGTACGGTGCGCGGATCCCCAGTTCCACGCCGCACAGGCACACGACGTAGCCGTGACGCAGGGCGGCGGCCTCCCACTCGGGGTCGTGCGGGACCCAGGTCCGGGAGTAGATCTCCCCGTCGGGCGTCCGCAGTTCCAGCCGGGAGTAGGTGTATCCGTAGCACTCCTCCAGTTTTGGCTGTTCATCGGGTATGTCGTGCAGCTCCCATCCGGGGATCGAGGGCAGGTCGCAGAAGACCTCGGGCGGCAGGCGCCTCATGCCGAACAGGATGGCGCCTTCGAGCTGCGGTTCCTCGGGTATCTCGTCGAGCGAGGCTCCCTTCGGCACGACGTACCCGAAGTAGCCCACGCCCACGGCGCGACGGAACTCGAAGAGGGCAGTGGGCATGCGGGGTGTCTGTGCGGGATCGATGGTGATGGTGCCTTCCGCAGTCTCCAGGCCCCCCAGCACGCACTCGAGCTGCAGCGCGGGGTCGTCGCAGAACAGGATCCGCCCGAGGTCGTCGACCTGTTCGAACTGATACCGGCTCATCTCCTCCAGCCCTCCGGTCGGTTGCCGCCGTTCCGCGTCCGCGAAGCAGACGATGGGATGTTGAACCATCCTATTGAAGGGTCGTTCAACAATCCATACATTGGAACGCGTGCACCACCAGGCCGACGGGTGCTGCTAGGCGCCGTGAGCACCGGCGCGGCGTGGGCGCCAGGGCTCCGGCAAAGTTGTTGATCACGCTGTCAGGAGCAGGTTGACGGGACGGTCGGTGGCGCGTGCGTGATGCCGTACGGCGGCGGCGATGTTCTGGTGTCCGTCCAGGCGCAGCAGCGTGATCGCGGTGTTGCGCAGACCCGCCATGACGAGGGGCGCGTTGCCGGTGCGGATCTGGGAGCGGTCTTCGTGGAAGGTGACGTCGCGGACCCAGTGCAGGCGGTTCTCGATCTCCCGGTGCGGCTGCGTCCATGCGGCCAGGACGGCGGGCGGCGCGGTGCGGGCGTCCGCGCTGGTGATCAGGTAGACGATCTCGATGGTCCGTCGGCCCTTGCGGGTGACGGTGCGCCACAGTTGGGCGACTTGCCGGGCCCCGGCGAACTCGACCCATGCCGGCACGTCGACGATCTTGATCGTGCGAGTGGCGCGGCGTCCATGTCCTCGGTCCGTCCTGGTGACGGCGGGTTCGAAGTCCAGGGGAGCGCCTTGAGCTGTGCGTACAACGACTTCTGATTCGCCTTCACGGTCAGGACGTGGTCTCCTCCGGCCCCTGGTCACCAGGGTTCGAGGAGTTCGATGGTTTCATAATCGGCTCAGTCACCTTCTGTTGAGTCCTCCACTGCCTCACTGACGAAGGCGAGAGACTTGCTGACGTCGCGATCCTCCGGCTGAGCGACGGCGACGACACCCAGCTGCAGCACATCGCCTGGCGGCGCTCGTTCGCCACACGCTCGCAAGGACAGAAGAGCCCCGCACCTGGTACCAGGTGCGGGGCTCTTCGTCGTCGTAGGATGCGCAGCTCCGCTCCGGGAACAGATCGCGTGCGATCACGGTCGCAGGCGCGTCATCCGCCCCGTCGAGCACGAGCGCCCCACTCCCCGCGAGATGCAGGGGCAGGGCACTCGTTCACGTCAGGTCAAGAACCGACAAGCTGGCGCAGCACGTACTGCATGATGCCGCCGTTGCGGTAGTAGTCGGCCTCACCGGGGGTGTCGATCCGGACGACCGCGTCGAACTCGACGCCCGTGTCGGTGGTGACCTTGACCGTGCGCGGGGTGGTGCCGTTGTTGAGCTCCTCGACGCCGGTGAAGGAGAAGGTCTCCTCGCCGGTCAGGCCGAGGGACTCGGCGGAGGCGCCCTCCGGGAACTGGAGCGGCAGGACGCCCATGCCGATGAGGTTCGAGCGGTGGATGCGCTCGTACGACTCGGCGATGACGGCCTTGACGCCGAGCAGCGCGGTGCCCTTGGCGGCCCAGTCGCGGGACGAGCCGGAGCCGTACTCCTTGCCGGCCAGGACGACCAGCGGGATGCCCTGCTCGATGTAGTTGCGGGAGGCGTCGTAGATGAACGCCACCGGCGCGTCGGCCTGGGTGAAGTCGCGGGTGTATCCGCCCTCGGTGCCCGGCGCGATCTGGTTGCGCAGGCGGATGTTGGCGAACGTGCCGCGGATCATGACCTCGTGGTTGCCTCGGCGGGAGCCGTAGGAGTTGAAGTCACGACGCTCCACACCGTGCTCGGTGAGGTACTTGCCGGCCGGGGTGTCGGCCTTGATGGCACCGGCGGGCGAGATGTGGTCGGTGGTGACCGAGTCGCCCAGCTTGGCGAGGACGCGGGCGCCGGTGATGTCGGTGACCGGGGCCGGCTCGTGCTGCATGCCCTCGAAGTACGGGGGCTTGCGGACGTAGGTGGACTCGGGGTCCCACTCGAAGGTGTTGCCGGTCGGGATCGGCAGCGACTGCCACTGGGCGTCGCCGGCGAAGACGTCGGAGTAGGACTTGTTGAACATGTCCTCGCCGATCGCGTTGGCGACGACGTCGTTGACCTCGGCCTCGGTCGGCCAGATGTCGGCCAGGTAGACCGGCTTGCCGTCCTGGTCGGTGCCGAGGGCGTCCTTGGTGATGTCCACCTTCATGGAGCCGGCGAGGGCGTACGCGACGACCAGCGGCGGGGAGGCCAGGTAGTTCATCTTGACGTCGGGGTTGATCCGGCCCTCGAAGTTCCGGTTGCCGGAGAGGACCGCGGTGACCGCGAGGTCGTGGTCGTTGACGGCCTTGGAGACCTCCTCCGGCAGCGGGCCGGAGTTGCCGATGCAGGTGGTGCAGCCGTAACCGACCAGGTTGAAGCCGACCTTGTCGAGGTAGGGCGTCAGGCCCGCCTTGTCGAAGTAGTCCGTGACGACCTTGGAACCCGGGGCGAGGGTGGTCTTGACCCAGGGCTTGCGGGTCAGGCCCTTCTCGACCGCCTTCTTGGCCACCAGGGCGGCGGCGACCATGACGTACGGGTTGGAGGTGTTGGTGCAGGAGGTGATGGCCGCGACGGTGACCGCGCCGTGGTCGATCTCGTAGGTCGAGCCGTCGGGGGCGGTGATGGTGACCGGGTTGGTCGGGACGCCGTTGGCGGTGGCCGGGGAGTCGGAGGCCGGGAAGGACTCCTTGCCCGCCTCGTCGTCGTCGGCGACGTAGTTGCGGACGTCGCTCTTGAACTGCTCGGCGGCGTTGGCCAGGACGATGCGGTCCTGCGGGCGCTTCGGTCCGGCGATGGAGGGGACGACCGTGGAGAGGTCCAGCTCCAGCTTCTCGGAGAAGTCGGGCTCGGCCTTCGGGTCCAGCCAGAGGCCCTGCTCCTTGGCGTACGCCTCGACGAGCGCGAGCTGCTGCTCGGACCGGCCGGTGAGCTTCAGGTACTTGATGGTCTCGTCGTCGATCGGGAAGATCGCGGCGGTGGAGCCGAACTCCGGCGACATGTTGCCGATGGTGGCGCGGTTGGCGAGGGAGGTGGCGGCCACGCCCTCGCCGTAGAACTCGACGAACTTGCCGACGACGCCGTGCTTGCGCAGCATCTCGGTGATGGTGAGGACCAGGTCGGTGGCGGTGGTGCCGGGCTTGAGCTCACCGGTCAGCTTGAAGCCGACGACGCGCGGGATGAGCATGGAGACCGGCTGGCCGAGCATGGCGGCCTCGGCCTCGATGCCGCCGACGCCCCAGCCGAGCACGCCGAGGCCGTTGACCATGGTGGTGTGCGAGTCGGTGCCGACCAGGGTGTCCGGGTAGGCCTGCCCGTTGCGGACCATGACGGTGCGGGCCAGGTGCTCGATGTTCACCTGGTGGACGATGCCGGTGCCCGGGGGTACGACCTTGAACTCGTCGAACGCGGTCTGGCCCCAGCGCAGGAACTGGTAGCGCTCCTTGTTGCGGCCGTACTCCAGCTCGACGTTCTGCTTGAAGGCGTCGTTGGTGCCGAACTTGTCGGCGATGACGGAGTGGTCGATGACCAGCTCGGCCGGGGCCAGCGGGTTGATCTTCGCCGGGTCGCCGCCGAGCTCCTTGACGGCCTCACGCATGGTGGCGAGGTCGACTACACAGGGGACGCCGGTGAAGTCCTGCATGATCACGCGGGCGGGCGTGAACTGGATCTCCTGGCTGGGCTGGGCCTGGGAGTCCCAGCCGCCGAGGGCGCGGATGTGGTCGGCGGTGATGTTCGCGCCGTCCTCCGTGCGGAGCAGGTTCTCCAGCAGCACCTTCAGGCTGTACGGAAGGCGAGCCGAGCCTTCCACCTTGTCCAGCCGGAAGATCTCGTACGACTCGTCGCCCACCTGCAGCGTGCTGCGGGCGTCGAAGCTGTTCGCCGACACGACAGTCTCCTTCATTGATGTGCGCGTACCACCACGATCCTGCCGCCACGCCGACTTGGCCGGTCCACTAAGGTAAGGCTAAGTTAGGTAACCCTTACTCGGGTGGCGGTCCCGGTGCGCCTGGCAGATATCTCGATGTCGAGATAACTCTAGTACACCCGGGCCGAATGGTCATGCCCAGGCGTCGCGGCCGGCGAAAGGAACGGGCATCGTGGACGGATCGCGCACATGGGCCACGACCGGGCAGACGCGGCCGACGACGCCCGGAACGGATGCGGGTCGGTCGCCCCGTGACGACCCGCCACGAAGCTCCGCCCGGGAGGCGCCCGGCACGCGCCGCTCGGGCCGGCCGGCACGCCTGTCGCGTGCCGCCGGCCCGGCGGCCCGGCCTCACGTCAGATGCCGTCCGAAGAAACGGTTCCCGTCCTCCGCCTCGAACCACGGGGTGCCGGTGTGCCCGCCGAGGTTGGCGTGCAGGGTCTTCTCCTTCGTGCCGAAGGCGTCGAACAGGTCCAGGGCCCGCTGCCGGGGGTTGCCCTCGTCGTCCCACTGCAGCAGGACCAGCAGGGGAACGGTGACCTGCCGGGCCTCCTCGCGCTGGGCGCGGGGCACGTAGCCGCCGGCGAAGAAACCGGCGGCAGCGATCCGCGGTTCGGTCACCGCGAGGCGGATGCCGAGGGCCATCCATCCCGAGTACCCGACCGGCCCGCTGATCCCGGGCAGCGACAGAAGGGCGTCCAGGGCGGCCCGCCAGTCCGGGGCCGCGTTCTCGACCAGCGGGCCGATGAACGACTCGAAGATCTCGTCGACCGGCTCGCCGGCCCGCATCGCCCGGCGGAGGTCGGCGCGGGCCTGCTCGTCGGCGGCGGAACGGGGCCGGTCACCGCACCCGGCGGCATCGATGGAGGCCACCGCGTAGCCGCACGACGCGGAGTACCGGGCCCGGGCCACCAGCCGGGGTTCCCCCTTGGACAGGCCGTTGTTGTGGGCCATCAGGATGAGCGGGGCCGGGGCGGCGGATCCGGGCGTCCACAGGGTGCCGGGGATCTCGCCGAGGGTGAACTCGCGTTCGAGGACGCCGTCGTCGAGGCGCCGTTCGGAAGTGAATCGCATGGTCGTGCCTTTCAGGAGTGCGCTTCCACGGCGCTCCCGGACGACCTACCGCCCGACCGTGACCCCGGAGGGGAGCACCCATGTCGATACTGCGTTCACGGGTACCACCTCCTCGTTCTCTCGCACGGCCGCCCGAAAGGTAGCAGTGGCCGACGGGTGCCTCCAACCGGTTTTCCGCACATCGGGTACCGAAGGGCCGAACGGGTACTCTCGCTGACACGACGTCACCCGGAGGGACCCCCCAACAGGCGCCATCTCATATCTGAGATAACCTCTGTCTCATGTCAGACGACTACCTCGTACGCATCGGCAAGCTCATCCGTGACGCCCGGCAACACCGTGGCTGGACACAGGCACAGCTCGCGGAGGCGCTCGGCACCAGCCAGAGCGCTGTCAACCGCATCGAGCGCGGCAATCAAAACATCAGCCTTGAGATGATCGCCCGAATCGGTGAAGCCCTGGACAGCGAGATCGTCTCCCTGGGCTACGCGGGCCCGATGCATCTGCGGGTGGTCGGCGGCCGTCGGCTGTCCGGTGCGATCGACGTGAAGACCAGCAAGAACGCGTGCGTGGCCCTGCTGTGCGCCTCCCTCCTCAACAAGGGCCGTACGGTGCTGCGCCGGGTGGCCCGCATCGAGGAGGTGTACCGCCTCCTGGAGGTGCTCAACTCCATCGGTGTGCGCACCCGCTGGATCAACGACGGGGTCGACCTGGAGCTGGTGCCGCCCGCCGACCTCGACATGGCGTCCATCGACGCCGAGGCCGCCGTGCGCACCCGCTCGATCATCATGTTCTTCGGTCCGCTGCTGCACCGCATGGACCACTTCAAGCTGCCCTACGCCGGCGGCTGCGACCTCGGCACCCGGACCATCGAGCCGCACATGATCGCACTGCGCCGGTTCGGTCTGGACATCGCGGCGACCGAGGGCCAGTACCACGCGCAGGTGGACCGCTCGATCCGCCCCGACCGGCCGATCGTGCTGACCGAGCGCGGCGACACGGTGACCGAGAACGCGCTGCTCGCCGCCGCCCGGCACGACGGCGTCACCGTCATCCGCAACGCGTCCTCCAACTACATGGTCCAGGACCTCTGCTTCTTCCTGGAGACGCTCGGGGTCCGGGTCGAGGGCATCGGCACCACCACCCTGACCGTGCACGGTGTCCCGAACATCGACGTGGACGTGGACTACTCCCCCTCCGAGGACCCGGTCGAGGCGATGAGCCTGCTGGCCGCCGCGGTGGTGACGGAGTCGGAGCTGACCGTGCGCCGGGTGCCGATCGAGTTCCTGGAGATCGAGCTGGCGGTCCTGGAGGAGATGGGCCTCGACCACGACCGCAGCGCCGAGTACTTCGCGGACAACGGCCGTACCCGCCTGACCGACCTGACGGTCCGGCCCTCCAAGCTGGAGGCGCCGATCGACAAGATCCACCCCATGCCGTTCCCCGGTCTGAACATCGACAACGTCCCCTTCTTCGCCGCCATCGCCGCGGTCGCCCAGGGCAAGACGCTGATCCACGACTGGGTCTACGACAACCGCGCGATCTACCTCACCGACCTCAACCGCCTCGGCGGCCGCCTCCAGCTCCTCGACCCGCACCGGGTCCTGGTGGAGGGTCCGACCCGCTGGCGTGCCGCCGAGATGATGTGCCCGCCGGCCCTGCGCCCCGCCGTGGTCGTCCTGCTCGCGATGATGGCCGCCGAGGGCACCTCGGTCCTGCGCAACGTGTACGTCATCAACCGCGGTTACGAGGACCTCGCCGAACGCCTGAACTCGATCGGCGCCCAGATCGAGACGTTCCGGGACATCTGAGGGTCCTCGGAGCAGGCGCCGTCACACCCCTGCTGACCCGCATGCATGCGATGCGGGAGGGGAGGTGGCGGCGCCTCTGGGACTCTTCTGCGTCATCGGAGTCATGACGTGCGCCTCAGCGGGACCCCGGCCCGAGGTCCGCGAGCAAGTCGTCCAGCACCGTCTCCTCCTCGACCCGGACACCGCACTCGGCGAGAGCGACGGCCAGAGCAGGGTCCCAGGGAGTCGCGGCGGGCGAGCCCGACAGGGCCGGGGCTTCGGCCGCCGCGGTCACTGCTGCTCGGTAATCGGCGGCCGTGTAGCGCCAGGGCCGCCAAGGAACGCTTCGCGCCAGCGCTGCGGCGATGCGCACACCGCCCCAGTCGAAATCGCCGTGGTAGAGAAGGCGGGCTCCACGCTTGGACAGGTCGCGCAGCAAGGTGAGCGCGGCGGCCGACGGTTGCCCCTGGAGGCACACCATGGGCGGGCAGTCCGGGCCGAGAGTGTCGGCGGCGGCGGACAGCACGGCCGGGTTCTCACAGATGTGAACGGCTCCCGTCGGTGGAACGGGCGCTACCGGTGCACGACGGGTGAGGGAGCGAAGGGTCAGCACCGTCGGCTCCCCCGCGTCGGCCATCCAGTCGAGGGGTGGCGTACCGCGCAGGTTGAGGGTGAGGACGGTCGACGACAGGTCGTCCTTGAGCAGGCCGACCGAGGCCCACGCCTCCCGCCGCCACTGCGCACCGGAGCCGGCGGGGAAGCCGGTGAGGCAACGGATGCCGGACAGGACGAGAGTGGCGAGCGGCGTCCCCTCGTCCAGGGCATGGGCGCCCGAGAGGTTCTGTGCCGCGAACGTCGCCCGCGATGTCGGGGGTGACGCGGGCAGCGCACGCAACGCGCGCACGGCAGCCTCCACCAGCGGGCCCGCGGCCTCCGGTGTGCGGGCGAGGCGCCGTACGAGACCGTCACTGCGGATCCGCTCGGCCCAGCGGGCCAGCTCTGCGTCGAGAACGGCGAGCGGGGCGTACGCCTCCTCCCAGGCCCGTTCCTCCCTGTTCCGTGTCTCGGCGTGGAGTATGACCGGGCCGGTGAGCGCGACGACGGCCGCCGCCAGTCCGTCGGGGCTGACACCGGAGCGGCGCAGGATCTCATCAACGGTGGCGAGGCGAATGCTGAGGGAGCCACTGGATCGCGGTGCCCGTCCGAGCAGGCGATCGGCGGCGCGCCGTTGGGATTCGTCGGGGTCGGACAAGGTGATGGAGCCGGTGAGCGGTCGGCCGCGGGCCATGCGCTGCCGCGCGCGTTCTACGAGCCAGGCAAGGCCGGGATCGCCGAGCAGACGTCCGAGGCGCTCGGTGTCCACGTCGGTCCGGGCTTCTCCCGCCTGCGGCCCAGCCGGCACCGCGTCCGCGGTGGGGTCCGCCGGTGTCGTGCGTCCGGCCGCCGCCCGGCCTCCGTCGCTGTCAGGCGGGGTCGCCGAACCGTCTACGTCCACAAGGCCCCCTGTCCACCGACGCTGTCGACGGCGGCTGTCCGCCCTGGCTCACCGAAAGGACTCACCGGCCCGTCGTCGGTCCCCTCGCCGGAGCCGTCGGCGCCTGCAGCCGCCCGGGCTGCGCCTGTCCGCGCACCCGGCTCCGTGCCGCGCCGCCGTTCGCTGCCGTCCCATTCCCACCGCGTCACCAGTACGGCGTCGATGTCGTCGACGCGGGAGAGCTGGGCGATGGCGATGCCCGGCACCTGCGGGTAGCACGCCCATTCGCGTTCGCTGGTCATGACGACGTCGAGGTCGAAGGCGCGTAGCAGACCGAGGCACTTGGCGCGTGAGTCGTCGTCGACACCGGCGAACGCCTCGTCCAGGGTGACCAGGCGTGGGGCATGCGCGCCGCCCGCGCTCGCGTAGTGGGAGGACGCGGCGGCGAACAGGGGGACGGACGCGGCCAGTACCCGCTCCCCGCCCGAGGCGGGTCCGGTGGCCGGCACCCACTTGCCGTGCTGATGGCGTTCGACGCCGAACTCGTGCCATGACCGGTAGTCGAGGGCGGCGGTGAGGTCCTCCAGCCAGCTGCCGGCGCTGTCGTCGGCCTGTCGGCGGGCGATCTGTTCCTGGAGGAACGCGCCGACCGCGGCCCGGTCCTCGGGCGACCATGCGTCGGCGGACTGGCGCAGCCGTTCGCGGGCCTGGGCCAGTCCCTGCGGGGCCCGGCGGGACGCCCTCCACACCAGCCGCAGTTTCATTCCTGTGGAGGTCGGGCGTTCCTCCAGCTCCCTGTTCATGGCGGCCACCTGCCGTTCGGCCGCCCCGATCAGTTCCTGGAGCGTCCCGGCGACCTCGGTGATCAGATGAGTCTGGAGGATCTCGCGCTCGCGTGCGGACAGGATGCGGGTCAGTTCCGCGACCTCCACGGCCAGTGCCTCGGCGAGTTCGGGCACGGCGCGTTCCCTGCCCTGGTAGACGATGTCGACTCGCATGCCGTCCTCGCTCGGGCGGGCGGTGGCGGTGTGGCCGTGCCGCGACAGCGCGTCCTGGAGCCTGCCGAACTCCTCACTCAGCCGCTTCTGCACGCGCTCCCAGGCCGCGTCGGTGTCGTCGACCGAGGACAGCCGGGACTCGACGGTCCGCGCGAGGGCGATGGCCGGGGTCGTCGCCCACGTCCCTCCGCCGTCGTCCGGTACATCGATGTCGGGGAGCGCGACGGCGAGCAGCCCCGTCGCGGCGAACCGCTGAAGCGCCGCGACGGCTTCCGCACGCGCGGCGGTCGCCTCGGTGACGTCTTCGGCGAGCCGCTCGATGCGTCCCTCGGCGCGGCTGGCCCGCCGGTCCGCGTCCCCGTACTCCTCCCGGACCTGCCGCTGTTCCTGCTCGCAGACCCGGGCCGCCTCGGCCGTCTCCTCCAGTTGGC
This sequence comes from Streptomyces sp. NPDC020958, assembly GCF_055562175.1. NCBI lineage: Bacteria > Bacillati > Actinomycetota > Actinomycetes > Kitasatosporales > Streptomycetaceae > Streptomyces > Streptomyces sp. NPDC020958. The sequence continues at coordinate 275,405 of NZ_JBVHFU010000003.1, read as the reverse complement.
TCTGGAGCTCGGCGACTGCCGCTCCGACGGTCGAGCGGAGCGTCGTGAGGTGTTCGTCCGCCGCCGCGGCCACCCGGGCCGCCTCCGTAGCGCGCTCCGCGAGTTCGGACACGAGGAGTCCGGCCCGGCGGGTCTCCTCCTGTTCGCCGGTCACCGCACGCTCGGCCTCCGCGCGTTCGCGCAGTGCGGGCCACAGGGCCGCCAGGAGGGCGGTGTGGTCGGCGAGCGCCTGGCGCACGGCGCCCAGTGCCGTGTGGTCGGTGGGGAGGTTCAAGGCTGCCGCGGTGTCGGCGAGTTCGGTCGCCGCGCGCTCGGCCTGTCGCGCCGCCGGAGCCAGTTCCGCGGCCCGTTCGTCCCGCCGGGCGCGGGCGCGGCGGACCGCCTCGGCCGCGGCGGTGACGCGGGCGTGGGCGTGCCGCAGGTCGTCGTCGCCGGGCAGTGCGGCGAGTTCGGCGTCCAGCACGGCACGGCGCCCGGCCACGGCGCGGGACTCCTCGGCCAGTCGTTCCCGCTCCGCCGTCAAGCCGTCGATCTCGGCACGCAGTTTTCCGATCCGGACGCGACGTGCCTGTTCCCGCGCTCCTTCCCCCACGTACTGGGCGCTGTCCTTGGCCCAGCTTCCGGTGAGCGCCCCGACGCGGAAGCGCCCGTCCGCGCAGACCCAGGTGTCGTGGCCACCGACCTCCCATGAGGCCTCGCCGGGCCCGTGCCCGCCTACGGCCAGCCCGATCGAGGCGAGCAGGCGCGCGACCGTCTCCTCCCCCACGGCGGCGGCCCCCGCGTCCCCGGGGTCGACCGCCGGGCACAGCACGCGGTCGAGGCCGGTTCCGCCGAACAGCCCGACCGGGTCGAGCAGCACGTCATGGCCGTCCACCGCGACCGCGGAACCGTCCGGCCGCACCCAGGCGTCCAGGAGTCCCGACGCCTCCAGCGCGGCCTCCAGTCCCGCGCGGTCGGCCTGGGTGACGTGCGGGCGGAAGTCGACGAGCCGCCACAGCGGAGCACCGGGTCCGCGGTCCCGCACGCCGGGTGTGCGCGTCGGGGGAGCCGCAGGGCCGCGCTCCCCACCCGTTTCCAGGGCAGTCAGTTCCTCCGCTGCCAGCCTCTGCCGCTCCGCCGTCGCCGCTTCGCGGTGGGCCAGTCCTGCCGCCCGGTCGGCCAGCCGGGAGGCGGCGGCGCGATGCGCCTCGCTCGCCGCCGTACGGGCCGGCGGCGGACCGTCCAGTGAGCTCGCCCAGTCCTGTACGGCGTCCAGGACCCCGGGCAGTCCGGGCACCCGCAGCTCCAGGCACCCGGAGAGGTGCTCCCGTACGGCCGTGACCAGCGCCCGCTCCTCCCGGGCGACGCCCTCCTCCGCCTGGGCCGACCGCTCCTCGGCGTGCACGGCCTCCTCGTCGGCCTCGTCGACGCGCAGCCGGGCGGCCCGGTGCCGCTCCTCGGCCTGCTCGGCCCGCGTGGCGAGTTCCGCCACGTGCTCGACGGCGCGCCGTCTGCTCGCGATCGCCTCGTCCGCCGCCCGGCGCAGAACCGTGTCGGGGGCTCCCTCCGTCCTCGGGAGGTCGAGCCGAGCTGCCGCGGCGCTCTCGGCCACCCGGTCCCGGATGCCGTCCAGCGTCTCCCGGGCGGCCGTGAGCCGGTTGTCCGCGGTGGCGAGCCGGCCCAGTGCCCGCGTGTGCGCCTCGGACGCCGTACGCCGGTCCGCCTCGGCCCGCTTCAGCTCCGCGGCCGTGCGGGAGGCGTCGTCCGCCGCCCGGTCGAGCGCGCGGGCGTCGCGCATCTCGGGCCGGGACCGCAGCGTGGCGTCCTGGGCGGCCAGCCGCGCGGCCCGCTCGTCGAGGGCGGCGCCCCTCGCCCTGGCCTCCTCGCGGTCCGCCACCGCGCGGTCCCGGTCCGCCTGCGCCCTGGCAAGCTCCCGTTGCAGGTTCTCGTACCGGGCGTGTTCGCGGCGGGGCAGGCGGGCGCGGCGCCGGGAGGCGAGGCGGGCGTAGCGGCGGTAGTGGTCGAGGAACGCCGAGGACGCCTGTTCGGCCTCGCGGGCCGCCCGCAGTTCCTCCTTCTCCTCGTCCAGCGACCGGAACGCCTCCGCCGCGTCGGCGACGACCGCCTGGTCCATCGGCGGCAGCGCCTCGGTCAGTGCTCGGGAGAGGGCGGCCTCGCTGGGGCGCTTGGACAGCTGGGGCTGACGCAGCTGGATCAGGAGGTCGACGAGGGCACCGTAGCGCCGCTCCCCCAGCCCGAAGAGGGCTTCGTCGACGGCCCTGCGGTAGGCCTTCGCCGTGTCGTACACCATGCCGTGGCTGCCCACGGCCTCGGCGAGCCGGTCCCGGGACAGTGCCGTCCCGGTCGCGTCCAGCAGGTCGAGGCCTGCGCCGATCCGTTGGTCGGTGACCGCGAACCAGTGGCGGGCGATGCCGCGTCCGGCGACCGCCTTCAGTCCGCACAGCAGCGTGCGGAAGTGCGCCACGCCCGTGGTGCCGTCGAGCCGTCCGAACTCGATCCAGGTGTAGCCGAGCCGCTCGGGATGCGGGTGCGCGCCTCCCAGGAGCAGGTTCCACTCCATGCGTTTGCCCGGGTCGCCGTCGGGTTCGACGCGGCGGGCGGACAGATCGCCGTCCAGGAGGAACGGCAGGGTGAGGGCGAGCACCTTCGATTTGCCGGTGCCGTTGTTGCCGCGCAGCAGCAGCCGGCCGTCGCGGAACCAGAACTCCTCGATGTCGTAGTGGAAGAGGTCGACGAGTCCGATGCGCAGGGGCCGCCACCGGCCGGGAACGGGAGCGGGGAGCGCGGTCACTGGGTGGTTCACCTTTCGTCCTGCACGGGCTGCACGGGCTGCACGGGCTGCGCGGTCTGCACGGTCGTGGCGGGGGGCCGTCGAGCGCCTCCGGGTTCCCTGACGACGGGCTCGCCGACCGCGTACCGGGCCAGGGCAGGCTGCGGTACGACGCCCCGTTCGGTGCGCTCGGCGAGTCCCAGCGCCACCAGCTTGGTCAGCGCCTGCTCGACGAGTTCGGGCTCCGCTCCCGGTTCCCTCGCCGTCTTGGACCAGAACCCGCCGTGCTCCAGGGCCAGTTCCCGTACGCGGGCCGCCAGCTCCGCCGGCTCCACGGGCCCGGCCGCCCGGGCCAGGTGCCCCGCCAGCAACAGGGTGATGTGGCCGTGGGTGCCCTGCTCCGGCATGCGCACGTCCGTGAGGTCGTCCATCGGGTCGACCATGGCGATGCCCTCGGCCCGGATCTCCGGGACGAGTCCCGTCAGTTCGTTGATGCGGGCGGTGATGAAGCCGCGCTGCCGGGTGAGGTAGGCCAGTTCGTCGTCGGTCAGGTCGTCGAAGTACAGCACCGGGTCGTCCAGCAGGATGCGGGTCAGCTTCCAGCGGACCGCCCGGAACCTGAGCTCGTCGCTGTCGAGCGCGGTCCACGCGGTCATCTCCGCCAGGCGCTCCTCGAAGCCCTCGGCCTCGACCATGGAGGGGCCCCGCAGGGAGGCCGGCATCCCGGCCAGCACCCGTCGCCGCACGTCGTACAGCACATCGCCCGATCCACTGACGTAGGCGTCCTCGTCGCCGGCCACCCGCCGCAGCACCCCGAGCCGCAGCAGCAGCCGGACGACGGCCGCGAGGTCGAGGCGCTCGTCGCGCCGCTCCAGAGTGAACGCGATCCCGGCGGCGACGAGTTCGGGATCGGCGGCGGCCAGGACGACCTGCTCGGCGAGGCGTCCGAGCGCCACCTGCGACTCGCCACGTTCCAGCGCGGCCAGGGCCAGGCAGAGCAGGACGTAGCGGCGGCGGGTGAAGGGCAGGGCGCTGCGGGCGGCCTCGCGCGCGGGGTGCGTGGCGTCGATGAGGGTGCCCGGCGTCTTGCGCAGCCGTGCGGCGTCGGCGTCCGTGCGCAGCGTCCAGCCGACGTTGCGTTCGAACCACTCCCGCAGCTCGACGGTGTGCCGGCGCACCAGCCGGAACTCGTCGGCGTACGGCCCGTCGGCGGTGAGCAGCGGCTCCTTCAGCAGGGCGCGTGCGGCTTTCTGAAGGTCGGCCTGGCGCTGGCCGTCGAGGACCTCGGCGAGCGGGCCGCTCATCGGTCCTCCGCGAGCTGGGGAGCGGTGTCCCGTCGGGGGACGGAGAAGGGAACGGAGGGCGGTGCCGGCGCGGCAGCGTGACCGTGCCCGACCGTGAGGTCGACGATGTCGATCAGGTGGTCGGGGCCGCTGAACACACCGTCGGGGGTGTGCACTTCGGCTGTCGATCCGTCGTCGAGGGCGGTCAGCCGGATCTCCATCGAACCGTCCCCGCTGGTGGCCGCGGTGCTGGTCGTGCCCGGCCGCCAGGTGGCGAGCGCGTCGCCGAGCAGCCGCAGGAACAACTGGAAGGCGAGCGGGTCGAGTTCGCCGAGCCGGGACAGCCGCACCGGTCCGCCCGTCACGAGACGGTCCCGGGCCCGTCTGGTCTCCTCCGTCTGCCGGGCGGCGATCTCGGCGAGCCGGCGCTTCGCCTCGCCCCGGTCGGCCACTCTGCGCGGCTTGCCACGCCGTTCGTAACTACCCGTACTGCGTAGTTGGGGGCTGATCCGCAGCGGTCGCGCCTCGCTCCACGGGGTGGCGGCCGGCTCCGGGGTGGCCGTCCGTTCGGCGAGGGTGTCGGCGTCGACGGTGAGGTGTCGGGAGGAGTGCAGCCCGAACGCCACGCGCCACAGCCGGTGCCGTGCCGCGTCGTCCGGCGCCTGGGCGAACCAGCGTGCGAGAGTACGGAAGTCGGCCGAACGGTCCGAGCGTCCGGCCCGGCGCTCGTTGAGCTGCCGTACGACGGCCAGGAGCTGCGGGATCGAGCCCAGCGCCCGCCCGCGCAGCAGCCTGGCCTGCGACTCCCGTCCCTCCCCCGACACGAACCACTCGGCGAGCCCGGACCACCGCGCGGCCCACCGCTCGTACGCCACCGCCTCGGCCCGCTCGGCCTCCTCGGGAGCGGCGTCGGCGGCCTCGCGGGCGGCGGCGAGCCGCAGCAGCGGACCGACCCGCTCCTGCTCCTCCAGTTCCCCGATCAGCAGGGCGATCCGCCCGCCGAGGGTGATGAGGTCCTGGATGAAGCGCTCCAGGTACTGGATCAGCCGGTCCTTGTAGGCGAGGAACGCCTCGACCTCGATGTCGTGCAGGTCGATGGTGCGCTGCAGCGAGCCCATGAAGGCACGGGCGTTGTCCGCGAGGTCGGTGAACCGCGCCGTCAGCACGGACAGCGCCACGTACGTCTTGGCCGGGTCCGGCTCGTCCTCCATGGCGATCACGAGGAGCGCCCGCAGCTGCGTGACGATGTCGTGCAGCGCGACCGCCTGGAGTTCCCCGCGCCGTCCCAGCACCTCGTCGTACGTCCCCAGCGCCGCCTCCGCCGCCTCACCGGCCCGGGTGAGCTGGTAGATGAAGCGCCTGCGGTAGAAGTCCTCGACCGTCGTGACGTGCGCGTGGTCCGGGTCGGCCCGCAGATTGCCCCACTCCACGAGCTTGTCCAGCGCCTGCGTCACCGCTTCGAGATCGGCGGGCCGACTCCCCGCGTCCAGGGCGGCGTACACGTCCTCCGGCCGCAGATGCACCGCGAACCGCTCCTTGGCGGCGAGGAACGCTCGCATCACCTGTCGGTAGAGGGGGGCGTTGGGGGTGGTGAGGTGGGCGAACGGAGAGTAGTCGGTGGCGGTCATCTCGGCACATTCTTCCACCGCGGCCACGAGCTCACGCGGGAGTTGCGAACACGCACTCCGCCCAGACGGTCTTGCCCGGGCCCTCGGGCCGCAGGTGCCAGCCCCAGCGGGCGGCGAGCGCCGCGACCAGCAGCAGCCCTCGGCCGCGGGTGCCCTCGGAGCCGGGGGCGGGCAGCGCTTCCGGTTCGGGCGGCGTGCGTTCGGCACGGGTGTCGGTGACCTCGATCCTGACCGTGCGGGCGGGTGCGCTCACGTGCAGGAGCAGATGGAAGTCCCGGCCGGGGACGTGGCCGTGCCGTACGGCGTTGGCGGTCAGCTCGCCGAGGACCAGCACGACGTCTTCGTGCGGACCGGTGCCGTACGGAATGCCCCAGGTGTCCAGCCGATGCGCGGCCAGGCGGCGGGCGAGGCGGGCGCCGCGTGGCGTGGAGGTGAAGCGCATCTCGAAGGTACGGCTCAAGTCGTCGCTGGGGTGTACGGGTTGGCAGGCGCCGATGGGGCTGGGGAGTTGGCTCGTCATGCCGACAACGGTGTCTCCGGTCGCGTAGCGTGACCAGCGGTGACGCACCGACGCGGGCCGTTGTACGCGTGGAGGCGGTACGGGTACGAGGTGCGCGGCGTGACGAGGCCGCCGGTGCGGCGTTGGGCCAGGGAGGCGGTGGCGATGACCGAGGGTACGGACGAGAGGGCCGGGACCGTGATGGCGGACGACGCGGCACAGGCGACGGCGGACACGTCCGGCCAGGCCGTGGTCATCGCGTTCGGGCAGACGATGAAGACCCTGCGGGTGCGGGCGGGCCTGGAGCGCGAGGAGTTCGGACGGCGGATCGGATACTCGGCGTCCACGGTCGCGTCGTACGAGCAGGGGCGGCGGATTCCGTCGCCCAGGACCATCGAGCGGGCGGACGAGGTTCTGGACGCGGGCGGGTTGCTGACGGTGTGGAAGGAGCAGGTGGAGCGGGCTCAGTATCCGGTGTTCTTCCAGGGGATGGCAGCCTTGGAGAAGGAGGCCATCGAGTTGCTCTCGTATGACACGTTGGTGGTCAAGGGCCTGCTTCAGACCGAGCAGTACATGAGGGCGGTACTAGCCATGCGGCGGCCCCCTCTGGACCAGGAAACCATCGAACAGCGCGTGGCCGCTCGGCTCGCCCGGCAGGACATCTTCGACCGGCAACCCGCCCCACTTCTCAGCTTCGTGATGGACGAGTCGATATTGTGGCGTCGGCTTGGTGGAAAAGACGTTCTTCGAGGGCAGTTGGAGCATCTGCTACTCGTCGGCCAGAAGCGAAACGTCGAAATCCAGGTCATGCCGCTCGACTGTGAGGAAAGCGCGGGCGTGGACGGAGCATTCACGGTCGTCACGCGCGACGACGGCAAGAAGTTCGCATACACCGAGGCGCAGGGATCCAGCACGCTTCAGACCGACCCGCAGCGGGCAGCGCTCGCCGCCGCCCGTTATGGGATCATCCGATCGCAGGCTCTCACTCCACGAGAGTCCCTGGAGTTCATCGAGAGGTTGCTGGGAGAGCTATGAACACCGCTGAGTCCTCGGCAGTCGCGTCCGGCCTCGCCTGGTTCAAGAGCAGCTACAGCGGAGCGGAGGGCGGCGACTGCGTCGAGGTCGCGGCCGACATGGGAACCGTACACATCCGTGACTCCAAGGCCTCGGCCGGACCCGTCATCCGTGTGTCACGTGAGACGTGGGCGGGGTTCGTCGGGGAGGCCTGACGGTCGTACGCCGAGCGTGAGCACACCCTTGCCTGGGCAGGTCCGTACGCGGTCGGCGGCTGGCTAGGGTGGTGTACATGGACGCTCGCACAACTCCCGTGGATCCGAACGCCGTTGGCGAGCTGCTCGCCGACCCCTACGCCGGGTATGCCCGGCTCCGGGAGGCCGGGTCCGTGCACCGGGTCGTCGGGACCGACGGGCTCCCGGCCTGGCTGGTGACGCGGTACGAGGACGTACGGCACGCCCTCGCCGACCCGCGGCTCTCGCTCGACAAGGCGCACGCCGCGCCCGGCGGCTACCGCGGGCTCGCGCTGCCGCCCGCGCTCGACGCCAACCTGCTCAACATGGACCCGCCGGACCACACCCGGGTCCGGCGCCTGGTGTCCCAGGCGTTCACCCCGCGGCGCGTCGCCCGGCTGCGCGAACCGGTCCGGCGGACCGCCGACGCCCTGCTCGACGCCCTCGCGCCGCTCGGCCGCACCGACCTGATCGCCGCCTACGCCGCGCCGCTGCCCATCGCCGTGATCTGCGAGCTGCTGGGCGTCGCCGAGTCGGACCGGCCGGACTTCCGGTCCTGGACGGACGCGCTCGTCGTCCCCGACCCCGCACGCCCGGAAGGGGCCAAGGAGGCGGCCGGGGCGCTGCTCGCCTTCTTCGCCCGGCTGCTCGCCCGCAAGCGCGCCGAGCCCGCCGACGACCTGCTCTCCGCCATGATCGCGGTCCGCGACGAGGAGGACCGGCTCAGCGAGGACGAGTTGATGTCCCTGGCCTTCCTCATCCTGTTCGCCGGGTACGAGAACACCGTCCACCTCATCGGCAACGCCACCCTGGCCCTGCTCCGCGACCCCGCCCAGCTGGCCGCGCTGCGCGCCGATCCCACCCGGATCGGCCCGGCCGTGGAGGAGCTGGCCCGCTACGACGGTCCCGCCCCGCTCGCCATCCGCCGCTTCCCCGTCGAGGACGTCGTCATCGGCGGGGTCACCGTCCCGGCGGGCGAGACCGTGCTGCTGTCCCTGGCGGCGGCCCACCGCGACCCGCGCCGCTTCCCCGACCCCGACCGGCTGGACCTCGGCCGGGACACCAGCGGGCATCTGGCCCTCGGCCACGGCATCCACTACTGCCTCGGCGCACCGCTCGCCCGTCTGGAGACCGAGATCGCCCTGACCGCCCTCCTGGAACGTCTCCCCGGTCTCGCACTCGACACTCCCGTGGACCGGTTGCGCTGGCGTCCCTCGATGCGCACCCGGGGCCTGCTGGCTCTTCCGGTGCGGTACTGAGGGAGGGTCAGAGCGCCGTGGACGTGTCCCGGCGGGAGGCGGCCAGATAGCCGACGAAGCAGACGATGGCCGCCGTCCAGCCGAGGGTGACCGGCCCCAGTCCGAACGCGAGCCCGCCCCGGCCGTGGCCGAGCGCCATCCAGTCGGCGAGGGAGGCGCCGAGGGGGCGGGTGATGACGTAGGCCGTCCAGAACGCGGGCACGGCGCCCAGGACCCCGCCCCGGTGGGCGACGGCGGGTACGCAGATCGCGACGGCGAAGAGGACCGCGGAACCGAAGTAGCCGAGACCGGCGGTGGCGCTCAGGTCGCCGGCCGCGGTGCCGAGGGCGAAGGTGGCGAGGACGGCCGCCCAGTAGAAGGCCTCGCGCCGGCGGGTGCGGATGCTGTGGATGGACAGGGTCCGCTCGACGGCGTACCAGAGGGCGAAGACCGCGGCCAGCGCGAACAGGAAGAACGGCGTCGACAGCGTGTAGGGCACGCCGAGGCCGACGTGCAGGACGTCGGCGGCCATCGTGCCGAACACGCTGACCATGACGACGGCCGTCCAGTACACCCAGGCGATGTACCGGCGGACGGCGAACTGGACCGCCAGCGAGGCCGCCAGAGCGAGTCCGCCGAGGGCGACCGCGGGCACCGGGCCGAGGACCTTGGCGAGCAGGTCCGACGCGGTCTCCCCCATCCCGGTGGTGAGCACCTTGATGATCCAGAAGTAGGCGGTCACTTCGGGAACCTTGTTCGCCAGCACGCGCAGGGTGGCCCGGGGGCGGTCGTCGAGGAGGTGCTCTGGGGTCATGAGTCGCACCATGACACGACGCACCTTCGGTGCCACAGATGTCTTTGCCATTGTTTTGAGGCTTCTGGTGCATGAGTTTCATCAACGCCCGGCGAACCTGAGCGCAACCTGAACACGGCGGCGAATCCCCTGGTCGGCGCGGCTCCCGCGGTGGTAGGCGCCGAGTGCCTGCCCCGCGGGCCTTCCCTCAGGCCCGGCGCTCCCGGAGCCGCGCGTAGGTCATGAGGCCGAGCAGGACGGCCAGCAGGACCGCCGAGGAACCGGCCGTACCGAGGTTCAGACCGCCCTTGGCGACCGGTTTGGTCAGGAAGTCGCCCGCGGTCGCGCCGAGCGGGCGGGTCAGGACGAACGCGATCCAGAACAGCAGGACGTTCGGCACCGCGGGTACCGCCATGAGGGCGGCCAGCACCGCGAGCGCCCCCGCCACCAGCAGCGCGCCGCCGGCGTAGCCGAGGCCGGAGCTGTCGGAGAGGAAGTCGCCCATGGAGGTGCCGAGCGTGTTGGAGACGAGGATCGCGGACCAGAACAGCGCCTCCCCGCGGAAGCTGACGATGTCGCGGATCTGGAAGGTCGTCCCGGTCAGCCGCCAGACGGCGAAGACGGCCATGAGCAGGGAGATGAGGATCGCCGCCCCGGCCGGGTAGCCGAGGCCGAGGCCCTGCGGCCCCCAGCCGAGCGAGGTGGCGCCGGCCGGCAGGTACTTCGCGTCGGCGTCGCGGTTCATGAAGTCGGACATGGTGGTGCCGGCCATGCTGGTCGACAGGATCACGGTCCAGTAGAAGAACGGGTTGTAGCGGTCGGCGCGGAGCTGGACGACCAGCGTCACCACGAAGACCAGGAACAGCGCGATCGTGGTGAGGAAGTAACCGAGCTTCAGGGTCTGGGAGAAGAGGTCGCCGGCGGTCTCGCCGAGGGTGGTGGCGGCGATCTTCATGATCCAGAACGCCAGGGTCACCTCCGGGAGTTTCTTCATCGCCGACGTGGCCGGGGCCGGGAGGTCCGGGCCGGTGCGGATTTTTGACTGCTGCACGGTGGGGGGCTCCTGTTCGGTCGGGCGACCGTGGGACGGTCACCAGGAGCGACCCTGGCAGTTCCGGCCCGAACGGCTCCGGCACGACTCCGGTGTTACCCCCGGGAGAGTGAATCGCCGTTCTCGCGGCTCACCTCGTGGTGACGGCCGCCGGGTCCGGGCAGCGGCTTGAGGTCGACCTGGATGCGGTGGGTGGAGTCATGGCTCACCGAGCCGCCGAGGCGGGCGTCGACCACGCCCAGCCGCAGACCCGCGCCGCCCTCGCCGGCCCGGTGGAACTGCACCGCGAACTCCAGGCTGACCTGCTCGACGCTGAACCGCCAGTCGCTCTCGGCCCCTTCGGCCTGGGCCCGCGCCAGCTCGGCGCGCACCGTGCCGATGGCCTCCGCGAGGCCGATCGGTTCCGGATCCCCCATCACCACACTCCCGTCGGCTTCCGTTGAGACCTGTCCGAGCCCCTCACAAGTCTAGGGACGCGGCATGCCCCGCGCGTAGTGTGGGACAGCATGGGGGAGCTGCGTGCGGACTGGAGACTCAGGCTGCGACGCGAGGACGCGCACGGACCCGTCTGCGGGGCCGGTGTACTCGTCGACCAGCACACGGCGCTGACCTGTGCACATGTGGTACGCCACCCGGACGCGGTGATGTGGCTGGAGTTCGCCGAGAACGCCGCGCTGGAGCCGGTCGCCGCGCGGGTCATGCCGGGCGGCTGGCTGCGGGACGGCGAACGCGGCGCGGACGTGGCCGTGTTACGACTGGAAAGCCCGCGCCCGTGGGCCCGTCCCGCCCCGCTGGAACGCCGGCTCAGGGCGGGCCTGGAGGTGTACGCGACCGGCTACGCCGAGGGCTTCGACGACGGCATGAGCCTGTGGGGCCGGATCGGCGGGGCCAGCGGCGAGCGGGTACAGCTCGACTCCGTCACCAAGGCGCACGTGGTGCGCGCCGGTTTCAGCGGCGCGGCCGTGTGCACCCGGCCGCGGGACGGCGGCCCCGCCCGCGTGGTCGGGCTCGTCGTCAGCTGGCGCGGCGACCTGGGCGCACCGCTGCCCGAGGACAACCGGCTCGCCTTCTCGTATCTGGTGCCCATCGACCGTATCGCTGAACTCTCGCCTTTGATCGCTGAGTTGAGCGGGCCGGACGCCTGGGACCGCGGGTTCGAGGAGCGGCTGGGGCGATGGTTCGAGGACCCCGACGAGGACCCGGTGAAGATCAGCGTGGTGGCCCCGGGCAGCGGCAAGGAGCGCTCGCTGCGCCATCTGCTGCACCGTGCCGACGTGGTCCATCGCGCCGGCGACAGCAGACCGCGCCTCGCCGACCGGGCGCTGGGGGTGGTCTCCTTCCCGGTCGGCGGCTATCTCGCGCACTGGGAGTGGTTGCTGGGCACCAGGCGCCGGCCGACGCCTGCGGCCGAGGTCCCGGCCGCGCGGCCGGTCACGGTGGTCGTCCTGGGTCTCGACGAGGAGCCGCAGCCCGGCCCGCTGATCGAAATCCTCGCGCGATTACTGGAGTTGGGGTTCCGTCTGTTGCTGGTCTTCCACCATGAGGGCGGCGCCGGCTGGACCGCGGCCCGCGACGAACTGCTGCGTCCCGCGCTCCTCGGGCACACGGACGCCCTGCTCGACCGGCTGGAGCTGGCCGAGTTCGGCAAGGCGGCCCGCCGGGGCGTCGTGGCCAGCGCCTCCCTCGGTTCGGTCACCGAAACCGCCGACCTGCGCCGTGCCGAACGCCGCCGCCTCGACGCGGTACGGGACCCCCAGCACCACCTCACCCGCCTCCGCACCCTGATCGACACCCTCCGCACCGACCTGGCCCGCCAGGAGAACCGCTGATGCGGCGCGACGGACGGGAACCGGCGCCGACCCACCCGCCACACGACCCCACGCCGACGTCCGCCGCACACGGCACACGGCACCCACGGGAAGGCAGGGAGGCGATGAGTCGGTGTCCGCATCGTCGGTTCGACGGGACTCCCTGTGCGGGGGCCGTGCTGCCGACCGGCTGGTGTGCCGTGTGCGGTCGCGCGGAGCGGCACCCCGGGCTGCCCGCGCTGCCGGCCGACCCGCGGGAGCTCGGCCCGAGCGACCTCCTCGCGCTCCCCGAGCGCACCGCCCGCCCCGCCGAAGCCCGCCTGATCCGTCCCGAGGCGCCGCTGCGCATCCGGATGGGCTGTTCGGCCGTCGGCTGCGGCATCACCTTCGCCCCGCCGTACACCGCGGGCCCGGTCCCCCTCAAGGGGCACTGCCCGGCCTGCGGCACCCGCTACTCGTACGAACCGGAACTCGCCGCCGGCGACCTGCTGCGCGACCAGTACCGGATCATGGGGCCGATCGCGCACGGCGGCCAGGGCTGGGTCTACCTCGCCGAGGACACCCACCTGGGCGAGGTCGTCGCCGTCAAGGGGCTGCTCAACCGGTACGAGGACGACGGCGCCCGGCTCGCCGACGTCGAGCGCCGCAACCTCGTCGCCATCCGCCACCCCCGTATCGTCCAGATCCGCGACTTCGTCGCCCGGCGCGCCGACAGCGGCGAGACCACCGGCGGTCACATCGTCATGGACGACGTCGGCGACGGCACCCTCGCCAAGGTCGTCGAGGAGACCAGGCGCGGCGAGTCGGTCCTGGACATCGAGCATGTCGCGGCCTACGGCTGCCAGATCCTGGAGGCGCTCGCCCATCTGCACGCCGGCGGCGAACGGCCCTTCGTCTACGGCGACATGAAGCCCTCGAACGTCGTGCACCACGGGGCCGGCGTCAAGGTCATCGACCTCGGCGGCATGCGCGAGGAGGGGCAGAGCCGGCCGCCCGCCCATGTCACCCCCGAGTACATGGCGCCGGAGATCGCCTTCTCGGGCCTGCCCACCGTCGCCCACGACCTGTACACGGTCGGCGTCACCCTGCGGGAGCTGGCCGACTGGGCGGTCACGGTGGTGCCCGGCCTCGGCACCGACTCCTTCCGCCGGGTCGTCGAGCGCGCCCTCCGCGAGGACCCGGGGCGGCGCTTCGCCGACGCCCGCGAGATGGCGAACCAACTGCGCGGCGCGCTGCGGGAGATCCGTGCCCTGCGCGGCAAGAGCGACCCGCCCGAGCCGTCGGACTACTTCCGGCCCTCCCCGCAGCTGCTGGGGGCCCGGCTCGGCACGGTGCCCGGCATCGAGCACTGGCTGTACCGCCCGCGACCCGACCGGTACGCGCCGCCCGTGGCCCCGGCCCTCGACCTCGGCGCCCCGACCCCCGCCGAGATCGCCGGCTGCCTGCCGGTGCCCCGCCGCTACCCGGGCGACCCGCAGACCGCCCGCTTCGAGGTGAGCAGCGGCTACGACCCCGGTCAGCTCCTCGCCCAGGAGGACGAGAAGCCGCGCTCGGTGGAGATCTGCCTGCACAACGTACGGGTCCTGCTGGGCCGCAACACCAGGGAGGACCTGGAGCTGGCGCAGACGGAACTCGACACCGCGGACTCCATCCCCGGGCCGTCCGCCGTGCGCCGCTGGCGGCTGGAGTGGCACCGCGCCCTGCTCGCCCTGCGCAGCGCCGGCCTGGACGACAGCCCGCAGCAGGTCGCCGAGGCCAGGGCCCACTTCATGCGGGTCCACCTCGAACTGCCCGGCGAGTACGCGCCGAAGCTGGCCCTCGCGTACTGCGGGGAGCGGCTCGGCGACGACACGGCCGGACCCACCGCCCGGGAACTGTACGAGGCGGTGTTCGCCCGGAACCCCGCGCACGGCGGCGCCGCGCTCGGCCTCGCCAGGCTCGCCCTGCGCGCGGGCGACCGCCGGGCGGCCCTCGACGTGCTCGGCAGGGTGGGGCCGGGCACCCTGGACCACACCGTCGCCCGGATCGCCGCGCTGCGGATCCGTGCGGCCCGGCTGCCCGGGGACGTGGATCCTCCTCCGGACCTCGTCCGGGGGGACCCCCGTCTCGCTTCGCTCGCGGCGCCCGCGGAGGTGGACGCGGCACTGGCCGAGCTGCCGCAGCTGGTGGGCCGCAGACCGGGCGCGGCCGAGCCGAGTCTGTCCGAGGACGAGGCGCTGCGGCTCAGCATCGAACTGCACGAATGGAAACTGGACGCGCTGCACAGCCTCGACGACCGGCCGGGGCCGCGGGGCGGCGGAGCCGGCCGGCTGGACGCCCGCGGGCTGCGGCGGCTGAGCGCGGCGGAACGCGCGCTGCGCGCCCGGTTGGAGTCGCTCTACCGCCAGCTGGCCGCCCGGCACCACGAGTCGCCCGCCACCCACGAACACCTGGTGGACCTCCTGCACGCGGTCCGCCCCCAGACCCTGTTCTGATCGCACCCTGTTCTGATCGCGCCCTGCTGCGATCGCACCCCGGAAGGAGCGGTGACACAGGACATGAGCAGCCACACCCGGCCGCCGCAGCCGGGCATCCGGCTCCACGTCGACCTGGACCGCGATGTGCTTCCGCACCGCAGCGCGAAGATCGAGGCCCGGCTCCGGGTCGACGTGGCCGCCGACGGGGCGCCCACCGACCTGCCCGCGGTGGAACTCGCCGTGATCATCGCGGTGGACGTCGCCGAGGCCCACCGGGCGGCCGTCCGGCACGCGCTGCCCGCCGCGTTGCGCGCGCTGCCCGACCGGATCTCGTTCGCCGTGCTGGGCAGCGGGCCCGAGCCGGTGCGCTGCTATCCGCTGGGGGCCGACGAGTGGGCCGTCGCCGACCAGTACCAGCGGCGCCGGGCCGCCTTCGCGGCGGGCTCGCTGCCCCTGCACCGGGACCGGCCGCGTCCCGCCGGGTACGCGCACTGGGTGGCCGGGGCGCGCGCCCTGCTGGCCGGCCGCCCGCTGTCCGTACGGCACCTGGTGCTGATCACCGACGGCAGCAGCGCCGCCTTCCAGGAGCCCCGTCGGGAGGCGGAACTGGACGCCTGCGCCGGGCTGTTCACCTGCGACGTGTTCGCGGTGGGCGCCGACTGGGCCCCCGACCCGCTGCTGGTCCTGGCCGAACGGCTGCACGGTACCGCCCAGTTCGTGGACGACGGGCTGGGCCGGGCGATCACGGACGCCATCGCGCGGCTGCGCCGGGTGCACTCGCCGCAGCTGCCGATCGAGGTGACCCTGCGGCCCTCGGTGCGCCAGGTCTCGCTCAGCGAGAAGGCGCCCCGGCCGCACCGGCTCGGCGGGCTGCCCGAACCCGGCCGGCCGCACCGCTGGAGCTTCCCGACCTACCAGTGGGAGCAGGGCAGCCGTGACTACCTGCTGACCCTGGTCGCCGACGCCGACGCCGATCCGCTGGAGACCGAGCTGCAGTTCGCCATGGTGTCCGTGGGGGACGTGCACGAGCCCGTCGTCGCCCGCTGGCACCTCGCCGACCGGTCCCTGCCGCCCGCCCTGGCCGGTGCCGGAAGTGTGCAGAGCCTCAACGCCACCGCCCAGATGCGCGGTGCGCTGCGCGAGGGCCTGGCCGCGCTGCGGGACCACCGGCGGGACACCGCCGAGCACTGCCTGGGGCGGGCCGCCCGGCTCGCGGCGCGGTTCGGCACGGGATGGGTGCTGGACGAGATCCGGACGGTCGCCGACATCGAGGACGCCGCCGAGGGACGGATCCGGCTGCGCGCCGTCGACGCCGGGACGCTCGCCCCGATGATCCTGCGCGCGGGCTCGGGTCCCGGCGCGGCCCCGGCCGGCACCGTGGGCATCCGGCCCGGCCCCCGCTGCGGCAACTGCGACACCCCGGCCGGGAGCGAGGCCCGGTACTGCATCACCTGCGGGAAGGAGCTGCTGTGACCGCCGCACCGGGCGGCCGGCGAGTGACGGTGGCGGGGACCGTACGCGCGGTCCCCCGGCGCCGCCGCTCCCCCGCCGCGTCCTGGCGTCGCCGCTCCCCCGCCGCGTTCTGGCGCGGGCGGTTGCGCCGCCGGCGGACCCGGTGGCTGCTGGAGGCGCATCTGCTGGTGCTGTTCCTGTGCGCCGTCCTGGCGGCGACGTCGCTGTCCCTGTCCTGCCGGCAGGCCCAGCGCAGCGCCGAGGCGCTCGCCTCCCGGGAGGCACCGGCCGTGCAGGGGCTCGCCGCGACCCGGCTCGCGGCGCTGCGTTCCTACCAGGAGGCCCAGTACCTGGTGAACCGCGATCTCGTGGACGTGGCGGGGTCGAGCGAGGCCTACCGGGCCCAGCTCTCGGCCGCCGACCAGGGCCTGTCCCGGATCGCCGACCGCACCGACCAGGACCTCGGCACGGTCAACGGCCTGCTCGCCACCTACGGCAACTCGCTCGGCCTCGGCACCTCGCAGTACCGCGACCAGCCCCTCATGCGGGAGCAGAAGCTCCGCGAGGCGTACTCACTGCTCACCCGCCCGGAGGTGGGCGTGGTGCCCCGGCTGCACCGCCTTGAGGGGAACCAGCTGCGGCACGCCGAGGCCACCGCCGCCCAGGGCCGCTGGCGGCGCGCCGGCTGGTGGCTCGCCGAACTCGCTCTTGCGGCACTGGCGTTGACGCTGCTGTCGGCGCTGTTCGTGCTGCGCGACCGCTGCGGCCGGGACTGGAATCCCTACCTGCTCGCGGCCTTCCTCCTGACCGTGCTGCTCGCGGTGGTCCCGCTGACGGCGGTGTCCGCCGCCGGTCGCGATCTCGACCGGGCGGTCGGGAACCTCCACCTGATCACCGAGGTGTCCGGGCGCGGCGGGCTGGCGGAGGCGCAGCAGAGCGTCACGGACCGGTCGGAGCTGGTCCGGGGGGAACTCGGCGGCGGCACCTGGGCCGCCCGGGTGTACGAGGGCACGCTCGTCGGCGGCCTGCTGGTCGTCGTCCTGCCCGCGCTGGGCCTGGTGCTCCGGCTGGACGGCGACTACTGGAGGCGGCGATGACCCGGCGGCTGGGGATCCTGGTCTTCTTCGTGGCGATGGTGCTGATCGCGGCCGGCGGTCTGGTGGTGGCCTGGGCGCGGCACGACGACGAGGAGCCGGTGTCCATCCTCGGTACCTGGACCGGGGAACAGGCGACGCAGTTCAAGACCCTGCTGCGGGGCTTCGGCATCCCGTTCCGCTACCAGGGGACCGCGGCCCAGCGTGAGGTGCTGCTCTCCAAGGTGCAGTCGGGGGAACCGCCGGACCTGGTGATCATGCCGGGGCTCGGCGAACTCGCCGAGTACGCCGACCAGCACCGCCTCTACCCGCTGAACGGGCTCTACGACCCGCAGGAGTACGGGGCCCCCTGGAAGCCGACGGGCACGGCCTCCGCACACGTCTACTGGGTGCCGGTCAAGGCGGACCTGAAGAGCGTCGTCTGGTACCGCCAGGACGATCCGCCCGCCGACTCGCCCGCCCCGATGGGGAGTTGGTGCGTCGGCATGGGGGACGACGGCGCCTCCGGCTGGCCCGGCACCGACTGGATCGAGGACCTCCTGCTGCAGCGGTCGGGTCCGGCCGTCTACGAGGACTGGGTACTGGGCCGGGACGGTGTGACCTGGACCAGCACGCCGGTGCGCGCCACCTGGGAGGCGTGGGCCGGCCTGCTCCGGAAGGACCGGGCCGCGGCCCGGCACGCCCTGCTCACCGACCACCGCGGCGCCCCCGGCGGCCGGGGGCTGCTCTTCGACGCATGGCACGGCTGCTCCCTGGAGCACCAGGGCTCCTTCGCCCGTTCCTTCTACGACGCGGCCGACGCGAAACGCGCCCGGCTGACGGACTCCGCCCCGCTGCTGCCCGGCGGCCCCGCCGTCCGGGCCCACGAGGTGAGCGGTGACTTCGCGGCGCTGTTCAGCGACCGCCCCGAGGCGCAGGCACTGCTCAGACGGCTGGCCTCGCGGGAGGGCCAGCAGAAGTGGGCGGAGGTGGCGGACGTCTTCTCCGCGAACCGCCGGGTGGCACCGCGGGGCGGCACGGTGGAACGCGGGATCGCCGAACGGCTCCGTACGGGCCCCCGCTGCCTGGACGCCTCGGACGTGATGGCACCCGCCGTACGGGACGCCTTCTACGAGGCCGTCCTGGGGACCATCGCACGGGTCGCCGAGGGCCGGGCCCCGGGCATCGCGACCCTGCTGCGGGATCTGCAGCGGTTGCAGGACGCGCAGTCCGCGCAGGCGGGCGACGGCAGAGCGGCGCCGCAGACGGTGTGCAGCACGCGGTGAGCGACCGGTCGGCGCCCCGCCGCCGCCCGCTCGGACGCCCCGGACCCCTTTGTTGGAACGTCAGGACAAAGTGATTGACATCCCCTGGGAGCGACCCCATAGTACGTGTCACTAGAGCGCGCTAATAAAGCGCTCTAGGTCCTACACAAGTCGTCGACGGCCGCACCCCTGGCCGTCGGCACGGAGCTCCGTCCCCGTTCGTGCGAGGCACCCGGTCGGCCGCCGGTGCCGGACCGCCGAAGTCACGCTCTCCCCCTTTCTCACGGCTCTTCCCACTCTCCCGAGCCGACCCATACCGCACAGCGAGGTGCCAGGGACATGCACAGAAACCACCGAGCCGCAGCCATGGCCGCCACCGTCCTGGCGGGCGCCCTGCTCGCCACGGGCTGCTCCAGCAGCTCCGGCGGCAAGAAGTCCGAGGACGGCGGCGCGGCCGCGGCCGCGGGAAAGGCGTCCACGCCCCGCATGACGGTGGCCATGATCACCCACGCCCAGCCCGGCGACACCTTCTGGGACCTGATCCGCAAGGGCGCCGCCGCGGCCGCCGCCAAGGACAACCTCAAGCTGGTCTACTCCGCCGACCCGAGCGCCGCCAACCAGGCCAACCTGGTGCAGAACGCGATCGACCAGAAGGTCGACGGCATCGCCCTGACCGCCGCCACGCCGGACGCCCTGAAGGCCGTCGTGACCAAGGCGAAGACCGCCGGCATCCCGGCGGTCGGCTTCAACTCCGGCCTGGACGCCTGGAAGAAGCTCGGCATGCTGGAGTACTTCGGCCAGGACGAGAACATCGCCGGCCAAGCCTTCGGTGAGCGCCTCAACCAGCTCGGCGCCAAGCACGCCCTGTGTGTCGTGCAGGCCCAGGGCCAGGTCGCCCTCGAAGCCCGCTGCGCGGGCCTGACCAAGGGCTTCAAGGGCAAGACGGACAAGATCTACGTCAACGGCACCGACATGCCCTCGGTCAAGTCCACCATCACCGCCAAGCTCCAGCAGGACTCCTCGATCGACCAGGTCGTCACCCTCGGCGCCCCGATCGCCCTGACCGCCGTCCAGTCGGTGAAGGACGCCGGCAGCAAGGCCAAGGTCGCCACCTTCGACCTCAACAAGGACCTGGTCTCCGCCATCCAGAACGGCTCGGTCGAGTTCGCCGTCGACCAGCAGCCCTACCTCCAGGGCTACCTCGCCGTCGACTCCCTGTGGCTCTACAAGAACAACGGCAACTACAGCGGCGGCGGCACCGCCCCCGTCCTGACCGGACCGGCCTTCGTCACCAAGGACAACGCCGACACCATCGCCAAGTTCGCCGCCAACGGCACCCGCTGACGAACCGTCAGCACCTAGCGGACACTCGGGCCGTCCCCAGCGGGGGGCGGCCCGGTCGTGCCCCGCACCACCAGCTTCGGGTCGAGGACCGCCTCGCGCGGCGCCAGTTCGGGGTTCTCCAGCCGCTCCACGGCGAACCGCACCGCGTACTCGGCCATCAGCCCGGCGTCCTGACGCACCGTGGTGAGGCCGATCGGCATGAGGTGGGAGAGGTGGCTGTCGTCGAAGCCGACCACGGAGATGTCCCGCGGCACTTCGACCCCGCCGCGGGTCATGGCCATCAGCACACCCATCGCGCACCGGTCGTTGCCCGCGAGCACCGCGGTCGGCAGCGGCGCCCCCCGCTCGCGTTCCGTCAGCAGCAGACGCCCGGTCTCAATGCCGGACCGCTCGGTGTGCTCACCGGGTATCACCCGGATCTCCGGTTCGAGACCGTGACGGCGCATCGCGGCCCGGTACGACCGGCGCCGCTCGGCCGACCCGGGGCCGCGGCCCCCGTCGATGTGGACGATCCTGCGGTGTCCGAGCTCGACCAGGTACTCCATGGCCTGCCGGACGCCCTTGCTCTCCGCACTGTGCACGAAGTCCACCCGGGCCCGGGGCACCCGCCGGCTGATGGACACGGTCACGACGCGCTGGCCGAGCCCGTCGAGGTAGACGGGGTCCGCGTCCGGGCCGAGCAGGATCAGTGCCTCGCAGCGGTGCCCGAGCAGCGCCTCGACCGCCTTCTCCTCGCTGCGGCCCTGGGCGGCGGCGGAGAGCAGCACGTCATAGCCGAGCCGCTCGGCCTCCGGGTAGATGCCCTCGATGAGGTCGGTGTGGAAGGTCTGGTGGACGGTGAACATCACACCGAGGGTTCGGCTGCGGCCGCGGGCCAGCAGCCGCGCCGCGCTGTCGGGGCGGTAACCGATCTCGTCGGCGACCCTCAGCACCCGCTCGCGCGTCTCCTGGCTCGCGCCGGGCTGGTTGCGGAACACGATCGACACCAGCGCCCGGGAGACACCGGCTCTCTCGGCGACGTCGGCCATCGTCGGCCGCTGCCTGCCCGCTGCATCCACCTGCGCACCCACCCTTCGACGGAGCCCACCCTAGGGCCTGTCGTCATGGCTCCAGGAAATCCCCCGGCAACAAGGTATTGACATGACATTTGGACAGGGGTCATCTTACTCGCACTAGAGCGCGCTAGTAGAGCGCAGCAGTCCGCTGACGATACGACGTTTTCGTCCCCTCCCCCGAAGGACACGCCATGGCAACGGCGCCAGCTCCCCTCCGCACGACCGTCGGCAACCTCTGCCTCGGCTCGGCCCCCGACTCCTGGGGCATCTGGTTCCCGGAGGACGAGCACCAGGTCTCGTACACCCGCTTCCTCGACGAGCTGAAGCAGGCCGGTTACGAGTGGTTCGAGCTCGGGCCCTACGGCTACCTGCCCACCGACCCGCTGCGGCTGAAGGAGGAACTCGACACCCGTGGCCTCAAGGTCTCCGGCGGCACCGCGTTCGGCGCGCTGCACCGGCCCGAGGCGTGGGACAAGATGCTCGCCCACGTCCGTCAGGTCGCCACCCTGACCCAGGCTGCCGGCGCCCACCACCTGGTCCTCATCCCGCCCATGTACCGGGACGAGAAGACCGGCGCGTTCACCGAGTCGCCGGAGCTGACCGCCGAGCAGTGGGCGGGCTTCGGCAAGGCCGCCGACCGGCTGGGCAGGCTGCTCCTCGATGAGTACGACGTGCGTCTCGTCGTCCACCCGCACGCCGACAGCCACATCCAGACCCAGCCGGAGATCGAGCGGCTGCTGAACGAGTCCGACGGGCGGTACACGAACCTGTGCCTGGACACCGGGCACGTCGCCTACGGCGGCGGTGACAACGTCGACCTGATCAGCCGCTTCGGCGAGCGCGTCGGTTACGTCCACATCAAGCAGATGGACCCGGAGATCCTGGCCCAGGTCGCCGCCGAGGACCTCGGCTTCGGTGAGGCCGTCAAGCGGGGCGTGTGCGTCTCGCCGCCGGCCGGTGTGCCGAACCCGGCCGACGTGGTGGCGGAGCTGGCGAAGCTCGACGCCGAGCTGTTCGTGATCGTCGAGCAGGACCTGTACCCGTGCGCCCCCGAGGTGCCGCTGCCCATCGCCACCCGCACGCGTGAGTACCTGAACGGCCACGGCCTGTCGGGTACCCGTCGCCCGAACCCGAACCGGTAGGAGGCGGCCACATGGACGTCAGGGACGACGCGATCCGGGCCACCGCCACGGACAACGAGCCGCCCTCGCCCGCGGTCTCCCGGCGGCTGCGGATCGTCACGATCATCGCCACCTTCGGCGGACTGCTCTTCGGCTACGACACCGGTGTCATCAACGGCGCGCTGCCGTACATGAGCAAGGACCTCGGGCTGAACTCGGTCACCGAGGGCATGGTCACCAGCTCGCTGCTGCTGGGTGCCGCGCTCGGCGCGGTGGCCGGCGGCCGCCTTTCGGACGCGCGGGGCCGCCGCCGTACGATCCTCACCCTCGCGGTGCTGTTCTTCATCGGCGCGCTCGGGGCCACCCTCGCCCCGACCACCGCCGTCATGATCGTGGCCCGGTTCGTGCTGGGCCTCGCGGTCGGCGGCGCCTCGGTGACGGTGCCGGTCTACCTCGCGGAGATCTCCCCCGCCGAGCGGCGCGGCGCGCTGGTCACCCGTAACGAGCTGATGATCGTCAGCGGCCAGCTTCTGGCCTTCACCTCGAACGCGGTCATCGCGAACGTGGGCGGCGAGTCCGGCGGCGTCTGGCGTTGGATGCTGGTGATCGCGACCGTTCCGGCCGTGGTGCTCTGGTTCGGCATGCTGGTCATGCCGGAGAGCCCGCGCTGGCTGGCCTCCCAGACCCGCTTCAGCGAGGCGCTGGAAGTCCTGAAGCAGGTCCGCTCCCAGCAGCGTGCCGAGGCCGAGCTGGCCGAGGTGTCCGCACTCGCCGTGCAGGAGGAGCAGGAGAAGCTCGGCGGCTGGCAGGACATGAAGGCCACGCCGTGGATCCGCAAGCTGATGTTCATCGGCTTCGGCATCGCGATCGTGCAGCAGATCACCGGCGTCAACACGATCATGTACTACGGCACGCAGATCCTCTCTGACGCCGGATTCGCCTCGGACACCGCGCTGACCGCGAACATCGCCAACGGCGTGATCTCGGTGCTGGCCACCTTCGTCGGCATCTGGCTGCTCGGCCGGGTCGACCGGCGGCCGATGCTGATGACCGGGCAGCTCGGCACCACGGTGGCGCTGCTGTTCATCGGCGTCTTCTCCCTGGTGCTGCCCACCGGGGACGGCCGGGCCTACGCCGTGCTCGCCATGACGGTCACCTTCCTCGCCTTCCAGCAGGGCGCGATCTCCCCGGTGACCTGGCTGATGCTCTCCGAGATCTTCCCGATGCGGATGCGCGGCTTCGGGATGGGTGTCGCGGCGGTGGTGCTGTGGCTGACCAACTTCGTGATCGGACTGGTCTTCCCGTCGCTGGTGTCCGCGATCGGGATCTCCAACACCTTCTTCCTGTTCGTCGTGGCGGGGATCTTCTCACTCACCTTCGTGAAGCTCTACGTCCCCGAGACCAGGGGCCGCACCCTCGAAACCCTCGAAGCCGAGCTCCGGGCCCGCTTCTCCTGATCCCCTCGAAGGACTGACCCATGACTGTACGTATCGGCGTCATCGGCGCCGGCTGGATCGGCAACGAGCACATCCAGCGCCTCACCCACACCGTCACCGGCGCCCGGGTCACCGCGGTCACCGACATCGACCCGGCGCGTGCCGCCGAGGCCGCGGAGCCGGTCGGCGCCCGGGTGCTGCCCGACGGCGCGTCCGTGGTCGCCGCGGACGGCGTCGACGCCGTCCTCGTCACCTCCTGGGGCCCCACCCACGCCGAGCACGTGCTGAACGCCGTCGCCGCCGGGAAGCCGGTGTTCTGCGAGAAGCCCCTCGCGACCACCGCCGAGGACTGCCTGAGGATCGTCGAGGCCGAGCAGGCGCACGGCCGCCGGCTGGTCCAGGTCGGCTTCATGCGCCGCTACGACACCGGCTACCGGCAGATGAAACAGGTCATCGAGTCGGGGAGGATCGGCGAGCCGCTGATCGTGCACTGCGCCCACCGCAACCCGGCCGTCCCGGAGACCTACACCTCCGCGATGGCCGCGCTGGACACGGCGGTGCACGAGGTGGACGTACTGCGCTGGCTCCTCGACGACGAGATCGTCTCCACCCAGGTGATCACCCCGCGCGCCACCGGCAAGCGGTTCGAGCACCTCAAGGACCCGCAGATCATGCTCTTCGAGACCGCCAAGGGCGTCCGCATCGACCTGGAGGTCTTCGTCAACTGCCAGTACGGCTACGACATCCAGTGCGAGACCGTCGGCGAGGAGGGCCTGGCCCGGCTGCCCGACCCGGCCGCGGTCGCCGTCCGCACCGCCGCACAGCACAGCACGGCCGTCCTCACGGACTGGGTGGGGCGCTTCAAGGACGCCTTCGACACCGAGTTCCGGGAGTGGATCGCCAACCTGGAGGCGGGCCACGCGCCCACCGGCCCCTCGGCCTGGGACGGCTACGCCGCCACCGTCATCACCGCCGCGACCGTCGAGGCCCTGGAATCGGGCACCGTCGTCGCCACCGACATCAAGCCCCGCCCGGCCCTCTACGGAGGCATCGCGTGAAGATCGCACTCGACCCCTACATGTTCCGCGCCCTGCCGATCGACGACATGGTGCGCACGGTGGCCGAACTCGGCTACGGGTACATCGAGTTGTCGCCCCGCGACGACTTCATGCCGTTCTTCCTGCACCCGCGCGCGGACGACCGGCGGATCGCGGAGCTGAAGAACGCGCTGCGCAGGTACGGGGTGCAGCTGTCGTCCGTGCTGCCGCTCTACAAGTGGTCGTCCCCGGACGAGACCGAACGGCAGGCGGCCGTCCGCTACTGGAAGCGGATGATCGAGATTACTTCCGACCTCGAATGCCCTTTGATGAACAGCGAGTTCAACGGCAGGCCGGAGCGGGCCGCCGAGAGCGAGGCCGCGTTCTGGCGCTCGCTGGAGGAGTTGCTGCCGGTGTTCGAGCGCGAGGGCATCGCGCTGAACCTGGAGGCCCACCCGGACGACTTCTGCGAGGAGAACGCCCCGGCGGTCGACCTGGTCCGCGCGATCAACAAGCCGTGGGTGAACTACCTGTACTGCGCCCCGCACTCCTTCCACCTCTCCGGTGCCGACCCCACCGCCGACATCGCGGCGATGATGCGCTACGCCGGTGACAGGCTCCAGCACGTGCACATCGCGGACTCCTTCAACCACAAGGGCTCCAGCGGACTGCGCTACATCCTCAACCCGCCCGGCACCGCGGCCCGGATCCACCAGCACCTGGACATCGGACAGGGCGAGGTCGACTGGGACGCGTTCTTCGGCACCCTGCGCGAGCTGGACTTCGACGGGGTCGCCACCGCCTGCGTCTTCGCGTGGGAGGAACGGGCACGCGAGTCCTCGGCGTTCATGCTGGACCGCATCAAGAAGGAGCTGGCCGGCTAGCGGAGCGCCTGCTCGATCGCCGCCAGCCAGGTGTCGGTCGGCCCTGCCGTCAGCAACCCGCTTCCCGCGGCTGCGAGTTGGCCGGCGGCCGGGCGCAACCGGTCCAGGCACCGGCGCAGCGTCGGGTGGTCGCCCAGTTCCAGGGCGACGGCCGCCACGACACACCACAGCGCCTCCTGCACAAGGTCGGCGGGAGGTTCGGGCAGCTCGCGAAGGGTGTCGCGAGCTGCCCTCCCGCCGTCCGCGACGAGCACGAGGGCGGGCCGCACCCAGGGGAGGTACGGCCCCCAGTCGGCCCCCGGCTCGACGGCCTCCCGGATGCCGTACGGAGACCGGGCGAGGCGGGCACAGAGCAGCGCCAGGGGCAGCAGCCCGTCCCGCACCCCGGGCATACCGGGCCCTTCGAGCATCCGCCCGACCTCGCGGTAAGCGGCCTCGACGGCCTCGGAAGAGGTGTCCGGCGTACGGATCCCACGGCCCGGCGGAAGACCGGCCCCACTGCCCGGCCCCGCCGCCCCGGCCCCACCGATCCCCCCGCCCGCAAGGGACCCGACGCCCGTACCCGCACGGCCTCCCGGCCCCCTGGGGCCCGTGACGCTGCTTGGCTCCGCTCTCCCGTTCCGTCCCCGGAGTCCGTCGGCTCCTCCCCCGGTGTGCCCGGGATGGCCCGTAGCCGCCAGCCGCACCGCCCGGTAGCCCGCCGTGAAGACGCTGACCAGCGGGAGTTCATGGCGGTCGGCCAGGTGGTCGGCTGCCTGGGCGTGCGCGTCGGCGGTGGTGAAGTCGGCGAGGGCGGCGCGTGCCTGGACCCGGATCAGATGGCCGAGCACCTCGTAGGTGACCAGGCCGTGCCGGGTGGCCAGGGTGACGAGTTCGGTGCCGATGGCGTCGCGGCGCGGGGCGAGCCCGGCCCGGGTGCAGGACTGCATGAAGACACCGTTGAGGGCGAAGGCGAGCAGCGCCGGGTCGTCCAGGCGGCGGGCGAGGCGTTCCGCCTCGGCGGCGGCCGCCAGGGCGGGCGCCGACCGGGTGCCCCGGGACTCCAGGGCGATCGTGGCGAGCAGCCGGCAGCGGCTCGCGTCGTGGGTGCCGGTCGCGGGGAGCCGGGCCAGCGCCCGCTCGGCGGCCTCGGTCACCCGGCGGGCGCCGGCCGGGTCGTCGGACCGGGTCCAGATCGCGGGGACGTCGTAGGCGCCGATGACCCGCGCCGTCAGTTCCGGGTCGCCGGTCTCCTCCGCCGCGGCGATCGCGGCGAGCCGGTGTTCACGGGCGGCTGCGAGGCCGCCGGAGCCGGTCACCGCGAGGGTGCGCAGCAGGCCGACGGTGGATTCGAGACGGGCCCGGGCACCGGTGGCCACCGTACGGTCGTACGCCTCGGCCACCCGGGACCACACCCGGGCGGCGGCGCCCCGGTCCGCGCCCCGGTCCGCGTCCAGGGCGGGGTCCTGGGCGAGGATGCCGGCCTCCAGTCGGCGCAGCGCGGGTCCGGGGTCCAGACCGAGCCGACCGGCGAGGACGGCGCGGGCCCTGCGCAGCACCCCGAGGGCGTCGCCCTGGCGGCCGGTGCGGTAGAGGGCGAGCGCCAGCAGCCGCCAGCCCTCCTCCCGCCACGGGTGTTCCGCGAGGTGGGCGTCCAGATCGGGCACCGCGTCGGCCGGCCGGCCCGCGGCGAGCAGCACCGTGGCCCGCTGCTCGACCGCCCGCAGCCGCAGTTCGGCGAGCCTGCCCCGTTCGCCTCGGCACCATGGCTCGTCGGCGAACTCGGCGTAGGCGGGGCCCCGCCACAGCTCCAGTGCCGCGCCCAGCAGCCGGGCGGCCTCGGCGGGCTCCGCCTCCGCGGCGGTCTCCAGGGCCGCCTCGAACCGCCGGGCGTCCACCGCGTCCGTGCGCAGTGCGTAGCCGGGGCCGTCGGTGACCAGCAGCCGGGCCGGGGCGCGGGGCGGCCGGCCGGGTTCGAGGGCGCGCCGGAGGTCGCCCACGAAGGTGCGCAGGGCGCCGACCGCGGCGGGCGGCGGCTCGTCCCACAGGTCGGCGACCAGGCGGCCGACGGGTACGACCCGGCCGCGGGCGACGATCAGCCGGGCCAGTACGGCGCGGTGCCGGGGGCCCTTCAGGGCGAGCGGGACACCGTCGCGCTCGGCCGAGACCGGCCCGAGCACCGCGAAGGCGACCTGGTCCATGCTCACCCGTCCACGGTACGTGCTGCTGATCGGCTGCTGATCCGGGCGGGAGAGGCTCGGCGCATGAACATCCCCGGTTTCCAGACCCACCGTGTCGAGGTCGCCGACGGTGTCCGGCTGCACGCCTCCGTCGGCGGCACCGGCAGCCCCGTCGTCCTGCTGCACGGTTTCCCGCAGACCCACCTGATGTGGCGGCACGTGGCGCGCGCCCTCGCGGACGAGCACACCGTGATCTGTCCCGACCTGCGCGGCTACGGCGCCAGTGACAAGCCGGCCGACCCGGACGGGACGTCGTACGCCAAGCGGACCATGGCCGCCGACGTGGTGGCGCTCGCACGGGAGCTCGGGCACGGGCGGTTCGCGCTGGCCGGGCACGACCGGGGCGCCCTGGTCGCCTTCCGGGCCGGCCTCGACCACCCGGACGCGATCACCCGGCTGGCCCTCCTCGACGTGCTGCCCACGCTGGACATGTGGGAGGTGCTGCACGGCACCACGGCGGCGGTCGCCTTCCACCTCTATCTGATGGCCCAGCCGCCCGGCCTGCCCGAGGAGCTGATCGGGGCGGCCCCGGACGCTTTCTTCGGCCACTTCCTCGACCTGTGGTCCCGTGACCCGGCGGCGCTCCCCGCCGACGTCCGGGCCGCCTACCTGGCCGCCTGCCGGGCGGCCGTGCCGTCGATCGTGGCCGACTACCGGGCCTCGGCCGGCGTCGACACCGAACACGACCGCGCCGACCGTGAGGCCGGGCGCACCCTGCGCATGCCGGTCACCGTGCTCCAGCAGGACTGGGGGGCCGCCCTCGGCTACGACGCGCCCGCGCTGTGGCGGGCCTGGGCACCGGACCTGGAGCACCGCACGGTGGACTGTGGGCACTTCATGGCCGAGGAGGCCCCCGGTGAGGTGGTCTCCGCGCTGCGGGGGCTGCTGGCCCGCTGACCGGCCGCGCTCCCGGCACCCGGGCCGCCCGGTCCGGGCGCCCGAGCGGCCCGGTCCTCCCGGCAGCCGAGGGGGCCGGTACCGGCCGGGAAACGGGGGTCAGGCCTTGACGAGGGTGATGTCCTGGTCCTTGGTGGCGTGGAAGTACGGCAGGGGCAGGCCGCCCGCGGGGCGCAGTTCCAGGATGGTGGCCTGCACCTGGGCCTTGCCCGGGGTCAGTTTCTCCGAGGAGACCTTGCCGGTGTTCTGCCACTTGTGCGCGGTGCCGTCGCACTCGGCCTGGGTGCCGCCGATGCCGTGCCGGAAGGTGGGCGAGTCCTGGCTGATCGAGGAGCTGATGAACACCGGCCCGGTGGCAGCGGTGCAGGTGTAGGTGCCGGAGAGGGTGACCGTGCCGTCGCCGGCGAGCCGGCCGGTCGTCTCGACGGTGACGGATTCGGTGGGGCCGGCGGTCGCGGACGCGGGGGCGACGGCGACGCACAGCAGGGCGGCCGAGCCGAGGGCCGCTGCGAGTACGGGGCGTACGGGGCGTACGGGCATGGTTTCCTTCCCGGAATGCGGAGGTGGGGGCATGCCCTGGATACCGGGCGGCCGGGCCTCGCAGCGTGACCGTCACCCCTTCGGTGGCGCGTCCCGTGGGGGTTCCGTGTCCCGGCGGCGCGGCGACCGTCGTGACGGCGTCCGAAGGTTGTCCGCGTGTTGTCACAGGTCGCGGCGGTCGGTTCCCCGGCGTTCACGACGGGAGCATGGTCTGGGTATGCCGGTCGGCGACCGTGCCGGAGGCAGACCCGTGGAGGTGCGCCATGTGTTCCCACCAGTTCCCGAGCGCGACGGCCGACCGCGGCCCGGCGCACATCGTCGCCGCCCACCCCGAGCAGGGCTGGAACCTGCTGTGCGACGGGGCGATCGTCTTCGACGACACGGGTGAGCTGCGCGCCGACGGCAGCGTGGTCCCGCCGCGCCGCGGCCCGGCCGAACGGCTCGCCGTCGCCGCCTGACCCGACCCGGCCGCCGCCGTCCGGCGGACCCCGGAAGCCTGACTCTCATTCAGCCGGGCACCAGAGGTGACCAGCAGCGATGCCGGGGACCTAAAATGATCAACGTGCCCGAGCAACACGCCCCGAGGTCCCTCATCGTCACGCTCTACGGCGCGTACGGCCGCTTCCTGCCCGGTCCGGTGCCCGTCGCCGAGCTGATCCGGCTGCTGGCCGCCGTCGGCGTGGACGGCCCCTCCGTCCGCTCCTCGGTGTCCCGGCTGAAACGACGTGGGCTGCTGGTCCCGGCGCGGACCGCGCAGGGCACCGCCGGGTACGAACTGTCCGCGGAGGCACGACAGCTGCTCGACGACGGCGACCGCCGGGTGTACGCCGAGGCGCCCCCGGAGGACGAGGGCTGGGTGCTCGCGGTGTTCTCGGTGCCCGAGTCGGAGCGGCAGAAACGGCATGTGCTGCGCTCCCGGCTGGCCGGGCTCGGCTTCGGCACCGCCGCGCCCGGGGTGTGGATCGCCCCCGCCCGGCTGTTCGAGGAGACCCGGCACACCCTGCGCCGACTCGGCCTCGACCCGTACGTGGACTTCTTCCGGGGGGACCACCTCGGGTTCGCGCCCACCGCGGAGGCGGTCGCCCGCTGGTGGGACCTGACGGCGATCGCAAAGGCGCACGAGGAGTTCCTGGACGCCCACGAGCCGGTGCTGCGCGGCTGGGAACACCGCGCGGACACGCCTGCGGAGGACGCCTACCGCGACTACCTCCGGGCCCTCGACTCCTGGCGCCACCTGCCGTACACCGACCCGGGCCTGCCGACCGGGCTGCTGCCCGCCGACTGGCCGGGCATCCGCTCGGCCGCGGTCTTCCGGGCGCTGCACGAGCGGCTGCGGGACGCGGGAGCCGCTTTCGCCGGTCTGTAGCCGTCACAAGGTCACGGCGCGTCAATAAGGCGGTAACAGTGAGGGGGGATGTGCGAGAGGGGCGATCGGCCGGGGTAAGCCCCCTGCCGACGGCCTCCGGGACGGGGCCCGTACCATTCCTACAGTTGAAAGCAGGACAAGCTGTGATCGCCTGCGCCATGAACGGACCAGCCGTGTACGAACCGCCTTCCGCCTCCCCCGCCTCCTGGCGCGTCGCGCTGCCGCACACCGTCGCGGCCGTGCCGGTCGCGCGTGCCCTGGTGCGTTCGGCGATGGAGGAGGCGGAGCACGCGGCGGACGCCGACACCGCCGAGTTGCTGACGGCGGAACTGGTCGCCAACGCCGTGGAGCACACCGCCGGCCGGGGGCCCATAGAGCTGGTCGTCGAGCTGCTGCCGGGGGGCTGCAAGGTCGAGGTGCACGATCCGGACCCGGCGCCGCCCGGCCATCTGACCCGGCCGGTGATCGAGGAGCCCGACCTCATGCAGGAGGGCGGCCGTGGCCTGCTGCTGATCCGCGCCCTGAGCTCGTCCTGCGGACACCGCCCCACCGAGTCCGGCAAGGCGGTGTGGTTCAGGCTTCCTGTAGTACCGCGTCAGTGGCGTCCGGCGTGACGTCCGCCGCGGTGGCCAGCGTGGAGTTCCGGCGCCCGTAGCCGAGGTAGACCAGCAGGCCCACGGCCAGGAAGACGGCGAACTGGAGCCAGGTCGTCCACCCGGTCTCGTACATCAGATAGAGGCAGAAGCCGACGCCGAGCACGGGCACGACCGGGTAGAGCGGGACCCGGAAGGTGCGGGCGAGGGCCGGTTCGCGGCGGCGCAGGGCGAGCACCGCGATGTTCACCACGGCCATGATCGCGAGCGTGCCGACGGTGCACAGGTTCATCACCGCGTCCAGCGAGGCGAAGGCCGCGGGGAGCGCGAAGACGGCCGCGACGATCAGGGTGCCGGCCACCGGGGTGGCGGTCCGCGGGGAGACCTTCTCGAAGACGCGCGGGATCAGGCCGTCCCGGGACATGGACATCAGGATGCGGGTCTGCCCGTACATCACCGCGAGCACGACGGAGGCGATGGCGACGACCGCGCCGAAGGCGATCACCCCGCCGCCGACGGTGGACCCGGTGACCCGGTTGACGACGTAGGAGAGGGCGGCGGGACGGCCCGCGACCTGGCCGCCGCCGATGGCGCCGATCGCGGCGAGCGCGACCGCGCAGTACAGCAGGGTGACCACACCCATGCAGACGAGGATCGCGACCGGGATGTCCCGGCGCGGGTTCTTCGCCTCCTCGCCGGCCGTGGTGATCGCGTCGAAGCCGATGTACGAGAAGAACGCGGCGGTGGTGCCCGCGCCGATGCCGCCGAGGCCGGCCGGGGAGAACGGGACGAGGTTGCCGTCCTTGAAGGCGCTGAAGCCGATCGCGCAGAAGGCCAGCAGGATGGCGAGCTTCACGGCGGCCATCGCGGCGGTGGCCCGGGCGCTCTCCCGCACCCCGCGCACCAGCAGGACGGCGGCCATCGCGATGACGATCACCGCGGGGAGGTTCACGATGCCGCCGTCGCCGGGTCCCGCGGACAGCGCGTGCGGGAGCTGGAGCCCGGTGAGGCTGTGCAGCAGTTCGTTGACGTACTGGCTCCAGCCGACCGCGACGGCCGAGATCGAGACGCCGTACTCCAGGAGCAGACACCAGCCGACCAGGAACGCGGTGGTCTCGCCGAGGCCCGCGTAGGCGAAGGAGTACGACGATCCCGAGACCGGGATCGCGCCGCCCAGCTCGGCGAAGGAGAGGGCGGTGAACACGCAGGTCACGGCGGCCAGGACGAAGGAGACGACGACCGCTGGACCGGCCTGGGCGACCGAGTCGGAGAGGCCGACGAAGATGCCGGTGCCGACGATCGCGCCGATGCCGAAGCAGATCAGCTGGAAGAGGCCCATGGTGCGGCGCAGGCCGTGGCCCGCGCGGTCGGCGCCGGATTCGGCGAGCAGCAGGTGCGGGGACTTGATGCGGGGCATGCGGGTGGTGCTCTCTCTGGTGGTGCGGACGTCCTTCTTGGGGACGCGGTGGCGGCATCGGCAGGGGTGGCGCCGGGCCGCCGGAAAGAATAGGGCCTTATCGCGCTACCGGGCGCGGGCGAGTGTGGCCACCAGGACCGCCTTGATGGTGTGCATCCGGTTCTCGGCCTCGTCGAAGACGACCGAGTACTCGGACTCGAACACCTCGTCGGTGACCTCCAGCTCGGTCAGTCCGTGCCGCTCGTGGATCTCGCGGCCGACGTCGGTGCCGAGGTCGTGGAAGGCCGGCAGGCAGTGCAGGAACCTGACGTCGGGGTTGCCGGTGGCGCGCAGCACGTCCATGGTCACGGCGTAGGGGCCGAGCAGCGCGATCCGCTCGTCCCACACCTCCTTGGGCTCCCCCATCGACACCCAGACGTCGGTGGCGACGAAGTCGGCGTCGAGCACCCCGTCCTTCACGTCGTCGGTGAGCGTGATCCGGGCGCCGGAGGCGGTGGCCAGCTGCTGGGCCAGCTCGACGATGGTCTCGTCCGGCCACAGCACCCGGGGCGCGACGATCCGGACGTCCATGCCGAGCAGGGCTCCGGTGACGAGATAGGAGTTGCCCATGTTGTAGCGGGCGTCGCCGAGGTAGGCGAAGGTGATCTCGGCGAGCGGCTTGTCGGTGTGCTCGGTCATGGTGAGCACGTCGGCGAGCATCTGGGTGGGGTGCCACTCGTCGGTGAGACCGTTGTAGACGGGGACCCCGGCGAACGCGGCGAGCTCCTCCACGACGCCCTGGCCGTGGCCGCGGTACTCGATCGCGTCGAACATGCGGCCGAGGACCCGTGCGGTGTCCTTCACCGACTCCTTGTGACCGATCTGCGAGCCGGACGGGTCGAGGTAGGTGGTGACGGCGCCCTGGTCGGCGGCGGCGACCTCGAAGGCGCAGCGGGTGCGGGTGGAGGTCTTCTCGAAGACCAGCGCGATGTTCCTGCCGCGCAGGTACTGGATCTCGGTCCCGGCCTTCTTCGCCGCCTTCAGCTCGGCGGCCAGCTCGACCAGCCCGCGGAACTCCTCCTGGGTGAAGTCCAGCTCCTTGAGGAAGTGGCGGCCGGCGAGGGCGGTCGGGACAGTCGCCATGGGGGCGCTCCAGCGGTAGGGGTCGACTTCGGGGACGATGGAAGTCTATACGATATTCCACATTTCTATACAGCGACCCTCCCCTCACGCATGCGGTACCTCACACCGGGTCCCGCTGGACCGGACAGCTCATGCAGCGGGGGCCGCCCCTGCCCCGGCCCAGCTCGCTGCCCGGGATCTCTATCACCTCGATGCCCTGTTTGCGCAGGTGGGTGTTGGTGGTGGAGTTGCGCTCGTAGGCGACCACGACACCCGGTTCGACGGCGAGCACGTTGCAGCCGTCGTCCCACTGCTCGCGCTCGGCCGCGTGCACGTCCTGGGTGGCGGTCAGGACCCGGATCTCGCTCAGGCCGAGGGCGGCGGCGATCGCCCGGTGCATGTGCTCCGGCGGATGGTCGGTGACCTTGAGCTCGTTGTCGCCGGCGCCCGGTTCGATGGTGTACGAGCGGAGCATGCCGAGCCCGGCGTACTGGGTGAAGGTGTCGCCGTCGACCATCGTCATCACGGTGTCGAGATGCATGAAGGCACGCCGCTTCGGCATGTCCAGGGCCACGATGGACCGCGCGGAGCCCGCCGCGAACAGCTTGTGCGCGAGCATCTCGACGGCCTGTGGGGTGGTGCGCTCGCTCATGCCGATGAGCACCGCGCCGTTGCCGATCACCAGGACGTCCCCGCCCTCGATGGTGGACGGGTAGGCGGCCTGCCCCTCCGACCAGACGTGGAACGGCTCGGCGCGGAACAGCGGGTGGTGCCGGTAGATCGCCTCGAAGTGCACGGTCTCGCGCTGCCGGGCGGGCCAGCGCATCGCGTTGATGGAGACCCCGTCGTAGACCCAGGCGGAGGTGTCACGGGTGAAGAGGTGGTTGGGGAGCGGTTCGAGGAGGAAGTCGTCGAGGTCCATGGCGTGGAAGCGGACCGAGGTCGGCTCCTCGTGCGCGTCCAGGAACTCCCGCTTGGTCATGCCGCCGACCAGCGCCTCGGCCAGTTCCTGCGCGGGCAGCGTCTCGAAGGCGGCGCGCAGGTGGTCGGTGGCGAGCGGGCCGTACTCCTTCTCGTCGAAGACCCGGTCCAGGACCAGGCCGCGGGCGGCCGGGACGTCCAGGGTCTCGGTGAGCAGGTCGCCGAAGAGGTGGACGGCGACCCCGCGGTCGCGCAGCACGTCGGCGAAGCCGTCGTGCTCCACCCGGGCCCGGCGCACCCAGAGGACGTCGTCGAAGAGGAGGGCGTCCTTGTTGCTCGGGGTGAGCCTTTTGAGCTCCAGATCCGGCCGGTGCAGGATGACGCGGCGCAGCCGCCCGGTCTCGGAGTCGACGTGGAATCCCATGACTCCATCCTGACCACCGGAGGCCGGGTTCACCCCCGCCTCGACCGTTTCCCCGCCCTCTTGTTCTCGCCGCCCTCTTATTCTCGTCCCCTTGACGACAAACGGAACCAAGATTATGGTCATGATGACTCTAAAGCGAGGGGGGCCTCATGGCCGACATCACCCGGCGCCTGGGCTGGCGCCATCTGCGCGGGGCTCCGACGGCGCACGTCAGACACCACCACGCCGGGAAGCTGACGCACGAGGGAGCGGGGCTGAGCTTCTGGTTCCGGCCGCTGGCCGCCGCGATCTCCGAGGTGCCGGTCGACGACCGCGAGCTGGCGATGACCTTCCACGCCCGTACGGCCGACTTCCAGGACGTGGCGGTCCAGGCGACGGTCACGTACCGCATCGGCGACCCGGCGGTGGCCGCCGCCCGCCTCGACTTCTCCCTCGACCCGGACACCGGCGTCTGGCGCGGCACCCCGCTGGAGCAGCTGGGCACGCTGCTCACCGAGACGGCCCAGCAGCACGCGCTCGCCGTGCTGGCCCGTACCGCGCTGGCCGAGGCGCTGGTCGACGGGGTGGCGGCGGTGCGGGAGCGGATCGCGGCCGGGCTGGCCGCGGAGCCCCGCCTGCCGGCTACCGGGATCGAGGTGGTGGCCGTGCGGGTGATGGCGCTGCGGCCCGAGCCGGAGGTGGAGCGGGCGCTGCGCACCCCGGCCCGTGAGCAGATCCAGCAGGAGGCCGACCGGGCGACCTACGAGCGGCGGGCGGTGGCCGTCGAACGGGAGCGCGCGATCGCCGAGAACGAGCTGGCCAGCCAGATCGAACTGGCCCGCCGCGAGGAGCAGTTGGTCGAGCAGCGAGGCACCAACGCCCGCCGCGAGGCGGAAGAGCACGCGGCGGCGGACGCGGTCCGCGCGGAGGCGGAGGCCACGCGGTCGGTACGGCTCGCGGAGGCCGAGGCGGCGCGGTCCCTGAAGCTGGGTGAGGCGGAGGCGGCGCGGGCGGTCACGCTCGCGCGGGCCGAGGCCGCCGCGGCACGGGAGGTCGGTGAGGCGCGCGCTGCCGCGCAGGCGGCGTGGCTGCGGGTGCACGGCGAGGTGGACGTGGCCACGCTGCACGCCCTCACCGGCACCCGGCTCGCCGAGAACCTGCCGCGCATCGACAGCGTGACCGTCTCCCCGGACGTCCTGACGGGTCTGCTGGCGAAGCTGGGTTCAACGGACCAAGCATGAACACGCCCCCCAGCCCCCCGTCCGGACACCGCACGACACCTCCGCCTCCGGCCGCCCGGCCCCACCGGCTCGTGGAGGTGGGGTCGTGAGTCTCGCGCCGCGGGCCGTGGTCGTGCATCGCACCACGGAGTACGAGGAGTTGCTGGCCCGGCACGGCACGCACGGGCAGGCCGCCTTCTTCCTGGCCTCCCGGGGCCGGGACATCGCGGAGGTCTCCGCACGACACCGCCGGGCCCGCCGGGCGCTCGCCGAGGTCACCTCGGCGATCCCGCTGGCCTGGCGCCGCACCCAGGTCGAACGGGCCGATCTGGACCGCTTCCTGTTCGCGCCCGAGGACGTGGTCGTGGTGGTCGGCCAGGACGGACTGGTCGCGAACGTGGCCAAGTACCTGGACGGCCAGCCGGTGGTCGGCATCGACACCGATCCCGGCCGCAACCCCGGGGTCCTGGTACGGCACCGGCCGGAGCAGGCGTCCGTGCTGCTGCCCGCCGTCGGGAGCACGCACGCCGACGAGCTGACGATGGTCGAGGCGGTCGCCGACGACACCCAGCGGCTCGTGGCGCTCAACGAGATCTACCTCGGTACCGCCGGTCACCAGACCGCCCGATACCGCCTGGGCCTCGAGGACGACGGGGGTGCCGTCGAGGCCCAGGCCTCCTCCGGGGTGCTGGTGGGCACCGGCACCGGGGCCACCGGCTGGCTGCGCTCCCTGTGGCAGGAGCGCGGCGCCCGGTCGGCCCTGCCCGCACCCACCGAGGACCGCCTGCTCTGGTTCGTCAGGGAGGCCTGGCCGTCGCCGGCGACCGGCACCTCCCTGGTCGCCGGCGAGCTGACCGCCTCCGCGACCCTGACCCTCACGGTCGAGTCGGACCGCCTGATCGCCTTCGGCGACGGCATCGAGACCGACGCCCTGGAGCTGACCTGGGGCCAGACGGTCCGCGTCGGCGCCTCCCGCCGCCGCCTGCGGCTGGTCGGCTGACCCCTTCACAGCCGGGGGTCGACCGGCTCCGACTCCAGGGCCAGCACCCCGAACACCGCCTCGTGCACCCGCCACAGCGGCTCGCCGTCCGCGAGGCGGTCCAGGGCCTCCAGACCCAGGGCGTACTCACGGACCGCCAGGGACCGCTTGTGGTTGAGGAACCGCTTGCGCAGCCGCGTGAGGTTGTCGGCGCGGGTGTACTCGGGGCCGTAGATGATCCTCAGGTACTCGCGGCCCCGGCACTTGATGCCGGGCTGGACCAGCCGGCCGTCCGGGCCCCGTACGACCGCGCCGACCGGCTTGACGACCATGCCCTCGCCGCCCCGGCCGGTCATCTCCAGCCACCAGTCGACGCCCGCGCGGACCGACTCCGGGTCGCCGGTGTCGACGTACAGCCGGCGGGTGGTCCTCAGCAGACCGCTCGGGTCGTGCTCCACCAGCCGGTCCAGGAGGGCGAGCTGCTCGTCGTGCGGGAGCGCGGCGAGGCTGCGGCCCTGGACCGCGAGGAGTTGGAAGGGGGCCAGCCGCACCCCGTCCAGTCCTTCCGTGGTCCAGCAGTAGCGGCGGTACGCGTCGGTGAACGCGTTCGCGTACGCGGCGCGTTCCCGCTGCCGGGCGAGCAGCCCGGTCACGTCGACGCCACGCTCCACCGCGCTCTGCAGGGCGGCCAGCGCGCTCGGGAACACCGCGCCGGAGGCGGCGCCCACGGCCGCGTACTGGGTGCGCAGCAGACCGCCGGCCTTGAGCGACCAGGGCAGCAGCTCCGCGTCCAGCAGGATCCAGTCGGTGGCGAGCTCGTCCCAGAGGCCGGCCGCGTCGACCGCGGCCCGGATCCGCCCGAGGACCTCCTCGGTCACCGTCTCGTCGTCGAAGAACGGGCGTCCGGTACGGGTGTAGAGGGAGCCGGTGGGGCCGGGAGCGACACCGAAGCGCCGGTGCGCGACCTCGGCGTCCCGGCACACCAGCGCCACCGCCCGCGAGCCCATGTGCTTCTCCTCGCACACCACCCGGGCGACGCCGTCCCGCGCGTACTGCGCGAACGCCTCCACCGGGTGCTCCAGGTAGCCGTCGAGGTGACTGGTGGCGGTCGGAGCCATGGTCGGCGGCAGGTAGGGCAGCAGACGCGGGTCGACCGCGAAGCGGCTCATCACCTCCAGGGCCGCCGCCGCGTTCTCCTCGCGGACCGCGATCCGGCCCTGGTGCCGGGTCTCGACCGTCCGGCGGCCGTGCACGTCCGCGAGGTCCAGCGGCCGTCCGTCCGCGCCGCCGGGCGCCTCGGGGCGCAGCGGCCGGGCCGGTTCGTACCAGACCCGTTCGGCCGGGACGTCCACCAGCTCCCGCTCCGGCCACCGCAGCGCGGTCAGCCGGCCGCCGAAGACCGCGCCGGTGTCCACGCAGATGGTGTTGTTCAGCCAGGTCGCCTCCGGGACCGGGGTGTGACCGTAGACGACGGCGGCCCGGCCCCGGTAGTCCTCGGCCCACGGGTAGCGCACCGGCAGGCCGAACTCGTCGGTCTCGCCGGTGGTGTCGCCGTACAGCGCGTGCGAGCGGACCCGGCCGGAGGTGCGGCCGTGGTACTTCTCGGGCAGCCCGGCGTGGCAGACGACCAGCCGGCCGCCGTCGAGCACGTAGTGGCTGACGAGCCCGTCGACGAACGCGCGCACCTGCGCCCGGAACTCCTCCGGCTCCCCGGCCATCTGCTCGACGGTCTCGGCGAGTCCGTGGGTGTGCTGGACCTTGCGGCCCCTGAGGTACCGCCCGAACTTGTTCTCGTGGTTGCCGGACACGCACAGGGCGTCGCCCGACCCGACCATGGACATCACCCGGCGCAGCACGCCGGGGCTGTCCGGGCCGCGGTCGACCAGGTCGCCGACGAAGACCGCGGTACGGCCCTCGGGGTGCACGCCGTCCTGGTAACCCAACTTGGCCAGCAGGGACTCCAGTTCGTGGGCGCAGCCGTGGATGTCGCCGACGATGTCGAAGGGGCCGGTGAGGTGGGTCAGGTCGTTGTAGCGCTTCTCGGTGACGACGGTGGCCGACTCGATCTCCTCGGCACCGCGCAGGATGTGCACCTTGCGGAAGCCCTCGCGCTCCAGGTGCCGTATCGAGCGCCTCAGTTCGCGGATGTGCCGCTGCACGACCCGGCGCGGCATGTCGGCGCGGTCGGCGCGGGCCGCGTTGCGCTCGGCGCACACCTCCTCGGGCACGTCGAGCACGATGGCGATCGGCAGCACGTCGAACCGCTTGGCCAGGTCGATCAGCTGACGCCGGGAGTCCTGCTGCACGCTGGTCGCGTCCACGACCGTGCGGCGGCCGGCGGCCAGCCGCTTGCCCGCGATGTAGTGCAGGACGTCGAAGGCGTCCCCGCTCGCGCTCTGGTCGTTCTCGTCGTCGCTGACCAGCCCCCGGCAGAAGTCGGAGGAGATCACCTCGGTCGGCTTGAAGTGGCGGCGCGCGAAGGTGGACTTGCCGGAGCCGGAGGCGCCGACGAGGACGACCAGGGAGAGGTCGGTGACGGGGAGGACCCGTCCGGTGCTTTGTGTCTCGGTCATGCTGCCTTCGCCTCCTTCGCGGCGGACGTGAACGTGGCCATCTGGGTGGGCGGGCCGACCTCTGGGTCGTCCGGGCCCACGGGGGTGAACTCCACGTCGTAGCCGTGGCGTTCGGCGACCTGCCGCGCCCAGGAGCGGAACTCGGCGCGGGTCCACTCGAAGCGGTGGTCACCGTGTCTGCGGTGTCCGGCGGGGAGCGTCTCCCAGCGGACGTTGTACTCGACGTTCGGGGTGGTCACGAGGACCGTGCGCGGGCGGGCGGCGCCGAACACCGCGTACTCCAGGGCGGGCAGCCGGGGCAGGTCGAGGTGCTCGATCACCTCGCTGAGCACGGCGGCGTCGTATCCCTTGAGCCGTCTGTCGGTGTAGGCGAGCGAGCCCTGCAGGAGCCTGACCCGGGCAGCCTGCCGCTCCCCCATGCGGTCCAGCTTCAGCCGCCGGGAGGCGATGGACAGGGCCCGTATCGACACGTCGACACCGACGACCTCGGTGAACGACGCGTCCTTCAGCAGCGCCTGCACCAACTGGCCCTGGCCGCAGCCGAGGTCGAGGACCCGGGCGGCGCCGGCGCGCTTCAGCGCGGTGAGGATCGCCTCGCGCCGCTGCGCGGCGAGCGGGGTCGGCTTCTCCTCGGTCTCCGTCTCCTCCTCGACCGCGTTGTCGATGTCCTCGACCTCGCTGTCGTCGGTCTCGGCGAGCCGCACCAGTTCCAGCCGTTCCATCGCCTGCCGGGTCAGCGACCAGCGGCGGGAGAGGTAACGGCTGGTGATGAGCCGCTGCTCGGGGTGGCCGGGCAGCCAGCCCTCGCCGGCCCGCAGCAGCTTGTCGACCTCCTCGGAGGTCACCCAGTAGTGCTTGGCGTCGTCGAGGACCGGGAGCAGGACGTAGAGGTGGCGCAGTGCCGCGGAGAGGGTCAGGGTCTCCGACTCCAGGACCAGCCCGACGTAGCGGGAGTCACCCCACTCGGGGAACGCGCCGTCCAGGGCGACCGGTTCGGCGGTGACGGTCCAGCCGAGCGGCTCGAAGAGGCGCCGTACCAGGTCGGGGCCGCCCCGGGCGGGCAGTGCGGGGACCTCCACGCGCAACGGCCTCGGCTGCGCGGGGGCCTCGGGGAGGGCGCGGCACACGCCGCGCAGCGCGCTGGAGAAGACGTTGCCGATCGCCACCGCGAGCAGCGAGGAGGCCGCGTACGGGCGGTCGTTGACGTACTGCGCGAGCGCCGCGTCGGGTGCTCCGCCGCGTCCCTTGCCCTTGCCGCGCCGGATCAGCGCGACCGCGTCGACCTCCAGCAGCAGCGCCGCCGTGCAGCGCTCGGCGTCCGCCTCCGGGTAGAAGACGTGCGCGACGCCGTAGGAGGTCGAGAACTGCTGCGCGCTGTCGGGATGCTTGTGCAGCAGGTACCCGAGGTCGGTCGCGGGACGTACGGGGGTGCCGGTGGTGGTGATCGTCAGGAACACGGTGGGTCGCCTCGGAAAGGGTCGGAAAGAGCGCGAAAGCGCTGGTCGTGCGCTTGTTCGCGGCTCCAACGTACCTAGGATCCCGGTACGGGACCCGGGATTTTTCCCCGCTACCGGTCGGCCGGTACCCAGGCACCGACGCCGAGTCGTCCCGTGGTGCCGAGGTCCAGGTCCGGGGTGACCGTCACGGGTGCGGCGCCCGGCCCGGCCAGGACGCGGACGTAGGGGACGGTCACCGGGGTGCCCGCCAGTGTCGTGTTGCGCCAGACCAGGCCGGAGCGGGCGGCCTGGCCGGGCTTGAGGGTGAAGGGGGCGGGCGGGTCGTCGTAACCGGTTCCGGAGGCGATGGCGGCGCCGCCGTGCAGGATGCGGACGCCGGGGACGGGCTCGCGGTTCTCGTCCAGGAGGCTCAGCCGCGGATAGCCGTCGAGCGCGTGGTCCCTCTTCCCGCAGTTCTCCAGGTGGAGTCCGACGACCCGCAGGCCCATCGCGGCGTCGCCGTCGTCGGCCCACAGCCGCAGACCGGAGGCCGGGCAGGCGCCCGTGCGGGCCGGTGCCTCGGCGGCGGGCACCCTGCTGACCTTCTCGATCTTCACCCTGGTCACCGGGGAGGCGCCGGGGGCGAGCACGCCGAGGTCGACTGTGCCGCTCCTGCTGCCGCCGGGAGCGACCCCGCTCACGGTCACCTCCCTGTGGTCCATCACCCCGCCGGTGTCCGTCGTGAAGGCGAAGAGCACGGTGTAGGTCATGGCCTCGTCGCCGTCGTTGCTGACCTGGTAGGCGGCGGAGACGCCGGAGTCGCCGGGCAGCCGGTCCGGGTGGACCGGGCCGAGGGTGGCCGACGGGGTCGGGGAGGCGGACGGGAGGGTGACCGAGGTGATCCGGACGCCGTCCACCGGGGGGTCGGTGACGGGGGCGCGGGGTGCCGGGACGGCCGCTCCGGCACCCCGGTCCTGGTCCGGGTGGTCCGCGCCGCACGCCGTGGCGAGGAGCAGGGCGGCGGCGGGGGCGAAGAGGCGAGTGCGGGAGCTGCGCATCCGGCCACCCCATCAGGGCGAACCCCGGGGCGACTGTGGCGGAGGCCATACCTCCGGTCACAGCCGTGTCACAGCCGGCCGGATGCGCGGGTCCGTACCGGTTACGACAGCTGGGACTGGACCTGGGCGGAGATCAGCTCCAGGTGGTCCAGGTCGGAGAGGTCGAGGATCTGGAGGTACATCCGGCGGGAGCCGACCTCGGCGTAGCGGCCGATCTTGTCGACGACCTCGGCGGGGGTGCCGGCCAGGCCGT
Organism: Streptomyces sp. NPDC020958; assembly: GCF_055562175.1. Lineage (NCBI taxonomy): Bacteria > Bacillati > Actinomycetota > Actinomycetes > Kitasatosporales > Streptomycetaceae > Streptomyces > Streptomyces sp. NPDC020958. The sequence continues at coordinate 232,989 of NZ_JBVHFU010000003.1, read as the reverse complement.
TCGTCCTCAGCTCGTCGACCTCGCGGCCGATCGCGGCGGCACGGCGGGCGACCTCCTGGTCGTCCTTGCCCACGCAGACCACGAGGGCGTTGGAGAGCACCACCTCGTCGCCCTTGCGGCCGGCGGTCTCGACGGCGGTGCGCACCCGGCCGAACTGGGCCTTGCTGTCCTCGACCGAGGCGAACGGCATGTTGAACTCGTCGGCGTACCTGGCGGTCAGCCGGGGCGTGCGGGTGGCGCCGTGCCCGCCGATCAGCACCGGGATCCTGGCCTGGGCGGGCTTGGGCAGCGCGGGCGAGCCGGTGAGGTCGTAGTACGTGCCGTGGAAGTCGAAGGTCTCGCCGACCCGGGTCTTCCACAGGCCGGTGACGATCGCGAGCTGCTCCTCCAGGCGGCCGAACTTCTCCTTCGGGAAGGGGATGCCGTACGCCTTGTGCTCCTCCTCGAACCAGCCCGCGCCGAGACCCAGTTCGACCCGGCCGCCGGACATCTGGTCGACCTGGGCGACCTGGATGGCGAGGACTCCGGGCAGGCGGAAGGTTCCTGCGGTCATGAGGGTGCCGAGCCGGATCCGCTTGGTCTCCCGGGCGAGCCCGGCGAGCGTGATCCAGGCGTCGGTGGGACCGGGCAGGCCGTCGCCGTCGCCCATCCTCAGATAGTGGTCGGAGCGGAAGAAGGCGTCGAAACCGAGGTCCTCGGTGGCCTTGGCGACGGTGAGGAGGGTGTCGTAGCTCGCGCCCTGCTGGGGCTCGGTGAAGATGCGAAGGTCCATGCGTCCATCCTGCACGGCCCCGGCCCCGGCGACCGCATCGGCACCACCCGCCGCGCCTGCCCCCTCGGGTGCATGGCGTCAACCTGGGTCGTCGGTCGTCGACATGGCCGGTGACCGGCACGTTCGGTGATCGTTGAGCGAGGGGAGCCGGACCGCCCGGCACCCGTGCCGGACGGCCTTCGCCGTCGCGCGTGGTCGTGGCCCGTCGACGCGGGCCGGGGGCCGAGGAGGCCGTCTTGTCCTTGTCCGAAGAGTCCGTTCCACCGCCGGGCGGCCGGTCCGGTCGACCGGAGGGGCTGCTCCAGCAGATGGAGGAACTCATGGCCGCCCTGAACGCCGGCCTGTCCGCGCTGGACGCGGATCTCCAGCGGGCCCCGGAGACCGAGGCCGCCCCGGGCCGGGAGAGCGCGGGCTAACCGTCGCGGACCTCCTCGCGGGCCGCGAGTTTGCGGAGCATCTCCAGGACCCGGTCGCGGGACTCGTCGGCCGCGTCGATGGCCTCCATGCACTGCCAGTACGTCGTCTCGTCGGCCGCGGCGCTGGCCATGCCGACCAGCGCGATGCCGGTCTCGGCGAGCAGGGCGCCGAGGGAGAGCAGCGTCACGCGGGCGTCGTCCAGTTCGGTGAGCTGGGCGGCGCGCAGGGTGCCGGGGTCCAGGTCGGGGGTGGTGAGGACGCCGCAGCCGCGGCCCGCCAGCTCGGTCAGGCCGAGGGCCTCGCCGCGCAGTTCGGGCGGCCCCGAGACGGCCAGCCGGCTGCCGATCGCCTGGGCCAGGGCCTGGGCCTGCCACACCTCGGTCATCAGTTCCGCCACGCCCGCGCCGTGCGCCAGCGCCCGTCTGCTCGCCATGATGAGCCGCGTCGCGTCCATCCGTCGCCCCGTCCCCGTCGGTCCGAACTGCCTTGCCGCACTCAGTAGTTCACTACCCAGAGTGAGAGTGCGCGAGACGTGAAGCCAGAGGAAGGCGGAAATCTGTGGACAACAATTCGGATTCGGGCGAGATTTTGGTTACCGAGCGTCAACCATGCGTCCGGTTCACCGGGGCCGACGGGGTGTCAGGCGGGCGGGAACCGGTTCTCGTTGCGGTCGATCTTGGCGGCCAGCGCGGCCAGCGGGTCGATGTCCAGGACGTCGCAGAGCTGGAGCAGATAGGACAGGACGTCGGCGACCTCGTCCGTGACCCGGTGCGCGGTGCCGGGATCGGCCATCACCCGGGACGACTCCTCCGGGGTCAACCACTGGAAGATCTCGACCAGTTCGGAGGCCTCCACACTGAGGGCGGCCACCAGGTTCTTGGGGGTGTGGTACTGCCGCCAGTCGCGGGCGGCGGCGAAATCGGCCAGTCGGCGCTGGAGTTTCGCCACGTCGAGGGGTTCGTCGGTCACGCGTCCAGGTGTACCACTGTGATCGCCCCCGCTCCGTCCGCCCACGACGCGTCGCCGACCGCACCGACGAAGCGGATGTGCCCGCGTTCGCCCATCAGGACCGCCGTGCTGAGGAGTTCGGTGCGCTGGCGGGGGTCGAGGCAGCGGTCGAAGCCGTCGGCGAGGACGGTGAGTCCGCGCATGGCGTCGGGGACCTCGCCGGGGGCGTCGACCTCGAGGACGCCGGGGCCGGTGAAGAGGACCAGGGCGAGCGCGAGATAGCGCAGTTCGCCGTCGCCGAGCCGCGCCAGCTCCGTACGGTGGCCGTCGCCGCGGTCGAGCAGCGCCCGTACCGTGCCGTCGCCGAGCAGCTCGGCCACCAGGTCGGTCACCGGTCCCGCGCACCCGGTGCGCACGGCGTCGACGAGAAGCCCGTGCCGTCGGCCGCATTCGGCGCGGGTGCGCCACAGGACGTCGGCGAGGTTGTCGCAGCCGCGCAGCAGCCGGCCGGAGCCGGTGAGGACCGGGGTGCGCATGCTCTCGGGCCGCGGGTCGCAGGGGAACACCGACCGCAGGGCGACGACCATCTGCTCGGCGGCGGCGAGGACCCGCCGCTGACCGTCCGTCTTGCCGGCGACGCGCAGCGGCAGCAGCGCGGTGCCGAGGCGGTCGTCGGGCAGCGGGGCCCTGGTCACCGGTGCGGTGCCCGCGGTGTGCCACGCGGCCTGCACGGACCGGCGGCCCGGGTCCCGCAGGGCGGTCTCCAGGAGGACCAGCCCCCCGGCGGTCAGCCGCTCCCCCACGACGCGCAGTTCCGGCTCGGCCTGTACGGCGACGTCGAGCCGCACCGGTCCCTCGGCGCCGTCGGCCGTACAGCCGATCCGGAACCCGCGGCGGTGCTGCGCGTCGGGCCGGGCCCGCTCGGGTACGAGCGCGCCGGGATCCGGGAACACCTCGGCGAGCGCGGCGCCGCCGCCGAGCCGTGCGAGCGCCTCGTAGGCCGCGAGCACCGTGCTCTTCCCGCTTCCGCTGGGCCCGGCGAGAAGGGTGACCCGCCCGACCGGAAAGGCGGCGCCGCGGTGCCGGGCGAAGGCGGAGAGCCGCAGTTCGGTGACGCGGGGACGGGGGTCGCGGCGGAGGGGGGCGGCCGGGGGGCCGGAGGGCCCGGGAAGCCGGGAAAGCGCCGAGGAACCGGGGGAACGACGGAGATCAGCGGCGTCGGGAGAGCCGGGCGGCGGGGCGGAGGCGGAGGGGGCGGAGGGGGCGGCCATATGCGGACCGTAGGACTCCGCCCGTCAGCCGAACCGTTCCGCCCACCGCCCCTTCCTCCGATCGAGCGACACCGGACAGAGCCACCCGAGCACGCACCGCCGACAGCGGCACCCCGTCGGTGGAACCGCCCGCCGCCCCCCTCTCCCCCGCCCCTCAGCCGCCGGAGGCGCCCGCGTCCTGCATCAGGCCGCTCACCTCGGTGCCGGGCGGGGTGAGGAGGAACACGTTGCGGTCCACCCGGTGCATCCCGCTGGCCAGGCCGAAGACCACGCCCGTGCTGAAGTCGAGGACGCGCTTGGCGACCTCCGTCTCCGCACTGGTCAGGTCGAGCAGGACGGGTATCCCGGCCATCAGTGTCTCCGCGACCTCACGGGCGTCGGCGAAGATGTTGACCCGCAGGACGACGAATCGGCGCCGCGTCTCGGTCTCCGCGTCCGGCAGCGCGCGATGGTCCACGGCCGACGGCCAGGCGTCCCGGCCCCGTAGCGGCACCACCTGGGCGAGCCCCTCCCACTGTTCATCGGTGACGTCGTAACGGCTCACCGGCTCCCCCTGACCTGACTCGCACCCATTGCATGCACCAGCCAATTCTTACGCCAAGTCACCCGTTCGGCCCAACAGCGACACGAAGCGCGAACGAATGGGCAGGCCACACCGGACCAGAAGGTGGATTTTCGTACCATCACCCTGATTGTGGTGCATTGGAGGCTTCTTACCGGCCTCACACCGGACTCTTCACCTCTGGCGACGCCCCGTTCACCGCCCGCGATTACCGTCCGGTGCGTGCACTTGGCAGAATCTCAGCAGGTGGCACCCGGCCGGCGGACACAGTCGGCGGTGTCCGCCGCTCCGGGGGACACCGGTGCCCCCGCCCACTGGCACCGCGTCCTCACCCTCCTCGCCGACATCGGCCTCTTCATCGGCACCCGGTCGATCTGGACCCAGGCCGCGACGCACCATCTGGTCCTGGCCGCCCTGATCTCCCTGTGCTACGTCTCGATCCTGGTCACCGGGGTGCTGACGCTGACGGTCCGCAGGACCCGCTCGCTGGCCCGCCTCGACCTGCTGGTCCTGGTCACGGCGGTGGTCCTCGCCCTGTGCGGCTGGGCGCTCAACCACGCCGGCGGCGACGAGGGCGCCCTCACCACCCAGGCCGCCAGGGAACTGGTCGCCGGCCACGCGGTCTACGGGCGGCCCTGGCCCTGGCTGTTCCACGGCACGGGCATCGCGCTGACGCCGACGACGAGCGGCGGTTACGACTACACGTACGGTTACCCCCCGCTGGCACCGCTGCTCACCGCCCCGCTGCTGTGGCTCGGCCACCAGGGCGCCCCGGCGACTGCGGCGTGCACGGGCGCCCTGATCGCCGGCACGATCGCGCTGTGGCGGCTGCTCCCGGTGCCGTGGCGGTCCGCGGCGACGCTGTGCTGCCTGGGCTTCGGCCTCCTGACGGGGTACGCCCGGGTCGGCTACCCGGCGGTCGTCGCGCTGGCCCTGCTGGTCCCGGTGGCGGTGCGCTGGCCCCGGATCGGGCGGGGCGGCCGGCTGGGCGCGTCCGGGATCGCCCGGGCCGCGTGCCTCGGCGCCGCCTGCGCGGCCCAGCAACTGCCGTGGTTCGTCGCCCCGTTCCTGCTGGCCGGGATCTACGCGGTGCGGCGCGGTGAGCTGGGCGGCCGGGCCGCCGCCGGGGTGGTGCTGCGGGTCGCCGGGGTGGCCGTGACGGTGTGGCTGCTGATCAACGCGTACTTCATCGTGTCCGAGCCGGCCCGCTGGCTGCGCGGGATCGCGCTGCCCCTGATCCAAGGCGCCGTGGTGCACGGCCAGGGTCTGGTCGACATCTCGCTGTACTACACGAACGGCAGCGACCGGCTCGACTGGTACTCGTACGCGAGCCTGCTGCTCGCGGCGGCCCTGCTCGCCCTGTTCGTGCTCTTCGTGCGGCGGCTCGGCCCGGCCGCGACCGTCCTGCCGTGGCTGGCCTTCTTCCTCGCGACCCGCTCCCAGGACGGCTACTACCTGCTGATGACCCCGCTGTGGGTGGCGGCGGCGGTGACCGCTCCCCTGACGGAGTTCGAGCGGGCCTGGCAGCCGCGCCCGGCCGTGCTGACGGGCTCCCGCCGCCGCCCCGCGCTGGTCGTCGCGGTCGCGCTGCTGCTCGTCCCGGCGCTGGGGAGCGCGGCGCTCGCGGTGACCGGCGGGCCGCCGCTGCGGATGGAGATCACCTCGCTGCGGCGGGTGAAGCACCACGACGCGGTGGTCAGGTCGATGACGCTGAAGGTGGTCAACACCGGAAGCGTGCCGCTCACCCCGCACTACACACTCACCACCGGTCAGGGCATGAGCATGTACTGGCTGCTGGTGCGGGGGCCGGCGACGATCCCCGGGCACGGCACGGCGAGCGTCGAACTGCGACCGGCGAACGGCCGGTTCGACATCCCCGCCAGGCCGAGCACCCGGATCCGGCTGCGCGCCTTCACCGCGGACCCGCAGACGCTGTCCAGTCAGGACGTGAAGCTGCGCAGGACGGCGGGTTAGGCCGCCGCTCGCGTGAAGCGCAGGGTGGCGGTCACCGTGGTCGGGCCGCCCATCATGCGCAGCTGGTTGAAGGTGACGCCGAACTCCTCGCGGATCACCTGGAACTCGGTCTCCAGCGTCAGCCCCTCGGCATCGGCCGCGACCAGCTTCGCGGTGACCTGCTGGGGGCGGCTGATGCCGCGGACGGTCAGCCGGCCGTCGACCCGCACCGTGTCACCCTCGCCCCGCTCGGCCCCGCGCACCGCGAAGGTGATCTCCGGGTGGTTGCCGACGTCGAGGAAGTCGGCCGAGCGCAGGTGGTCGTCGCGCTTCTTGTTCCTGGTGTCCAGCGAGGCCGCGTCGATGACCAGGGTGCCGGCCGCGGTGCCGTCGGGGGCCACCTCGCCCCGGCCGCTGACGCCGGTGAAAGTGCCCTTGACGGTGACCAGACCCCAGATGCTCTTGTGCCGGAAGGCCACGGCGGAGGCGGTCGGGTCGAGCTGCCAGAGGCCGGTTTCCACGCTGACGGTCATGGCCGTGCTCCGATCGATCGTGATGTTCAAATTTGGATGACTGACACGCTAGCCCACTATCCAAATTTGGACAACGGGTAGGATCGATGTCATGGCCGCATTCCAGGAACACCCCGTCGAGCTGCCCGAATGTCCGTCCCTGGCGGGCGGCGGTCTGCTCCCGGCCGAGCTGCGCGCCTGGATGGTGCTGCTGGCCGCGACGGGCGCGGCGGAGCAGCGGCTGCGGTCGGTGGTGAAGGACTCGCTCGACGTCTCGCACGACGAGTTCCTGATCCTGTGCCTGCTGGCCGAGCAGCCGCACGAGGGCCTGCGCATGACGCGCGTCGCCGAGCTGCTGGGCCGCCCCAAGACCCGCCTCACCTACCAGATCGCCTGCCTCCAGCACGCCGGCCTGGTCACCCGCAGGTCCGTCTGCGGCGACAAGCGGGGCATCGAGGTCGCCCTCACCGACAAGGGCCGCCGGCAGCTCCAGGAGGCCTCCGCCGACCTCGCGGAGACGGTCCGCGACGCCGTCGGGCACGTCATCGGCCCTGAGCAGCGCGAGGCGCTGTGCGCCCTGGCCCCCGGCCTCGCGAACGAGCCAGACCGACCCTCCGAATCAGGCCACTTCCCCCCGCGAGGCCCAGGTCACAGCGACGGCGAGGGCAAGGTCACAGCCGTGCCGCCGGGCCCGTCCGGGCAGTCTGCCCTAGCATCCGAGCATGACGGTCCTGCCTGACGACGGGCTCTCCCTGGCCGCCGAGTTCCCTGACGCGACGCACGAGCAGTGGCAACGCCTGGTCGAGGGCGTGCTGCGCAAGTCGGGCAAGGAAGTCTCGGGCGAGGCAGCCGAGGACGCCCTGTCCACCACGCTGGAGGACGGGCTGCGCACCCGCCCCCTCTACACCGCGCGCGACACCGCGCCCGACCCCGGCCTGCCCGGCTTTCCCCCCTACGTGCGCGGCGGCCGCCCCGAGGGGAGTGCCGCGGGCGGCTGGGACATACGGCAGCGGCACGCGGTGGCTCCCGACGGCGCGGTCCTGGCCGACCTGGAGAACGGCGTCACCTCGCTGTGGCTGCTCGTGGGCCGGGGCGGCATCCCGGTGTCCGGCCTCGCCCACGCCCTCGACGGTGTCCACCTCGACCTGGCCCCGGTGGTCCTGGACGCGGGCCGCGACACCGAGGCGGCGGCGGCCGAGCTGCTGCGGCTGTACGACGCGAAGGGCGTCGCCGCCGAGGCGGTACGCGGCAATCTGGGCGCCGACCCGCTCGGGTACGAGGCGCGTACGGGTGAGCCCCTGGACTTCGCCCCCGTCGCCGCGCTCGCCCGGCGCACCGCCGAGGAGTTCCCGGGTCTGCGGGCGCTGACGGTGGACGCGCTGCCGTACCACGAGGCGGGCGGCTCGGCCGCGCAGGAGCTGGGCGCCTCGCTGGCCACCGGCGTCGCCTACCTGAGAGAGCTGACCGAGGCCGGCCTCGGTGTCGACCGGGCCCTCCGGCAGCTCGAGTTCCGGTACGCGGCGACCGCGGACCAGTTCCTGACGATCGCCAAGCTGCGCGCCGCGCGCCGGCTGTGGGCGCGGGTCGCCGAGGTCAGCGGCGCGGCCGACGCGGGCGCCCAGGTACAGCACGCGGTCACCTCGCCGGTGATGATGAGCCGCCGCGACCCGTGGGTGAACATGCTGCGCACCACGATCGCGACGCTGGCCGCCGGGGTGGGCGGCGCCGACTCCGTGACCGTGCTGCCGTTCGACCACGCGATCGGCCTGCCCGACGCGTTCGCCCGGCGCATCGCCCGCAACACCTCCACGATCCTCGTCGAGGAGTCGCACCTGGCCCGGGTGATCGACCCCGCGGGCGGCTCCTGGTACGTCGAGCGGCTCACCGACGAACTCGCCCACGCGGGCTGGGAGTTCTTCCGGACGATCGAGCGCGACGGCGGCCAGGCGGCGGTGCTGCGCTCGGGCCGGCTGCGCACCGACCTGGCGGCCACCTGGGCGCAGCGCTCCAAGAAGCTCGCCAAGCGGCGCGAACCCATCACCGGCGTCAGTGAGTTCCCGCTGCTCGCCGAGAAGCCGGTGGAGCGCGAGCCGGCGCCCGAGCCGCCGTCGGGCGGCCTGCCCCGGGTCCGCAGGGACGAGGCGTACGAGGAGCTGCGGGCCCGCTCCGACGCCCATCTCGCGGCGACCGGCGCCCGCCCCCGGGTCTACCTCGCCACGCTCGGTTCCGCCGCCGAGTACACCGGCCGGGCGACCTTCGCCTCGAACCTCTTCCAGGCGGGCGGCATCGAGCCGGTGACCGGGGGGAGCTTCGAGGAGAGCGGCGCCGACGAGGCCGTGCTCTGCTCCAGCGACGACCGGTACGCCGAGCAGGCCGAGTCCGCCGCCCGGTCGCTGAAGGCGGCCGGGGCCCGGCACGTCTTCCTCGCGGGCCGCGGCGGGTACGCGGGCGTCGACTCGTACGTCTTCGCGGGCTGCGACGCCGTGGCCGTGCTGTCCGAGACCCTCGACCGCATGGGAGTGTCCTGATGGGAATCCCCGACTTCTCCGGCATCGAGCTGGGCACCCCCGTCACCGAGGGCAGCGCCGACCAGTGGCGGGCGGCCGGCGGTGACCTGCCGGTGTGGGAGACCCCGGAGGGCATCGGGGTCAAGCCGCTGTACACCGGACGCGACCTGGAGGGCCTGGACTTCCTGGGCACCTACCCGGGCATCGCGCCGTACCTGCGCGGCCCCTACCCGACGATGTACGTCAACCAGCCGTGGACCATCCGCCAGTACGCGGGCTTCTCCACCGCCGAGGAGTCCAACGCGTTCTACCGGCGCAACCTGGCGGCCGGCCAGAAGGGCCTGTCGGTCGCCTTCGACCTGCCCACCCACCGGGGTTACGACAGCGACCACCCGCGCGTGACCGGTGACGTCGGCATGGCGGGCGTGGCCATCGACTCGATCCTCGACATGCGCCAGCTGTTCGACGGGATCCCGCTCGACCGGATGACCGTGTCGATGACGATGAACGGCGCGGTGCTGCCCGTGCTGGCGCTGTACATCGTGGCGGCGGAGGAGCAGGGCGTGCCGCCCGAGAAGCTGGCCGGGACCATCCAGAACGACATCCTCAAGGAGTTCATGGTCCGCAACACCTACATCTATCCGCCGAAGCCGTCGATGCGGATCATCTCCGACATCTTCGCCTACACCTCGCAGCGGATGCCCCGCTACAACTCGATCTCCATCTCCGGCTACCACATCCAGGAGGCGGGCGCGACGGCCGACCTGGAGCTGGCGTACACGCTCGCGGACGGCGTCGAGTACATCCGGGCCGGCCGGGAGGCGGGCCTGGACGTGGACGCGTTCGCGCCGCGGCTCTCCTTCTTCTGGGCGATCGGCATGAACTTCTTCATGGAGATCGCCAAGTTGCGGGCGGCCCGGCTGCTGTGGGCCAAGCTGGTCGCGCAGTTCGAGCCGAAGAACTCCAAGTCCCTCTCGCTGCGCACCCATTCGCAGACCTCGGGCTGGTCGCTGACCGCGCAGGACGTCTTCAACAACGTCACGCGTACGGCCGTGGAGGCGATGGCGGCGACCCAGGGGCACACCCAGTCGCTGCACACCAACGCCCTGGACGAGGCGCTGGCCCTGCCGACGGACTTCTCGGCGCGCATCGCCCGCAACACGCAGCTGCTCATCCAGCAGGAGTCGGGCACCACCCGGGTCATCGACCCGTGGGGCGGCAGCGCCTACGTCGAGCGGCTGACCTACGACCTCGCCCGCAAGGCCTGGGCGCACATCCAGGAGGTCGAGGCGGCGGGCGGCATGGCCAAGGCGATCGACGCGGGCATTCCCAAGCTGCGCATCGAGGAGGCGGCGGCCCGCACCCAGGCCCGGATCGACTCCGGGCGGCAGCCGGTGATCGGCGTCAACAAGTACCGGGTGGACAGCGACGAGGCGATCGAGGTCCTCAAGGTCGACAACTCCTCCGTACGCGCCCAGCAGATCGAGAAGCTGCGGCGGCTGCGCGCGGAGCGGGACGAGACGGCGTGCCGGGACGCGCTCGACGCGCTGACCCGGGCGGCCGACGGCGACGGCAACCTGCTGGAGCTGGCCGTGCGCGCGGCCCGCGCCAAGGCCACCGTCGGCGAGATCTCCGACGCCCTCGAGAAGGTGTACGGCCGGCACGCGAGCCAGATCCGTACGATCTCCGGTGTGTACCGCAACGAAGCAGGCGAGTCGCCGAACGTGGACCGCACCCGGGCCCTGGTCGACGCCTTCGACGAGGCCGAGGGGCGCCGCCCGCGCATCCTGGTCGCCAAGATGGGCCAGGACGGTCACGACCGCGGCCAGAAGGTGATCGCGACCGCCTTCGCCGACCTCGGCTTCGACGTCGACGTCGGCCCGCTGTTCCAGACCCCGGAGGAGGTCGCCCGCCAGGCGGTGGAGGCGGACGTCCACGTGGTCGGCGTGTCCTCGCTGGCGGCCGGTCACCTCACCCTCGTACCGGCGCTGCGTGAGAAGCTCGCCGAGGAGGGCCGGGGGGACATCATGATCGTGGTCGGCGGGGTCATCCCGCCGCAGGACGTGCCGACCCTCCTGGAGATGGGCGCCACGGCCGTGTTCCCGCCCGGGACGGTGATCCCGGACGCGGCCTACGACCTGGTGCGGCGGCTGTCGGCGGAACTCGGGCACGACCTGTGATCGATGTCGACGCCTATGTGAAGGGTGTGCTCGACCAGAAGCGCGCGGTCATCGCCCGCGCGATCACCCTCGTCGAGTCCACCCGGCCACAGCACCGGGCGCTGGCACAGGAGTTGCTCACCGAGCTGCTCCCGCACAGCGGCCGGGCCCGGCGCATCGGCGTCAGCGGGGTGCCGGGCGTGGGCAAGTCGACGTTCATCGACGCGTTCGGCACCCTGCTGACGGGGCTGGGACACCGGGTGGCGGTGCTCGCCGTGGACCCGTCGTCGACGCGGACCGGCGGCTCCATCCTCGGTGACAAGACGCGGATGGAGCGCCTCGCCGTCGACCCGAACGCCTTCGTCCGCCCCTCCCCCAGCGCGGGCACGCTCGGCGGAGTGGCGAAGGCGACCCGCGAGTCGATGGTGGTGATGGAGGCCGCCGGGTACGACGTGATCCTGGTCGAGACGGTCGGCGTCGGGCAGTCCGAGACGGCGGTCGCCGACATGGTGGACTCCTTCCTGCTGCTCAGCCTGGCCCGTACCGGCGACCAGCTCCAGGGCATCAAGAAGGGCGTCCTGGAACTCGCCGACGTGATCGCCGTCAACAAGGCGGACGGCCCCCACGAGCGCGACGCCCGGTCGGCCGCCCGGGAACTGGCGGGCGCGCTGCGGCTGATGCACGGCAAGGACGCGTTCTGGACCCCGCCGGTGCTCAGTTGCAGCGCCCGGGAGTCGACCGGCCTGGAACTGGTCTGGGAACGGCTGGAGCAGCACCGGGCGCTGCTCGACTCCACCGGGCGGCTCGCCGCCAAGCGCCGGGACCAGCAGGTGGGCTGGACCTGGTCGATGGTCCGCGACGAACTGCTGGGCCGGCTGCACGCGCACCCGGCGGTGCGCGCGGCCGCCCCCGGCCTCGAACAGCGGGTCAGGGACGGCTCGCTGACGGCGACGCTGGCCGCCGAGGAGATCCTCCGGGCGTTCGAGGGACCTCAGGACAGCTGATCCTGGAGCGCCTCCCGGGCCCGGGCGACCCGGGAGCGGACCGTGCCCACGGGGCAGTCGCTGACCTGGGCGGCCTCCGCGTACGGCAGTCCGAGCAGCTGGGTGAGGACGAACGCCTCCCGCCGCTCGGCGGGCAGCGCCGCCAGCAGGTCGAGCAGCGCGACCCCGTCCTCGAAACCGGGCAGCCCGTGCGGCTGGGCGCGCTCCACGGCGAGCTGCCAGTCGGGGACGTCCGCGGCGCGCGGGCGGGCGGCGGCGTAGCGGTGGCTGTCCACGACCGCCCGGCGGGCGATCGACAGCAGCCAGGACCGGGCCGAGCAACGGCCCTCGAACCGGTGCAGGCTGCCCAGCGCGCGCAGGAACGTGTCCTGCGCGAGGTCGTCGACCGCCTGCGGGTCGGCGCACAGATGGGCGACGAAACGGGTCACGTCACGGTGCAGGGCCCGTACGAAGGCGTCCACGGCGGCCGGGTCGCCGGAGCGGGCCGCGAGGGCCCAGGCCGTGACCGACGCGTCGCGTTGCGCGTCCGGCGCGGGGCGTGCGGGCAGGACGGAAGTGATCACTCGGTGTCCTCGGGAGAAAGGTGCGGGGGCGGCGGCCCGCCGTGCGGCGCCCAAGCGGGGGACGCGGGCTCAGGGGGCCGCCGTGTTCGTCCGGGGCGCGCAGGGGCGGCCCGGACCACCGGCTGTCGTCAGGCGACAGCGGTCCCCGCAGGCGGGCCCCGGGTGGTGATCGCGTGACCGAGGAGCAGCAGCCGCGGCGCCCGGTCCGAGCGGCGGCGGTACGGCCGGGGGCGCGGCGGCCCGGCCGGGGCGGGCAGGGCGAGCAGCAGGCGCAGCGGGGCGGTGAGCCGGCCGGCCACGGCCCGCAGGACACGGAACGCGGCGCGCTCGCCGTGGCCGAGCCACAGTCCGCACAGCAGCGCGGCGAGGAGGTGGGCGGCGAGCATGCCGGCCGCGGCGGGGCCGGTGCTGCCGAAGCCCAGGTACGCGAGGGGGTTCGACGGCGCCGCGGCCATGTGCATGTCGGCCATGCCGCCGGTCGCGGCACTCGACGCGCCACTGGTCATGTCCATGTGCATGGCGGTCATGGGGGCCGTCTGGGCCGTCCACGTCTGGACCGCGGAGAACCCGGAGTGCAGCGCCGTCTGGGCGCCCACCGCGGCGCAGACCACCAGCGGCAGCCCGCGTTCGCGTCCGGCCAGGGACCAGCCGACGGCCGTGGTGGCCACCAGGCCGGTGGCGAGCGCCCAGGGCGGCACCGCACTGCCGGACATCAGGACGTGACCGACGGCGGCGAGCAGCACGCAGACGGCCGCGAACACCGCGGACCGTAGCGTGCGCGCACACCGACCTGCCGTCATGGCGCCTCATCCTTGCATCCGGCGCTGGGTTGTCAGGGAGTGGTACGCAGACGCACAGGCGGCGTGCTCAACTCACAGGTCCGCCGATCCGGTTCACAGCGGGCCGCGGGGCCGTCAGCCCGGTGCCCACGCGCCGTCAGCCTCGTGCCCACGGGCCGTCCGGCACCCCCGGGCGTACCCGGGTGGCCGTCATGTCCACCATGATCGTGCGGTCGTCGTCCAGGTCCTCCCTGACGCGCCGCAGCCGGCCCGTCCCGTCGACCCAGAACCGCAGCGACGGGGGCGCGGAGAAGATGTCGTAGCGGCGGCCGCCGATGCGGTCCTGGCCCACGTGGCGCCGGGCCGAGCGGGCGAACAGGCGGGCGCTGTCCGGGCGCTCGGCGGCCAGGGACAGGGTCAGCCGCAGGGCCGTGTCCAGGGACGCGGGCCCGTAGCTCCGGCGGATCCACACCCCGCGCCGCAGCCGCCCGGCCTCTGCCACCGCCTGGGCCAGGGACGCCGGCCGGGTCAGCGGCGCCGCGCTGCCGTCGGTCCTCGGCCGGGCCACCGCCAGGCCCCGGGTGTCCCACGCCAGCAGGCCGCGCTCCGCCGCGTCGCCCGTGTCGAACCAGCCCACCGCCCGCTGCCGGTGCTCGTCGACCACCGCGCGGACCACGGCCGTGCCGCCGGGCAGCGGCGCCCGTACCGTCACCGCGGCCGGACTGTCCCGGTAGGCGCGGAACCGGGTGAGGGCCAGCCGCCGGGCCTCGTCCGCCGTGAGCGGCCGGGGGGCGTCGCCGCCTGTCACGGCGTACGGGAGCACCCCGCACACCGCCGTCACGACGGCGAGGGCGGCCCAGGTCCAGGGGGATCGCATCGGTGTCCGCATGGTCACGTACCTACACGGGGACGGGCCGCGCCCGGTCGACACCGGTACGCGGCCCGCGCTGCGTCACCCTTGCGGGGTGCGTGGTGTACTCCGTGCCTGCTCCGTGCCTACTCCGTGGCGAGGGACAGCACGGCCGCACGGATCACGTCGGCGACCTCCCGCGGGTGCGCGAGCATGACCAGGTGCGACGAGTCGACCTCGACGGTCGTCATGCCGGCGCGCGTGTAGCCGTAGCGCTCGACGTCCGGGTTGATGGTGCGGTCCGAGGACGACACCAGACCCCAGGACGGCTTGGTCCGCCAGGCCGCGACCGGTGCCGCCTCGGCGAAGGCGGCACCCGCCAGCGGGCGCTGGGACACGGCCAGCACCCTGGCCAGGTCCGGCTCCACGTCGGCGGCGAAGATCTCCGGGAACCGGTCGGGGTCCACCGTCACGTCGGTGCCGGGCTCGTCGGAGCCTTCGACCGGGAACGGCGTGTACACGAGGGCCGAGGCGAGCTCCGAGTCCGGGAAGCGGCCCTGCAGCTCGCCGAGGCTCTCGCCCTCCGCCAGGGCGTACCCGGCCAGGTAGACCAGGGCCCGGACGTTGGGTTCGGCGCCCGCGACGGTGATGACGGCACCGCCGTAGGAGTGGCCGACCAGGACGACCGGGCCGGGGACGGCCCGGACCACCGAGGCGATGTAGGCGGCGTCACCGGTGAGACTGCGGTTGGGCACCGCGGGCGCGAGGACCTTCAGGCCGTCGGCCTGGAGTTCCGGGATCACCCGGGCGAAGCTGGAGGCGTCGGCGAAGGCCCCGTGCACCAGGACGATCGTGGGCATCGAGTCGGTCATGTCAGGCCGTGTGCAGGGCCGTGTGCAGGGTGCGTGCGGCCAGCGAGATGGCGGCCTCGGCGGCGTGCGTCCCGCGCAGCGCGTTGAGCATCACGAAGTCGTGAATGATGCCCTGGAAGCGGACCGCGGTGACCGGGACGCCGGCCTCGCGCAGCTTGTTGGCATAGGCCTCGCCCTCGTCGCGCAGCACGTCCGCCTCGGCGACGATGACCAGCGCCGGGGGCAGGTCCTTGAGCTGCTCGGTGGTGGCGCGCAGCGGGCTGGCGGTGATCTGCGCGCGCTCGGCCTCGTCGGTCGTGTACTGGTCCCAGAACCAGAACATGCCGTCACGGCGCAGGAAGTAGCCCTCGGCGAACTGGTGGTAGGAGGCGGTGTCGAAGCTCGCGTCGGTGACCGGGTAGAACAGCACCTGCTGGAGCAGCGGGACCCCGCCGCGCTCCTTGGCCATCAGGGTGAGGGCCGCGGTCATGTTGCCGCCGACCGAGTCACCGGCGACGGCGATCCGGGTGGGGTCCAGGTCCTTGGTCGCGCCCTGCTCCACGACCCACTTCGCGACCGTCCAGTTCTGCTCGATGGCGACCGGGTAGCGGACCTCGGGCGAGCGGTCGTACTCGGGGAAGACGACGGCGGCCTGCGCGCCGACGGCGAGTTCGCGGACCAGGCGGTCGTGGGTGTGGGCGTTGCCGAAGACCCAGCCGGCGCCGTGGATGTAGATGATGACCGGCAGGGTGCCGGTGGCGCCGGCCGGCTTCACGATGCGGGCCCGGACCGCGCCGGTGGGACCGCCGGAGACCGTGATCCACTCCTCGTCCACGGCCGGCTTGGCGATCTCGCCGGACTGCACCTCGTCGACGGCCTTGCGGCCCTCCTCCGGGGCGAGGTCGAAGAGGTACGGCGGATTGGCGGTGGCCTCGACGAAGGCCTGCGCGGCGGGTTCCAGCACCGGCTTGACGGGCGAGGGGGCTTCGGACATGCGAGTCTCCTGGGTTTGCGTGCGGCGCACCGGTCGGTTCCGGTGCCGCCGGGCCCCACGCTAGGGGCGTCCCGGCCACGGCAGTTGACCGCGAGCGCACATCCGGCGACCCCGCAGCGCACGCCGGGCGCGACGCGTCGCTCATCTCTGCCCGAGATGACTGACATCCCGGATGATCGCCGTGTACTGGGAAGTACGGCGGGCGGCGCGGCGCTGTGGGGGTACGTGAGTACACAGCCTCCTGTGAGGAAAGTTCCCGTGTCCCAGTCGTCGTCCGATCTCAGCTCCCCGCGCGGGGAGGCGCCCGCCGGATCCGCCCACGGGGTGCCCGGCTGGCTGATCGCGCTGTTCGCCGTCGCCTGCGGGATGACGGTCGCCAACCTGTACTACGCCCAGCCGCTGCTGTCCGAGCTGCGCGGGGTCTTCCACATCGGCGAGTCCGCGGCGGGCGGGCTGATCACGCTCACCCAGGTCGGCTATGTGATCGGCATGGTCTTCCTGGTCCCGCTCGGTGACCGGCTGGAGAAGCGCAGCCTGGTCACCGCCCTGCTGACGGTGACCACGCTCGCCCTGGTGGCGGCCGGACTGGCGACCGGGTTCCCCATGCTGCTGGTCGCCTCGCTGGTCAGCGGTGCCACGTCCGTGGTGGCGCAGATCCTCGTGCCGTTCGCCGCGAGCCTGGCGCCCGACCACGCCCGGGGCCGGGTCGTGGGCCGGGTGATGAGCGGCCTGCTGACCGGCATACTCCTGTCCCGCACGCTCAGCAGCCTGGTCTCCGGGGTCGCCGGCTGGCGGGTCGTCTACCTCGGCTCCGCCGTGCTGATGGCCCTGCTGGCGGTCGCCCTGCGGCTGGCCCTGCCCCGGCACGCGCCGACCACGTCCGTGCCGTACCACCACGTGCTGCGCTCCACCGCGGCACTGGTGCGCACGCATCCGGTGCTGCTGCGCCGCGGCCTCTACCAGGCGGCCATGTTCGGCGCCTTCAGCGCCTTCTGGACCACCGTCTCGTACGTCCTGACCGGGCCGCGTTTCCACTACTCCGCCGTCGGTGTCGGGGTGTTCGCGCTGGTCGGAGCGGCCGGTGCGGCCGTGGCCCCGTTGGCCGGGCACTGGGCCGACCGGGGGCTGACCCGACCGATGACCGGGGCCGCGTTCGGCGTCGCCGCGCTGGCCTTCGCCGTGGCCGGTCTCGGTCAGCACAGCGTCGTCCTGATCGGCCTCGCGGCCGTCGCCCTCGACACGGCGGTGCAGACCAGCCTGATCCTCGGACAGCACACGGTCTACCAACTGGACCCCCTGGCCCGGGCCCGCCTGAACAGCGCCTTCATCGCGATCTTCTTCATCGGCGGCGCCATCGGCTCCCAGGCGGCCTCCTTCGCCTTCCGAGCGGACGGCTGGACCGCGGTGACCCTGCTCGGCGCCGCCCTGCCGATCCTGGCCCTCCTGTACTGGCTGACCGAACGGCGACGGGGGGTGACGCGGTCGGCGTAGGGCCCTGGGGCCGGGGACCGGGGTGAGGGCGTGTCTAGGATGCGGCGGAGGTCGTCGCTCGGCTCGGACGGGCGCTGTGTCGGTGGGAGCGGATGATGGACCTGCGGCAGATGGAAGTCGTGGTCGCGGTGGCCGACGCGGGTGGGTTCACGGCGGCGGCACGGCGGCTGCACGTGGTCCAGTCCGCCGTCTCCGGTACGGTCCGCGCCCTCGAACGCGAGCTGGGCACCCCGCTGTTCACCCGGACCACGCACCGGGTCGGCCTCACCCCGGCCGGCGAGGCGTTCGTGCCGGCGGCCCGGCAGGCGCTGCGCGCCGCCGAGGCGGCCAGGGAGGCGGTCGACGCGGCGCGGGGCGAGCTGCGCGGCCGGGTGACGGTGGGCACGATGCAGGGCGTCTGGGCGGACCTGCACCTCGCGCTGGCCGCGCTGCGGGCGGAACATCCCCGGGTGGGCGTCCGGTTGCGGCAGGCCGCGGTCACCGACATCCGGCAGGCGCTGCGCGAGGGCACGGTGGACCTGGCGGTGGTGGCACTGGACCGGCAGCAGCAGCGCGGGCTGGTGACCCGGCTGCTGTCCCGGGAGGAGATGGTCCTGGTGGCCTCGCCCCGCCGTGATCTCCCCGTGAGCGGCCCGGAGGACACCGTCGACCTGGCCGACATCGCCGAGCTGCCCCAGGTGGAGTTCACCCCCGGGTGGGCCATCAGGGACGCGGCGGACCGCTCGTTCCGGGCGGTCGGCGTCGAACGCGCCACGACCTTCGAGGTCAACGACATCGTGGCCGCGTCCGAACTGGTCCGGGCCGACCTCGGCGTCTGCATCATGCCGCCGACCATCGCCCACCGCTTCCCGGACCTGACGTCCTACCGGTTCACCCGGCACGCGCCGAGCTGGAAGGTGATGGTGGTACGATCGCCCGGCGAGCCCCCGGCGGCGGTCGCGGCTCTGCTACGCCACCTGCACCGGCCACCGGCCCCGAACCGACCACCGGCCGCGAGCGAACCGTCGGACGTCCACGGCCCCTCGGACCCGAACTGAGCAGAACCTGAACGGAGCACCGGACCCGAGCCGACCTCGAACCCGAGCCGACCTCGAACCCGAGCCGACCCCGAACCCGAGCGACCTCTGACCCGAGCGACCTCGAACCCGAGCTGCCACCGGACCCCTACCGACCACCGCACCCGGCCCGAACTGGCCGACCGGCCCGAACTGGCCGACCGGCCCGGGCGGGTTGTCGGGCGGCGCTTGGATGCGCCCCCCCGCCACGGGGCCGGAAGGGGCGGCGGTCGAGTCAGTAGGTGTCGGCCTCCGGGATCACGTGCATCGCGGCCTCCTCCGCCGACGCGCCCGCGCCGTCCAGGCCCCGGTCGGAGGCGAACAGGTCGGAGTCGGTGACCTCGTGCGTCCCCTCGTCCGGTGCGAGGAGCCGTCCGGCACGGTGGTCGCCGACCTCGTCGTCGATGAGTTCGCCGTCCGTGTCCCAGGCGTCGCCGATACCGTCGCCCTCCGGGACGCCGAGGTCGGGCACCTCCTCGGCGAGACGCTCGTCCAGGGTCTCCCCCCGCTGCCCCTCCGCCGCCGTCACACCGGTGTGCTCCACGGCCCAGGGCCGCTCCGGCGGCGAGTAGCCCTCGTCCAGGGCCTCCTCGCCGGCCCGGTAGTCCAGGGTGTCCGCGGCGTCCAGCAGCCCCGCGTCGTCCTGCACCTCCGAACCGTCCGGCTGGTAGACCTCGTCACCCATCGCCTCGTCGGTCATGTCCGCTCCATCGCTCCCAAGGGGCAGTTCCCGAAGGACGGACCCCAAGCGGCAGCCCCACCCCATCGACCCCAAGTATCGGGGCGCCGGCCCCCGCCCCGCCCGCCGATCGGGCATCTGTGCGCTCCCGGAGCACGACAGGGCACTGTCGTCACTGTTCCTCGGCCGCCGCCCGCCGCCACTGCGCCGGTGACATCCCGTACGTCTCGCGAAAGGCCCGGCTGAAGTGGGAGGCGCTGGTGAAACCCCACCGGGCGGCCACCGCGGCGATCGACCGCCGGGCGGCGCCGGGCCCGGCGAGTTCCGCACGGGCCGCGGCCAGTCGGCGGGCCCGCACCCAGGCACCCATGGTGGTGCCGTGCCGCTGGAAGAGCCGGTGCAGGTAGCGCAGCGAGATGGCGTGCTGGTCGGCGATGTCCCGCGGGGCGAGACCGGGTTCGCCGAGCCGGGCCTGGACCGACGCCGTGATCCGCTCCCACAGGGCCGACTCGGGCGGCTCGCCGATCCGCTCGACGGCGAGGGTGGCCAGGATCTCCGGGACGGCACGGGCGAGCTGCTCGCGCCGGGACGCGCCGGACCGGGCGACCTCGTCGAGGAGCCCGTCGAGCAACGGCAGCAGCAGCGCCGCCGCTCCCCCGGCGGCGTCGTCCACGACGGTGGCCGTGAGGGCGTGCAGCTGCCGTTCCTCCAGCCGCAGCAGGGCGCGGGGCAGCATCAGGATCCGCGCCCGCTGCCGTTCGGGGAGCACGAGGCGGAACGGGCGGCGGGCGTCGTGGAAGGCCAGCCGGCCGGGCGTGAGTTCGGCGGTGCGGCCGTCCTGGAGCAGCAGGGCGGTGCCCGCCAGCTGCCGTCGGACCAGGATGTGGGTGCGCGGGTCGGCGGCGACGGTGCGGGCGTCGCGCAGGATCGCGCCGGGGCCGAACTCCTCGGTGGCGATCTGGAGGGCGCCCAGCCGTTCGGCGGCCAGGGTGCCGGTCCACGGGCGGTCCCGCTCCACGCCGACCTCGACGTCCACGAAGGTCCGGGAGAGGGCGCGCTGCCAGGCGGCGAGGCGCTCGTCGGGTGCCGGTTCCCGGGTGGCGCGGGTGACCGCGGTCAGCATGGCGCCCCGCCCGCCCGTACCCGGTCCAGCCAGTCGGTCGGGGACAGTCCGTAGGCGGTGCGGAAGGCCTTGCCGAGGCCGGCGGGGCCGCTGAAGCCCCAGCGCCGGGCGACCCGGCCCAGGTCGACGGAGCCGGGCGGCTGCGCGGCGAGGTCCCTGCGGCACTCCCGCAGCCGCAGTTCGCGGATGAACCGGCACACGGTGGTGTCCTCGTCCTGGAACAGCCGGTGCAGGTAGCGGACCGAGATGCCGTGCGCCCGGGCGATGCCCGCCGGGGTCAGCCCGGGGTCGGACAGCTGCCAGCGGATGTACGTCCTGACGCGCAGCAGCAGGACGCCGTCGGCGCCGGGCAGTTCGGCGGGATCCTGAGCGAGCTGGTCCGCCGCGGTGGCCGCCACCAGGTCGACGACGCTCCCGGCCAGCCGCTGAGCCGTCGGGGTCGCGTACGACTCCGAGGTGTCCGCCAGCCGTTCCAGGAACGGCGCGAGCAGGGCGGGGAGTCCTCCGCGGGGGCTGACGGCGCGGCCGGTGAGCCGCCGCAGGTCGGCCTCCGGGAGGTCCAGCAGACGCCGGGGCACCGCGAAGATCTTCATCCGGAAGCGTTCCGGGAAGGCGGTGCGGAAGGGTCGTACGGTCTCGAAGAACCCGATGTCCCCGGCCCGCAGTTCGGTGCTGCGGCCGTCCTGTTCGACCCGGGCGCGGCCGGTGCTCTGGACGGCCACGAAGACCTGCTGCCCGTCGCCGCGGGCGATGAAGCGCGGCGCGCGGTGGACCGTGCCGGGGTCGGCCTCCACCGTGGTGATCTGCAGGTCGCCGAGGCGGTCGGTGCGCAGGGTGGCGTCGTAGGTGCGGCCCTCGGCGGTGATGTCCATCCCCACCAGGGTGTCGAGCACGGCGTCGTGCCAGTAGTCCAGGCTCTCGCCCGGCGGCACCGAGCGCGTGGTCAGCACCCTGGCGCGGGGGCTCTCCTCGGGGGAGTCGATGACGGTCGGCATGGTGTCAGCCTCACCCGGCGACGGGCGCCGGCGCATCAGTCGCCCGACTGGTCCTCAGTGGCAGCGAGGGCCGCGATGGCCGCTGTGGTGGTGGTGCCGGGCTCCGTCCGGGGTGGCCGCGTGGGGTCGAGGCGGGCGCGCAGGAAGGAGCCGCCCGTGCGGATCGCGGCCCTGGTGGTCTCGCTGTCGGCCAGGGCGTGCAGCGCCACGAAGTCGTGGACGGTGCCGAGGAACCGGACGGACAGCGCCTCGACGCCCGCCTCGGTGAGCAGCCGCGCGTACTGCTCGCCCTCGTCCCTGGCCACGTCGGCCTCGGCGGTGACGACCAGCGCGGGCGGCAGTCCCGCGAGTTCCTGCGGGCGGGCGCGCAGCGGCACGGCGGTGGGTTCGGCGCGCCCGGCCGGGCCGGTGACGTACCTCGCCCAGTAGGCGCGCAGTGCCCGGCGGGTGAGCAGGTGGCCGGTGGCGAACCGGCGTTGCGAGGCGCTGTCGCAACGGGCGTCGGTGAGCGGGTAGTAGAGGAGCTGCGCGGCGATCTTCGGACCGCCCCGGAGCTTGGCGAGCATGGTCACGGCGGCGGCGAGGGTGGCGCCGGCGCAGTCCCCGGCCACCGCCAGCAGGCCGGGGGCCAGGGCGAGTTCGCGAGCCTGGGAGACCGCCCAGGTCAGCAGGGCGTAGCACTCTTCGAGGGCCACCGGGTAGCGGGCCTCGGGGGTGCGGCTGTACTCGGGGACGACGGCGCACACGCCGGCGTCGGTGACGAGTTCGCTGATGAGCCGGGCGTGGGTCTGGGCGTCGCCCAGGGTCCAGCGGCCGCCGTGCAGGTACAGCAGGACCGGGAGCGGTCCCGGGACCCCCGCCGGGCGGACCGTCCAGAAGCCGAGCAGCCCGGACGGACCGACCGGTGCGGTGCGGAAGACGGCGTCCACGGCGAAGTCCTCGAACCGGTCGGCCTGGGTCTCCCGCAGCGCCTGCCGTGCGGTGTCCGGACCGAGGTCGTCGAGGGCGGGCGGTGCGGCGGTGGCGCCGAGCAGGCGCCGCACGGCCTGGTCGAGGACGACGGCCGTGGCCGGCCTGCCGGGTGTCACGGGCACTCCCGCGACCGGTGTCCCGATGTCATGGGCGTCCGGCCGGCCGGGCTCCTGGTGTCACGGGCTGTCCTCCGGCCGCCGTCCGTCGGCCCGCTCACCGTCCCTGCACCAGGTCACGGAGCTGGTGGCGGCTGCTGATGCCGAGTATGGGATACACCTTGTACAGGTGCGAGCCCACGGTACGCGGCGAGAGGAAGAGCCGCTCGCCGATCTCCCGGTTCGACAGGCCGCCCGCGACGAGCTGGACGATCTGCCGCTGCTGAGCGGTCAGTCGCTCCAGCGGACCGACGCCTTCGGGGGCCGGTGCGGCGCCGCTGGCGCGCAGTTCGCGGTGGGCGGCGTCCGCGAGGGTACCCGCGCCGAGGTGCTCGGCGGTCTCCAGGACGGTGGTCAGCTGTGCGCGCGCCTCCCGGGTGCGGCGGGAACGGCGCAGCCAGATCGCGTAGCTGAGGCGGGCGTGCGCGCACTCCCACGGCCAGCGGTTCGCGGAGTGGTTGACGAGGGCGAGCTGGTAGTGCTGCTCGGCCTCGCGCTCCGCGCCGACCAGGGCGGTGGCGTGGTGCAGCAGCAGGGTCATCCTGGTGCTGGGGCGGTCGCCCAGGGCCGCCCCGACCCGCTCCAGGACCGGCAGGGCTTCGGCCGGGCGGCCGGTGCGCTGGGCGGTGACGGCGAGTTCGGCGATGCCGCGGGGCGACAGGTGGGGATGCAGAGGTGATCCGTCGGCGGTGAACAGGCCGCGCAGGTGCCGCCAGCCGTCCTCCATGTCCCCACGCAGG
The DNA here is from genome assembly GCF_055562175.1 of Streptomyces sp. NPDC020958. Classification (NCBI taxonomy): domain Bacteria; kingdom Bacillati; phylum Actinomycetota; class Actinomycetes; order Kitasatosporales; family Streptomycetaceae; genus Streptomyces; species Streptomyces sp. NPDC020958. Next base: position 209,637 of record NZ_JBVHFU010000003.1, on the reverse strand, counting down.
ACGGCGACCAGGCCGCGGGCGCGCAGCAGCCGGGCGTGGGTGGCCAGGTTCTCCTGAAGGCAGACGGCACGCCAGACGGACGGGGTGAGCCGGGGTTCCGGGGACGGGGCGCCGCGCAGCGCCCACAGGGCCAGGGCCTGTGCCTCCAGGTCGGCCGTCAGGCCCGGCAGCCGCAGTACGGCGGCCTCGGCGCGGGCGTCCTCGATGACGGACCCGGCCTCGGTGAACCGTCCGACGGCGAGCAGGGTGTCCACGTGCGGGACGACCGACCAGCCGCGCAGCCCGAAGGCGCGGGCGGCCCGCAGCCGGTCGTCGGCCGTGCGGGACCGCCCCAGGTCCGTGTCCGCCTCGTCGGCGTGGTGCGCCACCGCGGCGAGAACGGCCCGGACGACCGGCGCGTCCGCACCGCCGAGCGGGGCCCGCCGCGGCCGCCCGAGGCCGGCCCGCACCCCGGGGGCGGTCTCGGGCCGCCCCACCACGCCGACCAGCGCCGTCATGGCCCGCCGGGCCCCCGCGGAGTCCAGCCCGGCCAACGGCCCCTCCGCCTGGACCGGCCGAGCCACATCACCCACCGCAGCCCCGCCACCCTGCCCGACCCTCTCGCCCGCCTCGTCCGCCTCGCCCTGCGATGTCCGGCGTACCCGGTCGAGCAGGGTCGGCAGGGTCGCCCGGTGGTCCGGCAGGCCCGAGCGGGCGGTGATGCCGGCGGCCAGGGTCGTGAGGGCGAGGGCGAGCGTCGGGTCGAGGGCGGGGAAGTGCTCCGAGGCGGCGGTCAGCAGCTCGAACGCCTCGCGCTGGGCGGACTCGTGGGACAGGGCGGAGGCCAGGGCCCCGGCCGCCACGCACAGGAGTTCCGGGTCGGCATCCTCCTGGACGAGCCGTCCGTACAGTTCCCGGGTCCAGTCGGGGTCCCCCACCGCGAACGCCGCCGTCAGTGCCGCGGCGAGCCGGCGGGCGCGCTGCGGGCGCCCGGGACTGAGCCGCGCCGCCTGCTCCAGGTCGCGCGCGGCCCGCACCGCGTCCCCGCGCCGCCAGGCGGCCCCCTCCAGCGCCGCGGCGACGGACCCGTCCGTGCCCACGGTGGCCGCGGCCAGATGGCGTGCCCTGGCCTCGGGCCGCGCGGCGACCTCCGCGAGGTCGCGGTGTGCCCGCTGGCGCTCGGCCGCGGGGCGTCGCAGGCTGGCGGCCGACCGGGCCAGCGGATGCCGGAAGTACAACCGGTCCTCGGCGAGCACGACCAGCCCGGCCGCCTCGGCCGGCGCCCACACCGCGAGGTCGGCGGTGCCCAGGGCGGCCATGACGGCGGCCACGCTCTCGTCCGGTTCCGCGGCAGCCGCGTACAGCAGGGCCCGGCCCGTCGCGACGGGAAGCGCGGCGAGTCGGGCGCCGAAGACGTGTTCCGCGGGGGCGTGCCGCACCGCCTGCGCGGGGCCCGGCGCGGCGCGGCCGAGTTCGACGAGGGCCAGCGGGTTGCCCGCGGCCTCGGCGAGGATCTCCAGACGGTGCCTGCCGGTGGGCGGCAGCGGCAGCCGGTCGAGGAGGGCGGCGGCCGCGGCGGCGTCCAGGGGGCCCAGCCGCAGGGTCTCGGTACCGGGTGGCGGCACGGGCAGGGCCGCCTCGTGGCGGGCGCCGAGCAGCAACGTCAGGGCTCGGCCGGCCAGCAGCCGCCCCGCGCTGAACAGGATCTCCAGGAAGGCGTGGTCGCACAGGTCGGCGTCGTCCACGCACACCAGCACCGGCCGGTCGGCACCGAGCCGGTCGAGCAGGGCCGTCAGCGCCGTGGGCAGGTCGTCCTCGTCCGGTCGCCCGTCCCCCGGCGGTACGGCCCGCGGCGGACCCGCGTCGGCCGCCGGCGACGACGCGAGGAGCTGCCGCAGGCAGGCGGACGCGGGCCGCGGGTCGCCGACCCAGCCCTGCGCGGCCAGCACCCGTACGCCCTCGGCCCCGGCCCGCTCCCGGACGTGCCGGAGCAGCGTCGTACGCCCGATCCCCTCGTCGCCGAGGAGCAGCAAGGTTCCCGGGGTGCCGGGTTCGCGCCGTACGCACCGCAGGATCCGCTCGATCTCGCCGTCCCGGCCCAGCGGGGCGCTCCCCGGGGCACCCGGCGTGGCCCCCTGGGGTGGGTGGACCGTCATTCACGTACTCCCGTGGCGGTGCGTTCTCGCTGGCCAGGGGAATCCTCGCGGAGTCGCGGCCGGTCCGCTTCCGTCATCTGACCAGTCACCGCGGTACCGGTCGCCCCGGTCGCCACTGGCAGGATGGTCGTACCAGCGCGCACACCTCGACCCGTGGCGGCGCACCGACGAGAAGGACCCTTATGCACGGCGGCACCGACCACCCCCGCGAACCGCGCATCCTGGGCCGGACCGCCGAACTGGGCCGCATCGACCGGCTGCTCGCGGCGGTGGACGGCAGCGGTCCCCAGGTGCTGGTGCTGACCGGGGAGCCGGGGGCGGGCAAGAGCACCCTCGTCGACCGGGCGGCCGAGCGGGGCCGGGAGCTGGGCCTGGGGATCCTGCGGGTGCGCGGCAGCGAGGGGGAGGCGGGCCTCGGTCTGTCGGGGGTGCACCAGCTGCTGCATCCGCTGCTGCCGGGCGACGGGCTGCCCGCGGCCCAACGGGAGGCGCTGGACCGCGCCTTCGGTCCGGACGGGGCGCGGTACGAGCTGAAGCTCGATCAGCTGTCCCTGTGCGTCGGTGTGCTCGCCCTGGTCACCGAGGCCGCCGCCCGTCGGCCACTGCTCCTGCTGGTGGACGACGCCCAGTGGCTGGACCTCGGTTCGGTGGACGTGCTGGGCTTTCTCGCCCGGCGGCTGGAGGGCAGGCCGGTGGTGCTGCTGCTGGCCGCCCGCGAGGACGGCGTACCGGCCCGCTTCGACCGGGACTTTCCCCAGGTGACCGTGGGGCCGTTGAGCCGCACCGCGGCCGGGCTGCTGCTGGACACGCAGCCGGATCCGCCCCGGGGCAAGGCACGGGCCGAGATCCTGAGGCAGGCGGCCGGCAATCCGCTGGCCCTGATCGAGCTGCCCCGCGCGCTGGCCCGCGGCCGGAGCGCGGACGGCGGCCAGGGCGCCGCGGGTACCGCACTGCCGCTCACCGCGCGGCTGGAGAACCTGTTCGCCGCCGACCTGCCCGCGCTGCCCGCGCCCACCCGCCGGGCCCTGCTGCTGGTGGCCGCGGCCGGCACGGCCCAGCTGGCCGACCTGATACGGGCCGCGCCCGATCTGGACGTCGTACAGGCGCTGGACCCCGCCGAGCGGGCGGGGCTGGTGCGGGTGGCGGACGGCAGGGTGCTGCCACGGCATCCGCTGGTGCGTTCGGCCGTCTACCACGCGGCCTCCTTCCACGAGCGCCGGCAGGCGCATCTCGCGCTGGCCGCCGCGCTGACCGAGGAGCCCGACCGCCGGGCCTGGCAGCTGGCCGCGGCGGCCACCGGCCAGGACGCGGAGGTCGCCGACGCCCTGGCCGAGAGCGCCGAACGGGCCCGGGACCGGGGCGGCTACGCGGCGGCCGCGACCGCGCTGGAACGCGCCGCCGAGCTGACCCCGGTGCCGGACCTGCGCGCCCGGCGGCTGCTGACGGCGGCCCAGGCGGCGATGTTCGCCGGCCATCCGCAGTGGGTCGGCGAGATGAGCGGCCGGGTGGGCGGGATCACCGAGGATCCCCGGCTGCGTTCCGAGGCCTCGCTGCTGGGCGGCTGGGCCCTCGGGGTGACGCTGCGGCACGAGGACGCGCTGGCGCTGCTGCTCGGCGTCGCGGAGGCCTGCGCGGCGCCGGCTCCGGGCCTGGCCCTGGACGCCCTGAGCACCGCCGCGACGTCCGTCTACAACTCGGGTGCGCCCTACTACCGGGAGGAGCTGCGCCGGATCGGCGGCCTGATCGACGCGGACGGTGATCCGGCGGGCCGCGCCTGGGTCCGGGCGGTCGGCGATCCGCATCATGAACGGCCGCTGCTGGCGAGGCACTTGACGGAGGGACTCGCCGCCCTGGCGCGGGCGGAGACCCTCGGGAACCTCACCGCGCTGGGCGGCACGACCTGGATCCTGGACGAGACCGGGCAGGCGGTGCGCATCCTGGGGCGCACCATGGACCTACTGCGGCGGGCCGGCAGCGCGGGCACCAACGCGACCGTCACCCAGGCGCTCGCCCTCGCGCTGTTCGAGAACGGCTCCTGGGCGGCGGCGAAGGACGCGGCGGACGAGGCGTTCTGGATGGCGACGGAGGCGGGGGCCGACAACGTGACCGTGGGCGCCCGGATCCTGCGGGCCACCCTGAGCGCGCTGCGCGGCGACCACGCGGCGGCCCGGACGCAGGCGGCGGAGGCGGTCCACGGCGTGGACCTGCGCCGCTCGCTGAGCCTCCAGGTCCGGCACCGGTACGCCGTGGGCATGGCCGCGTTCGTCGCGGGCGAGCACGAGGACGCCTACGAGCAGCTGCGGGCGACGTTCACCCGGGACTTCCGCCCCGCGCCCGTCCACTACCACGCCTCGCTCTACCACCTCGGCGACCTGGCGGCCGCGGCGGTCCGCGCCGGACGGGCGGACGACGCCCGCACGGTGGTCGACGCCGTGGCGCACGCCCTGAAGCCCGACCCCTCACCCCGGCTGGCAGCCGTACTGAGCCGGGCCGCCGCTCTGCTGACCGACACCGACGAGGCGGAACGGCACTTCCGCGCCGCACTCGACGACCCCGCCACCGACGCCTGGCCGTTCGAGAAGGCGCTCGGGCGGCTCGACTTCGGCGAATGGCTGCGCCGGCGCCGCCGCAGCGTCGAGGCCCGTGCGCATCTGGCCGCCGCCCTGGAGTGCTTCCAGCGTCTGGACGCCCGCCCGTGGACCGAGCGGGCGACGGCGGAGCTGCGGGCGGCGGGGGCGGTAACGGGCCCCTCGGCCGGCGGTGAACTCACCCCGCAGGAGCGGCAGATCGCCGAACTCGCCGCGCAGGGCCTGACCAACCGTGACATCGCGGCCCGCCTGTACCTCTCCCCCCGTACGGTCGGCTACCACCTGCACAAGGTCTTCCCCAAGCTGGGCATCACGGCCAGGGCGCAGCTCCGGGACGCGCTCTCGGCCGACGTCCCGCGGTGACGGTCCGTCGGCCGGGCACAGGAGCGGCACCCGTCACCCGGTACCGGTGGACCTCCCGGCGCACAGCGCGTGGTCGACGAGGGCGCCGGTGGCGCGGTTGAGGGCGGGCAGGTCCGGTGGCGCGGTGGTCGTGGTGACCGAGACGGTCACCGCGCGCCTGCCGTCCGCGCTCACCGCGGGACGGGTGTTGACGCCCGCCCCGTCGCCCTCGTGGGTGTAGTAGTGACCGCCGCAGGAGAGCGGGATCCTGCGCAGCCCGAGGCCGTAGGTGCCCTCGGGCATCTCCGCGACGTCCTCCGGGTCGTCGGTGCGCTCCACCGTGCGCCGCATCTCGCGCCACTGCGCGGCGGGGAGCAGCCGGCCGCCCGCCAGGGCGCGGAAGAAGGTGTCGAGGTCGGCGGTGGTGCTCACCACCCCGGAGTCCGCGGTGTGCTGGAGGCTGTGCTCGGTGACGTCGAGGCGCCTGCCGTCGGCGGCGGTCAGGTACGCGTGCACGTGCGGGTCGGGCAGGCGCGGGTCGAGTCCGGGGACGGAGGTGTCCCGCAGCCCCAGCCGGTCGATCACCCGGCGCTCGACGAGCTCCTGCCAGCTCGCGCCGCCGGCCTTCTCGGCGATCATCCCGGCCAGCAGGTAGTTGGTGTTGGAGTACGCCCACCGGGTGGCCCCGCCCCGCTCGGGCACGAACAGCGGGGGGTGCCCCATGGCCACCGCGACCAGGGCGGCCGCGGGCGTGGTGTCGTACCGGTTCTCGTCGAAGTGGTGGAGCAGCCGGTCCTGGATCTCCGGGTCGTCGACGTAGTCGTACAGACCGCTGGTCTGGCGGAGCAGGTCGCGGACGGTGATGCGGCTGCCGTCGTTGCCGTGGCCCGCGACGACTCCGGGGAGCCAGTGCGCGACGGTGTCGTCCAGGGACAGCCTTTTCTCCGCCGCGAGTTGGAGGACGACGGTCGCCGTGAACGTCTTCGTCGTGCTCGCCACCCGGAAGTGGGCGTTCCACGGGACCGGTTCCGCGGAGTCGGCCGTGCGGGTGCCGATCCGTGCCAGGAGCGGCCCGCCGGCCGTCCCGTCGACCCTGGCCAGCACGTTCACGTCGCCTCCCCCGGCCCGCCGGACGGCCGCCAGGTCCCGCCGGAGCACGTCCTCGCCGTAGTGCCGCGCCGGCCACGGCGGTCCGGCGGTGGCGGCCGTCGCGATCCCGGGCGGTGCCAGCGTGAGCAGCGCGGCGGTGAGTACGACGGCTCCGGCCCTCTTCGGTGTCGGCATCCGCATGGTCGGTCCCCCCGTGGTGAGTTCTGTCGGTGACGTGCACCAGCCAACCGGACCGGGGGGCGCGCGAGAATGGTGCCGTCCGCAGGGTCCGGGGTGTACCCAACCCCCCTTCGGGTGCGCACGGCCCCGCCGCTCAGGTTTCGAGGGCCCGGCGGACGAACGCCTCACGGGTCGCGGTGGCCGCCCGGGAGACCGCCGCGTCCGGTGCCGTCCAGTCGAACCCGTGGAAGCCCCCGCCCCACATGTGGAGGTCCACGCTCACCCCCGCCTCGGAGAGACGGCGGGCGTAGTCGAGGATCTCGTCGCGGAACCCCTCCGCCGAACCGGTGTCGAGGTAGGTCCTGGGCAGCCCGGTGAGGTCCGCGGCGCGGGCCGGGGCGGCGTAGGGCGACACGTCCGGGCCGCCCCGCCGGTCGCCCAGCAGGGCGTTCCAGGCGTAGAGGGCGGCGTTGCGGTCCCAGGTCCCCGTGCCGTCCAGCATGCGGCTGCTGTGCGTCCCGAAGCGGTCGTCGAGCATGGGGCACATCAGCACCTGGTGGCTCAGGCCGGGGAAGCCGCGGTCGCGGGCGAGCAGTGCGGTTCCCGCCGCGAGGCCGCCCCCGGCGCTGGCGCCGAACACGAGCAGCCGCTCGGGACGGATGCCGAGCCGCTCCGCGTTCTTCGCGGTCCACACCAGCCCCGCGTAGCAGTCCTCGACCGGCGCGGGGTCGGGGTGCTCGGGGGCCAGCCGGTACTCCACGGACACCACCACGGCGGCGCCCTCGGCGACGAACGGCAGCACCGTGCGCAGGCCGTTGCGGCGGTCTCCCACGACCGTCCCGCCCGCGTGGACGTGATAAATGCCGCCGACCGGCTCCCGTCGCCCGGCCGGGCTGAGCACCAGCAGGGTGAGGTCCGGGGCGCCCTCGGGTCCGGGGACCCGGAACTCCGACAGGCGCACCCTGCCGCCCGCCCGCAGTTCCTCCGGCCCCTCTCCGGGCAGCCCCTGCGCCGTCAGCCGCCGGGCCTCGGGGAGGGTCGCGTCCGACAGGGCCGGCAGGTTCTCGCGCAATTCGGCCTCGACAGGCGCCAGTTCGGGGTCCAGCGGCGGCCGTACCGGCGTAGGACCGAGATCGGCGGCCGTCGTGCGGTCGGGCATCGTGCTCTCCTTCTCGAACCGGGCGGACTGCTCGTGGGCCGACCAGCTGTTCCGGCCGCCACTTGTGCGTCGTCCAGCGGACGCGTACCCCGCCGTACGCCTCGGTGCGCACCGCGTGCGCTCATCGGCCGACGGCAGGACGTCACGGGGCGGACCGTTCAGGCGGAGCGCCAAGCGATCCGTCGCGGGCGTAGGAGGCGAGGCGGGTGGCGAGTGCGCCGACGAGATCGCGCAGTTCGTCGGGGCGGTCGATGACGAACGGGCGGTTCAGGGAAGCGAGGACGGGAGGCAGCCAGTCGAGCCGCTCCACCCGCATGTCGACGCGCCGCCAGCGCTCGGCCGCCGGGTCCTCGCCCGTCGCGGGCCCGGGATCCGCCAGCCTCGCGACGGCGGCGGGGAGGCGGGCGCGGATCTGCGCGACCGTCCCGTGGATCCGCAGGGTCACCTCGTGCCGGTAGTCGGCCGTGGCCAGGGCCGACAGCAGGCGCTGCGCCGGGGCGGGCCCGGCGGGTGGCTCGAACGAGCCCGGCAGGGCCCTCGCGTCCGCGATGCGATCGAGCCGGAAGGTGCGGTCCTCGTCGATCCCGGCGTCCCTGCCCGTGACGTACCACCGGCCGGAATGGGCGACGATCCCGTACGCGTGCAGCGTGCGCTCGCTGCGCCGTCCCGCGCCGTCGGTGTACCGGACCGAGACCGGCCGCCGGTGGCGCACCGCGTCGGCCAGGGTGAGCAGGACCCCGGCGTCCGGGGCGTCAAGTGCTCCGGTCCCGTCCGTGAACGCGAGTGTCTCCAGGAGCGCGGCGAGCCGGCCGGCGAGGTGTCCGGGCAGCACGCGCCGGATCTTCGCGGACGCCGTCTCGCCCCCCGTGTCCGCCGCCGTCGTCAGCCCGGTGCGGCGGCCGGCGACCAGGCCGAGCACGACGGCCAGCGCCTCCTCGTCGGTGAGCATGAGCGGAGGCAGGCGGTGTCCGCGAGCGAGGCGGTACCCGCCGTAGCGGCCGCGCACCGACTCCACGGGCACGTCCAGGTCGATCAGCTGGTCCACGTACCGCCGTACGGTGCGTTCCTTGACGCCGAGCCGGTCGGCGAGTTCGGCCGCGGTCCGGGTGCCGCCCGACTGGAGCAGTTCCAGGAGGGTCAGCACGCGTCCGGTGGGTCGGTACATGCTCCCAGCCTAGGGCGAATACCGGACCGGTTCCGTCCGCTATCTCTCCTAGCCTGCGAGGCACACACCGTCGGCACAGCCAGGGAGACCCCGTGAACTTCGTATCGATCCGCATCATCACCGGCGACGTGGCGCGCCTCGTCGAGTTCTACGAGCGGGTCACGGGCGTCCCGGCGACGTGGGCCACCGAGGACTTCGCCGAACTCAGGACCCCCACCGCCACCCTCGCGATCGCCGGCACCCGCACCGTCCCGCTGTTCGCCCCGGGCTCCGCCCGCCCGGCGGACAACCGCAGCGTGATCACCGAGTTCCTCGTCGACGACGTGGACCGCGTCCACCGGAACCTGACCGGTTTCGTCACCGACTTCGTCGCCGAGCCCACCACGATGCCCTGGGGCAACCGCTCACTGCTGTTCCGCGACCCCGACGGCAACCTCGTCAACGTCTTCACCCCGGTCACCCCGGCGGCCGTCGCGAGGTTCGCCCGCTGAGGCCCGAGCGGCACGCCCGTCGTGCGGTCAGCGCCCGTCGAGGTCCGCCAGCACCTCCCGGGCGGCCCGCGCGCCGGAGGCGAGGGCGCCCTGGACGGAACCCGTGCCGCGGTGGTCCCCGCAGACGTAGCGGCCGGGGCCGATGCGGCAGGGGCGGGTCAGCCGCCAGGGCGGCGGCATGGCGGGCAGCGCGGCCTCGACGGTGCGCGCGACCAGCAGGTCCCAGGCGCCGGTATCGGTCCCGTACAGCTCCGACAGCGCCGTGCCGACGGCCGCCCGCACCGGCGCGGTGTCGCCGCCCAGCACCGAGGTCGCGACCAGGGCGCTGCCACGCGGCGCGTACTCGGGTGCGACATCGCTGAGGACACACGTGTTCAGTACGCGGCGGCCGGTGTCGACCAGCAGGACGGGTCGGCCCAGGGGCGAGCGCGGAGCGACGTGGTAGTAGGTCGTGACCGTGCGGTGGGCGGGGACGTCGAGGCCGGGCAGCAGCCGCGCGGCGGCGTCGGCGCCGGTCGCCACGACCACGGCACGCGCGGGCAGTTCCGTACCGTCGGCCGTGACCACGCCCCGGCCGGCGAGCCGTGCCACGGGGGTGCCGAGCCGTACGGTGCCCTCGGGCAGGGCGGCGGCCAGGGCACGGGGAACCGCCTGGACACCGAAGGCCGGCAGGCACAGGGCGCCGCGCAGCATGCTGCGCCACACCAGGTGGAACACCCGGCTGGAGGTCTCCAGGGCGTCCTCCAGGAAGACTCCGGAGAGGAACGGCCGGAAGAAGCCCTCCACGAACGGCTCGGAGAAGCCGGCCCCGGCGAGGGCGGCGCGGGTGGTGCGCTCCGGTGACCGCTTGAGCGCACCGGCCGGAGCGAGCGCGTCGCGGGCGCCGAGCGCGACCAGCGCCGCCAGGTCGCGCGGCCCGGCGAGCCGTCCGGACAGCAGCGACCGCACCGTGTCGGGGCGGCGGCGCGGATCGGCCAGCAGCACGCGCCGGTCACCGGTGTGCACCAGGACCCCCGGCAGGAAGGGCCGCGGGGCGAGGAACGGGGCGGGCAGGCGGCGGCGCAGCTGCGGGTAGGCGGGGTTGACGACCTGGAAGCCGCGGTCCACCGTGAAGCCGTCCAGCCGGTCGGTCCGCATCCGTCCGCCCACCCCGTCGCCCGCCTCCAGCACCGCGACGCGGAGCCCGGCGGCGGCCAGATCACGGGCGCACGCGAGGCCGGCGACCCCGGCACCCACCACGACGACGTCCGCGACCGCGGATCCGTCCGCCACGGCCCACCACCTCTCCTCGTTCCTCGGGGACCTGCTGCGACGTCCGCACGGGCGCGGGGCCCGGCGTCTTCCTCAGGTACTTCCCCGTCGGCCGCCGCCTCGGATGCGGCGGCACTCGAACGGGCGACCATCGGCGGCCGGCCGCATCCGGGACCGGCCGCCGGGGCGAAACCTTCAGAGAGCGAGACATCGGAAGCGGAAGTGAGCCCCCATGCACACCTCGGTCGTCGTGTTCACCTGCGATCTGCGCCTGTCGGACCATCCGCCGCTGCGCGCGGCCCTGCACGGCGGAGGCCGGGTGGTGCCGCTGTTCGTGCGCGACCCGTCCGTGGACGCGGCGGGCTTCGCCGCGCCGAACCGGCTGGCGTTCCTCGCCGACTGCCTGCGCGACCTGGACGCCCGGCTGCGGGAGCGGGGCGGGCGGCTGGTGCTGCGCGAGGGCGACACGGTCACCGAGGTGTGCCGGGTGGCCGCCGAGGCGGACGCCGACGAGGTGCACATGGCGGGTGACGTGAGCGCCTTCGCACGCGCGCGGGAACGGCGGCTGCGCCGCGCCCTGGAGGCCGAAGGGCGGCGCCTGTACGTGCACGACACGGTGAGCACGGCCGTGCCGCCGGGCGCGGTCACCCCGAACTCCTCCGACCACTTCGCGGTGTTCACGCCCTACCACCGGCACTGGTCCGCCCAGGGCCTGCGGGACGTGCTGGAGGCCCCGCGCGCGGTCACCGTGCCCGAGGAGGTGGGCTCCGCCCCGCTGCCGGAACGCGGTGCCGTGAACGGGGTGTCCCCGGGGCTGTGCGCGGGCGGCGAGACGGAGGCCCGGCGCAGGCTGGCCGCGTGGCTGCGCTCCGGCGTGGCCTCGTACGAGGACGGACACGACGACCTGGCGGGCGACGCCACCTCCCGGCTCTCCCCCCACCTGCACTTCGGCACGCTCTCCCCGGTCGAGGTGGTGCACCGGGCCGGCCGGGCGGGCGGCCCGGGCGCGGAGGCGTTCGTACGGCAGATCGCCTGGCGCGACTTCCACCGCCAGGTGCTCGCCGCCCGCCCGGAGGCCGCCGTCCGCGACTACCGCACCAAGCGGGACCGGTGGCGCCGCGGCAGGGACGCGGAGGCGGACGCCGAGGCGTGGCGGGAGGGCCGCACCGGCTACCCGGTGGTGGACGCGGCGATGCGGCAGCTGCGGTACGAGGGCTGGATGCACAACCGGGGCCGGCTGCTGGCGGCGAGCCTGCTCACCAAGACGCTGTACGTCGACTGGCGCGTGGGCGCCCGGCACTTCCTGGACCTGCTGGTCGACGGCGACCTGGCGAACAACCAGCTGAACTGGCAGTGGATGGCCGGCACGGGCACCGACACCCGGCCCAACCGGGTGCTCAACCCCGTCACCCAGGGCAAGAAGTACGACCCGGACGGGGCGTACGTGCGGCGCTGGGTGCCGGAACTGGCGGACGTGAAGGAGAGCCAGGTGCACGAGCCGTGGAAACTTCCGGCGCGGGAGCTGGCGAGGACCGGCTACCCCGAGCCGGTGGTGTCCCTGGCGGAGGGCCTGGACCGCTTCCGGCAGGCCCGGGAGCGGCCCTGAAAGTCATCCGGCCCCGCCGCTCCCCGCTCCGCACAGCGCGCGCAGCGCCTCCACCGCCTGCGCCAGTCCGGCCGGCCTGAGCACCTCGGCGGGCTGGGTCCGGCTCCAGCCGGGGCCGCCCAGCAGCACCGCCGGACCACGGCGCGTCCCCTTCATGCCCCAGCGCAGCGCGGCGACGTGCCGGGCCAGGGCGGGAGCGGCCCGAGCGCTGTCCTGGGCCCACAGCACGACCGCGACCGGTCCCAGCCTGCGGACCGCCGCGTCCAGCGCCTCGACGGGCACCGCCGCTCCCAGCATGCGCACCGGCAGACCCTCACGGCCGAGCGCGGCGTGCAGCGCCTCCAGCGGCAGCGTGTGCTGTTCGCCGGGCGCACAGGCCAGCAGGACGCAGCCGGTCGCCGGGGCGGTCACCGGGACGACGGGCGGCGCGCTGCGGCGCAGCACCGTGGAGACGTGCCAGGCGAGCAGGTGCTCCACCTCCACGTAGCGGTCCTCGGAGGAGGCCCAGCGGCGTCCCACGGCGCGCAGCGTGGGAGCCATCACCTCCTGCCAGGCGACCACCACGCCGTACCGCTCGACGGCCGCGGTGAGCTGTTCCTCCAGGGCCGGCGCGTCCAGCCGTACGGCGGCGCGGGCCAGGCCGCGGCACTCCAGGCGCACGTCACCGAGGGGCAGCGCGCCCGCGGCCCGGGACCGCGCCGCGGCCGGCGGGAGCGCCGGGACGGCGGCGGTCACGGGCGCGGGCGGCGGCTCGGCGACGGCCGCGCGGGCGGCGCGGGCGGCGCGGGCCGCGTCGGCCGGCGGGATGCCGGTCGCCGTCAGCCTGCACATCTCCTCGACGGTGGCCACGTCCCCCGCCGTCCAGCGCCGGTGGCCGCCCCCGGTGCGTGCGGTCGGTCCGATGCCGTAGCGGCGGTCCCAGGAGCGCAGGGTCATGGGCGAGACGCCGAGGCGGCGCGCCAGCACTCCCGTGGTCACGCCGGCGCCGCCGGGTACGGCGGCCGGTTCGGGCGGGGGCTGCCCGGCGGGGTTCGCGGTGGTCATGTGCTCCTCTTCCCGTGCCCGGCACCCGGGTACCCGGCGGGCGCCGAGCCGTCCGCCGGGCGGCCTTCCTACGCGGCCTCGCCGTCCAGGCACCGGCCCAGGCGGAGCAGGCCGCGCCGGGCGTGGCTCTTGACCGTACCCAGCGGCCAGCCGGTGACATGGGCGATCTGCGTCTGCGTCAGATCACCGTAGAACGCCAGGCACAGCACCCGCCGCTGGGCCTCGGGAAGACGGCGCAGCTCCCGGGTGACGTCCACGCGGTTCAGGACCGCGTCGTGCGCGTTCGACGGATCCGGCGAGCTGGTGGACTCGCGCGCGGCCGCCGCGGCGGCGACGTCGGTGCGCCGGGTGCGGGCGGACAGGGCGTCGGCGATCTTGCGCCGGGCGATGCCCACGAGCCAGGCGGGCAGCGGGCCGCGGCCGGGGCGGTAGCCGTGGCGGCCGTGCCAGGCGGCGAGGAACACCGTCTGGGTGACGTCCTCGGCCTCCGCGCCGTCTCCCAGCGACTGCCGGGCCAGGGAGAGGACGAGAGGTGCCCACCGGCGGTAGACCGCCTCCAGGCCGCCCTCGTCCCCGGCCACGAAGCGCAGGGCCAGCGCGCTGTCGGAATCCGTCGTGGTGACGGGCGGGTTCTCGGTCATGGCGACTGCGGTCATGTGGCTGCTCCTGGTACCGGATCGCTCCTCGGACGGGATTGCTCCCTGTCTCAGCACCACCGTCCGTCCCGTGCTCCCACCCCGGCAACTCGCATCGAGTCTGCATCGTCTCGCTCGGTCCCCGGCCGGGTGGGCCACCACACGCGGCCCCCGGCGTCCCGCACGAGCGCCGGCACCAGCAGCGAGCGCACCACCAGGGTGTCCAGCAGCACGCCGAACGCGACGATGAAGGCGATCTGCACCAGGAAAGCCAGCGGGATCACGCCGAGCGCCGCGAAGGTGGCGGCCAGCACCACCCCGGCGGAGGTGATGACCCCGCCGGTGGTGACGAGCCCGCGCCGGACGCCCTCGCGGGTGCCGTGCCGCAGGGTCTCCTCGCGGACCCGGGACATCAGGAAGATGTTGTAGTCGACGCCGAGTGCCACCAGGAAGACGAACCCGTACAGCGGTACGGACGGATCGGTGCCGCTGAATCCGAACAGGTCGCGGAAGACCAGCGCGGCCACGCCGAGGGTCGCGGTGAAGTTGAGGCCGACGGTCAGCACCAGCAGGACGGGCACCGCGAAGGAACGGAGCAGCAGCACGAGGATGGTCAGGATGACGGCGAGCACCACGGGGACGATGACCACGCGGTCGCGTTCGGCCGCGCGCAGGGTGTCGTACTGCTGCGCGGTGTAGCCGCCCACGAGGGCGTCCGCGCCGGGCAGCGCGTGCAGCGAGGCGCGCAGCCCGGCCACGGTGTCGCGGGCGGCCTGCGTGTCGGGGGCCGCCTTAGCGGTCGCCTCGAACCTGACCCGGCCGTCCGCCACCAGCGGTTCGGCCGCCGGACGGCCCTGCGCGCCGGTCGCGGTCACCGCGGCGACGCCCGGGGCGGCGCGCAGGGTGCGCGCCACCCGGTCGGCGGCGGTGGCGTCGGCGACGACCACCACGGGGGTGCCCGCGCCGGCCGGGAAGTGCCGGGCGAGGGTCTGCTGGGCGGTGACGGACGGCACGTGCCGTACGAACGTCTCGTCGAGCGGGACGCCGCGCGAGTCCAGGGTGAGGGCGCCCGCCGAGCAGACGAGCAGTCCGGTCAGGGCGAGCGCCCACACCCGGCGCGGCGCCCGGTCGACCAGGTGGGCGACGCGCTGCCACAGCCCGGTCGCGCCGCCCCCGCTCCCGGGTTTGGCCGGCCAGTACGCGCGGCGGCCGAGGAGGGCCAGGACGGCCGGCAGGAAGGTGAGCGCGCTGAGGGCGGCGCAGGCGATGCCGACGGCGCCGACCGGCCCGAGCGCCCGGTTGTTGGTGAGGTCGCTGAGCAGCAGCGCGATCAGGCCGAGGGCGACGGTGCCCGCGCTGGCCAGGACGGCCGGGGCCGAGCGGCGCAGGGCGGCCCGGGCGGCGGCGTACCGGTCGCGGCCGGCGGCCAGTTCCTCCCGGCAGCGGGCGGTGACCAGCAGCGCGTAGTCCGTCGCGGCGCCGATGACGAGGATCGAGAGGATGCCCTGCACCTGGCCGTCGACGCGCACCAGGCCGTGGTCGGCCAGGGCGTAGACGACGGCACACGCGAGGCCCAGGGAGAACACCGCGCCGAGGATGACGACCAGCGGCAGCAGCAGGGAGCGGTAGACCAGCAGCAGGATGACGAGCACGGTGGCCAGGGCGACCGCGAGCAGCACCCCGTCGATGCCCGAGAAGGCGTCCGCGAGGTCGGCCTGGGTGGCGGCGGGGCCGGCGAGTCGCACCTGGGTGCCGGGGACGCGGGCCGCCGTCCGCACCCGTTCCAGGGTGGGTGCGAGCCGGTCGCCGAGATCGGGGCGCAGCGGTACGACGGCCTGGAGGGCGGCGCGGTCCCGGGAGAGGAGGGCGGGGGAAGGAGATCCGGCGGTGCCGGGGGTGCCGGCGAGCGCGGCCACCGCGGCGGTGGCCGCGCGCTGCTCGCCGCTGACGGCCGCGCCGCCGGCGGCGGTCCACACCACGACGACCGGCAGGGTCTCACGCTGCCGGAAGGCGGCCTGCTCGGCCAGCACCCGGGTGGACTCGGCGCTCCTCGGCAGGAAGGCGGCCTGGTCGTTGGTGGCGACCTCGCCCAGTCGTCCGGCGAAGGGACCCAGCAGGCCTCCGAGCACCAGCCAGACGGCGACCATGGCGAACGGGACGAGCCCGCGGGTGCGGCGGCGGGGCGGGGGTGTCATGTGACTCCTGGGGGCGCGCGACAAGGGAGACTCCCGAACAGAAAGCTCGACGATGAACTATCTCAATGATCAAACAATATTGGCCGATGGCATGTGTCACCCCTGCTTCTCCGGGCGCCGAACCTTCGGATGCAGCCCTCAGCGGCCGGCGGCGGACTCCCCGGGCACCTCGGCCAGGATGTCGTTCAGCTCCGTCAGGAACCGCAGGGCCACGGCCAGCTCGTGCGCGTCGAAGCCCGCACCGGCCCGGCGCACGGCGTCGGCCAGCGGCCGGAAGTGGGTACGGGCGGCGGCGCGGGCGTCGTCGACGTACTGGAGGTGCACCACCCTGCGGTCGGCGTCCTCGCGCACCCGGCGGACGTGCCCGGCGCGCTCCAGCCGGTCCACGCAGGCGGTGACCGCGCCCGAGGTGAGGCCGAGCAGCGCGCGCAGCCGGGTGGGCGTCATGGGCTCGGGGGCGTCGAGGATGGCGGCCAGCGCCTGCACGTCGGTGGCGTGCAGGTTCTGCCGGGCCGCGTACTGCTGGATGACCCGGCCGACCTCGCCGTGCATGCGACGCAACTGCACCGCGAAGGCCGACAGGTCGCCCGGGAAGGCGGGGAGGTCTCCGGGGGCCGGATGCCCGCCGTTCGTCTCCGTGCTCACCGGCGCATCGTACCGGGGTACTCGGAGATCACACGCGGGCCGCATCCGCGGGCGGTGCGACGGCCGAAGACCCGGGTACGAGGAGGAGCCATGGAGACGACGGCGGAACGCCCCCTGTGCCTGGTGACCGGGGCCAGCGGCTACATCGGCGGGCGACTGGTACCGGAACTGCTGGCCGCCGGATACCGGGTGCGCTGCCTGGCCCGGTCCCCCGGGAAACTGCGCGACCACCCGTGGGCCGGGGAGGTGGAGGTGGTCCAGGGGGACGTCACCGACCCCGTCACCGTCGGTACCGCCATGCGGGAGGTCTCGGTCGCCTACTACCTGGTGCACGCGCTCGGCACCGGACACGGCTTCGAGGACACCGACCGGCGGGGCGCCCACGTCTTCGGCACGCAGGCCGCCCGCGCCGGCGTGCGCCGCATCGTCTACCTCGGCGGGCTGACCCCCGCCGGGGTGCCCGAGCGGGAGCTGTCACCCCATCTGCGCTCCCGCTCCGAGGTCGGGCGCATCCTGCTGGCGAGCGGGGTGCCCACCACGGTGCTGCGCGCCGCCGTCATCATCGGGTCGGGCTCGGCCTCCTTCGAGATGCTGCGCTACCTGACCGAGCGGCTGCCGGTGATGGTCACGCCCAGCTGGGTGCGCACCCGCATCCAGCCGACTGCGGTCCGGGACGTGCTGCGCCTGCTGGTGGGCAGCGCCCGGATGCCCGCGGACGTGAACCGCGCCTTCGACATCGGCGGCCCCGACGTGCTGACGTACCGCGACATGATGCTGCGCTACGCGGCGGTCGCCGGACTGCCCCGGCGCGTGATCGTGCCGGTGCCTGTGCTCACCCCCCGCCTGTCCGGTCTCTGGGTCGGCCTGGTCACCCCGGTCCCCGCGTCCATCGCCCGGCCGCTCGCGGAGTCGCTGCGGCACGAGGTGGTGTGCCGGGAGAACGACATCACCCGGTACGTGCCCGACCCGCCCGGCCACCCCATCGGTTTCGACGACGCGGTACGGCTGGCGCTCAAGCGCGTGCAGGACGCCGAGGTCACCACCCGCTGGTCCTCCGCCTCGGTACCCGGCGCCCCCAGCGACCCGCTGCCCACCGACCCCGCCTGGGCGGGCGGAAGCCTCTACACCGACCTGCGGGAACGTCCGGTCGACGCCCCGCCCGAGGCGCTGTGGCGGGTGATCGAGGGCGTCGGCGGGGAGAACGGCTGGTACTCCTTCCCGCTGGCCTGGAACGTGCGGGGGATCGCCGACCGGCTCGTGGGCGGGGTCGGGCTGCGCCGCGGGCGCCGGGACGCGCACCGGCTGCGCGTGGGCGACTCGGTGGACTTCTGGCGGGTGGAGGAGATCGAGCCGGGCAGGCTGCTGCGGCTGCGCGCGGAGATGCGGCTGCCGGGACTGGCCTGGCTGGAGATGTACGCCGACACCGACGGCACCGGCCGCACCCGCTACCGCCAGCGCGCCGTGTTCCACCCGCACGGACTGCTCGGCCACGCCTACTGGTGGAGCGTCTCCCCCTTCCACTCCGTCGTCTTCGGCGGCATGGCCCGCAACATCACCCGCACCGCCGAGGCCGAGCACGGCCACGCCCCGCCCGGCACCGAGGTCGCGCAGGGCGTGGTGGGCGTAGTTGAGCGGTAGCGGGTCCTGTTCACCCGCATGAAGGTGCCCGCCGGTGCGGGTCGCGGACCTGGTCGACGCCCTCCCCGCAGGCGGACCGGGCCCGTCGTCGTGCCGCTACGGGCCGCGGCCGACGGGCTGGGACACGGAGGGATCTCGATGAAGGCGACGAGCGACGGGCGGCTTCATTCTGGCACGCGGGCTTCGGCCCGCTCCACGGCCGCGTCCGCGGACCGGGCGGCTCCGAGCAGGGCGGAAGTCCCCCACCCGGCGGCGAGGGGCGGCGCCCGGCTCCCTCGCCTCACCGCACGGCGGCCTCCTGCGGCTCCGCTGCCGTCCCGGCGTTCGCCCGCGCCGGCAGCCGTGCCCCCTCGATGTCGACATCCGGAGTGATCCGGGCCAGCCATCCGGGCAGGCCCCAGGCGCGGCGGCCGAGCAGCGCCATGGCCGCCGGCACGAGGGTCATGCGGACGACGAAGGCGTCGACGAGGACACCGAAGGCGAGGGCGAAGCCGATGGACTTGATGATCGGGTCGTCGTTGAAGACGAAGCCGCCGAAGACCGCGGCCATGATGAGCGCGGCGGCGCTGACGACCCGTCCGCTGCGGGCCACCCCCTGAGTGACGGCCTCGGCGGCGTCGCCGGTGTGCTCGTGGTGCTCGCGCATCCGGCTCACGAGGAACACCTCGTAGTCCATGGCCAGTCCGAAGAGGACGCCGATGAGCAGGACGGGCAGGAAGCTGGTGACCGGGCCCGCCGAAGGGATGTCCAGAACGCCGTCGAGGTGGCCCTGCTGGAACACCCACACCGTGGCGCCCAGGGACGCGGCCACCGACAGCAGGAACCCGAACGCGGCCTTGAGGGGCACCAGCACGGAGCGGAAAGCGATCGTCAGCAGGATCAGGGCCAGGACCACGATGATGGCGATGAACAGCGGAAGCGCGTCGGAGAGCTTGCCCGCCACGTCGATCGCGGCAGCGGTCGTACCGGCGATGTAGAGGGTGCCGCCGGCCCTGCCGACGGCAGGCGCCTCGGCACGCAGCCGGTGCACCAGGTCGGTGGTGGCTCGGGCGTCGGGTCCGGTCTTCGGGACCACGGCGACGACGGCCAGGGTCCCGTCCGCGTTGCTGACCGGCGCGGCGGCGACGGCCACCCCGCGGTCGCCCGCCAGGGCCGTACGGAGCCCGGTCACGGTCGCGGTACGGTCGGCGGCCGGGACGCCCTTGAGGTCGACCACGGCGGTCAGCGTGGCGTTGAAGCCGGGCCCGAAGCCCTCGGTCAGCAGGTCGTAGCTCTTGTGCTGGGTGCTGTCGGCGGGCTGCGAGGCGTTGCTGGGCAGGCCGAGGCGCAGGTCGCGGGCGGGCACGGCCAGGGCGAGCAGGCCGACGACCCCGGCCAGGAGGACGAGCAGGGGCTTGCGGGTGACCGCTCGGGCCCAGGCCGGCCCCCAGGAGCCGGCCGCCTTCACGGTGGTACGACGGCTGCGCGGCCGTAGGCGCTCGCCGAGCAGGGCGAGGGCGGCGGGGACGAGGCTGACGGCGACCAGGACGGCCAGCAGCACGGTCGCCGCGGCGGCCAGGCCCATCACCGTCAGGAACGGGATGCCGGTGACCGCGAGTGCCGCGAGTGCGATGATCACGGTGGCACCGGCGAAGACGACGGCACCGCCCGCGGTGGCCACGGCCCGGGCGATCGAGTCCTCGACGTCCTGTTCCGGGTCGGTGAGTTGCTCGCGGTGGCGGGAGATGATGAACAGGGCGTAGTCGATGCCCACGGCCAGCCCGATCATCAGGGCGAGCACCGTGGCGGTGCTGGTCATCTCGACGTACCGGGTCATGAACTCCACCCCGAGAACGCCGATCGCCACCCCGACCAGGGCCGTCAGCAGCGGCAGCCCGGCGGCCACCAGGGAGCCCAGGGCCAACGCCAGGATGACGAAGGCGAGCACCACCCCGATGACCTCGGCCGGGCCGCCGACCTCGGTCTTGCGGTCCATCGCCGAACCGCCGAACTCGACCTCGAGTCCGGCGTGGCGGGCCTGCGCCATCGCCCGGTCCAGGGCGTCCTTCGACGCCTGCGGCACCTCGCTGGCCGGTTCCCGGAAGCGGACGTCGGCGTAGCCGATCCGCCGGTCCGCCGAGAGCGTCCCGCCCTTGAACGGGTCGGACACCGCCACCACGCCGGAGACCCGGGCCGCCTCCCGCAGGCTCGCCTCTACGGCCGCGTTCGCCTTCGGCCGGGTCAGGTCGCTGCCCTCGGGTGCCGCGAGGACGATCCGGGCGACCCCGCCCGCGGCCTCGGGGAACTCCTGCTTCAGCAGGTCCTGCGCTTGCTGCGACTCGATCCCCGGCACCGAGAACTCGGTGGTCACCTTGCCGTGCAGGGTGACGCCGAGACCGGCGACGACGGCGAGCAGAAGCAGCCAGGCCGCTACGACCCTGCCGCGCCGGCGTATCGCCCACCGTGCCCAGCTGTACAGGCGTGAGGCCATGCCCGTCTTCCCTCTCTTCCACACTGGTCCGCTCCCCCGACTCGCTACACCGTACGGCATTTTTGCAGTCGACTGTAACTTCGCCACGAATGGTAAAGTCATGGTCGTGATGAGCGAGGGCCTGCGGGAGCGTTCCAAGGCGCGACGCCGGGAGGCGATCCTCCGTGCGGCGTACGAACTGTTCGCCGACCACGGCTACGAGGCGACGACGATCGCCGACATCGCGGCGGCCGCGGAGGTGTCGCCGCGCACCGTCACGCTCTACTTCCCGTCGAAGCTGGAGCTGGCGACGTCGCACCTCGACGCGGTCGCGGACCGGCTCGCCACGACCCTGCGAGAGCGTCCGGCCGGGCGGACCACCCTGGACGCGCTGGAGCTCTGGCTGCGCGGCGAGGTCGCCCTGCACAGCGACCTGGACGACCTCCACGACCGGATGCTCGACCTCAATCCGCAGCTCAGGGCCGTCACCAACGTCCGCCTCACGGAGGTGATCCAGGAGGGCACCCGGGTCTTCGCCGAGGAGCGCGGAGTCGCCCCGGACGACTTCGGGCCGCGCATGGCCGCCGCCGCGGCGGCCGCCGTGGTGGCCGAGGTCTGCCGCCACACGCGGGAGGCCGACATCGACAGGGCGATGACCTTCCTGCGGGCCGGGGTCGCCTCACTCGACGCCGAGTAGCCCCGGCCGCCGGCCCTCGCCTCCCGGCAGGGGCGCGGCCGCACACTCCACCCACACCGTCTTGCCCGGCCCGTCGGACCGGGCGTGCCGGCCCCAGCGGGACGCCGGCCCCGCGACGACGACCGGCCCCCGGCCGCCGACACCCTCGGGGTCCACCGCGCGCCGCGCGTCCGGGCGGGGCGGTGTGCGCTCGGCGCGAGCGTCGCAGACCTCGACCCGGACCACGCCACCGGCAAGCCCGGTCTCGTAGAGACGCAACCGGAAGTCCCGGCCGGACACGTGCCCGTGCCGCACCGCGTCGGCGGCCGGCTCGCCGACGACCAGCACGATCGCCTCGTGCGTGTGTCGCGTGCGGCGTGGGCGGGGTTCCTCGGGCGCGCCCAGACCGGCAGCAGGTCCTGCCCGGTGTGACGGCCGAGACGACGCCCCGGCCTGATCACGGGCGGCCGGCCCGCAAGGCCGAGGTGCGAACGGGTCTTCCTCTGTGCGGCCCCCATCGCGCGCCCTTTCAACTCCCTTACTCTCGCGGGGATTCAGGAGATCGACGGCAACTTGTTACCCGGCCGTAGCGGATGTCCATCCACCCCCTCTAGGCTCTGCCCGACCACCGAGCACACGGAGGGATCTGACATGCTCATGATCCGAAACAAAGTCCGGGCCGCCCTGCTGACGGCCTCGGCCCTGCTGCTCGGTGTGGCGGCGATGCCCGCCGCGCACGCCGCCGATGTCGGCGGGCAGACGCTGGCCGGGGTCTCCGGCACGGGCATCCACAACACGTACGACGACGGGTCCACGTACACCTATCTGGCGAACGCGCTGGACACCGGCACCTCCCTGGTCGAACTCGACACCTGGCACAACGTGTTCACCGGCAAGTGGAACGTGAGTCACAGCAACCCGCTGGGCAGCGGCAACAACTGCGTGCAGGCGAGCACGGCCGCCGACCTCTACACCGGCAACCGCAACCAGAACCTCGACAGCTGCCTTGACGACATCCGGATCTGGCTCCAGGCCCACCCCACGAGCCACCCGGTCATGGTCAAGATCGAGATGAAGAACGGGTTCTACAACACCCTCGGCATGACGCCGACCACGTTCGACAGCTACGTCAAGGCGCACCTCGGCAGCGTTCTCTACACGCCCGCCGACCTGCTCACCAAGAGCGACGGCTCGCGGTACGCGGACCTCGACACCGCCGCCAAGGCGAACAACTGGGCGAACTACGGCTCGCTCACCGGCCGGGCGATCGTGGAGATCATCCCCGGCACCTTCGAGCAGGCCGTCAGCCCCGCCTCCTCGTGGTCGGACGTGGTCTACGCCCAGCACCTCAAGGACCTCGCCGCCGCGGGGAACATCAGCCAGGCCGCGGTCTTCCCGAGCGTCCTCGGCGCCCAGGCCGGCGACCCGCGCACCCGCTACAGCGACACCACGCTGCGCCCCTGGTTCGTGGTGTTCGACGCCGACGCGGGCGCCTGGGTCGGCGACGGCACCACCGAGTGGTACAACACCAACCACTACCTGACGGTCGTCACCGACGCCTACGACGTCCCGCCCGCGCTGAGCTCCTCCGCGCCGTCCCTGGCCGACGCCCGGGCCCGGGTCGCCCTGCTCGCCGCCGACGGGGCCTCGTACATCTCCTCGGACTGGATCACCGCCCCCGCCGACGGCGTCCTCAGCGACGTACTGCTCCGTGGCTGACCCCCGGCGCCGACACGCGCTCCTGCGTCTGCTCACCGCGGGTGCCGCGGCCCTCGCGCTCGCCGTGTCCGCCCAACCGGCCGGCGCGGCGGGGCCGGTGGCCGCGGCCACGGCCGACCCCGTGTCGCTGGTCGACCCGTACATCGGCACCGGCGGCAACGGCGACTTCAGCGCCGGGAACACCTTCCCGGGCGCCGACGTGCCGCACGGCATGCTCCAGTGGTCGCCCGACACCTCGTCACGCCCCAAGGGCGGCGGCTACGGCTACTCCGACTCCGCCGTCTCGGGATTCAGCCTCACCCACGTCTCCGGCGTCGGCTGCGACGCGGCCGGGGATCTGCCGATCCTGCCCGTGGTCGGTTCGCTCGGCTCGGACCCCGCCTCGACGACCGAGTCCTTCGCGCACTCCGGCGAGACGGCCGCACCCGGCTCCTACTCCGTCAGCCTGGGCAACGGCACCAGCGTCGCGCTGACCACGAGCACACGGGCCGGCATCGGCCGGTTCACCTTCCCGTCCTCCGCACAGGCGAGCCTGCTCCTCAAGGTGCAGGACACCCAGACCCCGTACGCCTCCTCGACGCTCGGCCTGTCCGGCGGCGACACGGTGACCGGGTCGATCACCAGCACCGGCTTCTGCGAGGACACCACCCCGATCACGCTCTACTACGCGATCACCTTCGACCACCCCTTCACCGCCTCCGGCACCTTCACCGGCGGCGAGTACCTGACGTTCGACACCACGAGCAGCAGCACGGTGGAGGCCCGGGTCGGCATCTCCTACACCTCGGTGGCCAAGGCCGCGGCCAACCGGGACGCCGAGGTGACCGGGAAGACCTTCGCGGCCGTCAAGGCGGCCGCGGCGGCAGCCTGGAGCGCCGAACTGTCGAAGATCGCCGTCACCGGCGGCACCCCGGACCAGCAGAAGGTCTTCTACACCGCGCTCTACCACGCCTCGCTCTTCCCCGCCGTCATCAGCGACGCGGACGGCTCCTACCGTGGCTTCGACGGCGCGGTGCACGCGGTGGGCAGCGGCCACGCGGCGGAGTACGCCGACTTCTCCACCTGGGACACCTACCGCTCACAGGCCCAACTCACCGCCCTGCTGGACCCGTCGGCCGCGTCGGACATGGCACAGTCGGTCGTCGACGACTACCGGCAGGGCGGCACGCTCACCAAGTGGGGCATGGAGACCGCCGAGACGCACATCATGGTGGGCGACTCCGCCGTACCGCTGCTCGCCGCCTACTACGCCTTCGGCGCACGGGACTTCGACACGTCGACGGCGCTGTCCGCCATGGTCGAGGAACAGACGACGGACACCGACGTCACCCCCGGCGTGACGTACCTCGACTCCTTCGGCTACCTGCCCACCAACTCGCTCTACGGCTGCTGCCACGAGTACGCCACGACCTCCACCCAACTCGAGTACGACACCGACGACTTCGCACTCTCGGCGTTCGCGGGCGCCCTGGGCGACACCGCCACGCAGAAGAAGTTCCAGGACCGGGCGCAGGACTGGCAGAACATCTACAACCCGTCCTCCGGCTACCTCCAGCCCCGGCACTCCAACGGCCGCTGGATGGACGGCTTCAACGCCAAGCTGATCACCGGCACCTCGTCCAACGACTTCGCCGAGGGCGACGCCTTCACCTACACGCCGATGATCCCCTTCGACCTCGCCGGGCTGGCGTCCCTGGAGGGCGGGAACGCGTCCCTGGCGTCGTACCTGGACAGCGTGCTCAGCGGCTACCAGGGCCTGGGCAGTGTCATCGGCACCCAGTCGAACATGGGCAACGAGCCCAGCATCGGGCTGCCCTGGGAGTACGACTGGGTGGGCAAGCCGTACAAGACGCAGTCCACGGTGCGGGCCGTCCAGGACCAGCTCTGGACGGACACCGCCGGCGGCCTGCCCGGCAACGACGACCTCGGCGAGATGAGCGCCTGGTACGTGTGGTCCGCCCTCGGCCTCTACCCGGAGATCCCGGGCACCGGGGACCTGGCCATCGGCAGCCCGGTGTTCACCTCGGCGGTCGTCACGACCGGCGGGGGCACGCTCACGGTCGACGCCCCGGCGGCGGCCGACGGTGCGCCCTACGTCCAGTCGCTGCGCCTCGACGGCGGCTCCTGGAACAAGGCGTACGTACCGGCCTCCTACCTCGGCGGCGCCACGGAGCTGGACTTCGTCCTGTCCTCGTCCGCCAACACCTCCTGGGCGGCGGCCGCTTCCGCCGCTCCGCCGTCCTACGGCGGGACC
Source organism: Streptomyces sp. NPDC020958 (assembly GCF_055562175.1). Taxonomy (NCBI): domain Bacteria; kingdom Bacillati; phylum Actinomycetota; class Actinomycetes; order Kitasatosporales; family Streptomycetaceae; genus Streptomyces; species Streptomyces sp. NPDC020958. The sequence continues at coordinate 184,376 of NZ_JBVHFU010000003.1, read as the reverse complement.
CCCGGCACCGGAGTGGCACAGCCCAGCGGCCCGCTCACCGAGACCGCCACCGGCAAGTGTGCCGACGACGCCGGCTCGGGCACCTCGAACGGCACCGCCGTCCAGCTCTACACCTGCAACGGCACCACCGCGCAGAGCTGGAAGGTCGTCCCGGACGGCACCCTCCAGGTGCTCGACGACTGCATGGACGTGACAGGCGGCGCCACCACCCCCGGCACCAAGGTCCAGCTGCACACCTGCAACGGCACCCAGGCCGAGCAATGGCGGCCGGACACGTCCGGCGAGATCGTCAACCCGGCCTCCGGCCTGTGCCTCACCGATGCGAGCAACGGCGCCACCGACAGGACCCGACTGACCATCGCCGCCTGCACGGGCGCCGTCGGCCAGCGCTGGACGGTGCCGTCGTCCGGCTGACGACGGAGACCGGCGGCCCGGTCAGATCGGTTGCCGTAGTCCGGCGACGAGGAGCGCGACCAGTCGGCGTGCGTCGTAGTGGGGGTCGTTCTCGGCGCCTGCGCAGAGGTTTCCGACGCCGCGCATGAGGTGGTAGGCGTCGAAGCCGGAGCGGATCTCGCCGGAGGCGGCGGCGGCTTCGAGGAGTTCGGCGCACACCGGCAGGAGGCGTTCGAGGAACTGGGCGTGGAGCGCCTCGAAGCCGGCGCTGTCGCCCTGCATGGCGCCCGCGAGACCGTGTTTGGTGACGAGGAAGTCGACGAAGAGGCCGACCCACCGCTCCAGGGCGCGATAGGGCGTGGGGCCGGCCGCCAGCAGGTCGGGGCCGGCTTCGACGCAGGCGTCGATCTGGTGGCGGTAGACGGCGACGACGAGGTCCGCCCGGGTGGGGAAATGGCGGTAGATCGTGGCCACCCCGACCCCGGCCTCGGCCGCGATGTCGCGTACCGGCGCCTCCACTCCCGAGGTCACGAAGACCGCTGCGGCCGCGTCCAGCAGCGCTTGCTGGTTGCGCCGGGCGTCCTTGCGACTGGACCTGGCCGAGCTTCCCGGGCGCCGGCCGCCGTCGTTCACCACAGGACTCCTTCCATGGCCGATCTTGCAAAACGGATCGGCGTTCCGTATCTTATGCGGAACAAGGTTCCGTTTGCTTCATGATGGCAGACCGCCGGTCCGGCGGCCAACCGCTGTCCGCGACACCCTCCCCCGCCCCGGCGCGGCGCCGCCGCCCGCCGGAGCCACCGAACCCCACAGTGCGCACGCACCGAACGGAAGGCACACCCATGTCCGCATCCAGGACCGCCCACGCCCACCAGAGCACGGGCACCCCCACCACCGTGATATCCGCGCGGCCGATCGTCCTGTCCGCCCCGGAGCGCGGTGACGACCTCCAGGTGCGTGTGTCCGCCCCCGCGACCGGCACCGGCCTGCCCGTCGTCGTCTTCTCGCACGGCTTCGGCCAGTCGATGGACAGCTACGCCCCCCTGGCCGACCACTGGGCCGCCAACGGCTTCGTGGTCGTCCAGCCCACCCACCTCGACTCCCGCACCCTGAACATCCCCGCCGAGGACCCCCGTACGCCGCGGATCTGGCGCATCCGCGTCAAGGACCTCACCCGCGTGCTCGACGAACTCGACGTCCTGGAAGCAGCCGTGCCGGGCCTGGCCGGCCGCCTGGACCGTGACCGCGTCGCCGTGGCCGGGCACTCCTGGGGTGCCCAGTCGGTGAGCACGCTGCTGGGCGCGCGCGTCCTCGGCTCAGACGGCAGGCCGGGCGAGGACATGTCCGATCCCCGCGTCGAGGCGGGGGTGCTGCTCGCCCTGCCCGGCCTCGGCGACGACCTCGTCCCGTTCGCCGCCGAGAACTTCCCCTTCATGAGGCCGTCCTTCGACACCATGACCACCCCGGCCCTCATCGTCGCCGGGGACCGCGACCAGTCCCACCTGTCCACCCGTGGTCCGGACTGGTTCACGGACCCCTACACCTACAGCCCGGGCGACAAGAGCCTGCTCACCCTCTTCGACGCCGAGCACTCCCTCGGCGGCATCACGGGACACGAGGTCGTCGAGACCACCGACGCCAACCCCGCACGCGTCGCCCTGATCCAGCGGCTCACCACGGCCTACCTGCGCAGCGCCCTGTACGGCGAGGCCACCGCCTGGAAGACGGCGACCGCCGCCCTGGAGACGGACCCCGACCCGCTCGGGAAGCTGCAGAGCAAGTGACACGGCCGGCCCCTCCCCTCCCGCCACCCTGACCCCCGCGGCGCGGACGGGCCCCCGCGACCCGCCCACCAGAGGGGGGCCGCGCGGGGGCGTCACCGTTTTCCCGGTGACGTGACGGGCACCCGGCGGACGGCCGGTCGTGACCGGACCGGCGGGCCGCGGACAAGGAGTGGTGCGATCATGCCGACCGCGAGGGAACGGGCCAGGGCCGACGCCCTGCTCGCCGGTCACGGACAGACGTACGCGCGAGAAGCCGGGGTGAAACTGCGCGACACACCGCAGCCGCTCTACCAGTTGCTGGTGCTCGCCCACCTGCTCAGCGCACGGATCAGGGCGTCCGTGGCCACGGACGCCGCACGCGCCCTGTTCGACGACGGGATGCGCACCCCCAAGCGCATGAGCGAAGCCACCTGGCAACAGCGTGTCGACGCCCTCGGCAAGGGCCACTACCGCCGGTACGACGAACGCACCGCCACCCAGCTCGGCGAGGCCGCCGACCAGCTGCTGGAACGGTACGGCGGCGACCTGCGCAAGCTCCGCGAGGCCGCCGACGGCGACGTGGCGGAATGCAAACGCCTGCTGCGCGAACTCCCCGGCATCGGGCCCACCGGGGCGGACATCTTCTTGCGAGAGGTCCAGGGCCTGTGGCCGCAGGCCGCACCGTACTTCGACGCCAAGGCCCTCCAAGGCGCCGAACGGCTCGGACTCCCGACCTCCGCGAGCGCCGTCGCCCGCCTGGTCGATCAGAGCGAGTACCCGGCGCTCGCGGCCGCACTGGTGCGGTCCGCGCTCGAGAAGCAGGTCGCGGACGACGTCACCGCACACGCCGGCGACTGACCGCCCGCGCGCGTGAGTGGTCGGCGGCCGGTCCGCTCGGAGCGGGACCGGCCGCCGACGGGTGGCTCAGGCCGGTTCAGCGTTGCAGGGTGAGGACACCCGGCCGCCACGGCAGCTGGTCGTACGGGCCGCTCGCGGAGGGGGACTTGCCCTGGTAGAGCAACTGCAGGTTGCAGGGGTCGATGGTCATGGTCTGGTCGGGGTTGTTGCGGACCAGGTCACCGTGGCTGATGTCGTCGGTCCAGGTGGCACCACTGTTGGCCTTGCCCGCGAAGGGATTGCTCCCGGTGGCGGCCTGGGGAGTCCACGAACCGTTCAGGCTGGAGGCCGTGAAGGAGCGGAAGTAGCGCTGCTCGTTCGCACCGCGCGCCTCGACGATCATGAGGTACTGGTTCTGGCCCTGGACCTTGTAGACCTGGGGTGCCTCGAACAGGTTCTTCACCGTGTCGCTCATGACCGTGGTGTACGACGAGCCGAAGTTGCCCGGGAAGTTCCCGATCGGCATGCTCGCGCGGTAGATCTTCCCGTTGTCACCGGCGAAGAACAGGTACATGTTCTGGCCGTCGGCGATCAGGGTCTGGTCGATCGGGGCGGAGCCGGAGACACTGCCGGTGAACAGCGGCTGCGGTGCGGACCAGCCGTTCGGGTTGGTGGGGTCGCTCGACGTGCGGTAGACGAAGGGCGACGCGCCCCACTGGGACGCCAGCACCCAGATGTTCTTCGGCGCGAAGTAGAACAGCGTGGGCGCCACCGCGGACTGGCTCATCCCGGTCTGCCCGGCCGACGCCATGTCCGACCAGTTCGTGAAGGGCTTGAACATCATCGAGCCGTACGCCGATCCCGACACGTTCGACGCGTAGACCAGGTGCTTGCCGTTGTACGTCACGTTGGTGAAGTCCTTCAGCGAGACCCACCCGTTCGCCGGCTGCGCCAACGCACCCGTCGACGTCCACCGGTACGTCGACGGCAGAGCGCACGTGCCGCCTCCCGGCGAGGTCGTCCCCGGCAGACCGGTCCACTTCTGGTTGCTGCCGCCGTTGCACGTCCAGATCTGCACCGCCGTGCCGTTGGCCGTTCCGGCTCCGGCGGCCTCCAGGCACAGCCCGGACTCCACGCCGACGACCGTGCCGTCCGAGTTCACCCGCCACTGCTGGTTCGCACCCCCGTTGCAGGTCCAGATCTGCACCCGGGTACCGGCCGCGGTGGCGTGGCCCGGGACATCCAGGCACTTGTTGCCGTACACGGTGAGCTGGTTGCCGTCCGTCGCCGTCCACTGCTGGTTGGCCCCGCCCCAGCAGTCGTAGATCTGCAGATACGTGCCGTCGGTCTGGTCGGCGCCCGGCACATCGAGACACCGGCCGGAACCAACGCCGGTCAGGGCGCCGCTGGAAGCCGCCTGAGCCGGGACGGCGACAAGCAGCGCCGCCATCGCGGCCAGGGCCGCGACCAAAGCGGCGAGCACCGCTGACGGATGCCTTCGGCCGAAACTTCCTCGGTGCATAGGATGCTTCCTCACATTCGATCGTTGGCAGGCCCATGACATGCCACAGGCCTGATGCATTCGCTATGTCGAACAAGGATCGAAGGGTCGAGCAACCTGGATCATAGGGAACCGGCGAGCGGCGTCAATACCTCTCGCATCTATCGCCATCAACCCCGAATGTTTCGCACTGCCAGGGACCGAACCGCCCCCGACACACGAGCTCCCCCGTAACAGCGCCTTGCGCCGGCCTTACCGCTCCCCCGAAAGTTTCGTGGCGCCCGACCTCCGTCCCGCTCCCCCCAACCGGTCAGAAGCTCCGCCGGACGGCCGCGGCGCACCACCACTCTTCGTCGGAGCCGCGTCGGTGCGCCCAGCACGGGCGAGCGGCCCGAGGCCGCATGGGCAGTGTGCTCGACAGGTTGCCGACGAGGCGTGTCGCGCCCTGTCGTCGGAGATGGAAACGGGAAACAGCTTCGATCGCCTTGTCCGTCCGGGAGTTGGTACCGCACTCTTCGTGCAGTACCACCTCAGCCCTGACGACCGGGCTCGGGAGGTTCCCGTGCCACATCCGCCCACATCGTTCGGCGAGGAACTGAGGAAGCGACGTCTGGAGGCCGGACTGAGCCTTACGGACCTGTCCGGTCTCGTGCACTACAGCAAGGCCCAGCTCAGCAAGGTCGAACGAGGCATCAAGGCACCCAGCCGTGATCTCGCGCGGCTGTGCGACGCCGCACTCGGTGCCGACGGGGCGCTGATCGCCCTGAGCATCCCTACCGCTGTCGATGCACCTGCCGTGTCGGCGCCAGGCCTGGTCGAGGAGGAGAACTGGATGATGCAGTTGTCACCGGACGGCCCGAACTCGTTCGGGCCCGTGGGCCGGCGTGAGGTGATGAATGCCGGTGTCGCCTCGCTGATGACCTGGAGGTCGGACGGATCGAGTCCGGGGGCCCCGGCCGCCGGCGTCAGCATGCTGGAAGCCTCACGCTCACTCTTCACGCACTACCGCAGACTCGGCCAGGCCGTGGAACCGGGCCTGCTCCTATCCGTTCTGATCGCGCAGACACACACGCTGCGGGAGCTGTCGGCGCAGAGCGACAGCGGCACCAGGCGTCGCCTGCTGGCGCTCGGTTCCCGGTACGCCGAATACGTGGGCTGGCTGGTGCAGGAGACCGGGGACGAGCGTGCGGCGCTGTGGTGGACGCAACGTGCGGTCGACCTGGCCGCCGCCGGCGGTGATCACGCACTGGCCGGTTACGCGCTGGTCCGCAGGGCGTTGGTCACGCTGTACCGGGAGGACGCCGAGCAGACGATCACGCTGGCCCGCCGGGCGCAGAGCGGCGTGCTTCCGTCACGGATCCGCGGTCTCGCCGCGCAGCGCGAAGCGCAGGGTCATGCCCTCGCCGGCGATGCCGGCGCCTGCTTTCGTGCCCTGGACCTGGCTCGTACTCTGCTCGCCCGCCGGAACGACGGTGCCGACGATCCGGTGATCGGCTCTATGCATCTCCCCGATCCGGTCGGCATGGTCACCGGCTGGTGCCTCGTCGATCTCGGGCGACCGCGCGAGGCGGGCGAGGAACTGGATCGGCAGCTCACCCAGGTCGGCACCGACGCGGTGCGCACTCAGGTGCGGTACGGCGTACGCCGCGCGCTCGCCTATGCCTCCGCCGGCGAGATCGACCACGCGTGCGCGCTGACGGAACCACTACTCCACGGCGTGACGGCGGTGCGCTCGGCGACCGTCACGACCGATCTGCGGCGGCTCGTCCGGGTGTTGGGCCGCTACCCGGACCACCCACCGGTACGCCGGCTGACACCGCGGCTCGGCATCTTGTCACGCCCAACCACCCCTCTCGAGGAGTCACCGTCGTGAGCGAGATCTTCATCAACTACCGCACCGGGGACGGGGAGAAGACTGCGGCCCTGCTCCGCCAAGGGCTGTCGCACCGCTTCGGCCCGGGACACGCGTTCCACGCGTCCCAGTCCATCGTCCCTGGCGAAAGCTGGCCCGAACGGCTTCTGACCGCGGTACGGCGCAGCTCCGTACTCCTTGCCGTCATAGGACCGGACTGGACCAACTTCCGCACGCGGCTGGCGGATCCCGAGGACTGGGTGCGCAGGGAGATCGAGGAGGCTTTCGAGTGTGAGGTCCCATTGGTCCCCGTTCTGGACGGACGCAAAACCAACCGGCTGAGCAAGGCCGATCTTCCGCCCGCCTTGCGAAGGCTTGCCGATCTCCAGTCCATCGCGTTCGACTCCGGTGACACCGACGTATGTGTCGCGCGCATCGGTGATCTGATGGCCGACATGATTCCCGGCCTCGACGACCGGTCCGGGACCGAGCCGGGGACGCCCGCGCCGGGCAGCGTGACCAATTCCATCGGGACCGTGAACGGTACAGCCGTGCAAAGCCGCGACTTCACCGGTGACGTCGGCACGGTCGTCAAGGGCGCCCACGGTCCTGTCCACACCGGGAGCGGCAACATCTACGCGCATTCACGTCACGTCTCGGGCGACCGTCACTTCTCGGGTGCCGGGATGACGTACTTCGAAGGTGACCACAACGGCCCCGTCCAGCACCGGTTCGGTGAACGGGACGGTCACGAGGACGGAGACCGGTGAAGCAGCACACCGGCACTTGGGTCCGGGACTCGGGCGTCACGGTCACGGGCTCTGGCGACGTCTACATCGGCACGCCGTTGCAGGACTCGGACAAACCAGCTTTCCGTCGATTCGCGGAGGACCAACTCCGTCGACTGCGCTATGTACTGGTCGCTCCGCCGTGCATGGGCGAGGCTCGTACCGTACTCGCCGACTCCGGCACCGTCATCCTGGACGGTGCCCCGGGCAGCGGCCGGTCGGCTGCGGCCCGCGTACTGCTGCACGAACACCACCGGGACAGTGGTGTCTTCCACGAACTCCTGCCCGGTGAGGAGGACGAGCTGTCCCTCCAGGACCCCGCTCTGGTCGGGACCGGTGATCAGTTGCTGCTGGACCTGTCCGCCGCGGACGACCACCGCTGGGCCGCGGCCCAGGCCGACCTGCCGGCGCTGCGCAAAGCCGTGCACGAGCAGCGGGCTCATCTCGTCGTGGTCATGCCGCACCGCGGCGTTCTCGACCCGGACCTGCAGTACTGTCGCGTGGTGCTCGACGAGGCGCCCGCCTCCGGCGCCCCCTTCACCCAGGAGCAGACGCGTGGACGGTGAACTGGCCGTACTCGCGGCGTCGAGCGCCGCCACACTGGTCTCCCTCATGGTCACCGACTCCTGGACATACGCCCGGGAACTCGTCGGGCGGTACCTGACCCGCACAGGCGCGGACGCCGACATGTTCGACGACCTGCAGGACGCGAGGACCCTGCTCCTCGCCGCGGACGCCACAGAACGTGAAGGGACCAGCCGCGAGATCAGCCGACGATACGGTGACCGTCTGCGCCGCCTGGCGGAAGCCGACTACGGCAGCGACGAAGCCCTACGGGCTCTACTGACCTCCTTGCTGCAGCTCTCGGCGTCCGCGGCAGGCACCTGGCGCACGGTGGACAACCGCATCAGCGGAGGAGTCCAGCACGGTCCCGTGATCCAGTCGGGTACCGTCGCCGGGCTGACCTTCCACGTGGATCACGTCCCTCGCGCGGATCGCCAATAGCGCCGGTGGCGCCGGCACAGGGGGGCATTGCGCGCACCTGGCTCAGCCAACCCGCAAGTCGTCGCCCACGACGGGAGGCGGACTCCAAGGAGCCGGACACGGCCCTAACCCGGTGCGACACCGCGGGGCACGGCCGCAGAGCAAGCGGCTTCCGTCTGCTCCCCTCGTACGTACGAGGGGAGCGCTAGCCTCGTGCTGCGCGCGCCCTGCCCTCATATCGTGGAACGTCAGGAAACGGGGAACCAAGCCGCCAGGCGCTTGGCAATGACTGGTACATCGATGTTGTCCTGCGCGACGTCCTCGACGAACGGGCCGGCAATGGAGACATGCGGCGGAACGGTAGTGGCGCTGACGCCGTTGAACCGCAGGAAGACGCGCATGGCGAGCCAGGCGGTGCGCTTGTTGCCATCGATCAGCGCGTGATTGCGGGCGACGGAGTGCAGCAGTGCCGCAGCCTTCTCGTGCAGCGTGGGATACAGCTCGACTCCGAACACGTTCGTCCGGGGCCGCTCGATCGCCGACACCAGAAGGCCCATGTCTCGCACGCTGTGCTCGGTACCGTTGACCGCGCGGGCGATGGCCAGGACTTCGTCGATCTGGAGATGGCGAACGTCCGTCACCTCAGGTAGTCCAGAATCTCGGCATCGCTGTCGATCAGCTCAGCCAGGACGTCGTCGACCTTGAGCTCGGCCCGGTTCTGAGCGTCACGGATGGCTTCAATGGCAAGTTCCTGCTTGCTGCGGCCCTCCCGGCGAGCCCGCTCGGTGAGCTTCGCGTCAAGGTCGTCGGGGAGTCGGAGTGTCATCGCCATACAGAGATGATACCAGGCCGGTATCAGACGGCACGGTCGGACCGCACCTGGCTCCGCGGAGTGTGGATCCGGACGGTGTACAGACGCCCGGAGCGTCGAACGAGCGTCGAAGCCGCTGGGCTGCGCTGCTGCGGGTGTGGGCGAGGGCGTTGCCCCAGGACAGGAGCTGGTCGAGCATCGCCGTCAGCGCGGTGCCCTGGTGGTCGCCGGGGGCGAACGTGACGCTGTCATGGATTGCTCCTGGATGCGGGGGGGCTGAGGGCGCGGGTCTCACCGGGCTGCCGGACCGGAGGTGAAGAAGGCGACCATCTGCTCCAGGCCCTTCTCGCTGAACATCGTGTCCAGGTTGGCGGCGGACTCGGCGGCGGATGCCTCGCTGCGCGGGAAGAGGGCCTCCTCGTAGGCGGCCAGGGCGGCCTCGGTGTCGCCGGGATGGGCGGCGACGGCCAGGGCGAGTTCGGCACCGTCGAGCATGGCGAGGTTGGCGCCCTCCCCGGCGAAGGGGGACATCAGATGGGCGGCGTCACCGAGCAGCGTCACGCCCGGGACGCGGTCCCAGCGATGCCCCACGGGCAGGGCATGGATACGGCGCGGGGCGATCGTGTCCGCGTCGGCGACCAGGGCGCGCAGACTCTCGTCCCAGCCCTCGAAGTGGGCGAGGACCGCGACCTTGGCGGCTTCCTGGTCGGTGAAGTCGACCGTGTCCAGCCAGCCTTCGGCGGCCTTGAGCGCGGTGTAGACGTGGAGACTGCCGTCGCTCTCCCGGTGCGCGAGGACCCCGCGCTCGTGGCCCAGGGCGATGAAGAACCCGCCGCCGATGACCGCGGCGCTGCGCGGGTGGCGGGTGTCGGCGTCGGACAGGTCGGTCTCGACGAAGGAGATGCCGGTGTAGGCGGGCCAGGCGCTGGAGACCAGTGGCCTGATCCGGGACCAGGCGCCGTCCGCGCCGATCAGGAGATCGGTGGTGATGGCCGAGCCGTCGGCGAACGTCACCTCGTGGCGCCCGTCGCCCAGCCGCCGGGCCCCGGTGACCTTGTGGCCCCAGTGGATCGTGCCGTCGGGCAGGGATCCCAGCAGCAGGTCCCGCAGGTCGCCGCGGTCCACCTCCGGCCGGCCGCCGGTGCCGTCGTCCTCCTCGGCCACGTGCACCGTGCCGTCGGGGCCGAGCAGGCGCATGGCCTGACCGCCCTCGTGGACGATCTTGAGGAAGTCGTCGTGGAGGCCGGCGGCGTGCAGGGCCTTCTGCCCGTCGACCTCGTGGATGTCGAGCATCCCGCCCTGCGTACGGGCCGCCGCCGACGCCTCCAGCTCGAAGATCGCCGACTCGATGCCGTTGACGTGCAGGACGCGGGCGGCGGTCAGGCCACCAAGGCCCGCGCCGATGATCGCTGTCGGGAAATGGGTGGTGTTCACGGGGCCTCCGAAAGCAGTAGGGGGAAACACCTGGGCGGCGTGACGGGCGGCAAGGGATGCCTCGGCCGCCCCCTCAACATAACGAACATGTTCGTTGCGAACAAGTTCGCCCGAGGCTGCGCGGAAGGCGGAGAAGACGTGCGCCCCCCAGCCCGCCTCCGCCGCCGGGGCGGCCCGCTCGGCCCCGGGCTCAGTCCCCCGCGCCCGGAACAGGTGTGTGCGTGATGCCGTTGACGAGGACGTCGAAGCTCCAGCGCATCCTGTCCGGCACCGAGCCGCCGATCAGGGCGGGCATGTGCGCGGCGATCGCCGGATGCGTGGTGGCGTCCACGGCGTGCAGGGCACGCACGGTGGCGTTCCAGTCGTCCTCGGAGGAGGGGTCGTGCTCGCGCGTCGAGTGCTCGGCGGCGGTGGCCGTCGCGTCCTGGAGCAGTTTGTCCACCCCCCAGGCGACCTGCTCGCGGCCGGCGCCGCTCTGCGCAAGGAGGTCGAGGATGCGCTCCACCAGGCGCAGGTAGTTCTCGCCGCTCGGACGGGCGACGAGCGTGGCCCGGGCGAGCTGCGGGTGCTCGAACAGCACCTGGGTGTACGACGTCATGACGGCGCGGAGCTGCTCGCGCCAGCCCTCACCGCCGTCCCGTCCGGTCAGGTCGACCTCGCCGAGCAGGGAATCCAGCACCGCTGCGTGCAGCTCGGCGGTGTTGGCGACGTAGACGTACAGCGACGCCGGACCGGTGTCCAGCTCCTGCGCCAGGCGGCGCATCGTGACCTTCCCCAGCCCCTCCGCCCGCATGATCCGCACGGCGGTGTCCACGATCCAGCGCCGGGACAGAGCGGGCTTCGCCGGACGCTCACGGCGGCTGATCGGCTCTCTTCTCGCAGTCATAACCCGATCGTAACGAACGTGTTCGAAGTGTCGTCGCCCGATGAGTGACGCGGAGCACCGGTTCCTGCTGCGGCAGGTCCGGCCTGGAACATGGATATTCGAGTGGGCCAGGGCCGCCGTTGAGGGCCGTGCACCCGACCACTGGTATTACTGGGGCATGCAGGAAGAGACGGCACGCTCCGCGATCGACACGTTCATCTCCGCGTTCAACGCCTCGGACGAGAACTATGTGACTGCCCTGCTCTCCCAGGCCCTGACCACAGACGTGGTCTTCTGGGGACCGTTGGGTCGCAGCGAAGGAATCGCGGCGGTCGAGCGGTTCGTACTGGACATCCGGCGCCACCCGGCGGGGACCGGCACGATGGTGCGCTGCTCGGCGGTGGACATGCCTGACGAGTGGGCCCGGTACCAGTGGGTCTTCACCACACCGGACGGAGGCCCCCGCCTGGCGGGAACGGACGTCGTCCACCTGCGGCGGAGCCTCATCGACCAGGTCATCGTCTTCGCGGGGGACATCGAGCCGCACGCCTCCTGAGTCGTCCTCCTGTCCGCCCTTCTCGCTGCGGAGGCGGGCGCGTTCCTCGCGTGGGGCGGCAAGTACGTCGGGGTGGCGGGCACTTCAGCGCGGCCGGCGTGTTCGCGGCGCCTTTTCTGCGGCGGTTGACGCCCCGGAGGCGGTCGACGCCGATGGAGCAGCAGCCGTGGAAGCAGCGCACCCCGTGAGTGCGGTGGCAGGTGGCCGGCACGCGGCCGGGAGGGTCCCGGTCGGGGAAGCGGGTGACGCCGCGGCGGTCGAGCAGACCGCGTAACGCCTCGCGGCCCCTGCGGATCACCCGGCCGTGGACTTTCTGCCGGGCTGTTGCTCAGGCGTCGATGATGACGGGGATGATGAGGGGCTTGCGGCGGTGGGTGCGGAACGCCCAGTTCGCCACGGCGCGGGCGAGGAGCTGTTCGAGTTGGCGGGCGTCCCCGACGCCTTCCTCGGCCGCGGTGGCCAGGGTCTTCTCGATGACGGGGATGACCGGCTCGAAGGTGGTGTCGTCGTGGACGAAGCCCCGGGCCAGGAAGTCGGGGGCCTCGGCGAGGGCGCCGGTGTCCGCGTCGACGATCGCCACCACCGTGACCACGCCTTCGGCGGCGAGGGTGAGGCGGTCCTTGAGAGAGGCTTCGGTGGCTCCGCCGACTTCCATGCCGTCCACATAGACGTTGCCGGCGGGGACCTTGCCGGTGATGGACGCGCGCCCGTCGACCAGGTCGACGACGACGCCGTCCTCGGCGATGACGACCCGCTCGGGGTCGACACCGGTACGGATGGCGAGGTCGGCGTTGGCCCGCAGGTGGCGCCATTCGCCGTGCACGGGCATGACGTTGCGGGGCTTGACGATGTTGTAGCAGTAGACGAGTTCGCCGGCGCTGGCGTGCCCGGAGACGTGCACCTTGGCGTTGCCCTTGTGGACGACGTGGGCGCCCCACCGGGTGAGTCCGTTGATCACACGGTAGATGGCGTTCTCGTTACCGGGGATGAGGGAGCTGGCGAGCAGGACGGTATCGCCCTCGCCGATACGGATCACGTGGTCGCGGTTGGCCATCCGTGACAGCGCGGCCATCGGTTCGCCCTGGGAGCCGGTGCACACCAGAGTGATCTTGTGGTCCGGGAGCTTCTCCAGCTCCTTCGTGCTCACGACCAGACCGGAGGGAACCTTCAGATAGCCCAGGTCACGGGCGATGCCCATGTTGCGGACCATCGACCGGCCGACGAAGGCGACCTTGCGGCCGTGCTGGTGGGCGGCGTCCAGGACCTGCTGGATGCGGTGCACATGGCTGGCGAAGCTGGAGACGATGACCCTGCGCGGCGCGGTGCGCATCACCTGCTCGATCGCCGGGTTCAGCTCTCGCTCGGAGGTGGTGAAGCCGGGTACTTCGGCGTTGGTGGAGTCGGTGAGGAACAGGTCCACGCCCTCCTCGCCGAGGCGGGCGAAGGCGCGCAGATCGGTGATGCGGTCGTCGAGAGGGAACTGGTCCATCTTGAAGTCGCCGGTGTGCAGCACCATCCCGGCCTGGGTGCGGATCGCGACCGCGAGGCTGTCGGGGATGGAGTGGTTGACCGCCACGAACTCGCAGTCGAAGGGCCCGAAGCCACGCCGGTCGCCCTCCCGCACCCGCGCCGTGCGCGGCCGGATGCCGTGTTCCTTGAGTTTGGCCTCCAGGAACGCCAGCGTCAGCTTGGAGCCGACGACGGGAATGTCGGACCGCTCGCGCAGCAGGTACGGCACGCCACCGATGTGGTCCTCGTGGCCATGAGTGAGTACCACGGCCACGATGTCGTCCAGCCGGTCCCGGATCGAGGTGAAGTCCGGCAGGATCACATCCACCCCGGGCTGGGTCTCCTCGGGGAACAGCACCCCGCAGTCGACGATCAGCAGCTTGCCCGCGTGCTCGAAGACGGTCATGTTGCGGCCGATCTCACCCAGGCCGCCCAGGGCGATGACCCGCAGCCCTCCTTCGGGAAGGGGCGGTGCGGCTTTCAGTTCGGGGTGCGGATGACTCATACCCTGACGGTACCCGGAGAGCGGGACAGGGTGATCCACTACCTCGATCTCTTCCACCCGACAGGGTGGGGGCACCTGGCCGGTTGTCGTGGCGGCCGGCCTCCGCGGCCTCCCGGTGCGCCTCGTCGCTGGGCCGGCTGATCGGCGATCACGGCGTCCGTGAAGGCGCGCTGCCCCGTGACTCCACGTCGCCCGGACCTGCAGGGCGTCGTGGGAGTGCCGGAGACGGGCGGGATGTACCGCGTTGTGATCGAGCACGTCAGTGCCTGGACCGTGGGCGACTTCAGCTACTCCGGCCACTGACCCACCAGCACACGACACCCGGTGAGAGCCGCCCGGCACACGCCGGTCGGGCCTCACTGCTCGGTTCGGCTCACACCTGTCCGTATGTCAGGCGAACCGGAGGAGCACCGAGCGCCGCGGACGCCCGCTGGTACGGGCCGGCCATGGGCGCGGTAGCGGCGACGGGGCGGGTGCGGCAGGTGAAGCCGAGTTGCGTCATGGCCCTGAGGACTTCGCCGGTGCTGAAATCACGGCGGTCCTGGCGGGTGACGACCTCGCCGACCTGCTTGGCGGGGTAGTGGCGTCGTCCGATGATGACAAACTCACCGGTGACCGGCTCGGGTCTGACGCCCTTCATCGATTCCACCACGCCGCTCTTGGTCAGCTCGAACGGGAAGCGGGCGATGACACAGCGCATGGTGCCTCCAGGGAGACGAGGGCGGTTCAGCGGGAGAGGGCGAGGGCGCTCAGAGCGTTGCCGTGTTCGTCGGCCACGGGTGCGGCCCCGAGCCGGCGGCAGCGCACCGCACGTTCGGCTTCGGCCCCAGTGGTCAGCGGTGGGGCGAAGGGCCCGATGACGTCGGCGACGTCCCGCAGGCGGATCCGGTCCGTGTATCCGGAGCCGTCACGAACGGCCGTGAGCCCGGCCCGGGTGACCAGGCCGGTGCGCAGACCGTCCTCGTCGCAGACCGCCAGATGACCCGTACGGGCGGCGGTCATCACGGACAGTGCCACCTCCACGGTCATGTCCTCCCAGACCTGCGGTCCGGCCGTGTCCATGGTGTCGGCCACCGTGCCGTGCGCGGGGAGGGCGCTCGCCGGGCGGAAATGCGTCTGGTCCAGCGTCAAAGGGTGCCTCCTGCGGAGTTGGCGGGCTTCCTGGTCACGAAGGTTCTATGCAGCCGCACCCGTGGTGGACTGCCGTACGGGCGCACGGCGGGCCGCCGCGACGGGGCGGCGTCGGCCGCGTGAGGTGGCGCCGCGCTTCTTGGGGCGTTCGACCACCGGTGCGGTGATGACGACCGGGATGCCGGAGGGTGCCTGGGCGCCGGTGATGCGGTGCAGGGCCTCTTCGCCCGCGCGGACCGGGGTGGTCTGCGGGACGATGCCGGCCGCTGCCATGAGTCGAGTCAGGGCGCGGCGCTGGTTGGGGGTGGCCAGGGTGACGACGCTGCCGGACTCTCCTGCGCGGGCGGTACGGCCGCCACGGTGGAGGTAGTCCTTGTGGTCGGTCGGAGGGTCGACGTTGACGACGAGGTCGAGGTTGTCGACGTGGATGCCGCGCGCCGCAACATTGGTCGCCACCAGTACGTTGACGTGCCCGCTCTTGAACTGTGCCAGCGTGCGGGTGCGCTGCGGCTGCGACTTCCCGCCGTGCAGGGCGGCAGCCCGTACCCCGCTGTTCAGGAGGTGCTCGGTGAGGCCGTCGACGGCGTGCTTGGTGTCGAGGAACATGATCACGCGGCCGTCGCGTGCGGCGATCTGGGTGGTGGCCCTGCGCTTGTCGGCGCCGTGAACGTGGAGCACGTGGTGCTCCATCGTCGTGACCGCGCCGGCCGAGGGGTCGACAGAGTGCACGACGGGGTCGCTGAGGTAGCGGCGCACGAGCAGGTCGACGTTGCGGTCGAGAGTGGCGGAGAACAGCATGCGCTGCCCTTCGGGGCGGACCTGGTCGAGGAGGGCGGTGACCTGCGGCATGAAGCCCATGTCGGCCATCTGGTCGGCCTCGTCGAGGACGGTGACGGAAACCTGGTTCAGCCGGCACTCGCCACGGTCGATGAGGTCTTTGAGGCGTCCCGGCGTGGCGACGACGACCTCGGCGCCACCGCGCAGCGCGCTCGCCTGCCTGCCGATCGGCATTCCGCCCACCAGTGTGGCCAGCCGCAGCCGCACGGAGCGGGCGTACGGGGCGAGCGCGTCGGTGACCTGCTGCGCCAGTTCACGCGTGGGTACGAGGATCAGTCCGAGCGGCTGCCTGGCCTCGGCGCGCTGCCCGGCCGTGCGGGCCAGCAGCGCCAGCCCGAAAGCGAGGGTCTTGCCGGAGCCGGTGCGGCCACGGCCCAGCACGTCCCGGCCCGCGAGGGAATTCGGCAGGGTCGCGGCCTGGATCGGGAAGGGCACGGTCACGCCTTGGGAGCCGAGCGCAGCCAGCAGTGCCCCGGGCATGTCGAGATCGGCGAAGCGCTCTGCGGCGGGAAGCGCGGGTGTGATCGTCGTGGGCAGCGCGAACTCCTCCTGGACCGCGGCGGGCCCGCGGCCGTGACCACCGGAGCGGCTCGGGCCGCCGGAGCGGCTCCTGGCCGCCGAGCCGGATCGGCTGCCGCCCCTGCCGGAGTCGGTACTGCCGTTACGGGTGCGGGCGAAGCGGTCGTTCGTGCGTGTGCGGTTCATGCGGA
This sequence comes from Streptomyces sp. NPDC020958, assembly GCF_055562175.1. Lineage (NCBI taxonomy): Bacteria > Bacillati > Actinomycetota > Actinomycetes > Kitasatosporales > Streptomycetaceae > Streptomyces > Streptomyces sp. NPDC020958. The sequence continues at coordinate 167,900 of NZ_JBVHFU010000003.1, read as the reverse complement.
ACCTTCCTCGATACGGCACATATCAAGGAATTCCCGGAGCAATGAGCAGCAGAGAGAATTGCAAGAATGGACCGATGGGATGCGAGAGCGCACCTGACCGACGGAAGATCCGTGCGGGCACAGGCGCTGAAATGAGTGGCTATGAAGCCCATGAAGGCATGCGTGCACCCCTGAAGGATGCTCCGTATGCGGTGGGCCTACGGGTTTACTACTTGTCGTCCGCAGGCGAGACCACCGGGAAAATGCGAGCAGCTGGGGCCCGCACCCCGAAGGACGCGGGCCCCAGCTGCAAGTACGCGACAGTCGGCGTCAGGCGAGAACGATGTTCTCGGCCGTCGGGCCCTTCTGGCCCTGAGCGATGTCGAAGGTCACCTTCTGGCCCTCCAGCAGCTCGCGGAAACCCTGGGCGGCGATGTTCGAGTAGTGGGCGAACACATCGGCGCCGCCACCGTCCTGCTCGATGAAGCCGAAGCCCTTTTCCGCGTTGAACCACTTCACGGTGCCAGCAGCCATGTCATTTCTCCTTTGGGGCAGTGCATCGGGATCCGCACTGCGCGGACCCCGTGTCGCCGCGATGATCAGCCCGTCCGGAAAAAGACCGGATAACAAAAGCGCTTCCAACGGCACAGGCGCCGCCCGGAGGACACTTGGAGTTTTGGGAACCACAACTGCAACTGAGATCGACAGTAGCACGCCGCAGCGGCCTATGTACGGCGAAGAATCCCACTCCACTTAAAGCGACAGAGAATCTGTCTGCCCGTTCCGTCGAAATCTCAGCTCGCGAGCACAGATATTTGCCCAGCCGGAGCATGACGTTTCAGGGGGCATGGGCGGCCGGATCGAAGACGGATGCGTCGGGCGGTCGGATGTGCCGCCGCCCAGGTGGTACCGAGTGTGCGTATCCAGCCGGTGTCCATCGTGTCCTGCAACCGGAGGGGAGGCGGTCTTCCTCGTCGAGCGTCAGAACTGCCCGGCGCGGACCCGGATCCTGAGAGTCAGGAAATCAGCAGGTCAGAGCCCCTTCGCAGCGGGCTCCAGGATCGCCACGCACTCCACATGGTGGGTCATCGGAAAGACGTCAGAAGCAGGACGTCCTGGCGAATTCGCAGGTCAGCTGCGATTTGTAGCTCCATCGAAGGACCCCACGGACGCCCAGAGCGTCAAACGAGCGTCAAGACCGAGGAAGGAGCTGGCCTCCGCGCGACGAGGCCCAGCCAGCGGCAGGCGCTCCCGCCGCCCCGCAGCCGTCGGCCCACCTCCCCGTGACTACGACCCGCCGAAGGCCGTGGAGTGAGGAACCTACCGCTCCTTATGCCCGGACCTCACGGCGTCGGACGTCGAGAGAGTGGGAACCAGGCCGACAGTCGCTTTGCGATGACCGGTACGTCGACGTTGCCCTGCGCGACTTCCTCCACGAACGTGACCGGCGTCTCGGCCATCCGCCCCGGTGGCCATCCGCGCCGGATCGCCGCCCTGCCCGCCGACGGGCTGCCCAACGACCTCGCCCTCGACAAGCGCACACAGAAGCTCTACGTCACCAGCTCTACGTCACCGACTCCGTCCACGGCGTCATTTACCGCCTGCCCGCCCGCGGCGGCGGCGGCGAGGCCACCGTCTGGGCCCGCGGCGAGGCGCTCGAACCCAGCACCTTCGCCGGTGCCAACGGCCTGAAACTCCACAACGGAGCCGTCTGGGCCACCAACCTCGACAAAGGCACCGTCCTGTGCACTCCGGTCACCGCGCACGGCGCCGCGGGCAGGATCCAGGTGCACGCCACCGGTATGCCCTCCATCGACGACTTCGCCTTCACCGGCCGCGGCGACACCCTCCTCGCCACCCGCGACGACAACCAGGTCGACCTCGTCCGTCCCGACGGCACCCACACCGCGGTCCTCACGGCCGCCGACGGTCTCCAGACCCCGACCTCCGTCGCGGTCCACGACCACATGGTCTACGTCCCCAGCGCCGCGTACCTCACGAATGAGGACCCCCACCTCCTCGTCGCCCGCCTCGACCGCTGACACGGCGGTACCGGTCAACCCCTGCTCAGGCTGACCTCCTGGCGCGGCGTGTTCGTCACCCTCACGCTCCTGGGGCTGGCCATCCAGGCGGCCACTGCCGCTGTGCTGCCCGAGACCCTGCCACGTCCGGAGCGGCGACACGGCGGGCTCCCGGCAACCCTGCGCACCATGCGCGAGCTGGTGGACGACCGCTCCTTCACCGGTTACCTGCTCACCGGCAGCCTCGGCTTCGCCGCCCTGTTCGCCTACATCTCCGGCTCCTCCTTCACCCTCCAGGAGGTCTACGGCGCCTCCCCGCGGACGTACAGCCTGCTCTTCGGCCTCAACTCGCTCGGCATGGTCGCCACCGGGCAGCTCAACGGCAATCTCCTGCTCGGCCGCTTCCCCTCGCACCGTGTGCTGGCCACCGGCCTGGCCGTGCTCGCCGCCGCGGGCGTGGCCTTGGCGCTCCTGGTCACCGCCACGCACGCGGGTCTGCCGTGGATCACGGTCGCGCTCTTCTTCACCGCCTGTCCGGTCGGCATGATCCTGCCCACCACCACGGCCCTGTCCCTGCAGCGCACCCCGCACGCGGCGGGCAGTGCCTCCGCGCTTCTGGGCACCACCCAGTTCCTCATGGGTGCCCTCGCCCTGGCCCTCACCGGTCTCGGGGGGCAGTCCACCGGCCTCCCCATGGCGACGTCGGTGCTCGGCCTCGCCGTGGCCGCGGCCGCGGCCGGATGCTTCCTTGCGCTGTGCCGTCCCTGGCAGGCCGGTCCCGATCCGCTGGCGCGGTGAGCCCGGTTTCGGTCCGGCAACCTCCACTGCCCTGACGCCTCATCAGAGCGAGCGTCATCTGAGCGTCGAGATTGCTGGCGCCGTCCGGGCCGAGGCCGGCAAGACCATTCCCGCCGATCCGGCAGCGGCCCCGGACATGCCAGGTCGGACGGCCCCGGCGAGCCGAGCAGACACCCCACGTCATGGGCTTCGGGAAACAGGTCGAGCACCACCGACCTCATCTGAAAAACTCAAGAAAGTCGCAGCTCAGAGCCCCTTCGCAGCAGGCTCGGGCCGTCTGTGCATCTTCCAGGACGCCGCGGATGTCCGCAGGGGACAGGGGGTGGGCAGGAACTGCCGGGGGGAGCGGCGGGAGCGTGCGATGTCGGTGAAGGGTGATGCGGTGCCGGGCAAGGCGATTCCTCTCCGGCGCGCGCAGTCACCGCCACGGAGGCCGCGGCACAGCGCGGTACGGCAGGCCGTGCGACGAGGCAGCTGACGTAAGGGCCGGACGCGGGACGCACCCTTCGCGGGTACCGGCAGGCATGCGGATGCTCGCAGGCAGCGGAGTGCTGAGACCGCAGGTCGCAGCGTGGGGGACTGCGCGCCTCTCGTGTTCGTCGTGTGTGTTCGTGGGCTGCCGAACGCCGCCGCTCTTGTGCGGTTGCGTGCGCGAGAGTCGTGTCGGGTGTCTCAGCGGTGGGCGGCGCGGTTCATTTCGACGACGTCGTCGACGGTGGGGTTGGCCGGGAGGGCGGCGAAGCGTTCCGGGAGGCTGTCGCGGATGGCCGCGTCCTTGACACGGTCGGCCGCGGCCAGGGCTGCGGGCAGCTCGTCGAGGGTCAGCTCGGTGCAGTAGGCGGGGCTGTTGGGCTGCTGGCGCCAGGAGTCGGCCAGCGTGCCGGCGTCGTAGGGGTCGAAGCCGGTGTCGTCCACCAGGCTCATGGCCACCTTTCGCGCCTCCTCGGAGTCGCCGGCGACGGGGATGGCGAGGCGGCCGGGCGTTCCGGCCGGAACGCCCTTGGTCCGCTGGGTTTCGGCCAGCGCGGCGTTCCACGCCTTGACCACGGGGCGGCCGAGCAGCTCGGCGGTGTACACGCTCTCCACCTGGCCGTTGTCCACCGCCTCGATCGGCTCGCTGAGCATGCCGGGGTAGTAGTTCGAGGTGTCGATGACCACCGTCTCGTCGGGCACCGACGCGAACAGGTCCGCCAGCTGGCCCGCCACCCCGAACGGGATCGACAGGACGATGACGTCCCGGCCCTGGACGGCGGCGTCGGCGAGCTCCACCGCGCGGGCCCCGGACTCCAGCACCTCGGCCCGGACGGCCTCGGGGCCGCGGGCGTCGGCCACCTGGACGTCGTGACCGGCCGTGCTGAGCTTGGCAGCGAGGTTCCCACCGATGGAGCCAGCGCCTATGACAGTAATTTTCATGATTTGTTCCTTAGGAGGTTGTGCCGCCCTGGGGGCAGCACAATGTGATGGATGGGTGGTGGTGCCGCCTGGCGTTGCGGGGGCGCAGCGGGGTGCCCGGCGATTTACGCCTGGGTGTCCTGCTGGCGGTAGCCGCTCGCGATGAGCGTGCGGAGCCGATCGAGCGACTCCTCCTCGGTACCGGTGCCCTTGATCCAGGCAACGGAACAGGCCGCGAGAAACAGGTCGTGCCCCCGCACCGACGCGCGCACGCGCCCCGCGAGCTGCGCGGCTCGCACGTATCGATCGGTGGCGGAGATGAGGATGTCGCAGGGAATCGTGAGCGGGTTGTCCGGCTCCTGCGCCCGGGCCGCGGCCATGAGCGGATCCGGCAGCCCGCTGAAGGCGCTGAAGTACTCCTCCATCGCCCGCAGCCACTGCTCCAGCGCCTCGGCCGGGTCACCGAGCTGCTCGATGTCCGCGCGGCGGGCCACCAGCTCCTCGGAGCGCGTCTGCAGCACGGCCGCCAGCAGCGCCTCCCGGGTGGGGAAGTGCCGGTACAGGGTGGCGGGCCCGACGCCCGCCTCCTTGGCCACCGCCTCGAGGGAGGTGCCGACCCCGTGCTGCAGGAAGTGACGCTGTGCGGTCTCCAGGAGGGCTGCGCGGTTGCGCTGGACGTCCGCGCGGGGCCTGCGTTCCCGCTGTGCACCGGCGCTCATGCGCCCTCCTGCCTGCCGTGATCCTGCGGCCGCACCAAAACGGATGCTGCCTCCGTACTTAGTCGAGAGTAAAACGGAGGCAGACTCCGGTCAAATGGGCGGCTTGAGCGCGGAGCCCGGACACCGCAGAAGGCCGGCACATTGAGCAGCCGTAGAGCGCGGGAGCCGTGCGGGCTGCACCATTCCAGGGACTCCTGTCCCGTCTCTCCAGCGCGGAGCCCGGTTCTCGGTCCAGGACGTCAGGGGGTGAGCTGCTGGTGTCCGATGACGGAGAGCAGTTCGAGTTTGCTGTGGCTGTCCGTGCCGGGGCGGGTGGTGAGCACCACCAGGGTCTGAGCGCGGTTCTCGGTGTACAGGAGCTGGGCGTCGACGTCGATGCGGCCGAGTTCGGGATGGAGGAGGGTTTTGCAGTCGCCGTAGCGGGCGACTTCCTGAAGTTCCCACATGCGGACGAACTCGGCGCTGTGTTCCTGGAGTTCGGCGAGGATCCGGGCGGCTCGAGGGGTGTCGCTGCCGGCTGTCAGCGCGGCCCGCAGGCGTGCCGCCTGGGCGCGGCCGTGGCTTTCGTGGGTCTCCTCGGGGTACACCAGACGTTCGGCCGGGTCCATGAACCAGCGGTAGTAGCCGCTACTGGCCAGACCGGTGTGGCGGGTCTGGTCGCCGAGCAGCGCGACGGCCAACGGGTTCATCGCGAGGGTGTCGGACAGGTCGGTCGTTACCAGGGCCGGGGAGTCGTCCAGGCGGTCCAGGACCCGCAGCAGCGTCGGGCTGACATGCTCCGAGCGCAGAAAGCGGGCCGGGGCGTTGTGGCCGATGAGGGCGAAGAGATGGTCGCATTCATCCAGGGACAGCCGCAGCGCTCGAGCGAGAGCCGTGGTGATCTGGACGGAGGGCTGCGGGGCGCGCTGCTGTTCCAGCCGGGCGTAGTAGTCGGTGGACATACCGGCGAGCTGCGCGACCTCCTCGCGGCGCAGCCCCCGCGTACGCCTGCGCGCACCCTCGACCAGCCCGACATCACGAGGCCGCAGCGCCTCACGCCGGTGGCGCAGGAATTCCGCCAGTTCCTTCTTGTCCATGCCCCCCATCCTCGCCGCATCCCGCCCGGCTATCCAGAGACCGCCGATCCATGGCTGAGCCCTCCCCTCCCACTCCTGTGTAGGCGCCTCTACGGCCGCGCCGAGGGCGCTCGCGGCGAGACGACCCGACGATCACCTGCACCTGCGTGACCCGCTGGGAAATGCGCCGGCTGTCGGCGGTACGCCGCAGGCCGTCGGCATGGAAGACCGCCCGCCGCGACGGTCCTCCGTCGCGGATACCCAACGCTTTGGACCCAGCGCCTTGACCGGCCCCGGGCCTCGTCGCCGGTTCCGCGTCTTCGGTGAGAACCTCCCCGAGGCGGGTCCAGCTCGCGTTCGTCCATGATGTGGCCCAACAGGACCCACCCGCGTGCTGTTGTTCGGCGTCTGTCACAGGTCGGTCAGCTGCCGCTGATCATGGCGAGGACGTCGTCGTAGGAGCCGTTGGCCTGAGCGTCGCGGATGAACCTGGCGCGCTCGACGACCAACTCCTTCGCATCCGGCTTCTCCCGCAGCAGGTCGAGAGCCTCGGTGAGGAAGTCGTCCAGCGGCATGGACTGCTCGTTGTCCTGCTGGCCCATCAGGGTCGTGCGCACAGCCGGCGGGACCACCTCGATCACCTGGACGTCGGCCTCAGCGCCGGCGAGCTGGATGCGCAGGCTCTCGGAGAAGGAGTGCAGCGCGGCCTTGGTCGCGCTGTAGGTCGGCGTGATCGGGAACGGTACGAACGCCAGCGCGGAGGTGACGTTCATGACGACCGCGTCGTCCTTGCCCACCAGGAGGGGCAGGAAGGCGTACGTCATCCGGATCGTGCCGAGCAGATTGGTCGCGACGTGATCCTCGGCGACCTGGAGTCCGGCCGGGTCGAGGACGCTCTCCAGCATCTGAATGCCTGCGTTGTTGACCAGGACGTTCAGTCCCGGGTGGCTCGCCGCCACGGTCTGACGGGCCCGGGCGATCGAGTCGGGGTCCGCGATGTCGAGGACGAGCGCGTCGATGCCGGGGTGCTCGGCCGTGACGTCGTCGAGGAGTTCCTTGCGCCGGCCGGCGACGATCACCTTGTTTCCGGCCTCATGCAGACGACGGGCCAGACCGAGGCCGATGCCCGAGGTTCCGCCGGTGATCAGGATCGTGTTGCCGGTCATCTTCATGGGGACTTGCTCCTTCGGTACGGCGGGCCGGTGAGCGCCCGCAGCCTCGACCGTAGAGACGCCCGCGCAGCGGTGGGAGAGGACGGTTTATCCATGGATCGGCGGTCTCTGCCTCGTGAAGTGAACGTCGGCAGTCGGGCTGGGTCCTGCAGAAGCTGGACGGCGGCCGCGGTCCCGGCCGAGGCGTCGTCCACGCCGTCGACTGCGAGGGAGCACCCGCCGGGGCGCCGCTGCTGACCCTGGACCAGGCACTGGACGCAGCGAAGCATCCCGGTACCCGGCTGTGCTCCCCGCGCTCCAGGCGAACGAGCCCTCAAGCTCGGCGGCAACGAGTCCTACCCAGGCGAGTTCCAGCCCACCGGCGGCTTCGCCGACGACGCCGTCGTCGAGAAGAGCCGCGTCGGCCTGACAGGCCGCCGGGCGCGGCCTGGAGGAGGCGGGGCAGGACCCGGCGGCGCAGGATCTCTCCGGCGCTGTAGCGGCCGTTGGAGTTGAAGCCGTAGCCCACCACGGGCTTGCCGTCCCGGATGACGTCGCTCTCGATCGCCACGATCGAGCAGTCCATGGAGCTGAAGTCGATCCAGGCGTTGCGGATCGAGGAGCTGATCGGAGCGACGCCCTCGTAGACGTTGGTGATCTTCACTACTGAGTCATGACGACCGGCTCGTCACTTCCCCGGGGACCGGACGGCTGCCACGACGCGGCCACCGCGCCCGTGATCAGCCTGCTTCAGTCAAGGCTGCGTGCGCGGCGGCGAGGATCTCCCCGGAGAGCGGGGAGCCCTTGGTGGCCCGGGACAGGACCAGCGCACCGAACAGGGTGCAAAGGCGGACGATGCCGTCCTGGTCGTCACTGGCCAGGAAACCGGCGAAGTCGGCCACCCCCTCGGCGTAGACGCGACGGGCCTCGCGCCCCCCGCCCTCGCGCGCGATGTCGGTGGCGAGCGCGGCGACCGGGCAGCCGTCCGCCAGGTCGTCGCGGTGCTCGACGGAGAGGTATGCGTCGATCAGCGCCTGCTGGGCGGCGGCGCGCTGCCCGTCGTGCCGCTCGAGCCCGGCGCTGTGGCGCTGGGCGAGCTCGGCGAATGCGTGGGCGGTGGCCTCGTCGACGAGCGCCTCCTTGGAGGCGAACTGCTTGTAGAAGGCGCCGTGGGTCAGACCGGCCGCCTTCATCAGGTCGGCGACGCTGACCTGCATGCCCTGCTCCCGGAACAGCCGGGACGCGGTGTCCACCACCCGCCTGCGATTTTCCTCCGCCTGCGCCAGCGATACGCGGCCCATAGTCACCTCCCATTTAGATGTCGACTGGCATCTATCATAGACCCACATTTAGATTACATTCATAATCTAAACAGTTGCGGGTGGCAGCCGCCGCCCGCCACGGCCGGGAGTGAACATGGAACTGAGGAACGCGGTCGCAGTCGTCACCGGCGCCAACCGGGGCTTCGGGCGGCACCTGGCCGCCCAGCTCGTCGAGCGCGGCGCGAAGGTGTACGGCGGGGCCCGACGCCCCGAGACAGTCGACGTGCCGGGCGTCATCCCGCTGCGACTGGACGTCACGGACGAGGCGTCGATACGAGAGGCCGCGCGCGTGGCGTCAGACGCGACACTGCTGATCAACAACGCGGGCATCTCCACCGGCGCGACGCTGATGGGAGGCGACGTGGCTGAGGTGCGCCGGGAGATGGAGACCAACTTCTTCGGCCCGCTCGCCGCGACCCGCGCCTTCGCCCCCGTCATCGAGGGCAACGGCGGCGGCGCCGTGCTCAACGTCCTGTCCGCCCTGTCCTGGTTCCACCCGGCAGGACTCGGCTCCTACGCCGCGTCCAAGGCCGCCGCTTGGGCGCTGAGCGACGCGACCCGTGAGGAGCTGGCACCGCGCGGGATCACCGTCTCGGCGCTGCACGTCGGCTACATGGACACCGACATGGCCGCCGGCGTGCCCGCCGATCAGAAGGTCGCCGCCGCCGACGTCGCGGCCCAGGCCCTGTACGGCATCGAGACCGGCCTGCCCGAGATCCTCGCCGACGAGACCAGCCGGTACGTCAAGCAGAGCCTGTCCACGGCACCCCAGCCGAACGCGGACTGACGCTCACCCCTCCACCCCGGCGCGACCACCCTCACACCCCTCATGCAAGGACATCTCATGCGCTACACAGCCTTCGGCCACCGGACCGGCCTGCGCGTCTCCGAGTACGCGCTCGGCACCGCGAATTTCGGCACCGGCTGGGGCGCAGGCGCCGAGCCCGACGAGGCCCGGCGGATCTTCGACCGGTTCGCCGAGGCCGGCGGCACCTTTCTCGACAGCGCGGACGGCTACCAGTTCGGCGAGTCGGAGGAACTGACCGGAAAGCTGATCTCCGCCGACCGCGACCACTTCGTCCTGGCCACGAAGTTCACCCTCGGCGCGGCCCCGCAGCCGGACATCTCCAAGACCGGCAACAGCCGCAAGACCATGGTCGCCTCGGTCGAGGCCAGCCTGAAGCGCCTGGGGACCGACTACATCGACCTGTTGTGGGTGCACTTCCCCGACGAGCTCACTCCGATGGAGGAACTCCTGCGCGGGCTCGACGACCTGGTGAGCGCCGGCAAGATCCACCACGCCGCGCTGTCCAACTTCCCCGCCTGGCGCGTCTCGCGCGCGGTAACCCTCGCGGACCTGAAGAACTGGGCCCCGATCGTGGGCATCCAGCACGAGTACAGCCTCGTCGAGCGCACCGCCGACCGTGAGCTCCTGCCCATGGCCGAGAGCCTCGGGCTCGGCGCAGCCCTGTGGTCCCCGCTCGGCGGCGGACTGCTCACCGGCAAGTACCGCAGCTCCGCCGAGGGGCGCCTGAGCGACCTGGGCATGGTCATCCACACCGAGAGCACCGGCCAGAAGACCGCCGTCGTCGACGCCGTCCTGGCGATCGCCGAGGAGACCGGCGTGACGCCCGCCCAGGTGGCGGTGGCCTGGGTGCGCGAGCGCGCCGCCCGCTCCGTTGCCACACTCGTCCCGATCATCGGCCCGCGCAGTCTCTCCCAGCTCGACAGCTACCTCGGCGCCCTCGACGTCCAGCTGACCGATGAGCAGTACACCCGCCTGGCCGAGGTCAGCGCGGTGCCGCTCGGCGTGCCCCACGAAGGGATCGCCGCCACCTTGGACCGCCTCCAGGGAGGCGCCGCCGACCGCGTCACCGCCCCGGTCGTGCCGGTGGCCTGATGGGTGAACGCGGCTGAGGACGAGGTGCGCCCGCGCCGCAGCTAGGAGCGCAACACAGCTGTCTCGTACTGGGAGAAGCCCGGGGCGAGCGGAGACCCCGACCTTTCACGGACGGGAAACGGAACGGAGACAACTATGAAAGCTTTCATGGTCGAGAAGTACGGCGACCAGGCCTGGATGCGCGCCGCCGAAGCACCCGACCCCCAGGTGGGCGCCGACGACGTCCTGGTCAAGATCCACGCGGCGGGCGTCAACCCGCTGGACATGAAGATCCGCAACGGAGACCTCAAGGCGATCCTGCCCTACCGCCTCCCGCTCGTCCTGGGCAACGACCTCGCCGGGACCGTCGTCCGGGTCGGCCCGTCCGTAGACCGCTTTGCCGTGGGCGACGAGGTCTACGCCCGGCCCGACAAGGACCGCATCGGCACCTTCGCCGAACTCATCGCCGTCCACCAGGACGACCTGGCGCCCAAACCGGCCACCCTCACCATGGCCGAGGCCGCCTCCCTCCCCCTGGTCGCCCTCACCGCATGGCAGGCACTGGTCGAGCGGGCCCGCGTGCAGCCGGGCCAGAAGGTCCTCGTCCACGCGGGCGCCGGCGGCCTCGGCTCCATCGCCGTCCAGCTGGCCAAGGCGCTGGGCGCTCACGTGGCCACCACCGTGAGCACCGCCAAGGTCGACCTGGCCTGGGACCTCGGCGCGGACGTCGTCATCGACTACCGCACCCAGGACTTCGAAGAGGTCCTCGACGGCTACGACGTCGTCCTCGACAGCCTCGGCGGCGAGAACCTCGCCAAGTCGCTGCGCGTTCTCAAGCCCGGCGGCATGGTCATCAGCGTCGCGGGGCCGCCCGACCCGGCCTTCGCCCGCGAACTGGGTGCGAACCCGATCCTCCACCTGGCCATGACCGCCCTCAGCTTCAGAACCCGGCGCAACGCCAGGCGCCACGGTGTGACGTACTCGTTCCTGTTCATGAAAGCCAGCGGCGACCAACTGCGCGAGCTGACCCCCCTCATCTACACCGGGAAGATCCGCCCCGTCGTCGACCGCGTCTTCCCGTTCGAAGAAACCCTCCAGGCCATGGAATACGTCGAGAGGGGACGGGCAAAGGCCGGCAAAGTCGTCGTCGCGATGACGTAAGGGTGAAAACGAGTCCCAGGCGCCAGTCACCTCCGACAGCAACAAGACCCTGCACGCCCCACTCCCCCGCCACACCACCTCAGGACCCGGCCATGAGCGCACCGTCCAGTTCACCCACCCCGATGTCGTACAAGAACACGCCGAACCACTCCGTGTCCGTGCGTGGCGTGACCTTCGCCTACCGGCGGCTCGGCGCGGACGACGGCGTACCCTTGATCCTCCTCAACCACCTGTCCGCAGTCCTCGACAACTGGGATCCCCGCGTCGTCGACGGACTCGCCGCCCGGCGCCCCGTGATCACCTTCGACAACCGCGGCGTCGGCGCGTCCGGCGGTTCCACACCCGACACGATCGAGGCGATGGCTCGCGACGCCGTGCTGTTCATCCGGGCCCTCGGGTACGACAGAGTCGACCTGCTCGGCCTGTCGATGGGCGGCTTCATCGCCCAGGTCATCGCGGCAGAAGAACCCGATCTTGTACGCAAGCTCATCCTCGCGGGCACGGGCCCCGCCGGAGGTCCCGGCATCGACAAGGTCACACGCCTCACCATCAAGGACACCGTCAAGGCAGTCCTGACCCGCAAGGACCCCAAGCAGTACCTCTTCTTCACCGACACCGCGGGTGGCCGCCGGGCGGCCCACGCCTTCCTGGACCGGCTGAAGGAACGCACGAACGACCGCGACAAAGCCATCTCGCTCTCATCGTTCCGCGCCCAGCTGAAGGCCATCCACCGCTGGGGCCGCCAGGCACCGGCCGATCTGTCGCGCATCCACCAACCGGTCCTGGTGGCCAACGGCGAGAGCGATCGCATGGTCCCGAGCGTCAACACCGTCGACCTGGCGGCCCGGCTGCCCCAGGGCGAACTGGAACCCCTCTACCCCGACGCCGGACACGGAGGGATCTTCCAGCACCACGACAGATTCGTCCCGCGGGCGCTCGAATTCCTGGAACGGTAGCCAGCCGCCGGACAGGTCCATGGCCCCTGCCCCGCGCTCAGCGAGACCGGCACCAGGAAATCCGTCCTCACACATCGCCACGACTCTGGGAGCCCCACCGACTGCGGCTCGCCTGCTGACCACGGCCGTACAACTCGTCACCACCGGCCGTCGGTGAAACCTCCGCCTCGCCGGCACTGGCCCTGGACCGGTCACATCACCCCAGCCCTCGACCGGCTCACCCCCGTGCCGCCCCATCGGATCTTCGGCATGCGCACCCTCAACCCACGGCACGAAAGCAGTCCACCGACTCCGCCGACGAACCGTCATGGAACTTCGAGGCCGACGCGCTGCTCGACGGGTCAAGCCCGACACGTCGATTGACCCACGCTAGCTGATCCAGGACGACCACCTCACGCGCCGTCAGAAACAGCGTCGAACGAGCGTCAAGACATTTCCGAACCCGTCCCTGACGGCGTTGGGACAGAGCGTTCTCGACCCACGCCCCACTACGAAACCGCAGGTGAGGCACGTGACGGAAACCGGCAACATGCTCCACCCGGTGGGCCTGCAGAAACAGGTCGGCACAACCCGCCCGCAACCTGGGGAATCAGACAATCAGCAGGTCAGGAGCCCTTTGCTACGGGCTCAAGAATGGCCACGCACTCCACATGATGCGTCATCGGAAACAGGTCGAACGCCCGCAGCATCCGCACCCGGTACCCCCCGTCCCGGAAGTACGCCAGGTCGCGGGCGAGGGCTGCCGGGTCGCAGGCGACGTAGGCGATGCGGCGGGCGCTCAGGGACGTCAGGTGTTCCACCGTCCTGCGGCCCGCGCCCGCGCGGGGCGGGTCGAGGACGATGAGGTCGACCTCGGTGATACCGGTGCGCGGGAGGACCGACTCGACCTTGCCCTGTTCGATGCGGACCCGCGGGAAGTCCGCGAGGTTGTGGCGCGCGTCCTCGACCGCTCGCTTGCCGGACTCGATGCCGAGCACCGCCCCCTTCTCGCCGAGACGGTCCGCAAGGGCCCCCGCGAAGAGGCCGACCCCGCAGTACAGGTCCAGCGCCATCTCGCCCTTGCGCGGGAGCAGGCCCTGCATGACCGCGGTGACCAGGGTGTCCGCCGCCTTCGGGTGGACCTGCCAGAAGCCGCCGCTGCCGACCCGGTGGGTGCGGCCGTCGGCGCGCTCGCGGACGAAGGCGCGGCCGTGGACGCGGTGGATGCCGCCGTCGTGCTCGTCGACCCGCATGACCGAGACCGGCCTGTCGAGTTCGACGAGGGGCAGGCGGGCGCCGGGACGGGGCTCCAGGATCACCATGCGGTCCTGGGAGCCGGTCGCGGCGATCGCCTCCACGGAGGCCATGCCGGACCAGTCGCGCTCCTCGATGCCCAGCTCGCTGACGCCCGGCGCCGCGATCATGCAGTGCTCGATGGGCTCCACCTCGTGCGAGCGGTGCCTGCGCAGTCCCGCGTTGCCGTCGGCGTCGACGGCGTACTGCATCCGGGTCCGCCACTGCGGCACCTCACCCGCCGGCAGCTTGTCGCCCTCGGCGGGCATCACCGTGCCGTCCCAGCCGACGTCCTCGGGCGTGAGGCCCGCGAGCCGCCGCAGCTGTTCGGCGATCACCTCGCCCTTGAGGCGGCGCTGGGCGCCCGGCTTGGCGTGCTGCCAGTCGCAGCCGCCGCAGCGGCCGGGTCCGGCGTAGGGGCAGGGGGCCTCGACGCGGTCCTTGGACGCGTCCACGATGTCGACCGCGTCCGCGCGCAGGAAGCGGGCCCCCTCCTCGCCCTCGGTCACCCTCGCCACGACCCGCTCGCCGGGCAGCGCGTGCCGGACGAACAGCACCTGGCCCTCCGCGGTCCTGGCGATGCAGTGCCCGCCGTGCGCGACCGGGCCGACCTCGACCTCGTACTCCGTCCCCACCAGCGATTTCTTCGGTTCTGCCTGCATGGCGGGATGACTCCAGATCGAGGGGAGGGGGGAACGGTCCGGGCGCGGACCGACGACAGCCCACCAGTCTACGCGGTCGCCCGGACCCCCCGGTCAGCTCCCGCTGTGCTCCTTCGGCCGGTGCTCGGCGGGACCGCGCCGCACCGCACCCGGGGCGTTCCACTCCTGGCGCTTGCGGGCCCGGTTCTTCGCCGCCTCGGAGGACGCCAGCTGGTAGGGCACGGAGGTCACCATCACGCCGGGCGTGAACAGCAGCCGGCCCTTCAGGCGCAGGGCGCTCTGGTTGTGCAGGATGTGCTCGTACCAGTGGCCGACGACGTACTCCGGGATGATCACGGAGACCGCGTCCCGCGGGGACTGGGCGCGCAGGCCCTTGACGTACTCGATGATCGGCCGGGTGATCTCGCGGTACGGGGAGTCGAGGACCTTGAGCGGCACGTCTATCCCGCGCCGCTCCCACTCCTCGCGCAGCGCCTTGGTCTCGGCCGGGTCGACGTTGACGGTGAGCGCCTCCAGGGTGTCGGAGCGCATCAGCCGGGCGTACGCGAGGGCACGCAGGGTGGGGCGGTGGATCTTGGAGATCAGGACGACGGAGTGCACCCGGGAGGGACGGGCCAGGTCGTCGTCGGGTTCCTCGGGGGCGACGATCTCCTCGGCGACCCGGTCGTAGTGCTTACGGATCGCGGTCATCGTGGCGTAGAAGATGCACATGCCGAGCAGCGCCACCCAGGCGCCGTGGGTGAACTTCGTGACCAGGACGACGACCAGCACCAGGCCGGTGAAGAAGGCTCCGAAGGCGTTGATCGCGCGGGAGCGCATCATGTGGCTGCGCTTGGCCGGGTCCTGCTCGGTGGCCAGGTGGCGGTTCCAGTGCCGGACCATGCCGGTCTGGCTGAGCGTGAAGGACACGAACACGCCGACGATGTAGAGCTGGATGAGACGGGTCGAGTCGGCGCCGTAGATGACCACCAGGAGCGCGGCGGTGCCGGCGAGCAGCACGATGCCGTTGGAGAAGGCGAGCCGGTCGCCGCGGGTGTGCAGCTGGCGCGGCAGGTAGCGGTCCTGGGCGAGGATCGAGCCGAGCAGCGGGAAGCCGTTGTACGCGGTGTTGGCGGCGAGGAAGAGGACGAGGGCGGTGGCGGCGGCGAGCAGCACGAACAGGAAGCTGCCCTTGCCGAAGACGGCCTCGGCGACCTGGGAGATGACCGGGTTCTGGACGTAGCCGGAGCCGATCGGGACCCCGTTGCGGATGAGGTCGGTGGCCGGGTTCTCGGCCATGCGGACCTTGGTGGTCATGGCGAGCGCGATGATGCCGCAGAACATCGTGACGGCCAGCAGGCCCATCATGGCCAGGGTGGTCGCCGCGTTCTTCGACTTCGGCTTGCGGAAGGCCGGGACGCCGTTGGAGATCGCCTCGACACCGGTGAGCGCGGCACAACCGGAGGAGAACGCGCGCAGCAGGAGGAAGACCAGCGCGAAGCCCGCCAGGCCCTGGTGCTCCGCCTTGATGTGGTAATCCGCGGTCGGGGCGCGCATCGTGTCGCCGAGGACCAGGCCGCGGAAGGCACCCCACGCGATCATGACGAAGACGCCGCCGACGAACACGTACGTCGGGATCGCGAAGAGCTTGCCGGACTCCTTCACGCCGCGCAGGTTCATCAGGGTGAGCAGCAGGATCACGGTGACCGCGCAGAACACCTTGTGCTCGACGACGAAGGGGATCGCGGAGCCCAGGTTCTCGATGCCGGAGGCGATGGAGACCGCGACGGTCAGGACGTAGTCGACGAGCAGGGCACTGGCGACGGTGAGGCCGGCCTTGGCGCCGAGGTTGGTGGTGGCGACCTCGTAGTCACCGCCGCCGCTCGGGTAGGCGTGCACGTTCTGCCGGTAGGAGGCGACCACCGTGAACATCAGCACGACGACCGCGACGGCGATCCAGGGGCTGAAGTGGTAGGCCGACACGCCCGCGATGGACAGGACCAGCAGGACCTCCCCCGGCGCGTAGGCGACGGAGGAGAGCGGGTCGGAAGCGAAGACGGGGAGTGCGATGCGCTTCGGCAGGAGCGTTTCGCCCAACCGGTCGCTGCGCAGTGCGCGCCCGATCAGGATCCGTTTGGGCACGTCGGTCAGTTTGGACACGAGAGAGGATCGTAGGCCTTCCGCGTGGCAGGTCTCCAGCCGCGGGGCCGGATCTGCCTCACGGGTGAAAAAGGAGACGCAGGTAACTGCGGATTCCGCAGCCTACGCCCGATCCGTGCCTAGATGACAGATCCCGCCTGTCATCGCACTTCGGAGGTCATATGCCCGCTGCCGCTGAGCTGATCGGCGCCGCGGTCGCCCTCGTCGGCCTCGGAATCCTCACCGCGTGGAGCGTGCGCAGCATCACTCGCCGGTGAGCGTGTCCGAAGGGTGCCCGGCCGGGACCGTGCGTGTGTAGCTTGGGGCTCGGTCTGAGACCCTGATGTGGCTGAGCAGTAACTTTTGGACACCGGAAGGACGGTCGTGCACATCGTCATCATGGGCTGCGGCAGAGTGGGTTCCGCTCTCGCCCAGACCCTGGAGCAACAGGGGCACACGGTCGCCGTGATCGATCAGGACCCCACCGCCTTCCGCAGGCTGGGACCGGGGTTCGGCGGCCGCCGGGTCACCGGGGTCGGCTTCGACCAGGACACCCTTCGCGAGGCGGGCATCGAGGAGGCCGGCGCCTTCGCCGCCGTCTCCAGCGGTGACAACTCGAACATCATCTCGGCGCGGGTCGCGCGCGAGATGTTCGGCGTGGAGAACGTCGCCGCCCGGATCTACGACCCGCGGCGCGCCGAGGTCTACCAGCGCCTCGGCATCCCGACCGTGGCCACCGTCCGGTGGACCGCCGACCAGATGCTGCGTCGGCTGCTGCCCTCGGGCGCCGAGCCGCTGTGGCGCGATCCCACCGGCGGGGTGCAGCTCGCCGAGGTGCACGCCTCCCCGAAGTGGGTCGGGCACAAGATCAGCAAGCTGCAGGAGGAGACCGGGGTCCGGGTGGCGTTCCTGACCCGGCTCGGGGAGGCGATGCTGCCCACCTCGCAGACGGTGCTGCAGGAGGGCGATCTGGTGCACGTGATGATGCGGACGGACGACGTCGACAAGGTCGAGGCCGCCTTCGCCGGGGGTCCGGAAGAGGAGGGCGGTCACTGATGAGGGTCGCCATTGCCGGGGCCGGTGCCGTCGGCCGCTCCATCGCGGGCGAGCTGCTGGAGAACGGCCACGAGATCCTGCTGATCGACAAGGCCCCGACCGCCATCTCGGTGGAGCGGGTCCCCCAGGCGGAGTGGCTGCTGGCCGACGCCTGCGAGATCACCTCCCTGGACGAGGCCGCGCTCCAGCGCTGCAACGTCGTGATCGCCGCGACCGGTGACGACAAGGTGAACCTGGTCGTCTCGCTGCTCGCGAAGACGGAGTACGGCGTTCCGCGCGTCGTCGCCCGGGTGAACAACCCCAAGAACGAGTGGCTGTTCAACGAGTCCTGGGGCGTGGACGTCGCCGTCTCCACACCGCGTCTGATGTCGGCGCTGGTCGAGGAGGCGGTGAGCGTCGGCGACCTGGTCCGCCTGCTGCGCTTCAGCCACGGCGACGCCAACCTCGTCGAGCTCACCCTCCCGGAGGAGTCGGCCCTGGCCGGCACCCAGGTCGGTGACGTGGCGTGGCCCGAGGACACCTCCCTGGTCACGATCATCCGGGGTACCCGGGTGCTCACCCCCTCCCGGGAGGACTCCCTGGAGGCGGGCGACGAACTCCTCTTCGTGGCGGCCCAGGCCCGCGAGGAGCAGCTGGAGGACCTGCTGTCGGTACGGCGCGAGGACGGCTGACGCGGGGCGGGTACGGGAGAAGGGCGCCCTCCGCCGCGGAGGGCGCCCTTCTCCGTGTCCGGCTACTTGCGGTGGCGTCCGGCGGAGGGCTCACCCTGCTCCGCCGCAAGGGCGGCCTTGCGCTCCTCCTCGGCCTTCTCCTCCGCCTCCATCTCCGCGAAGACGTCGATCGGAGCCGGTGCCTTCGCCAGGAAGACCCAGGTGAGCCAGACGGCGAGCAGGAACGGCGGGATCTTCAAGGCGACCAGTACCCAGCCCAGTTGGGCGGTGTTGGCCCACCAGTACAGCGGGAAGAGGATCGCGCACTTGGCGAGCAGGATCAGGCCCCACGCCCAGCTGGCCTTGGCGTACGCCGTCTTGCGGCCCGGGTTGCGGGTGCGCCAGGAGAGGTTCTCCTTGAAGACCGGGCCGAGGATCAGGCCGATCAGGGGGACCCCGCACAGGGTCGTGATGATGTACGCCAGCGCCAGGCCCAGCGTGTAGAGCATGCCGGGGAGGTAGAAGTCCTTGGCGTTGCCGGTCATCATCGCGAAGACGACACCGAAGGCGACGCCGAAGACACCGCTGAAGGCGTGCTTGACGGTGTCCCTCATGGCGAGCCGCACCACGACCAGCACCACGGAGACCGCGAGGGCGGCGATCGCCGACCAGTGCAGGTCCTTGTTGATGGTGAAGATCGTGACGAACAGCAGGCCGGGCAGCACCGTCTCGACCATGCCGCGCACCCCGCCGAAGGCCTCGAACAGCGCGGCCTCGGTCACCGCCCGCGCATCGCCTTGAGCCTGCGTGTCTTCGGTCGGCTTGTCGAGCGACGTCACCGGCTACTCCCTACCGAGGGGTCTCAGTTCGTACTTGGGGTTGAACAGCACCCGGCGGCCCCGGCTCAGCGAGATCCGGCCCGATGCGATCAGCCTGCGCCCCGGTTCTATGCCGACGATGGAGCGCCTGCCGAGCCACACCACGTCCAGGGCGGCGGAGCCGTCGAACAGCTCGGCCTCCAGGGCCGGGACTCCGGCTCGCGGTCGTAGGGTGACCGTGCGCAAGGTACCAGTAACGGTGACGATCTGCCGGTCCTGACAGTCACCGATCCGGGTGCATCCGGTCGTGTCGGCGTCCTCGCGCAGCTCCTCCGACTCCAGGTCCTCCTGCGACGAGGAGAGCCGGTCGAGCATGCGCCGGAACCGGCCGGCCGGCTTTTCGGAACGAGGAACAGCACTCATGTCTGAAAGCCTACCGGGGCCCACGGACACCGCCGTAGGCCATCTCACTCCGTCCCCCGAAAGCCCGCCTCACTTCTCGAACCGGTACCCCATCCCCGGCTCCGTGATGAAGTGCTTCGGGTGCGCGGGGTCCGTCTCCAGTTTCCTGCGGAGCTGGGCCATGTACACCCGCAGGTAGTTGGTCTCCGTCCCGTACGACGGTCCCCACACCTCCTGGAGCAGCTGCTTCTGGCCGACGAGCCGGCCGGTGTTGCGGACCAGGACCTCCAGCAGGTGCCACTCGGTCGGCGTGAGCCGGACGTCGCGGCCGGCCCGGTTGACCTTCTTCGCGGCCAGGTCGACGGTGAACCCCTCGGTCTCCACCAGGACGTCGTCCTCGCCGCCCCCGGCGACGGGCTCGGCGCGCCGTACGGCGGCCCTGAGGCGGGCCAGCAGCTCGTCCATCCCGAAGGGCTTGGTGACGTAGTCGTCGGCGCCCGCGTCGAGCGCCTCGACCTTCTCGTCGGAGGAGTGGCGGGCAGACAGGACCAGGATCGGCACCCGGGTCCAGCCGCGCAGCCCCTTGATCACCTCGACGCCGTCCATGTCCGGCAGGCCGAGGTCGAGGACGACCACGTCGGGGTGGCGGGAGGCGGCGAGTTCGAGGGCGGTACGGCCGTCGGGGGCCGCGTCGACCTCGTACTTGCGCGCCTTGAGGTTGATCACGAGGGCGCGCACGATCTGCGGCTCGTCGTCGACCACGAGCACACGGGTCATGAGACCTGCCTTTCCGGTTCCGCCACTGCCTTCACCCTCTCCCTCGTCTCCCCCGCCTCCGCCGCGGCGGCCGATCCCGCCGCGCGCAGACTCAGGACCATGGTGAGCCCGCCGCCCGGCGTGTCCTCGGCGTCGAGGGTGCCGCCCATCGCCTCGGCGAAGCCGCGGGCGACCGCGAGCCCGAGTCCGACCCCGGCGCCGCGCGGAGCGTCACCGTAACGCTGGAAGGGCTCGAATATGCGCTCCTTGGCGTCGTCGGGCACGCCGGGCCCGCGGTCCACGATCCGCACCTCCACGCGGTTCGCGAGGGGACTGGCGGAGACGAGCACGGGCCGGTCGTGCGGGCTGTACTTGACGGCGTTCTCGACCAGGTTGGCCACCGACCGCTCCAGCAGCCCGGCGTCGGCCTCGACCATCGGCAGGGTCTCGGGCACGTCCAGGTCCACGCTGCCCTCGGGGACGCCGACCAGCGCCATCGGGACCACCTCGTCGAGGTCGATCTCACGGACGATCGCGGTGACGGTGCCGGTCTGCAGGCGGGACATGTCGAGCAGGTTGCCGACGAGGTGGTCGAGCCGGTCGGCGCCCTCCTCGATGGCTTCGAGGAGCTCCGCCCGGTCCTCCTCGGACCAGGCCACGTCGTCCGAGCGGAGCGAGGTGACCGCCGCCTTGATCGCGGCCAGCGGCGTGCGCAGGTCGTGGCTGACGGCGGCCAGCAGCGCGGTGCGGATCCGGTTGCCCTCGGCGAGCGCGCGGGCCTGTTCGGCCTCCTCCTGGAGGCGCCTGCGGTCCAGGACGACGGCTGCCTGGGCGGCGAAGGCGGCGAGCACCCTGCGGTCCTCGGCGGGCAGCACCCGGCCGGTCAGCGCGAGGGCCATGTGGTCGCCCACGGGCATGTCGACGTCGGCCTCCTCGGGCCGCTCCAGGGCGGGTCCGAAGCCGGCCCGTCCGGCGCAGGTCCAGGGCTCGACGTCGCCCGCCCGCTCCAGCAGGGCCGCGGACTCCATGCCGAAGGTCTCCCGGACCCGTTCGAGGAGTTCCTCCAGGCTGGTCTCGCCGCGCAGCACGTTGCCGGCGAGGAAGGAGAGGATCTCGGACTCGGCGCGCAGCCGGGCGGCCTGGTGGGTGCGGCGGGCGGCCAGGTCCACGACCGAGGCGACCGACAGCGCGACCCCGAAGAAGATCACTATGGCGACGATGTTCTTCGGGTCGGCGACGGTCAGCCGGTGCAGGGGCGGGGTGTAGAAGTAGTTGAGCAGCAGCGAGCCGAAGGCCGCCGAGGCCAGCGCCGGGAAGAGCCCGCCGAGCAGCGCCGCCGCGACCGTGAGGGTCAGGAACAGCAGCATGTCGTTGGCGAGGCCCAGGTTGACGGTGTTCAGCAGGACCGCCATGACGGCCGGGCCGGCCAGGCCGACCACCCAGCCCGCGATGATCCGGCCGCGCCCGAGCCGGGCGCCCCGGGCCACCGGCAGCCCGCGGCCCTTGCCCGCCTCGCCGTGGGTGACGATGTGGACGTCCAGGTCGGGTCCCGACTCCCGGGCGACGGTGGCGCCGACGCCGGGTCCGAGGACGTACTGCCAGGCCTTGCGGCGTGACGAGCCGAGGACGATCTGGGTGGCGTTGACCCCGCGCGCGAAGTCGAGGAGGGCGGCCGGGATGTCCTCGCCGACGACGTGGTGGAAGGTGCCGCCGAGGTCCTCGACGAGGGTGCGCTGGACGGCGAGTTCCTTCGGGGAGGCCGAGGTCAGTCCGTCGCTGCGGGAGATGTAGACGGCGAGCACCTCGCCGCCGGCGCCCTTCTCGGCGAGCCGGGCGGCCCGCCGGATCAGCGTGCGCCCCTCGGGGCCGCCGGTGAGCCCGACGACGATCCGCTCCCGGGAGCCCCAGATCGCCGACACCTGGTGCTCGCTGCGGTACTGCTTCAGGTACTCGTCGGCCCGGTCCGCGACCCACAGCAGGGCGAGTTCGCGCAGGGCGGTGAGGTTGCCGGGCCGGAAGTAGTTGGACAGGGCCGCGTCGACCTTGTCCGGCTGGTAGATGTTGCCGTGTGCCATGCGCCGGCGCAGTGCCTGGGGTGACATGTCGACCAGTTCGATCTGGTCCGCGCGCCGTACCACCTCGTCGGGCACCGTCTCGCGCTGGCGTACGCCCGTGATGGCCTCGACGACGTCGCCGAGCGACTCCAGATGCTGGATGTTGACGGTGGAGACGACGTCGACGCCGGCCGCGAGCAGTTCCTCGACGTCCTGCCAGCGCTTGGCGTTGCGGGAGCCGGGGACGTTGGTGTGGGCGAGTTCGTCCACCAGGGCGACCGCAGGGGCGCGGCGCAGCACGGCGTCCACGTCCATCTCGGTGAAGGCGGCGCCGCGGTACTCCAGTTCCCGGCGCGGAACCTGCTCCAGGCCGTGCAGCATCACCTCGGTGCGGGGGCGACCGTGGTGTTCGACGAAGGCGACCACGCAGTCGGTGCCGCGCTCCACGCGCCGGTGCGCCTCGGAGAGCATGGCGTAGGTCTTGCCCACGCCCGGTGCCGCACCGAGGTAGATCCGAAGCTTGCCGCGTGCCATGGTCCCATTGTCTTCCCGTAACTGCCGCCTACGCAGCGTCGACCTTACGGCCAACGGTCCCGGCGGGCCGGACGGAAGGCGGGGGCCAGGGGCATCCTTGACGGAACCCTGATGGCCGCGCGTACGGGCGCCCGACGCGAAAAGAGCCGCACCCCGAAGGATGCGGCTCTCGAACGGTCCCGTCGGGCGCGGCCCCTAGCGGACCTCGGTGATCTCCGGTCCGCGCTGCAGCTGGCCCATGCCCCCGGAGAAGCGCGAGGACTCCTCCTGCTGGACGCCCTCGGGGACCATCTGGGCGTCGTTCGGCAGCTTCAGGACGATCGGGTCGCGGGGCGCCATCGGGCCCTCGCCGCGGACCACCACGGTGTCCCGGAAGATCTGCTCCAGGAGCCCGGCGGCCTGCGGCTGCACCGCCCCCTGCCCCGAGATCACCCCGCGCAGGAACCAGCGCGGCCCGTCCACACCCACGAACCGCACGACCTGGAAGCCACTGGTGCCGTCCGGCAGCTGCACCGGCACCTGGGCCCGCAGCTCCCAGCCCAGCGGACCCTCGACCTCGTCGACGATGCCGCCCTGCTGGGTGATGCCGGAGCCGATCTCCTCGCGCACCTCGCCCCAGATGCCCTCGCGCTTGGGCGCGGCGAAGGCCTGCAACTGGACGGCGCTGTCGCGCAGGACGACGGTCGCCGCGACGATCGCGTCTCCCGCGACCTCGACCCGGAGCTCCATGCCGTCCACTCCGGGCACGAACAGACCGCCGAGGTCCACCCGGCCCTCGCCGGGGTCGCGCACCTCACTGGCGTCCCACGGCCCGTCGGGCCGGGGCTCCGGTTCCAGGCGTACGCGCTCGCGCTCGCCCTCTTCCTCGTCCGCCTCGGTGTCGACGTTGTCGACGACCTGCTCGGCCTCGCCGGCCGCGTCCTCGGCGGCACCCTTCTTGTTGCGACGTCCGAACACGTCACTGTCCTTCCCGGTCGGATACGACCGAAGCGTATCGATTCCCACCCGTCCGACCGCCCTCGGCGGCCTGACCGCTTGTGCCGCTCACGTCGCCCACCGCGGCATGACCGCCGGTGGACCCGAAGCCCCCCTCGGCCCGCGCCGAGTCGGGAAGTTCCGCCACCTCCTGGAAGCGGACCCTCTCGACCTGCTGGACGACCAGTTGGGCGATCCGGTCGAAGCGCTCGAACCGCACGGCCTCGCGCGGGTCGAGATTCACCACGATCACCTTGATCTCCCCACGGTACCCGCCATCAATCGTCCCCGGGGCATTCACGAGGGCCACACCGCACCGGGCGGCGAGCCCCGAACGGGGATGCACGAAGGCCGCGTACCCGTCCGGGAGGGCGATCGACACCCCCGTGGGCAGCACGGCCCGTTCACCCGGCGCCAGCTCGCACGCCTCGGTGGTGCGCAGATCGGCGCCCGCGTCACCCGGGTGCTCGTACGCCGGGAGCGGTACGTCGGGGTCGACACGGCGCAGCAGGACGTTCAGGGGAGCGGGGCTCACGGGTTCACCTCGAAGGCGCGGGCGCGCCGGGTCCGGTCCGGGTCGTTCATGGCGGCCTGGATCTCCTCCGGCCGGCCGTGGTCGGTGAAGTGCGCGAGGGGGACCTCGACGAAGAGGGCGTCGGCGCGGACGGCGACGGGCCCGTGGGGGCCGCCCATGCGGCCGGTGGCGGTCGAGTAGATCTTCCGGCCGGCCACGGCGACGACCTCGGCCGCCAGGTGGAGCGTGGTGCCCACGGGCACCGGCCGTACGAAGTCGGTCTCCAGGCGTCCGGTGACAGCGGTCCTGCGCAGCAGCCAGTTCAGCGAGCCGAGCGTCTCGTCGAGGGCGGTGGCGAGCACCCCGCCGTGCGCGAGACCCGGGGCGCCCTGGTGAGCGGGGCGCACGGTGAACTCGGCGGTCAGCGAGACCCCCTCGCCGGCCCGTGCCTCCAGGTGCAGCCCGTGCGCCTGCCCGTGCCCACATCCGAAACAGTGTTCGTAGTGTGCGCCGATGAGCTCGCCGGGCGCGGGCGCATCGGGATGCCGCTCCGGTTTCCGGGCACTGGCGGGAGGCTGAAGAGCTGCGGAACTACCACTCACAGCCGCAGACCTTACCCGCGCGTCCGGGGAATCCGGACACCGTGCCAAGCTTGCTCCATGCAGCTTTCCGCCACCCCGTACGAAGAACGCCTCACCGCCCCGCGGTCGTGGTGGTTCATCAGTTTTCTGGTCGGTGTCTCCTTCGCCCTGATACTGCTGCCCTTCGGCACGCTGCCGGCGCTCGGCGGCCTGGCCGGCGGCACGGCGGCGGCAGCGGTGGTGGCCAGCTCGTACGGCTCCCAGCGGATCCGGGTGGTGGGCGACTCGCTGATCGCGGGCGAGGCGAAGATCCCGGTGTCGGCCCTTGGCGAGGCGCACGTCCTCGACCCCGAGGAGACGCGCGCCTGGCGCACCTACAAAGCCGACGTGCGCGCGTTCCTGCTGCTGCGCGCCTACATCCCGACGGCGCTGCGCGTGGAGGTCACGGACCCGCAGGACCCGACGCCCTACCTGTACCTGTCGACGAGGCAGCCGGAGGCCCTGGCGGCGGCGATCGAGGCGGCGAAGACCGCGCAGGCGTGAGGACCACGCAGGTGTGACGGGTGTGACGGGCCCGGGGCGGGCGTCAGGCGCCGAAGTCCTCCGGCAGCTCGGCGATCGGCAGCGGCTCGGCCGGCTTCTCCAGCGGCGGCAGCTCCGGCAGTTCCTCCCAGGGCACCTGGATCTTCCTCAGGTCTCTGCGGATCCGCGCCGCGAGCTTCCTGGTGTCCCGGCGGTTCATGACCGCACCGACCGCGGCGCCGACCATGAACGGCATCAGGTTGGGCAGGTCCCGGACCATCCGCTTCATGATCTGCTGGCGCAGTTCGCGCTTCATCTGCCCGCCGAGGGCGTTGTTGACCGACGACGGTCTCATCACGTCGATCCCGCGCTCCCCCGACCAGGAGGACAGATACGCGGTGCTGCGGGCCTTCAGGTTCCCCGGCGGCCGCACGCCGTACACCTCGTGGAGTTCGGCGATCAGCTTGAGCTCGATCGCCGCGACGCCGGTGATCTCCGCGGCCAGTTCGGTCGGCATCGCAGGCGGCACCGGCAGCATCGCCGCCGCACCGACCCCGGCCCCGACCGCCGAGGTCGCGCCAGCGGCGCCTGCCACCAGCTTGTCGGCGAGCTGCTCGGGCCCGAGGCCCGGGAACTGCCGGCGCAGGGTCGCGAGGTCACGTACGGGGACACGCGGGGCGATCTCGATGATCCGGTCCGCCAGGTACGCCAGCCCCGCCTTCGCCCGGCTGCCGCCCTTACGGGCCCCTTCCCGGGCCATCTCCACGGCCCTGCCGCGGATGACCGCGGCCCGTCGCCTGGCGACGGGCGCGGGCTGCTCCGACGGCGCCGGGAGGTCACCCCGGTCGGCCGCCGGTTCGAGCGAGGCTCCCGGATCGGACGAGCCCCGCTCGACGTCACGCGCGCGTGGGCCGTCGGACGGCCCCGAGTCCGCTCCCCGTAGAGGGAAACGGCGCTTCCGAGGTGGGGTCGAGCCAGTCATGCCCGACCCGCTCTCAGTCGCAGTCGCGGCAGATCGGCTGACCGTTCTTCTCGCGGGCCAGCTGGCTGCGGTGGTGCACCAGGAAGCAGCTCATGCAGGTGAACTCGTCCTGCTGCTTGGGCAGCACCCGGACGGCCAGTTCCTCGTTCGAGAGGTCCGCGCCGGGAAGTTCGAGGCCTTCCGCGGCCTCGAACTCGTCGACGTCCACCGAGGACGTCGACTTGTCGTTCCTCCGGGCCTTCAGCTCTTCAAGGCTGTCCGAGTCGACGTCGTCGTCGGTCTTGCGTGGAGTGTCGTAATCGGTTGCCATGTCGCTCTCCCCCTCTGGGTGTCTGCGGTGTCTCCAGCGCACGTAACGCGTGAGAGGCCGGACTTGTGCCCGACCCGAGGCGGAGATTTTGCCTCACATCAAGGTCTGTTACTCAATCGACACCCAACCGGACCCCTCAAGAGTGATCAGGTTGAATGGCGATGGGGACCGTACACGGTCCTCATGAGACACCTCAAAGGCGCCTCACCCTGTACTTCCCGTGATCAAGACCCCTGAAAACAGGGATTTTCCCGCCTTTATTCCCCCGGCCATGATCACTGAGAGTAGATGACCGGAAATCCGCCCCTGTGATCGATCACACACACGGCGACGCGCCACGCCGTCCGAAAATTCAGCGCAAAGCGAACATCCCTCGCGTGTGTCGCGATCTTGTAACGCCATCAGACGGGCAGCGTGACCCTCATCACGAGCCCTCCGCCCTCGCGGGGCTGGGCGGCGATGTGACCGCCGTGCGCCCGCGCCACGGAGCGGACGATGGACAGGCCGAGGCCGACGCCCTTGTCGCTGCCCGTGCGCTCGGTACGGAGCCGCCTGAAGGGCTCGAAGAGGTTGTCGATCTCGTACGCCGGCACCACCGGACCGGTGTTCGACACGGAGAGTACCGCCTGGCCGTGCTGCACGTCGGTGGTGACCTCGACCCAACCGTCCTCGGGCACGTTGTAGCGCACCGCGTTCTGCAGCAGGTTCAGGGCGATCCGCTCCAGCAGCACGCCGTTGCCCTGGACCACGGCCGGTTTCCGTACGCCCCTGATCGTCACTCCCTTGGCCTCCGCCTCGGCGTGCACCTGGTCGACGGCCTGGGTGGCCACCTCGGCCAGGTCGACGGGTTTGCGCTCGACGATCTGGTTGTCGCTGCGGGCGAGCAGCAGCAGGCCCTCCACGAGCTGCTCACTGCGCTCGTTGGTGGCCAGCAGCGTCTTGCCGAGCTGCTGGAGCTCCACGGGGACGCCAGGGTCGGAGAGGTGCACCTCAAGGAGCGTCCGGTTGATCGCCAGGGGTGTGCGCAGTTCGTGCGAGGCGTTGCCGACGAAGCGCTGCTGGGCGGTGAAGGCCCGCTGCAATCGCTCCAGCATGTCGTCGAAGGTGTCCGCGAGTTCCTTCAGCTCGTCGTCGGGGCCGTCCAGCTCGATCCGGCGGGACAGGTCCGAGCCGGCCACCGCGCGGGCGGTCCGGGTGATCCGGCCGAGCGGGGACAGCACGCGGCCGGCCATCGCGTAGCCGAACGCGAAGGCGATCACGGCGAGGCCCAGCAGGGCGAGCAGCGAGCGGCTGAGCAGGTTGTCCAGGGCCGCCTGCCGCTGGTGGTCCACGCACTGGGCGATCGCGCTGTTGAAGTCCCCCAGCGACAGGGAGCTGGAGCCGGCCATGTTGATCGCGGGGCAGTTGTCGCTGGAGACCGACAGCTTGTCGTAGCCGACGATCTTGAACAGCGGCTGGTTGCCGGTGCTGATCGCCTGCGCGGCGAGCAGGTAGATGATCGACAGCAGCAGGATGCCGGCGATCAGGAACATGCCGCCGTACAGCAGGGTGAGCCGTATCCGGATGGTCGGGCGCAGCCACGGGAAGACCGGCTGGGGTCTCCTGGGGTCCCAGGTGGGCTTCGGGGGGGCCTGCGGGGGTGCGGGAGTGGTCGCCACGTTCATCAGATCCGGTAACCCGAGCCGGGGACGGTGACGATCACAGGGGGCTCGCCGAGCTTGCGGCGCAGGGTCATCACGGTCACGCGCACCACGTTGGTGAAGGGGTCGGTGTTCTCGTCCCAGGCCTTCTCCAGGAGCTGCTCGGCGCTGACCACCGCGCCCTCGCTGCGCATCAGCACCTCCAGGACGGCGAACTCCTTGGGAGCGAGCTGGACCTCCTTGCCGTCCCGGAAGACCTCGCGGCGGTTCGGGTCGAGCTTGATGCCGGCGCGCTCCAGGACGGGCGGCAGCGGCACGCTGGTACGCCGGCCGAGGGCGCGCACGCGGGCGATGAGCTCGCTGAACGCGAAGGGCTTGGGGAGGTAGTCGTCGGCGCCGATCTCGAGGCCCTCGACGCGGTCGCTGACGTCGCCGGACGCGGTGAGCATGAGCACGCGCGTGGGCATGCCGAGTTCGACGATCTTGCGGCAGACGTCGTCGCCGTGCACGAGGGGGAGGTCCCGGTCGAGGACGACCACGTCGTAGTCGTTGACGCCGATGCGCTCCAGGGCGGCCGCACCGTCGTACACGACGTCGACGGCCATGGCCTCCCGGCGCAGTCCGGTGGCCACCGCATCGGCGAGCAGTTGCTCGTCCTCGACGACGAGTACGCGCACGTCGCTTGTCCTTCCTCTGTCCACCCGCGTAGCGCGCACCAGGCGCACCCGGGCGGGGGTCTGCATGGGGTGTGGTGCCTCCATCCTGCCCTTTTCGGCCATAAGTCGGCAGTAAGACGGGGGCCGGGACCGTCGGATCGGATGCCGCGGGGCGGGAATGCCAGATTTTCTCCTGCGGTTGAGGTTTCCACGGAGGGGAGCGGGGGGAGGACCGCATGTACACCCCGCGATCACGCTCTGCATGTGCCGCAGCACCATGCGGTACGTACGTCGCCGCTACAGCAGAGTGGACGACGGGGGTGTCCGGCACCGTCGCCGCCCAGCAGGGCAGCGCTGGGCACCCGCCAAGACGTGATCGTCCCTTCCCGACCGGCACTTCCCCGTGCCACCGACCCACGACCCAGGACGAGGGGGCGCAGCATGGACGCATTCACGACAGGACTTCTGCAGCGCATAAAGGCGACCGAGTCCGACATCACCCGGGCTCGTGACGAGGGCGACGACTTCCTCGTCGAAGTGGAGCAGGCCGAGCTCGACGACCTGCGCCGCCTCGCCGCCGAACACGGTGTGGAAGTCGGCGCGACCAGCGTCTGACAGTCCCGCAGCAGCAGCACACCGGCACACGAGCAGGGCCCCGGCGAATCCAGCGCCGGGGCCCTGCTCGTACGTGATCTCCTACCCGCGCATCGGCGTTCGATTCCAGTCCGGCCGCCGTGGCGAAGATCTTCCCAGGATCGGTCCGCGTCCGGGACGGGCCTCAGTCGTGCCAGGCCCCGAAGTCCTCCAGGAGACGCTGGAGGGGCTCGAAGACCCCGGGGGTGCCCGCGACCGTCAGGTCCCGGGAGGGGCGTTCTCCGGGGCGGCCACCCGTCAGGGCACCGGCCTCCCGCGCGATCAGGTCGCCCGCGCCCCAGTCCCACGCGTTCAGGCCGCGCTCGAAGTACCCGTCCAGCCTGCCGCAGGCCAGATCGCACAGGTCGATCGCCGCCGAACCGCCGCGGCGTATGTCGCGCAGCAGCGGGATCAGCCGGGCGGCGACCTCGGCCTGGTGGGTGCGGACGTCCGTCACGTAGTTGAAGCCCGTGGAGACCAGGGCCTCGGCCAGCGGCGCGGCCGGCCGGCAGGCCAGCGCCCGCTCGCCCCGCCACGCCCCGGTCGCCCAGGCCCCGCCGCCGCGCACCGCGTGGTACGTCTCGCCCCGCATCGGCGCCGCCACGACCCCGACCACGGTCTCCCCGTCCTGCTCGGCGGCGATGGACACCGCCCAGGTCGGCAGGCCGTACAGATAGTTGACCGTGCCGTCGAGCGGGTCGATCACCCAGCGGACCCCGCTCGTGCCCGGCGTCGACGCGCCCTCCTCGCCGAGGAAGCCGTCGTCGGGCCGGTGGGCGGAGATCAGGTCGGTGATGAGCTTCTCGGCCGCGATGTCCATCTCGGTCACGACGTCGATCGGGCTGGACTTCGTACGGGCCACGGACAGGTCGGCCGGGCGGCCGTCCCGCAGCAGCTCGCCCGCGCGGGCGGCCGCCTCCCGGGCGAGGTCCAGCAGGTCCGAGTACGGGGCGTCGGTCACGGGGCTCCTCACGCGTAGGGGCTGTCGGCGCCCGCGGCGGCCGGCCGGGGAGCGCGGGCGGGGCAGCAGCCGACCGGGCAGAGGTCGTGGCTCGCGCCGAGCGCGCCCAGGGCGCACCGCGTGACCTCCCGGCCGCGCTCCGTGGCCGCGCGCTCCACCACGAGGTCACGGATCGCGGCGGCGAACCGCGGGTCGTCGCCGACGGTCGCGGAGCGCCGTACCGGCAGGCCCAGCTCCGCGGCCTTGGCCGTGGCCTCCGTGTCGAGGTCGTAGAGGACCTCCATGTGGTCGGAGACGAAGCCGATGGGGGCCATGACGACGGCGGGGACGCCCGCGCCGTGCAGCTCCTCCAGGTGTTCGCAGATGTCGGGCTCCAGCCACGGGATGGTCGGGGCGCCCGAGCGGGACTGGTAGACGAGCCGCCAGGGGTGGTCGACGCCGGTGCGCTCGCGGACGGCGTCGGCGATCACCTCGGCCACGTCCAGGTGCTCCTCGACGTACGCGCCGCCCTCGCCGTGCGCCTCGACGGGGCCGGAGGTGTCCGCGGACGCGGTCGGGATGGAGTGGGTGGTGAACGCGATGTGGGCGCCCGCACGGACGTCCTCGGGCAGCTCGGCGAGCGAGGCGAGCACCCCGTCGATCATCGGGGCGAGGAAGCCGGGGTGGTTGAAGTAGTGCCGCAGCTTGTCGATCCTCGGCAGTTCCAGGCCCTCGGCCTCCAGCGCGGCCAGCGAGTCGGCGAGGTTCTCGCGGTACTGGCGGCAGCCCGAGTAGGAGGCATAGGCGCTGGTGGCGAGCACCAGGATGCGCCGGCGGCCGTCGGCGACCATCTCGCGCAGGGTGTCCGTGAGGTACGGCGCCCAGTTGCGGTTGCCCCAGTAGATCGGCAGGTCCAGGCCGTGCTCGGCGAAGTCCTTGCGCAGGGCGTCCAGCAGGGCGCGGTTCTGGTCGTTGATCGGGCTGACTCCGCCGAACAGGAAGTAGTGCTGCCCGACCTCCTTGAGGCGTTCCTTCGGGATACCGCGCCCGCGGGTCACGTTCTCCAGGAACGGGACCACGTCGTCCGGGCCTTCCGGGCCGCCGAAGGAGAGCAGGAGCAGGGCGTCGTAGGGGGTGGCATCGAGCGCGTCTGACATGAGCCGATCCTGCCACCCGGCACTGACGACCCGGAAACAGGAGGGTGAAGAGTCGGATTCGGGAGCTTTATCCCGGACGCCGACCGGGTGCGTCGGGGCGCTCCCACTCGTAAGCTGTATCAGCCGCAGTCACGCCTTACCCAGCCGTCGGAGTCCCCGTGCCCAGCCCTTATCGCGCCCTGTTCGCCGCACCCGGCACGAAGGGCTTCTCCGCCGCGGGCTTCGTCGGCCGGATGCCGTTGTCCATGATGGGCATCGGCGTGGTCACGATGGTCTCCCAGCTCAGCGGGCGGTACGGCCTCGCGGGCGCGCTCTCCGCGACCATCGCGCTGTCCGCCGCCGCGATCGGCCCGCAGGTGTCCCGGCTGGTCGACCAGTACGGCCAGCGCCGGGTGCTGCGCCCCGCGACGCTGCTCGCGCTCGCGGCGGCGGCCGGGCTGCTGTTCGCCGCGCACTACGGGTGGCCGGACTGGGCGCTGTTCGTGTGCGCCGCCGGGATCGGCGCGGTGCCGAGCCTGGGCGCGATGATCCGGGCCCGCTGGGCGGTCCTGTACCGGGGCACCCCGCAGCTGCACACCGCCTACTCGTTCGAGTCCGTCGTCGACGAGGTCTGCTTCATCTTCGGGCCGATCATCTCCATCGGTCTGTCCACGGCCTGGTTCCCGGAGGCGGGACCGCTGCTGGCCGCCTGCTTCCTGGCGGCCGGCGTCTTCTGGCTGACCGCCCAGCGGGCCACCGAACCGCAGCCGCACCCGCGCGAGCACGACGGCGGCGGTTCGGCGCTGCGCGTGTCCGGCCTCCAGGTGCTGGTGGCGACCTTCGTGGCCACCGGGGCGATCTTCGGGGCGGTGGACGTGGTGACCGTCGCCTTCGCCGACGAACGCGGCCACAAGGGCGCTTCCAGCGTGGTCCTGGCCCTGTACGCGGCCGGTTCCTGCGCGGCCGGGGCGGTCTTCGGCCTGATGCGGTTCGCGGGCAGGCCGGAACGCAGGTGGCTGCTGGGCATATGTGCGATGGCCGTGAGTATGATCCCCCTCCTACTGGTCGGAAACTTGCCGCTTCTGGCCGTGGCGCTGTTCGTTTCGGGCCTGTCCATCGCACCGACGATGATCACGACGATGTCCCTCATCGAAGAGCACGTACCTCGCGCGAAGCTCACCGAGGGCATGACCTGGGTGAGCACCGGCCTCGCGGTCGGGGTCGCGCTCGGCTCCTCGGTCGCCGGCTGGGTGATCGACGCGGCCGGCGCCCGTGCGGGGTACGGGGTCCCGGCCGTGTCCGGGGCCGTCGCGGTCGCGGTCGGTTTCCTCGGGTACCGCCGGCTCGACAGGCCGGTCACGCGTCGGGGAGGCACCGTTGAGCAGTACAGCGAGCGGCAGGAGCGGCACGTGGCGTAACTGGGGCGGGAACGTCACCGTTCGCCCCGCGCGGGAGGTCACGCCCGCCTCCGTCGACGAGCTGGCCGCGGCCGTGCGGCAGGCGGCACAGGAGGGCCTGAAGGTGAAGGCGGTGGGCAGCGGCCACTCCTTCACCGCGATCGCCGCGACCGACGGTGTCTCGATCCGCCCTCAGCTGTTGACGGGCATCCGCACCATCGACCGCAAGGCGATGACCGTCACGGTCGAGGCCGGCACCCCGCTCAAGAGGCTCAATGTGGCCCTGGCCCGTGAGGGACTGTCGCTGACCAACATGGGCGACATCATGGAGCAGACGGTCTCCGGGGCCACCAGCACCGGCACCCACGGCACCGGCCGGGAGTCCGCCTCGCTCGCCGCCCAGATCAGGGAACTCGAACTGGTGACCGCCGACGGCTCCGTGCTCACCTGCTCCGAGAAGGAGAATCCGGAGGTCTTCGCGGCCGCCCGGATCGGCCTGGGCGCCCTCGGCATCGTCACCGCGATCACCTTCGCCGTGGAGCCGGTCTTCCTGCTCACCGCGCGCGAGGAGCCGATGCCCCTGGACCGCGTCCTCGCCGAGTTCGACCAGCTCCGCACCGAGAACGAGCACTTCGAGTTCTACTGGTTCCCGCACACCGGCAACACCAACACCAAGCGCAACAACCGCAGCGCGGGCCCGCCGCAGCCGGTGGGGCAGTTCGCCGGCTGGTTCGAGGACGAGTTCCTCTCCAACGGCGTCTTCCACGCCGCTCAGTTGGTCGGCCGCGCGGCCCCCGCCGTGGTGCCCGCCATCGCCCGGATCTCCAGCAGGGCACTGTCCGCGCGGACCTACACGGACATTCCCTACAAGGTCTTCACATCCCCGCGCCGGGTGCGCTTCGTGGAGATGGAGTACGCCGTTCCGCGTGAGGCGCTGGTGGACACGCTGCGGGAACTGAAGGCGGCCGTCGACCGTTCCGGTCTCAGGGTCAACTTCCCGGTCGAGGTCCGCACCGCCCCCGCCGACGACATCGCGCTGTCCACCGCCTCCGCCCGCGACAGCGCCTACATCGCCGTACACATGTTCCGGGGCACCCCCTACCAGGCGTACTTCACGGTCGCCGAGCGGATCTTCACCGCGCACGAGGGGCGTCCCCACTGGGGCAAGGTGCACACCCGCGACGCGGACTACTTCGCGGAGGTCTATCCCCGCTTCGGTGAGTTCACGGCGCTGCGGGACCGGCTCGACCCGGACCGGCTGTTCCAGAACGACTATCTGCGGAGGATCCTGGGGCAGTAGCCGGGGAACCGGTGGGCGCGGGAGTCGCGTTCGGGTCCCCGCTCGTGACGGGCGCCGGTGTCGTGGTCCCGGCGCCGGCGGGCGTTTGGTCCGGGCTCTTCGAAGACCCGTCCGGCGCCGGGGACGAGGGCGAGGGACCCGGCGAAGCGGTGCTGCCCTGCCCGGACTTCGGGGCGGACGAGGCCGGGGTGCGCGAGGATCCCGACGCCCCGGACGGCCTGGTCCCGCCGGTGACGGCGCCGCTGACCGTCGTACCGGAGCCGCCGCTGAAGCTGCCGCCGGAGACCAGTTCACAGGTGGTGATGCCGGCCAAGGTCACGGCGAACACCAGCGCGGCCGCGACCAGCGGACGGCGCCAGGTCCGCACCCGGGCGCGGTAGACGGTGCCCTCGGTGAACGCGCCGGGCGCCGCGGGCTCCGGGTCCCGTTGCCTGGCGGGCCCGGTCGCGTCGCGGAACTGCTGCCCGGTGCGCTGGAAGAAGTGCTGGAACAGGGTGCCGCCGCAGGTGGCGATCACGCTCACGACGCCGGCACCGAGGATCGTGCCGTACACCCCGAAGGAGGACGCGAGTTTGGCGGCCACCACGGCGGCCACCGCACTGCCCGCGACCTGGGGCACGCTGAGTTCGATCCGCTTCGGACGTCCCGTCACCTCCTCCCCCGTACTGGTCTCGACACCGGAACCGGGCCTTTCACGCATTCCTGAACCTTGCCTGCCCTTCCCCTGCTTGTTCGACCGACTGCACAAGAAAAGGACGTACGGACGAAACCATTGGTTCCGTTTCTGTGGATTGGGTGAACTACGCCACGTTCAAGATCCCCGGAACCGGGCAACCGAGGGTGAGAGAGCGGTTGTTGCAAGAAGTTCGGCGGCGCGCCAATCCACGCACGTGGCCCGAATGGAGTACTGTTGCGAGCCCTGGGTCCGGTCTCCCGCCAGGGTGTCCGGGGCCTTGCAGGACCACCGGGAGGGGGGCTCGTTGCACAGGGTGACGGAGTTGGTCACTTAGCGTTGCGAATAGGTAACCGTGCCATAACGGCGTTCCAGGGCCTGCGCCCGACACGCCGGGCAACTCGGCAAGGTTGTGGCAGGCTGCACCCGGGCAGGCCACACTCGACTAGCGGAAGCAGCGACGCACGTGACGTCGGCAGGCACCACCCGGGAGGTCCCCATGCCCGAACTGCGTGTCGTGGCCGTCTCCAATGACGGCACACGGCTGGTGCTCAAGGCTGCCGACTCTACGGAGTACACCCTTCCGATCGACGAACGGCTCCGTGCCGCCGTACGCGGCGACCGGCCCCGGCTCGGGCAGATCGAGATCGAGGTCGAGAGCCATCTGCGGCCCCGAGACATCCAGGCGCGGATACGTGCGGGCGCGACGGCGGAAGAGGTCGCGCAGCTCGCCGGGATCCCCGTCGACCGGGTGCGGCGCTTCGAGGGTCCGGTACTGGCCGAGCGCGCCTTCATGGCCGAGCGGGCGCGCAAGACGCCCGTCCGCCGGCCCGGTGAGAACTCCGGTCCGCTGCTCGGCGAGGCCGTACAGGAACGGCTGGTGCTGCGCGGTGCCGACAAGGACACCGTGCAGTGGGACTCCTGGCGCCGCGACGACGGCACCTGGGAGGTCCTCCTCGTCTACCGGGTCGCGAGTGAACCGCACTCGGCGAGCTGGACCTACGACCCGCCCCGGCGGCTCGTGCAGGCGGTCGACGACGAGGCCCGCTCACTGATCGGCGAGTCCGACGACCTCGCCGTTCCGGAGCCCAGCTTTCCGTTCGTGCCCCGGATCGCACGGCTGCCGCGCGACCGACCGCTGGACCGTCCCGGTGACCGCGAGCGGCCGAGCCTGCCCGCGGCGGCCGAGCCGGTCGAGGAGACGGCCGGTGAACGCGACTCGCTGACCAGCCTGCTGGAGGCGGTACCGAGCTTCCGGGGTGACCTGGTGGTCCCGGAGCGCCCGGTGGAGCCGCTGGAGGAGGCCGTCGAGGAACCGGTGGCCGAGGAGCCGCCGGCCCCCGCGGCCTCGGCCGGCTCCGCCTACGCCGACGTCCTCATGCCCCGCTCGGTCGGCAGCCACCGCGACCGGCTGGTCGGTGCCACCGACCGTCAGGCCGAGGCCGACGGCGTCCGCCCGGGCCGCCGGGCCGCCGTGCCGAGCTGGGACGAGATCGTCTTCGGCACGCGCCGCAAGAAGCAGGAGTAGGCGCGAGGGCGAGAACAGGTCTTACGACCGTATGAAAGCGGGGGGCACGCGCGCGTGCCCCCCGCTTTCCCGTCGCCCTACTGCGGGTCGGGGCCGACCACGACCGGACGGGACGGGTCGGCGGTCCACTCCGACCACGAACCGACGTACAGCGCCGCCGGGATGCCCGCGACGGCCAGCGCGAGCACCTCGTGGGCGCCGGAGACGCCCGAACCGCAGTACACGCCGACCGCCGCCCCCTGCGTGGCGCCCAAGCCCTTGAACCGGCCCTGGAGTTCGGCGGCGGGCAGGAACCGGCCGTCCGGGCCGACGTTCTCGGCGGTGGGCGCCGACACGGCGCCCGGGATGTGCCCGCCGACCCGGTCGATCGGCTCCACCTCACCCCGGTACCGCTCCCCCGCGCGGGCGTCGAGCAGCACACCCGAGCGAGCCAGCGCCGCCGCCCCGTCGGCGTCGAGCAACCCGGCCGCGTCGGGCGCCGGTTCGAAGTCACCCTGGACCGGCGTGACCGCGTCGGTCGAAAGAGCGCCCTCCCAGGACGGCAACCCGCCGTCGAGGACCCGCACGTCCGGGTGACCCGTCCAGCGCAGCAGCCACCAGGCGCGCGCGGCCGCCCAGCCCGGCCCCCCGTCGTAGACGACGACCGGGCGGCCCGCCGAGACGCCCGCGCGGCGCATCGCCGCGCCGAAGACGGCCAGGTCGGGCAGCGGGTGCCGGCCGTTCTCGCCGGGCGCGGAGGCGAGTTCCCCGTCCAGGTCCACGAAGACCGCGCCCGGCAGGTGGCCTTCCGCGTACGCGGCCCGGCCGTCGAACGGCGGTGCGCCGGGCGAGGTCAGCTGCCAGCGGACGTCCAGCAGGACGGGCGGGTTCGGCCCGGTCAGAGCGTCGGCGAGTTCGGTTGCGGTGATGATGGCTTCCATGGCCCCATCCTTACGCCAGGGGTGGCCGCCGCGTCCAGGTACGACTACTCTGCTCGGCCGGGCAGGCTCGATCACCTGGTGTACGGGATCGGGCACATGCTGTACAGCAGATGGACGCCCCCCGGCGATCGACCGGGACGGGCGGGAAGCGGCAGACGAGGCATCCCCGCGGCGAGGCCGCCCCACAGCCGTGGCCACAGGCCGCCACGGACGGTGCGGGCATCGGTACGGGGCGTGTCCGCGGTCGGGGTGCGACCCGTCCGCGGAACGGAAGCGACACGGCCACCGCGAGGGGCCGAGGAGAGAGTGACGATGACCGAGGTACGGGGATCGGCCGGCCCGAACGGCACGCACGCTCGGCGCGCGCCCGGCACCCCCTGCTGGGTGAGTCTGATGGTGCACGGCTTGACCACGACCGAGGAGTTCTACGGAGCGCTGTTCGGCTGGGAGTTCGAGCCCGGCCCGCAGCAGCTCGGCCCCTACGTCCGGGCCCTGCTCGACGGGCGGGAGGTCGCGGGCATCGGTCAGCTGCCGCCGGACCTGCGGCTGCCGATCGCCTGGACGCCGTACTTCGCCTCGCACGACGTGGATCTGACGGCGGAGACGGCCCGGCTGTGCGGGGGCACGGTGGGAGTCGGTCCGCTCGACGCGGCCGAGGCCGGGCGGATGGCCATCGCCAGTGACCCCTCGGGCGCGGTGTTCGGCATCTGGCAGGCCTCGGCCCACCTCCTCACCTCCCTGACCGGGGTTCCGGGCACACCGGTCTGGGACGAGCTGCTCACCTTCGAGACGTCGAGCGTCGCCAAGTTCTACGAGACGGTGTTCGGCTACGAGGAGGAGCCGGTGGTGTCCGCCGACTTCGACTACGTGACCCTGCACGTGGGGGGCCGCCCGGTGGCCGGCATCCACGGCGTCGGCCTCTCGCTGCCCCGGGACCGGGGACCGCACTGGCTGACGTACTTCCAGGTGGCCGACCTTGACACGACCCTGCGTGCGGTCGCCGAGCTGGGCGGGCAGGTCCTGAAGCCGGCCCGGGACAGCGCGCACGGCCGGGTCGCCACGGTGGCCGATCCGGAGGGCGCGGTCTTCTCGCTGATCGAGGACCCGCGGTGACGGGCCGGTACCGGCGTCCTACGTGGTGACCGGGAGCACGTCCGGGGACAGGGCCGCCGCGCGGGCCGACGCGGCGGTCATCCGGCGCCGGTGGTGGCGTCGGCAGAGCACTTCGTAACCCACCTTCCCGGCCGCCTCGTTGACGTCCCCCACGACAACCTGGGCGCCCTCGACGACCATCTCGCCGCCGACCGTGCGGGCGTTGTGGGTGGCGCGGGCGCCGCACCAGCACAGCGCCTCGACCTGGAGAACCTCGACGCGGTCGGCCAGCTCCACCAGCCGCTGGGAGCCGGGGAACAGCTTGGAACGGAAGTCGGTGGTGATACCGAACGCGTAGACGTCGAGACCGAGATCGTCGACCACGCGCGCGAGCTGGTCGATCTGCTCCGGTCCCAGGAACTGCGCCTCGTCGGCGATGACGTAGTCGGCCCGGCCGCCCTGGGAGAGATGGTCGACCAGGTAGGCGTACAGGTCCTGCTCGTCCTCGACCTCCACGGCGTCGGTGACCAGTCCGAGGCGGGAGGAGAGCTTGCCGTGGCCCGCGCGATCGTCACGGCTGAAGATCATGCCGACGAGGCCGCGCGCCGATCGGTTGTGCTCGATCTGCAGAGCCAGCGTCGACTTCCCGCAGTCCATCGTTCCGGAGAAGAACACCAGCTCGGGCATGGGGAGTTGAGCACCTTTCGGCGAGTTTCGGTCAGGGGGCGTCAGGAGCGTACTTCGAGCAGCGGCACGAGCTGCTCGGCGGGGGTCATCGAACCGTGGTTGCCGACCATCGCCGACTCCTTGGGCTCCCGCTCGGAGGCGATGATCAGGACGTCGTCGTGCGCGGCCGCGACGACGTCGCCGATCCGCTCGTACACCCGCTCGTCGAACCTGGCCGGCGGGCCGAACCAGCCGGCGGTGATCGCCTCGTCCCGCGAGGCCACCCAGAACTGCTCGCCGAGCACCTCGCGCCAGCAGGTCAGCACGTCGTTCTCGGCGCCCGGCACCGCGTACACGTGCCGGGCCCGGCCCTCGCCGCCGAGCAGCGCGACCCCGGCCCGCAGCTCCCAGTCCTCGTCGAAGTCGATGCGGTGCTGTTCGTCGAACGGGATGTCGACCATGCCGTGGTCGGCGGTCACGTAGAGCGCGCTGCGCGGGGGCAGTTGTTCGGCGAGCCGCTGCACCAGCCGGTCGACGTGCATCAGCTGACCCCGCCAGGTGTCGGAGTCGACGCCGTAGCGGTGGCCCGCGCCGTCCAGTTCGGCGTAGTACGTGTACACGAGGGACCGGTCGGCGGCGCCGAGCTGCTCCGCCGCGAGGTCCATCCGCTCCTCGCCGGTCAGCCGCCCGTGAAACGTTCCGCCGCTGAGCGCGACCTTGGTGAGCGGGGTGCGCTCGAAGGTCGGCGAGGACACCTGGGCGCAGTGCACCCCGGCGTCCTGGGCGAGCTGGAAGACGGTGGGGTACGGCTGCCAGGCGGCCGGGTCGGTCCAGGGCTGCCAGCGGAGCTGGTTCATCAGCTCACGGGTCGACGGGTTGCGGACCGTGTAGCCGGGCAGACCGTGCGCGCCGGGCGGCAGACCGGTACCGACGGAGGCGAGGGAGGTCGCGGTGGTCGCCGGGTAGCCTGCGGTGATCGGCCGTGCCGTGCCCCCGCGCGAGCTGCCGAGCAGCGAGGTCAGGTAGGGCGCCTCGGCGGGGTGGGCCTTGATCTGCTCCCAGCCCAGCCCGTCGATCAGGAAGACACAGTTGCGGTCCGCCGGGGTGAGCTCCGCGATCGACGCGGTCATTCCGGGTACGGCCATCCCGGCGGCCAGGGTGGGCAGGAGGTCGGCGAGGGAGCCGCTGCCGTACTCGGGCAGCGGAGCGGAGCCGAGGGCGAGGGGTTCCGGATGGTCCCAGGCGGCGTACGCCATCAGCGTGTGACGTCCGCGGTCGCCTCGGAGATCGCCTGCGCGAAGGCGAGCGCCTGGCGCACCGTCTCCGGGCCGTCCCCGGCCTCGCTCACGCGCAGGCTGAGGTCGTCCGCCGTGGAGCTGCCGGTGTAGCCGTGGTCGGCGTCGCAGTTGGGGTCGCCGCAGGCGGCGGGCTCCAGGTCGATCCGGGAGACGGCGCCCCAGCCGATGGTCAGCACGATCTCCCGGGGCAGGGTTCCCGGCGTGTACTGCTCCGGGTTGGCGACCACCCGGCTGACCACGACCGACGAGATCCGGCCGAGCTTGACGGACTCCGTCGAGGTGGTGGCGTACGGCGTCGGGGAGGTGCTGTCGGCGGCCTGCTCGTCGGTGTGGCTGACGATGAAGCGGTTGCCGGTGAGGACGAGCACGGTCACGTGCCGCCGCACCTCGTTCTGGTCGAACGTCGTCTCCTGGTGGACCAGGTACGACCGGATCGGCTCACCACCCACGGCAGCCTCCACCGCCTCGGCCACGAGGGCCGGGTAGTAGCCGCTGCGCTCGATCGCGACGCGCAGCCCCTGGGTCGTCGTACTGGTCTTGGCCATGGCGTCCATCCTAATCCGTGGGCAAGGGGCCCCGGGCCAGTCACGGGCACCTCCTCGAACCGCGCCACCGGGTGCGGAGGTTCGCCGCCCTCAGTACGCGGGCAGGGTGCGGGGGCCGAGGTCGTCGCGGGCCGGCGGGGGTGCGAGGCGGACCGTGGCACCGAGGACGCTCACGCCCCGCCGGGCGACCACGACCGGTTCCAGGGTGACCGCCACCACCTCCGGGTGGTCGTCGACCAGCCGGGAGACCCTGAGCAGCAGCTCCTCCAGGGCGGGCGTGTCGACGGGGGCCGAGCCGCGCCAGCCGAACAGCAGGGGTGCGGTCCGGATCGACCGCACCAGCGAGGCCGCGTCCCGGTCGGTGACCGGAACCAGCCGGTGCGCCATGTCGTCGAGCAGCTGCGAGGCGGCCCCGGCGAGCCCGAACGACAGCACGGCTCCGGCCGCCGGGTCGATCACGGCCCGTACGACGGTGTCGACGCCCCGGGGCGCCATCCGCTGCACCACCGGCCGCAGCCCCTCCGGCGGCCCGAACAGGTGTGCCAACTCTGCGTAGGCCCGGCGCAGTTGCTCCTCGTCCGCGAGGTCGAGGCGGACGCCGCCCAGGTCCGCGCGGTGGCGCAGATGGGGAGCGGTGGCCTTGAGGGCGACGGGGTAGCCGAGGTCGCGGGCGGCCCGGACGGCGGCGTCCGGGCTGGGCGCGGGCAGCGCCCGGTGCACCGGGATCCCGTACCTGCCGAGCAGCGCGCAGGTCTCCTCGACGCCGAGGGTGAGGCCCTGGCCGGCCGCCGACAGCGCGCCGACCAGCTCGGCGGCCCCCTTCTCGTCGATGTCGTCGTATTCGGGCACCCGTCCGGGCTCGGCGGCCTCCCGCCGCCACTGCGCGTACTTCACGGCCTCGGCGAGCGCCCGCACGGCGCGCTCGGCGGCGGGGTAGGCGGGGATGAGCCGGGAGTACGAGTGGCGCACCGCGGTGGGAAGCACTTCCGCAGGGGGGACCGGGTGGGTACCGGCGCCGGTGCCCGGTGCCGTCGTTCCCGCCTGCGGTGCGGTACGTCCCGCGGCCGACAGCGCCTCCGCCAGCCCCCCGAGTTCCACGTGCACCACCAGCACGGGCTTCCCGGGCACCGACTCGGCGGCCGACCGCAGCGCCTGGGCCAGCTCGGCGTCCCCCACCGGTCCCTCCCCGATCGCCGGTATCGCCGTCACGACCACCGCGTCGCAGGACTCGTCCGCCAGCGCCCGGGCCAGCGCCCGGTGGAAGTCGGCCGCGGTCGCCCCGGTCGTCAGGTCCAGCGGCCTGGCCGGGCGCAGCCCCTCCGCGAGACACCGGTCGTACGTCAGCAGCCCCAGCGACTCGGAGTTCCCGAGGATGGCGACCCGGGGTCCGGACGGCAACGGCTGCCGTGCGAGCAGCAGACCCGCGTCGACGAGTTCGGTGATCGTGTCGACGCGGATCACCCCGGCCTGCCGCAGCAGCGCGGAGACCGTGGCGTACGGCAGCCGCGTCGCCCGTACCGCGTGCCCCTGCGGTGCCGATCCCGCGCTCTGCACCACGACCAGCGGCTTGACGGCCGCCGTGCGCCGTGCGAGCCGGGTGAACTTGCGGGGGTTGCCGATCGACTCCAGGTACATGAGGACGACGTCGGTCTCGGGGTCGTCGTACCAGTACTGGAGCACGTCGTTGCCGGAGACGTCCGCGCGGTTGCCCGCCGAGACGAAGGTGGACACGCCGGTGGTCCCGGTGACTCCCCCGCCCCGCCGGTGCAGCCGGGACAGCAGGGCGATGCCGATGGCGCCGGACTGGGCGAACAGCCCGATGCGGCCGGGGCGCGGCATCTCGGGCGCGAGGGACGCGTTCAGCCGGACGTCGTCCGCCGTGTTCATGACCCCGAAGGCGTTCGGCCCGATGATCCGCATGCCGTACGTGCGCGCGCGGCGGACCAGTTCGCGCTGGCGTTCACGGCCGTCGGGACCGCTCTCCGCATAGCCGGAGGCGAGGACCACGAGGCCCTGGACGCCGTGCTCCCCGCACGCGGTGACGACGTCGGGGACGTGGTCGGCGGGTACGGCGACCACCGCGAGGTCCACCGGTCCTGCGATGTCCCGTACGGAGCGGTGCGCGGGCACCCCGTCGACCTCCTTGAGGTCCTCGGGGAAGGCCAGGTTCACGGCGTGCAGACGACCGGTGAAACCGGCGTCCCTGAGGTTGCCGAGAACGCTGCGGCCCACCCCGCCGGGCGCGCGGCCGACGCCGATCACGGCCACGGAGCCGGGCGCCAGCAGCCGTCGTACCGAACGGGCCTCGGCGCGCTGCTCGCGGGCCTGTTGGACGGCGACCGAGCGGTCCGTGGGCTCCAGGCCGAACTCCAGGCGGACTACGCCGTCCTCGAAGCTGCGCCTCTGGGTGTAGCCGGCGTCCGTGAACACCTTGATCATCCTGCTGTTGGCGGGCAGCACCTCGGCGGCGAACCGGCGGATCCCGCGCTCGCGCGCGACGGCGGCGATGTGCTCCAGGAGGGCGGAGGCGACTCCGCGGCCCTGGTGGGCGTCCTGGACGAGGAAGGCGACCTCGGCCTCGTCGGCGGGGGCGGAGGCGGGCGTGCCGTCGGCGCCGATGCGGTCGTAGCGTACGGTTGCGATGAACTCGCCGCCGATGGTGGCCGCGAGTCCCACCCTGTCCACAAAGTCGTGGTGAGTGAAGCGGTGGACGTCCTTGGCGGAGAGTCTGGGATAGGGCGCGAAGAAGCGGTAGTACTTCGACTCGTCCGAGACCTGCTCGTAGAAGCTGACCAGGCGGTCGGCGTC
The DNA here is from genome assembly GCF_055562175.1 of Streptomyces sp. NPDC020958. NCBI lineage: Bacteria > Bacillati > Actinomycetota > Actinomycetes > Kitasatosporales > Streptomycetaceae > Streptomyces > Streptomyces sp. NPDC020958. Next base: position 124,029 of record NZ_JBVHFU010000003.1, on the reverse strand, counting down.
ATCGACGGTGATGGGCCGGATGCGCGCGGTACCACCGTCGCGCAGCACCACGTCCGCCTCCCAGTGGGCGGGGTACTCGTGCCGGTCCTGCCGGTCCGCCGGGGTCTGCATGGGCCCCAGAGTACGGCTCGCGTCCGACAACGGCGCGAGGCAGTCTGTGGAGGACGGAAGCCGGACCGAGGCCGCGGTCCGGTGACACACCCGGAGGGACCCACGTCCGCTCCGGGGATGCTTCACGATATGGAAAACTGGTCTAGACAACCCTGAACACCGAAGGGCAGCATCACATGGCTGAGCGCCGCGTCAACGTCGGCTGGGCCGAGGGCCTCCACGCCCGCCCCGCTTCCATCTTCGTCCGAGCCGCCACGGCCGCAGGCGTCCCGGTGACGATCGCCAAGGCCGGGGGCAACCCCGTCAACGCGGCCTCCATGCTGGCGGTCCTGGGTCTGGGCGCCCAGGGCGGCGAGGAGATCGTCCTCGCCTCCGACGCCGAGGGTGCGGACGCCGCCCTCGACCGGCTGGCCAAGCTGGTCGCCGAGGGCCTCGAGGAACTCCCCGAGACCGTCTGAGCGCCACAGCGCCCGCACGACCGGGGCCGCGCCACCCCTCCGGGGGTCGGCGCGGCCCCGCTCTTTTCACGCACGAAAGGCACCCGGCCGCAATCAGCGGCACGCTTGAATAAGTGCGCACCGCAATAGGGCGCACTCGGCAGCGGCACGCGCAAAAAGGGGCACGCCCGATACGGGCGCACCTGGATATGGACACGCCTGGATACGGGCAGCGAAAAAACCGCCCCCGCGAATAACACCTCTTTGTATACGGCGCCCGTGTTAATGCCGCACGCCCGACATGTTTACGGGATGTTGCGAAGTCCTCACACCGTTCGCCCGTTCGGTGGCACCGGGAAACCGGAGCCGGTGGAAGGCCGTGGAGCGCTCGGTGTGCAGCGCCGTCACCGCCCGGGCGCGCTCCCCGTCCCCGCGCGCCACCGCGTCCACGATCGCGCCGTGCTCGGCCCAGGACTCCACCGGGCTGACGGGCGCCTCCACCGTGTACATCCAGGCGATCTTGTGCCGCAGCTGGGTGAGCGTCGACGTCAGGGCGTGGCTGGCGGATGCCTGGGCGAGCGTCTCGTGGAACCAGCCGCCCAGCGAGCGCAGGTCGTCGCTGTTGCCCGTCCTGGCCCGCTCCTGACCCAGCCTGACCAGCCCGCGCAGCACCTTCAGGTGGGCCTCGGTGCGGCGCTGGGCGGCCCGCAGGGCGCCGAGCGGCTCCAGGAGCAGGCGCATCTCCAGCAGGTCGGCGGCCTCCTGCTCGGTCGGTTCGGCCACGCACGCGCCCGCGTGCCGGCGGGTCACGACGAAGCCCTCGGCCTCCAGAGTGCGCAGCGCCTCGCGGACCGGGACGCGCGAGACGCCGTAGCGGCGGGCCAGGAGTTCCTCGGTGAGCCGGCTGCCGCGCTCGTGGACACCCGCGACGATGTCGTCCCGGATCGCCGTGCATACCGAGTGCGCCGGAATACGCATGTCCGACCTCCGCCTTAATCCCCGTGAAACGCCGCCGAGTGACGCCGGTTCCGTGACTCTATTGCAATGCGCGGGAATTTCCGACGGAGGGCCGGAATCCATGAGTATTTTTTGGACAGCGGGGGCGCGAAAACGGCGAAAGCCCCGGCCGGCCGCCGGGGCTTCGCAGGATGTCGCCGGAAAAGGCTGACGTCAGACGTTCACTCCGTGTTTGCGGAGGTAGGCGACCGGGTCGACGTCGGAGCCGTACTCCGGGGTCGTGCGGGCCTCGAAGTGGAGGTGGGGACCGGTGGTGTTGCCGGTGGACCCGGACAGGCCGATCTGCTGGCCCGGGGTCACCTGCTGCCCCACCGAGACGCCGATGGACGACAGGTGGCCGTACTGGGTGTACATGCCGTCGGCCATCTTGATGACGACCTGGTTGCCGTACGCCCCGCCCCAGCCGGTGGAGACGACCGTGCCGGTGCCGACCGCGTGCACGACGGTGCCGGCGGCGGCGTGGAAGTCGATGCCGGTGTGGGAGCCGGAGGACCACAGGGAGCCGCCGGTCTTGTAGCCGGTGGAGACGTACGAGTCGCTGATCGGCGCGACGAAGGCGTTGAGGCGCTTGCGCTCGGCCTCCCGCGCGGCCCGTGCCTTGGCCTCGCGCTCCTTCTCGGCCCGCGCCGCGGCCCGCTCGCGCGCGGCCTGCTCGGCCGCCTTGCGCTCCGCTTCGGCCTGCTGCGCGGCGGCCTGGGCGTCGACGTGCTCGGCGACCGAGTCGCTGACCGTGATGACCGGGGTGAGACCGGTCTGCTCGACGGAGTTCTCGGCGGCGAGCGCCGGGGCGGCGGAGACGGTGCCGATGACGCCGGTGGTGGTGAGGGCCGCGATGCCGACGGCCTGCGCGGTGGTGCGCGTCACGCGGCCGGGACGGCGGTGCTTCCCGGAGGCGCACATGAACGCCATGTAGAGGCTGGTCCTTTCCTTCCCTCTCGCCTACCGGGTTAGCTGACGGGTTCGGAGCAGGAAGGTCTCCTACGGACCCCCTCGCGACACGCGCGGGCGCCCGATTCACCCCAGGGACTGCGTGGGTCCCCGGCTCCCCTGGCTCGCGCCGTACGGGGACTCGGCGATGGCTGTCCGGTGCCGCGGGCGCGGCTCGGTGCCTGACGGACAGCCCGAAGGAACCTACGGCGGCGTTCTTTCAAGACTCAAACCGATCGCGGCTTTTGTAGCGCATCCCACAGGGCAGACAGGCAACCTCCGCCCCAATTCGGACATACGAGAGCCCTGGTGGCCGACGGCCGCCAGGGCTCCGCACGCGCGCGTGGAGCTACTCCGCCGCGACGACGGTCACTTCGCCGATACCGAGGGCCTCGACGGGCTCCCTGATCTGCGCCGCGTCGCCGACGAGGACGGTCACCAGGCGGTCCACCGGGAAGGCGTTCACGACCGCCGCGGTGGCCTCCACGGTGCCGGTGGCGGCCAGTTGCCGGTAGAGCGTGGCCTGGAAGTCGTCGGGCAGGTGCTGCTCGACCTGGTCGGCGAGGGTGCCGGCGACGGCCGCCGCCGTCTCGTACTTGAGCGGCGCCACACCGACGAGGTTCTGCACGGCGACGTCGCGCTCGGCGTCGGTGAGGCCCTCGGCGGCGAGGGTGCGCAGCACCTTCCACAGGTCGTCGAGGGCGGGGCCGGTGTTCGGGGTGTCCACGGAGCCGCTGATGGCCAGCATGGCGGCACCGGTGCCGTCGGGGGCGGAGCGCAGCACCTGCCCGAAGGAGCGGACGCCGTACGTGTAGCCCTTCTCCTCGCGCAGCACGCGGTCCAGACGGGAGGTCAGGGTGCCGCCCAGGCAGTAGGTGCCGAGCACCTGGGCGGGCCAGACCCGGTCGTGCCGGTCGGGGCCGACGCGGCCGATGAGCAGCTGCGTCTGGACGGCGCCGGGGCGGTCCACGATGACCACCCGCCCGGTGTCGTCGGCGGTCACCGGCGGCACCGGCCGGGGCTCTGCGGTGGAGCCGGTCCAGGCGCCCAGGGTGTCGCCGAGCAGCGCGTCCAGGTCGATGCCGGTCAGGTCGCCGACGACGACCGCGGTGGCGGTGGCGGGGCGCACGTGACGGTCGTAGAACGCCCGTACGGCGGCGGCGTCGATCTTCTCGACGGTGTCCTCGGTGCCCTGGCGCGGGCGGGACATCCGCGCGGTCGCCGGGAACAGCTCCTTGTAGAGCTGCTTGGCGGCCCGGCGGCTGGGGTTGGCCAGCTCGTGCGGGATCTCGTCGAGGCGGTTGCGGACCAGCCGCTCGACCTCGCTGTCGGCGAAGGCGGGCGCCCTGAGGGCGTCGGAGAGCAGTCCGAGGCCCTTGGCGAGGCGGGAGGCCGGGACCTCCAGGCTGATGCGGACGCCGGGGTGGTCGGCGTGCGCGTCGAGGGTCGCCCCGGCCCGCTCCAGCTCGGCGGCGAAGTCCTCGGCGGAGTGCCGGTCGGTGCCCTCGGAGAAGGCCCGCGCCATGATCGTGGCGACGCCGTCCAGGCCGGCCGGTTCGGCGTCCAGGGGCGCGTCCAGGAGCACCTCCACGGCGACGACCTGCTGGCCGGGGCGGTGGCAGCGGAGCACGGTCAGGCCGTTGTCGAGGGTGGTGCGGTCGGGGGCGGGGAAGGCCCAGGGCCTGGCCTCGCCCGGCTGCGGCTGGGGATGGAAGTCCATGCTGGCGAGCTCGGTCACTTGGCCGTCTCCTCATCGTTGTCGCCGGCTTCGACCGTGGCTTCGGCCTCGGGGTCCTCGGGCACGTCGGCGTCCTCGACCGCCTCCGGGGACTTGGGCTCGTAGACGAGCACCGCGCGGTTGTCGGGGCGCAGCCGGGCCTTGGCGACCTCCTGGACCTCCTCGGGGGTGATCTGGAGGACGCGCTGGACGGCGGTCAGGGCGAGCTGCGGGTCGCCGAACAGGACGGCGAACCGGCACAGTTCGTCGGCGCGGCCGGCCACCGTGCCGAGCCGGTCCAGCCACTCGCGCTCCAACTGGGCCTGGGCGCGCTCCATCTCCTCCGGCGTGGGGCCCTCCTCGGCGAACCGGGCGAGCTCCTCGTCGATGGCGGCCTCGATGACCGGCACCTCCACGTCACCGGAGGTCTTCACGTCCAGCCAGCCCAGGGACGGCGCGCCGGCGAGCCGCAGCAGGCCGAAGCCGGCCGCGACGGCCGTGCGGTCGCGTCGCACCAGGCGGTTGTAGAGGCGGGAGGACTCACCGCCGCCGAGGACGGTGAGGGCCAGGTCGGCCGCGTCGGCCGCGCGCGTGCCGTCCTCGGGGAGCCGGTAGGCGGCCATCAGCGCCCGCGCGGGTACCTCCTCGACGACGACCTCGCGCAGCTGCTCGCCCATGGTCTCGGGCAGCGCGCCGTCGCGCGGGGTGGGCTTGCCGTCGTGCGACGGGATGGAACCGAAGTACTTCTCGATCCAGGCGAGCGTCTGCTGCGGGTCGATGTCGCCGACGACCGACAGGACGGCGTTGTTGGGCGCGTAGTAGGTGCGGAAGAACGCGCGGGCGTCCTCCAGGGTGGCCGCGTCCAGGTCCGCCATCGAGCCGATCGGCGTGTGGTGGTAGGGGTGGCCCTCCGGGTAGGCGAGGGCGGTGAGCCTCTCGAACGCCGTGCCGTAGGGGACGTTGTCGTAGCGCTGGCGGCGCTCGTTCTTCACGACGTCGCGCTGGTTCTCCATCGACTCGTCGTCCAGGGCGGCGAGCAGCGAGCCCATGCGGTCGGCCTCCAGCCAGAGGGCGAGCTCCAGCTGGTGGGCGGGCATGGTCTCGAAGTAGTTGGTGCGCTCGAAGCTCGTGGTGCCGTTGAGCGAGCCGCCGGCGCCCTGGACGAGCTCGAAGTGGCCGTTGCCCTTCACCTGGGCGGAGCCCTGGAACATCAGGTGCTCGAAAAGGTGAGCCAGGCCGGTACGGCCCTTGACTTCGTGCCGGGAACCGACGTCGTACCAGAGGCAGACCGCCGCGACCGGGGTCAGGTGGTCCTCGGAGAGCACCACGCGCAGACCGTTGGCCAAGCGGTGCTCGGTCGCTGTCAGGCCTCCGGAGCCTGTCTCGGCCGTGGTCGTGTGACCCATGGGCATGTACGTCCCTTCGCTCGCGGAAGCGGTCTCGAACCGCGGTTTTTCTGCCGGTCCTGCCACTGTATGCAAGCGTGCGGGGACCCGGCGAAGTTCCCGCACGACGTACGCCCACAGCGGATCGCGTAGCCTGCGTCAGACCCGCTCTCGAACGCCGCCGGGCGGCGGAGCGGGCCGCGGAGACCGGGTCCTGACCCGGGTTGTCAGTAGGGCGGTCCACAATGGTCCGCGTCAGATCCCGTTCACGCATGAGCAAGGAGCCGGCAGCGATGGCCCGCCGCAGCACGAAGACCCCGCCGCCCGACGACTCGTTCGAGGAGAGGATCCTCGACATCGACGTCGTGGACGAGATGCGCGGCTCCTACCTCGAGTACGCGTACTCGGTCATCTACTCGCGCGCCCTGCCGGACGCCCGTGACGGCCTCAAGCCGGTGCACCGCCGGATCGTCTACCAGATGAACGAGATGGGGCTGCGTCCCGAGCGCGGCTACGTGAAGTGCGCGCGCGTGGTCGGCGAGGTGATGGGCAAGCTGCACCCGCACGGCGACTCGTCGATCTACGACGCGCTGGTGCGGATGGCGCAGCCGTTCTCGATGCGCGTCCCGCTGGTCGACGGCCACGGCAACTTCGGCTCGCTGGGCAACGACGACCCGCCGGCCGCCATGCGGTATACCGAGTGCCGGATGGCCGAGGCGACCAGCCTGATGACCGAGTCCATCGACGAGGACACGGTCGACTTCGCGCCCAACTACGACGGCCAGGAGCAGGAGCCGGTGGCGCTGCCCGCCGCCTTCCCGAACCTGCTGGTGAACGGCTCGTCGGGGATCGCCGTCGGCATGGCGACCAACATGCCGCCGCACAACCTCGGCGAGGTGATCGCGGCCGCCCGGCACCTGATCCGCTACCCGAACGCGGACCTGGACGCGCTGATGAAGCACGTCCCGGGCCCCGACCTGCCCACCGGCGGCCGGATCGTCGGCCTGGAGGGCGTCCGGGACGCGTACGAGACGGGCCGCGGCACCTTCAAGATCCGGGCCACGGTGGCGGTGGAGACGGTGACGGCACGCCGCAAGGGCCTGGTCATCACCGAACTGCCGTTCACGGTCGGCCCCGAGAAGGTCATCGGCAAGATCAAGGACCTGGTCAACGCCAAGAAGCTGCAGGGCATCGCCGACGTCAAGGACCTCACCGACCGCGAGCACGGGCTGCGCCTGGTCGTCGAGATCAAGAACGGCTTCGTGCCGGAGGCGGTCCTGGAGCAGCTCTACAAGCTGACGCCGATGGAGGAGTCCTTCGGCATCAACAACGTGGCCCTGGTGGACGGCCAGCCGCTCACCCTGGGTCTCAAGGAGCTCCTCGAGGTCTACCTGGACCACCGCTTCGACGTGGTGCGCCGCCGCAGCGAGTTCCGCCGCACCAAGCGCCGCGACCGCCTGCACCTGGTCGAGGGACTGCTGACCGCCCTGGTCGACATCGACGAGGTCATCCGGCTGATCCGCTCCAGCGAGAACAGCGCGCAGGCCAAGGAGCGCCTGATGGAGCGCTTCTCCCTGTCGGAGGTCCAGACCCAGTACATCCTCGACACGCCGCTGCGCCGCCTCACCAAGTACGACCGCATCGAGCTGGAGGCGGAGAAGGAGAAGCTCACCGCGGAGATCGCCGAGCTGACCCGGATCCTGGAGTCGGACGCGGAGCTGCGCAAGCTGGTCTCCGCGGAACTGGCCGCGGTGGCCAAGAAGTTCGGCACCGAGCGGCGCACGGTCCTGCTGGAGGCCTCCGGTGCCCCGGCGGCCGTGGTGCCGCTCCAGGTGGCCGACGACCCGTGCCGGGTGCTGCTGTCCTCCACGGGCCTGCTCGCCCGCACGATGAACGGCGAGCCCTTCCCGGCGGACACCGACGGCAGGCGCGCCAAGCACGACGTGATCGTCTCGGCGGTCCCGGCGACCGCGCGCGGCGAGATCGGCGCGGTCACCTCGACGGGCCGGCTGCTGCGGATCAACGTGGTCGACCTGCCGCAGCTCCCGGAGACGGCCGGCGCCCCCAACCTCGCGGGCGGCGCCCCGCTGTCCGAGTTCCTCTCCCTGGAGGACGGCGAGAGCGTGGTGTGCCTGACCACGCTCGACGAGTCCTCGCCGGGTCTGGCCCTCGGCACCGAGCAGGGCGTCGTCAAGCGGGTGGTGCCCGACTACCCGTCCAACAAGGGCGAGTTGGAGGTCATCACCCTCAAGGAGGGTGACCGGATCGTCGGCGCCATGGAACTGCGCACCGGTGAGGAGGACCTGGTCTTCATCACGGACGACGCGCAACTGCTGCGCTACCAGGCTTCCCAGGTGCGTCCGCAGGGCCGTCCGGCGGGCGGTATGGCGGGCATCAAACTCGCGGAGGGGGCGAAGGTCATCTCCTTCACGGCCGTGGACCCGGCGGCCGACGCGATGGTCTTCACGGTGGCCGGCTCGCGCGGCACGCTCGACGACTCGGTGCAGACGACGGCCAAGCTGACCCCGTTCGACCAGTACCCGCGCAAGGGCCGGGCCACCGGCGGTGTGCGCTGCCAGCGCTTCCTCAAGGGCGAGGACTGCCTGTCCTTCGGCTGGGCCGGTCCGGTCCCGGCGAAGGCGGCCCAGAAGAACGGCACCCCGGCCGACCTCCCGGAGGTCGACCCGCGCCGCGACGGCTCCGGCGTCTCCCTGCCGAAGACGGTGTCGGTGGTGGCGGGGCCGGTCTAGGCCTCGTCGACGTCACGGGCGAGGACCTCGGCGGGGTCCTGGGCGAGGACCTCGTCCGGGTCGTCCGCGAGGCCCTGGACGTAGCGCAGGACGCCCCACATGCCGTGCTCGTCGGCTTGGGGGGCGTCGCTCGTGCACGCCTCCAGCTCCTTGCGGAGCGTGGCGGTGTCGATGCCGGAACCGATCAGCACGAGCTGCGTGAGCCGTTCCCCGCCCGGCTCCCAGGCCTCCGGGTAGAACCGCAGGAAGCGCCCGACGGCGTGCACCGCGTACCGGTTGCGGGTGTCGTAGGGCCCGAAGTCGACATATCCCTTGATCCGGTAGAGCCCCTCGGGTCGGCTGTCGAGGAAGGCCATGAGCCGGCGGGGGTCGAGCGGGCGGCCGGAGACGAAGGACAGGCTGTCGTAGCCGGTGTGCAGATGCGCCGGGTGCTCGCCGTCCTCGTGGTGGTCACGGAGGTCGTCGAAGGACAGCTGTCCGATGCGCTCCTCACCGGGCCGGCAGTCGAACAGGAGCTCGGGGTCGATACGGCCGTAGGTGGCGGGTACGACGGCGGCGGCCCGGTCGGTGAGCGACCGCACGAGCCGCAGGACGCGCTCGCCGCCCCGCTCGGCCCGGTCGAGCTTGTTCACGACGACGAGGTCCGCGAGGGCGAGGTGCCGGTCGATCTCGGGATGCCTGGCGCGCGTGTCGTCGAACTCGGCGGCGTCCACGACCTCGACGAGGCCGCCGTAGACGATTCCGGGGTGTTCGCTGGCGAGCAGCATCCGGACGAGTTCCTGGGGTTCGGCCAGCCCGCTGGCCTCGATGACGATGACGTCGATCCCGGTGGCCGGGTCGGCGAGCCGCTCCAGGTAGAGGTCGAGTTCGCTGGCGTCGACGGCGCAGCACAGGCAGCCGTTCCCGAGCGAGACGGTCGAGTCCCCGAGGGCGCCGGCCACCGCCATCGCGTCGATCTCGACGGCCCCGAAGTCATTGACGAGCGCCCCGATCCTGCTGCCCCCGCTGCGGTGCAGCAGGTGGTTGAGGAGCGTGGTCTTGCCGGAGCCCAGGAATCCGGCGAGGACCACTACCGGGATCTGCCGGGGACGGTGGTGGTGCTCCACGGGGCGGCCTCCCTGACGCGACTGAGGATGGCGGGCCGGTCCAGGATAGGAAACCCCGGGACCGCGCTGCGCGCCCCCGCCGTGGCCGCCGCGGACGGTCGACGGCGTGCCGCCACTCGACGGCCCTGCCTGCGGCGTGTTACCCGGCGGTCCCGCAGACGGCCTTCGGCTGGGGCCCCACGTACCGCGCCACCGGCCGGATGATCTTCGAGTCGGCCGCCTGTTCCAGGATGTTCGCGCTCCAGCCGACCACCCGCGCCGCCGCGAACGTGGGCGTGAACATCTCGCGGGGCAGGCCGCACAGTTCCATGACCACGCCCGCGTAGAACTCGACGTTGGTGTGGAGTTCGCGGCCCGGCTTCAGCTCGGCGAGGATGCTCTCCACCCGCCGTTCCACCTCGACGGCGAACTCGACCCGAGGGCCGCCGAAGCCCTGGGCGATCTCGCGCAGCAGGCGGGACCGCGGGTCCTCGGTACGGTAGACCGCGTGCCCGAAGCCCATCACGCGGTCGCCGGCGAGCACCCGTTCACGGATCCACCCGTCGATCCGGTCCGTGGTCCCGATCGCGTCCAGGGTGTCCAGTGCCCGGCTGGGCGCGCCCCCGTGCAGCGGCCCGGACAGCGCACCGACCGCCCCCACGAGGCAGGCCGCGACATCGGCGCCCGTCGACGCGATGACCCGTGCGGTGAACGTTGACGCGTTGAATCCGTGGTCAATGGTTGAGATCAAGTATTGCTCGACGGCCCGCGCCTGCCGGGGATCCGGTTCCGAGCCCGTCACCATGTACAGGTAGTTGGCCGCGTACGGGAGGTCCGCGCGCGGTTCCACCGGTTCGAGCCCCCGCCCGAGCCGGTACAGCGCCGCGAGGAGCGTGGGTACGGCCGCGCACGCGGCGACCGTGTCGGCGCGCCGCCGGTCCGCGTCGATGTCGTACACCGGCCGCAGCCCCCTCGCCGCGCCGAGCAGGGAGAGCGCGGTGCGCATCCCGGCGAGCGGTCCGGACGCACCGCTCGCCGCGGCCAGCGCGGGCAGGGCGGCCCGGACCTCGTCGGGCAGCCGTCGCAGCCCGGCGGTCTCGGCGGCGAAGGCCGCGGCACGCTCCGGGCCCGGCAGCTCGCCGTGGACCAGGAGGTGCCAGACGTCCTCGAAACCCCGGGTGCGGGCGAGTTCCACGGCCGAGTACTGGCGGTAGTGGTAGTACCCCTCGCTCCCCCGTACGTCCCCCACTTCGGTGTCCGTGACGACGACACCGGCGAGCCCGCGCGGCACCTCGACAAGGGTCGACACGGTCCTGTTGACGGTCATGACATGCCTCCGCTGTCCAGCCTGAACTTGATCCGACTGTCCATGCTTGACTCATCTCCTGTCAATATTGATTGGATCAATACGAGTCGGGGCGGCTACGGTGTCGGCATGCGCGATCAACACCCTGCTCCCGACAGCTCCGAGCGGCGGCTGAGCACCAAGGAGACCGCCGAACTGCTCGGCGTGAAGCCCGAGACGGTGTACGCCTACGTGAGCCGCGGTCAGCTCAGCAGCAGGCGCGAGCCCGGAGGCCGGGCCAGCACCTTCGACGCCGCGGAGGTGGCGGCGCTGGCCCGGCGCAACCGGCGGGAGACGGCGGGAGGTTCCGGCTCCGTCGGCGGAGACCTCTCGGTACGCACCCGGATCACGCTCATCGACGGTGACCGGTACTACTACCGGGGCGTCGACGCCACCGAACTGGCCGCCCACCACTCCTACGAGGAGGTGGCCGAGTGGCTGTGGACGGGCCGGATGGAGCGGGGCGTGGCCTTCGCCGCGCCGAAGGCGACGGTCTCGGCCGCCCGCCGGGCCGTGGACGCGCTGCCCGAGCACACCACCCCCACCGACCGGCTGCGGGTCGCCACCATCGCCGCGGCCGCCGAGGATCCGCTGCGCTTCGACCTGTCCGAGGAAGCCGTCCTCGGCACGGCGCGGGTACTGATCCCCACGCTCGTCGCCGCGCTGCCGCAGCAGCACCGGCGCGGGCCCGACGACGGCCCGCTGGCCCACCGGCTGTGGCGCCGGCTGACCGGCATCGAACCCACCGACGCAGCGCTGCGTGTCCTGGACACTGCCCTCGCGCTGCTCGTCGACCACGACCTGGCCGCCTCCACCCTCGCGGTGCGGGTCGCCGCCTCCGCCCGCGCCCACGCGTACGCGGCCGTGTCGGCCGGACTCGGCGCGCTCGAAGGCCCCCTGCACGGCGCCTCCAGCGGACTCGCGCACCGGCTGCTGCTCGACGTCCTCGACCAGGGCACCGCCGTGCCGGTGATCGCGGACGAACTGCGGGCCGGCCGCCGTATCCCGGGGCTCGGCCACCGGCTCTACCAGGGAGAGGACCCACGCGCGCGCGTGCTGTTCGACCTCTTGGAGGACATTCCGCGCGCCCAGCCCGCCCTCCTCGCCGCGCGCGACATCATGGCGACGACCGCGCGGCACGCTCCGCTGCACGCCAACGTCGACCTGGCGCTGGCCGTGTTCACGGCCTCCTGCGGGATGCCTGCCACCGCGGGGGAGACCGTCTTCGCCGTGGCCCGGACGGCGGGCTGGATCGCCCACACCCTGGAGGAGTACGGCGAACGCCCGCTGCGCATGCGCCCCAGCGGCCACTACGTCGGCCCCAGGCCGCCGCAGCCGCTGCCGGAATGACCCCTTCGGCGGGTGGGCGGGCGGGGCCGGAAGTCACCGCGGGCGAAGTCAGGTTAGGCTCACCTCTGTGAGTAGGTGCGCAACCGTCTCCCGGATGCTCGACGAGCCCGTTTCCGGCACCGCCGCCACCGCGACGACGTGGCTGCTGCTGGAACAGCCGGGCCCCTGGGGTCCCAAGGCGCTCACCTCGAGCCACCTGGACCCCGCGCTCGGCCGCGCGCTGGAGGCCGCCGCCGAAGGGACCGGCGTGCGCATCGCGCTCATCCGCCGCCCCGGCCGCCACGCCGACCCCGGTACGGCCGCCGTGCGGCAGGTGTACGCGGCCCACGTGGTTCCCGGGAACCTCTGGCTGCACAGCGCCGAGACCCGGGACCCGCACCGGCTGCTCGACCTGGACCTCGCGGCGCTCGGCGCGGGCGACCACCGTTCGTTCGGCACCGCGCTCGGCGGCCGGCCGCACTCCGGCAGCCCCCTCGCCCTCGTCTGCACGAACGGCAGGCGCGACCGCTGCTGCGCCCTGCTGGGCCGCCCGCTCGCCGCCGAGCTGGCCGCCTCCGGGGTAAGGGGTACCTGGGAGGTCACCCATCTGGGTGGTCATCGCTTCTCTCCGACGGTGCTCGTGCTGCCGTACGGCTACGCGTACGGGCGCGCCGAGGCCCATGCCGTCAAAGAAGCCCTGCACGGCGCCCAGGAGGGCCGTGTGGTGCTGGAGGGATGCCGGGGGTGCTCCGCCTGGGGACGGCCGGGCCAGGCGGCCGAGCTGGCCGTGCGCGAAGCGGTGGGCGAGTACGGCGCGGGCGCGCTGAGCGTCGTACGCACCGACGGCGCGGCCCCGCGCTGGCACGTCACCGTCGACCACGCCGACGGCCGCCGCTGGCGGGTCGAGGTGGCCCAGGGCGCTTCCCTGCCGCCGCGCCCGGAGAGCTGCGGGGTCTCGGTGCTGGGGTCACCGGCGCGGATGGACGTGGTGTCGCTGCGGGAGCTGCGGACGGCGTCGGCCATCGCGAGCTGATCCTCCTCGTCCCACCCGTCCCGGTTTCCCCAAGAACTGGTCAAGAGATCCGCGCCACACCCCTTAGGTACGGCGCATCCGCGCACGTACCGTCGTGGTCATGAGTCCCACGCCCCCCGCGCGCCGCCTGCGCCCCCGGCTGCCCCGGACGGCGTTCACGCAGGTCCTGCTCATGCAGCTGACGATCGCCGCGGGGGTCGCGGTGCTCGCGACCGGGCTCTTCCTCGCGCCGCTGAGCAAGCAGCTGGACCAGGAGGCGATGCGCAGGGCCCTGGCGATCGCCCAGACCACCGCCCAGGACCCCCAGATCGCCGAGGGCGTCCTGACCACCCCGCCCAGCGTGAACGGTCCGGTGCAGCAGGAGGCCGAACGGATCCGGAAGGCCACCGGCGCGGAGTACATCGTGGTGATGGACAAAGGCGGCTTCCGCTGGTCCCACACCACGCCGTCGGAGATCGGCGGGCATGTGACGACCGACCCCGGGCAGGCACTGAAGGGCAAGGACGTCATGCAGATCGACAGCGGCACCCTGGGCCGCTCGGCGCGCGGCAAGGTACCGCTGTACGACTCCCGGCACCGGATCATCGGAGCGGTCTCGGTGGGCATCGCCTACGACAGCGTGCGCGCCCATCTGCTGAGCACGATCCCCGTGCTGTTCGCCTACGCGGGCGGCGCTCTCGCCGCCGGCGCGCTGGCCGCCTGGCTGATCTCCAGGAGGGTGCAGCGGCAGACCCGGGACCTGGCCTTCTCCGACATCTCGGCGCTGCTCGCGGAACGCGAGGCGATGCTGCACGGCATCCGCGAGGGCGTCGTCGCCCTGGACCGCGGCGGCCGCGTCCGGCTGCTGAACGACGAGGCGCGGCGCCTGCTGGGCATCGGCGACGAGGCCGTCGGCCGGACCCCCGACGAGGCGCTCGGTGCCGGCCGTACGACCGATGTGCTGGCCGGCCGGGTGACCGGCACCGACCTGCTCACCGTGCGCGGCCAGCGGGTCCTGGTGGCCAACCGGATGCCCACCGACGACGGCGGCGCCGTCGCCACCCTGCGCGACCGCACCGAGCTGGAGCAGCTGGGCCGGGAACTCGACTCCACGCGCGGGCTCATCGACGCCCTGCGGGCCCAGGACCACGAGCACGCCAACCGGATGCACACCCTGCTCGGGCTGCTGGAGCTGGAGATGTACGAGGACGCGGTGGAGTTCGTCGGCGAGGTGGTCGGCGACCACCGGGTCACCGCCGAACAGGTCACCGAGAAGATCCAGGACCCGCTGCTGGCCGCCCTGCTGGTCGGCAAGGCGACCGTCGCGGCCGAGCGCGGGGTCGCCCTGTGGGTGTCGGACCGCACTCGCCTCCCGGACCGGCTGATCGACCCCAGGGGGCTGGTCACGGTGGTGGGCAACCTCGTCGACAACGCGCTCGACGCGGTGGCCGGCACTCCGCACGCGCGCGTGGAGGTCGAGTTGCGCACCGAGGACCGCGCGGTCGTCCTCAGCGTGCGGGACACCGGGCCCGGGATCCCGGCCGAGCATCGGGAACTGGCGTTCACCGAGGGGTGGTCCACCAAGAAACCGCCCGCGCACGGCAAGCGCGGCATCGGGCTCCCCCTGGTGCGCCGCCTCGCCGAACGGCAGGGCGGCAGCGCGTCCGTGGGCGAGGCGGAGGGCGGCGGCGCGCAGTTCACGGTGGTGCTCCCCGAGGCATTGACCGAGCCGGAACTCGAACCGGTGCTCACACCGGCCGACGAAGAGACACGATGACCGAACGGCAGGGAAGCACGATGATCGAGGTCCTGGTCGTGGACGACGACGCCCGGGTCGCCCGGGTCAACGCCGCCTACGTCGAGAAGGTGCCCGGCTTCCACGTGGCCGGCGAGGCCCACAACGCGGCCGAGGCGCTGCACCGGCTGGAGACGCTCCCCCGCCTCGACCTGGTCCTGATGGACCACTACCTGCCCGACGGCACGGGTCTCGGGGTGGTCCAGGAGATGCGCCGGCGCGGCCACCAGACCGACGTGATCATGGTGACGGCGGCCCGGGACGTGTCGACCGTGCAGGCGGCGATGCGTCAGGGCGCCCTGCAGTACCTGGTGAAGCCGTTCGCGTTCGCGGGACTGCGCGCCAGGCTGGAGGCGTACGCGCGGCTGCGGCGCGCCCTGGACGGTGGCGGCGAGGCCGAACAGGCCGAGGTGGACCGCATCTTCGGCGCCCTGGCCACGCCGTCCGAGCCGGAGCTGCCCAAAGGGCACTCGCCCACCACCGCCGAGTTGGTCCGCCAGTCGCTGATGAACGCCGGGAGCCCGCTGTCGGCCCAGGAGATCGCCGAGCGGACCGGGGTGAGCCGTCAGACCGCCCAGCGCTATCTGAAGCTCCTGGAACGCACGGGCCGCGCCCGGCTGACCCTCAAGTACGGCGACGCGGGCCGCCCCGAACACCGTTACGTGTGGGCGACCCGCGGCTGAGACGTACGCGTGGGCAGCCTGCTACTTGGCTGCCTTGACGAACTCCGTCGTGTACGTCTTGCTCAGGTCGACGTCGTGGTTCTGGACGTTCGTGTTGAACGCCTTGAGCACCTTCTCCACGGTCTCCGGGCCGTTCTCGGGCATCAGGCCGTCGTCGGTGAACATCGGCAGCGTGCTCTTGATGGACTGCGTGTAGAGGGCCTTGTTCCCCTGGGCGTAGTCGGCGGGCATCTTGGCCGCGATCTCGGCCGCGCTGTGCGTGGACATCCACTTGAGCGTCTTGACGAACGCATTGACCATCTTCTGGACGGTGTCCTTGTGGCTGTTGACCCAGTCCGTCTGCATGTACAGGCTGGAGGACGGGTACGGGCCGCCGAGCGCCTTCTGGGAACCCTCCGGCGTCCGCATGTCCAGGAGGATCTTGCCCGCCTTCTTGTCCAGGATGGTCGCCACGGTCGGGTCCGTCGTCATACCGCCGTCGATGGAGCCCTGCTGGAGCGCCGAGATGAAGGTCGCGCCCGCCCCGACGGCGACCGGCGAGAAGTCGCTGACCTTCACACCGTTCTTGACGGCGAGGTACTTGGTCAGGAAGTCGGTCGAGGACCCGAGGCTGGTGATGCCGAGCTTCTTGCCCTTGAAGTCCTTGGGCGAGGTGATGTCGCCGGCCGCCTTGGTGGAGACGATCTCGACCTCGCCGGGCGCCCGCGAGAACTGCACGACGGACTCCACCGCCTTGCCCTTGGTCTGGAGGTCCAGCGTGTGGTCGTAGAACCCGACCGTGCCCTGGACCTGCCCGGCGACGAGGGCCGTCTCGGCCTGGACACCCGCCGGTTCCGTCAGCAGTTCCACGTCGAGACCCTCGGCGTCGAAGTAGCCGAGCCGCTGGGTGAGCATCGCCGGCAGGTAGATGACCTTGTCGAGGCCACCGACCATGATCTTGACCTTCGTGCCCTTGCCGTCGCCCTTGCCGGCGGATCCGCTGGAGGTCGTGCTCGCCGCGTCGTTGGCGCAGGCGGTCAGGGAGGACAGGGCGAGCAGGCCGGCGGCGGCCAGGGTGGTGTATCTGGCGGACTTGCGCATGACGTTCACGTCCTTGTGAGAGGCGGTGCGGGAGGAGAAGGCCGGGTTCAGCTGTCGGAGTCCGACGGCTTCCAGCGGAAGATGCGGCGCTCGGCGAAGGTGAGCAGCCCCTCGGCGGCGAGCGCGACGACGGCGAGGATGACCATCGCGGCGTACACACCGGCCGAGTTGAAGGTGCCCTGCGACTGCGCGACGAGCAGGCCGATGCCCTTGGTGGCGCCGATGTACTCGCCGACGATGGCACCGATGAGGGCGAAGCCGAAGCTGACGTGGAGGCTGGTGAAGATCCACGAGGTGGCGGACGGGATGACCACCTGGAGGGTCACCCTGCGGTCGCTCGCGCCCAGGATCCGGGCGTTGGCGACCAGGTTGCGGTCGACCTCGCGGGCGCCCTGGAAGGCGTTGAAGAACACCGGGAAGAACACCAGGACCACGGCCGAGGCGACCTTCGAGGAGGCGCCGAGCCCGAACCAGATCACGAAGATCGGGGCCAGCACGATCCTGGGGATCGAGTTGAGCACCTTGATGTACGGGCCGAGGACGTCGGCGAGGAACGCGATCCGTCCCAGGGCGATACCGAAGACGACACCGGCGACCACACCGATGACCCAGCCGAGCAGCGCCTCGTAGAGCGTGTACCAGATCTGCTCGCCGAGGGAGCCGAGCGCGGTGCCGTGGGTCACCCAGGTCCAGATCTGCTGCCAGATCTTCGACGGCATCGAGAAGTTGAACGGGTCGATGACGCCGGCCCGGGAGAGGACCTCCCACAGGCCGAGGACGGCCACCAGAAGCAGCACCCGCACGGCGTACACGATCACCCTGCGTCTGCGGGCGGCCTGGGCCCGCGTCTGGGCGCGGTCCGGGGTCTTGGCCGTGTCGACGACCGGTGTGCTGAGGACGTCAGGCGACATGGGCGGCGCCCCTCTCACGGGTGATGCGGACCTCTTCGCCGAGGGACTCCCAGATCTCGCGGTAGATCTCGATGAACCGCGGCTCCAGACGCACCGACTCGACCTTGCGGGGGCGGGGCAGGTCGATGTCGAAGACCTGCTTGACGGTCGCGGGCCCGGCGGTCATGACGACGACCTTGTCGGCCAGCGCGATGGACTCCTCCAGGTCGTGGGTGACGAACACGACCGAGGCGCCCGTGCCCTCCCACAGCTCCAGGAGTTCGTCCGACATCAGCGCCCGGGTCTGCACGTCGAGCGCGGAGAACGGCTCGTCCATGAGCAGGATCTCGGGGTCGTTGACGAAGGTCGCGGCGAGCGCCACCCGCTTGCGCTGGCCGCCGGAGAGCTGGTGCGGGTAGCGGTCCTCGAAGGCGGCGAGACCGACCCTGGCCAGCCAGGCGCGGGCCTTCTCCTTGGCCTCCGCCTTCGGCACGCCCCGGAAGCGGGGTCCTGCCATCACGTTGGACAGCACGGTCCGCCAGGGGAAGGTGGCGTCCTGCTGGAAGACGAAACCGACCTTGTCCCCGACCCCGGCGACCGGCCGGCCGGCCACCAGCACATCGCCCTCGGTGGGCTCCTCCAGCCCGCTGACCAGCGTCAGCGTCGTGGACTTGCCGCAACCCGTCGGCCCCACGACGGCCACGAACTCACCACGTCCGACGGTGAGGTCGAGGTCGCGGACAGCCGTGTGCAGACCCCCCGACGGGGTCTTGAAGATCTTGCTCGCGCCCCGCAGCTCGATGGCGGGGCTGGTGTCTGCGCTCATGGGCCGGGACGGTAGGTGTGGCACGGACCACAGCAGCAGTCTTCTGGGCGCAAGCCGTTCTTTTGCTCGCAAGCACCTGTTGTGCTCATTTTGCGCGCGCTACAACTGCGCAGACGAAACACGGGCTTAACGCTCGCCGGCCTTGAAGGAGAGGCCTGATGATTGACGTCCTGGTGGTCGACGACGACTTCCGCGTCGCTGAGATAAACGCCAAGTACGTGGGGAAGGTTCCCGGCTTCCGGGTGGCCGCCCGCGCGCACAGCGCTGCCCAGGCCCTGGCAGCCGTGCAACGCGGCACCATCGACCTGGTCCTGCTGGACCACTATCTGCCGGACGAGACCGGCCTCGAACTCGTCCACCGGATGCGGGAACAGGGCCATGGCACCGACGTCATCATGATCACGGCGGCCAGCGACGTCACCACCGTCCAGCGGGCGATGCGCCTGGGCGCCCTGCACTACCTGGTCAAACCGTTCACCTTCACCGCGCTGCGCACCCGCCTGGACTCCTACGCGGCACTGCGCCGCACCGTCGACCGGGTCGGCGGCCGGGGCCTGACCGGGCAGGAGCAGGTCGACCGGATCTTCGGCGCCCTGCGCACCTCACCCGCCCCGTCGACGCCGGGTCTGCCCAGCGGCCACTCCGAACCCACCACGGACCTCATCTGCGGGGTCCTGCACAGCGCCGACCATCCGCTCTCCGCCCACGAGGTGGCCGCCGAGACCGGCCTGAGCCGCTCCACCGCCCAGCGCTACCTCCGTCATCTGGAACAGGCGGGACGGCTGCGCCTCTCCCTGAAGTACGGCGACACCGGCCGTCCGGAACACCGGTACGCCTGGGTGGCGCCGTAGGCCCTATACAGCCCCCGCTCCGGTCAGCGACCGCACCTCGGTCTCCGCGTGCCGGGCCTCGTCCGGCACCTCGTCCGAGGTGACCGTGCCGAGCCAGCCGGCGAGGAAACCGAGCGGGATAGAGACGATCCCCGGGTTCTGCAACGGGAAGTACTGGAAGTCGACGTCCGGGAACAGCGCCCCCGGGCTCCCGGACACCACCGGGGACAGCACGACCAGCACAAGGGCCGGAACGAGTCCCCCGTACACGGCCCACACCGCGCCGCGGGTCGTGAAGCCCCGCCAGAACAGCGCGTACAGCAGCACCGGCAGGTTCGCCGAGGCGGCCACCGCGAAGGCCAGACCGACCAGGAAGGCGACGTTGAGGTCACGGGCCAGCAGGCCGAGCGCGATGGCCACCACTCCGATGCCGACGGCCGACACGCGCGCCACCGCCACCTCGCTGCGGGGTCCGGCGCCCGGCCTGCGCAGCGAGGTGTACAGGTCGTGGGCGACGGACGCCGAGGAGGCGAGGGTGATCCCGGCGACCACCGCGAGGATCGTCGCGAAGGCAACGGCGGCGACGACCGCGAACAGAACCGCTCCCCCGGTGGAACCCGCGCCGCCGCCCAGGTCGAGTGCCAGCAGCGGAACCGCCGTGTTCCCCGACTCGTTCGACGCGCGCACCACGTCCGGCCCGACGACGGCGGCGGCCCCGAAACCGAGCACGATCGCCATCAGATAGAAGCCGCCGATCAGCCCGATCGACCAGACCGCCGACCGCCGGGCCGCCTTCGCGGTCGGCACCGTGTAGAACCGCGACAGGATGTGCGGCAGTCCCGCCGTGCCCAACACCAGCGCCAGCCCCAGGCTGATGAAGTCCAGCCGCGCGCTCCAGCCCCCGCCGTACCTGAGCCCCGGCGCCAGGAACGCCTTCCCGTGTCCACTGCGCTCCGCCGCCGTGCGCAGCAGCTGGTCGACATCGCCGTGGAAGCGCAACAGCACCAGCACGGTCAGCGTCACCGTCCCGCCCAGCAGCAGGACGGCCTTCACGATCTGGATCCAGGTGGTGGCCCGCATCCCTCCCAGGGACACGTAGATCACCATCAGCGCGCCGACCCCGATGACCGTCCACGCCTGCGCGGCCTGGCTGGTCCGTCCCAGCAGCAGCGTGACCAGGCTGCCCGCCCCCACCATTTGCGCCACCAAATAGAGAACGGACACGGTGACCGAGGACGCGCCCGCCGCGATCCGCACCGGCCGCTCGGTCATCCGTGCGGCGATCACGTCGGCGAGGGTGAACCGGCCGCAGTTGCGCACCAGCTCGGCCACCAGGAAGAGCACGACCAGCCACGCCACCAGGAAGCCCACCACGTAGAGCAGCCCGTCGTACCCGAACAGCGCGATCAGCCCGGTGACACCGAGGAAGGAGGCCGCCGACATGTAGTCACCCGCGATGGCAAAACCATTTTCCATGGGCGAGAACAGCCGGCCCCCGGCATAGAACTCCTCCGCCGAACCATGCCGCCGCCTGCTCACCCAGGTCGTGATCCCGAGCGTCACCGCGACGAAGGCGCTGAACAGCATGAGCGCCAGGGTTTCATGACGGCCCGTCACAAGGCACCGCCCCGGGCGCCACGGGTCAGCTCCTGGGTGTCCCAGCGCAGTTCCAGCGCGGCACGGTCCCTGCGCAGCCTGGCGTGCCAAGCATAGGCCCAGGTGAGCACGAACGTGCTGAGGAACTGGCCGAGCCCCGCGAGCATCCCCACGTTCACCGCGCCGGCCACGGGTCTCGCCATCAGACCGGGCGCGGTCGTCGCCGTGACCACGTACGCCACGTACCAGGTGAAGAAGACGGCAACCCCAGGCACCACGAACCTCCGGTAGCTGCTGCGCACCTCCTGGAAAGCCGCACTGCGCTGAACCTCCAGATACACGTCCCGGGCGCGAACCTCCGCCCTCTCCCGCTCGGTTCGGGCGGCGGGCACCGCCGGGGCCGGCCTCATGGTGGTGTCCGGCTCGCCCCAGCCGGGGGCCGGCACGTCGTCCCAGGGGTCCTGGTACCTGACTTCTGGGGAGGTCGTGCCGTACTCGCCCTGGTCCTCGTGCCGCTCGGCGGAACTCTCGGAGCCCTCCCCGCCGTCGCGGTGACGCCCGTTGCTTGACTGCATGCCCAAGGATGGACAGATCGGGAAGTTCCCTGACTCTTCTTCCCCCCTCTCTCACCCCATCAGGTGACTCAATTCGCTGGTGGCCGCACCATTCCCCTCCCGTACGCGTAACGCACCGCCTGTGCACGGTCCTTGAGCCCCGTCTTCGCGAACAGGTTGTTGATGTGTGTCTTCACCGTCGCGGTCGAGACGTGCAGCCGCCTGGCGATCTCCTGGTTGGTGAGCCCCTCGGCGATCAGCACCAGGACCTCCGTCTCCCGCAGGGTCAGCCCGTCCGGCGCCTCGGTCGCCACCGGCGGCTGCGGCGGCTCGGGCTGCGACAGCCTTTCCAGCAGCCTCAGCTGGATGCTCGGCGACAGCCCCGCGTCCCCCGAGAGCACGCTCTCCACCGCGCGTACGATCTCGTCCCCGCCCGCGTCCTTCGTCAGGTAGCCGCGAGCGCCGGCTCTCAGTGCCGGGAACAGTGATTCGTCGTCCGCGAACGTGGTGAGCACCACGACCTGGGTCCCCGGGTACTGCGAGCGGATCCGTCGGGTCGCCTCCACCCCGTCGCAGCGCGGCATCCTCAGGTCCATCAGCACCACGTCCGGGGAGAGCTCGCCGACCAGCCGCACCGCCTCCTCGCCGTCGCCCGCCGCTCCCACGACCTCCACACCGGGCAGCAGGCCGAGGAGCATCACGATGCCCTCCCTGACCACCGTCTGGTCGTCGGCGACCACCACCCGCGCCGGCTTCTTCTCGCCCGCCGTCATACGGGCACCCTCAACCGCACCTCGAACCCCTCGTCGTCACGCGCCGCCTCCAGCGACCCGCCCAGCAGTTCGGCCCTCTCCCGCATTCCCAGCAGACCGTACCCGCTGCCGGCACCGGTGAGTTCGCCCGGACGGCCGCCCGAGTCCCTCACGTTGAGGGTCACTTCGTGCTCGCTGTAGTCCAGCAGCACCCTGACCCTGGCGCCGTGAGCGTGCTTGCGGACGTTGGTCAGCGCTTCCTGGGCGACCCGTCGTACCGTCTGCGAGGCCTCGGCGGGCAGCGTTCTGCGTTCGCCCGTGACGGTGACCTCGGCGCCGTCGGTCGCACCGGCCAGTTCGGTGAGGAAGTCCTCCAGCGGGGTCAGCTCACCGCGCAGCGCCGACAGGGCCTGTCGGGTCTCGGCGAGTCCGTTGCGGGCCATTCCCCGGGCGGCCACCACCCGTTCGAGGATCTGCTCCCGGTCGGCCCCGCGCTCGATCAGCAGCCGCGCGGCCTCCAGGTGCACCATCTGGGCGGAGAGGCTGTGGGCCAGCACGTCATGGATCTCCCGCGCGATCCTGGCCCGCTCCGCGAGCGCAGCCGACTCGGCTTCGGCCGCTCTGGCGGCGCGCTCCTGGGCCAGCAACCGCTGTGCGTGCCCACGGGCCTCGGCGTCGAGTCGCATGACGTAGCCGGAGAGGGCCATGCCGACGACGGTGGCCGCGGTGGTCAGCCAGACGTCGTTGTTGAACGCGGAGTACGAGGCCAGGGCCACGCAGGTGACGGGCACCGCGATCGCGATGGGCAGCCGCTCCAGGGCCGAGATGCCGCAGCCGCACCAGATCACGAGAGCCGGCCCGCGAAAGCCCGTGCTCTCCGCCACGACCGCGAAGGCCAGCAGGAAGGTGATGAGGACCAGGGAGGGCACGAGCCGGTGGGCGTAGGTGGTCCGGAAGAAGCCCCAGGACGCCACTGCGGTCACCAGCACACCCGCCACGGCGGCCGCCACGCCCCAGCCGTGGACGCGCGACTGGTCAAAGGCGCTCCACAGCAGCAGGGCGAGGACGAGCAGTCGCACTCCCCAGGCCAGCACGCGCCGAGGCGGGGAGACCCCCGAGCGGCTCAGGGCTTCACGTGAGGGCCAGCGCGTCCAGGCGTTCTCCGTCACACGCCTTCCTTCCTGGTGACCCGGGCCATGTCGTCACCGTACGCCCGGGTGGGGCCGCTCGTGGACGGGCCGGAGGGGAGCGACTGCGCCCGCCACAGGAGGATGCCGGAGCGGACGAGGAGAAGGAGCGCCAGGCCGAGCATCAGGGCGGAGCTGTCCTGGTGGACGCCGAGCGCGGCGCCGAGGGCGAAGAGGCCGACGCGCACGAGCAGACCGCCGAGCCAGACCATCGCGCCGGCCCTGGTGCTCTTGGTCCACACGACGCCGTCAGGTTCGGTCCAGATCCGGGTGGTCCAGGCCCAGGCGGCGCCCATCCCGAGCCCCACCAGCAACTCGGCGCCGAGCAGCAGGGCGGATTCGGTGCGGTGATGGGCGTCGAGTATGCCGGGTTCGCGCAGCGCGACCACCGCGAGGACCGCGGGGAGCAGCCACCAGCGCCGGCCGGTGTTGACGGGGCGGGCGCGGAACTGGCGGGCGATCACCACGACGACCACGGCCACGATCAGCAACGCGTTGACGAGCCCGGACATCGGAGCCTCCGTGAGCGGGAAGGGGCGGTGCCGGGAGCGGGAGCTGCCGACGCCTTCGACGCTACGGAAACGCGCAGGTCGGGGGATCGGCGCCAGGGTGGATCACAGGTGGATTCCGAGGAGTGTGATCTCTCCACCCTCAGGTGGAGAAGCGCCCTGCGCAGAGGCGGGGGGCACCCGCGATCTTGGGATGTGCGGGTGCGCGGACGTGCGGTGCGCCGGGGGCCGCGGGCACCGGGGGCCGGGGGCCGGGCTCCGGAGCGACATGAGGCCGACATACCGGTCTCGGCATCACGGACTCGATGTACCGTACGCCGCACCCCAGCGCATCATGCACCGCACCTCGACACACCGCGCCCCCCACCCCGGCGCATCAGACGCCCTGCCCGGAAGCGCCCCGGGGCCCCGGCAGATGCCGGGGCCCCGGGGCGCTCCCTGTGGCTCGCACGCGCCTGAGCGGGCGCGAGGGCTGTCGGCCGGCGGATCGCCCTGGGTGGGGCGTGACCGGGTGGGACGGCCGAAGCCCGCGCAGCGGTTATGCGTCGATCCGCGACCGGTCCAGCGTCGCCGCCGAGCCGGAGATGAACTCCTTGCGGGGGGCCACGTCGTTGCCCATCAGCAGGTCGAAGACCTGTTCGGCCGCTTCGAGGTCCGAGAGGTTGATGCGGCGCAGGGTGCGGTGGCGCGGGTCCATCGTGGTCTCGGCCAGCTGGTCCGCGTCCATCTCACCCAGACCCTTGTACCGCTGGATCGAGTCCTTGTAGCGGACGCCCTTGCTCTGGAACTCCATGAGCTTGTCCCGCAGCTCACGGTCCGAGTACGTGTACACGTACTTGTCCTGGCCCTTCTTGGGCTGGACGATCTCGATGCGGTGCAGCGGCGGGACCGCGGCGAAGACCCGGCCGGCCTCGACCATGGGCCGCATGTACCGCTGGAACAGCGTCAGCAGCAGGCAGCGGATGTGCGAGCCGTCGACGTCGGCGTCGGTCATCATGATGATCTTGCCGTAACGGGCCGCGTCGATGTCGAAGGTGCGTCCCGAGCCTGCCCCTATGACCTGGATGATCGCGCCGCACTCGGCGTTCTTCAGCATGTCCGTCACCGAGGACCGCTGAACGTTGAGGATCTTGCCCCGGATCGGCAGCAGCGCCTGGAACTCGGAGTTCCGGGCCAGCTTCGCGGTACCGAGCGCCGAGTCGCCCTCGACGATGAAGAGCTCGCTGCGCTCGACGTCGTCGCTGCGGCAGTCTGCGAGCTTGGCCGGCAGCGACGAGGACTCCAGGGCCGTCTTGCGGCGCTGTGCGTCCTTGTGCTGGCGGGCCGCGATGCGCGTCCGCGCGGCGGCGACCACCTTCTCCATGACCACCCGCGCCTGGGCGGCGGCGTCACGCTTGGTGGAGGTCAGGAACGCCTTCAGTTCCTTGGAGATCACGTTGTTCACGATCCGGCGGGCCGCCGAGGTGCCGAGGACCTCCTTGGTCTGGCCCTCGAACTGCGGCTCGGCGAGCCGGACGGTGACGACGGCGGTGAGTCCCTCCAGGGCGTCGTCCTTGACGATGTCGTCCTCGGCGACGCGCAACAGCTTCTTCGCCCGCAGCACCTCGTTGAGGGTCTCGCGGACGGCCTGCTCGAAGCCGGCCACGTGGGTGCCGCCCTTGGGGGTGGCGATGATGTTGACGAACGACCTGATGTTCGCGTCGTACCCCGTTCCCCAGCGCAGCGCCACGTCCACGCCCAGTTCCCGGGTGACCTCGGTGGGGGTCATCTGACCGTGGTCGTCCAGGACGGGGACGGTCTCCTTGAAGGTGCCCTGTCCGGAGAAGCGGAGGACGTCGCAGACCGGCTTGTCGGTGGCCAGGTACTCACAGAACTCGCTGATACCGCCGTCGAAGCGGAACGACTCCTCACCCTTGCTGCCGCTCTCGCCGAGCCCGTACTCGTCGCGGACGACGATGGTCAGGCCGGGCACCAGGAAGGCGGTCTGCCGGGCGCGCTGGTGGAGCGTGTCCAGGGAGAGCCTGGCGTCCTTGAGGAAGATCTGGCGGTCGGCCCAGTACCGCACCCGCGTGCCGGTGCGGGTCTTGGGCACCCTCTTGACCTTGCGCAGTCCGCTCGCGGCCTCGAACTTCGCGTCCGGTCCGTCGGCGGCGAAGGCGCCGGGCACACCGCGGCGGAAGCTGATGGCGTGCACCTGGCCGCCGCGGTCGACCTCGACGTCGAGACGCGCGGAGAGCGCGTTGACCACGGAGGCACCCACACCGTGCAGACCGCCGGAGGCCGCGTAGGAGCCACCGCCGAACTTGCCGCCGGCGTGCAGCTTGGTCATGACGACCTCGACACCGGACAGGCCGGTCTTGGGCTCGACGTCCACGGGGATGCCGCGGCCGTTGTCCCGGACCTCGACGGAACCGTCGTCGTGGAGGATGACCTCGATGTGGTCGCAGTAGCCGCCGAGGGCCTCGTCCACGGCGTTGTCGATGATCTCCCACAGGCAGTGCATCAGACCCCGGCTGTCGGTGGATCCGATGTACATGCCGGGGCGCTTGCGCACGGCTTCGAGGCCCTCGAGAACGAGCAGGTGCCGCGCGGTGTAGTTGGAGCCGTCCCGGTCTGCTCCTGCCAGCAGCGCAGTGGACGGCACGGACGTATCGGCGGTCACGCGGTTCGCTCCTCGCTGAATTTCAGTGGAGCCCCTTTGGGGTAAGGGGCCGGCTTCGGTCGCCGCTCAGAGGGTACCCAGGCCTGGTAGAGCCGTTGTAACGCCACCCTCGCAGGAAACTCACCCTAGTCCACGGTCGCATGGGTGTTCGATCCCTCGATGGGGTGAAGTACATATCACGTTCCCTTCGAGGCATGAACCATTTAGGCTCCGGGCACGTCCTCACAAACAACCGGCAACCCAGCCGGGAGGATGAGACCGATGAACCGAGCGAACCCGTAAGCACTGAAGAAACGCACTACGGCACATTCGCCGCCAACCGGCAGCAGACGGCCACCTCGAAAGATTTTTTTTCGAGGAGAAGCCCCGAGCGGGAACGTTTTCGGGCTGGTTGGATGTTGACCCTGGTACGACAGCTCGTCGAGCTAGAGAAGAGGCGACGTGACTACTGTTCTGACCCCCGCGAGCCACCTGACGGCCGCCGATCGCTGCGACCGCTGCGGCGCCCAGGCATACCTGCGCGTCGTACTGCTCAGCGGCGGAGAACTGCTCTTCTGCGCCCACCACGGCCGCAAGTTCGAGCCGGAACTCAAGAAGATCGCCGCTGAGATACAGGACGAGACGGAGCGGCTGACGACCGTTCCGGCCACCTCTTCCGAAGATGAGCGCTGACCTCTCGCACCCACGACGAGCCAGCTCCGGCACAGGCCGGTGACGGGCGGTCGCTCCCCTCGGGAGCGACCGCCCTTCGTCATGTCGTCCCCGCAGCGGCCCTCAGGAGGGGCTGTGAGGGCGGCGTGAGGCATTCAGGGCACCGCCGGGGCCCAGAGCCCGGGCAGCCTCTGAGACGCGCGTGTAGACGCCGGGGCTGCCCGGCCGGCCGCAGCCGCTCCCCCACGACACGAGCCCGATCAGCTTCCCGTCGGCGACCAGCGGACCGCCACTGTCGCCCTGGCAGGCGTCAGGGCCGCCCTGCGCCTCCCCCGCGCACAGCATGGAGCCCGGGCGATAGGTGCCGTCGGGCCCGCCGGGGTAGGCGCGCTCGCACGTCTGATCGGGGAGCACATGAACGCGCGCCGCGTGGATCCGGCGCGCGTAGTCGCCACCGCCCGTGATGTCGCCCCACCCGGACACCAGGGCACCGGTGCCTGGCGCGTAGGCGGTGTCCCCCTCGGCCGCCATCGGGATGACCGCACTGGCCTGCAGCGGCTGGGCGAGGGTGAGGACGGCGAAGTCGCCGGTGTTGGCGTCGGCGTCGTAGTCCGGGTTCACCCGGAGGTCCGTCACGGGGATCTCCTGCCCCTGTGCGGACAGCAGGTCCGTGCGGCCCGCGATCACCTTGAGATCGCGCACCGGGCCCGTCGGACCGCCGATGACGTCGTCGGCCAGGCAGTGGGCCGCGGTCAGGACCGTGGTCCGGCCGATCGCCACACCACCGCAGAACTGACCGGCCCGGGTACCCCCGAACCGGTCACGGCTGGACAGAGCGACCGTCCAGGGGGCCTGCGAGACATCGATGGGAAAGCCGCCGACGACAACGCTGTCGGCGGCAGCCGGAGACGGGCCGGCGAGCGGTATGACCGCGGCGACGGCCGCCAGGACCAGCGGCCGGATCAGGACCGGGGCAGACGAATGACGCATGCACCCTCCTCACTCTGGGTGGTACTCGGAAACCCAGAGTCATCCAGCGGACGGTGCTCCGCAGCCCGAAGGCCCGGCCTCCCGAGGGAGACCGGGCCTTCGGGGTCGTACGACTCCGACTAGTCGAGGTAGTCGCGCAGCACCTGGGAACGCGACGGGTGACGCAGCTTCGACATGGTCTTGGACTCGATCTGCCGGATGCGCTCGCGGGTGACGCCGTAGACCTTGCCGATCTCGTCGAGGGTCTTCGGCTGACCGTCGGTGAGACCGAACCGCATGGAGACGACGCCCGCCTCGCGCTCGGACAGGGTGTCCAGCACCGAGTGCAGCTGCTCCTGGAGGAGCGTGAAGCTCACGGCGTCGGCGGGAACGACGGCCTCGGAGTCCTCGATGAGGTCACCGAACTCGCTGTCGCCGTCCTCACCGAGCGGGGTGTGCAGGGAGATGGGCTCACGGCCGTACTTCTGGACCTCGATGACCTTCTCGGGGGTCATGTCGAGTTCCTTGGCCAGCTCCTCCGGGGTGGGCTCGCGGCCCAGGTCCTGGAGCATCTGGCGCTGCACGCGGGCGAGCTTGTTGATGACCTCGACCATGTGCACCGGAATACGGATGGTGCGGGCCTGGTCGGCCATGGCCCGGGTGATCGCCTGCCGGATCCACCAGGTGGCGTACGTGGAGAACTTGTAGCCCTTGGTGTAGTCGAACTTCTCGACCGCGCGGATCAGACCGAGGTTGCCCTCCTGGATGAGGTCCAGGAAGAGCATGCCGCGGCCGGTGTAGCGCTTGGCCAGGGAGACCACCAGACGGAGGTTGGCCTCCAGGAGGTGGTTCTTGGCGCGGCGCCCGTCCTCGGCGATGATCTCCAGCTCGCGCTTGAGCTTCGGCGCCAGCTTGTCGGCGTTGGCCAGCTTGTCCTCGGCGAACAGACCGGCCTCGATGCGCTTGGCGAGCTCCACCTCCTGCTCGGCGTTGAGCAGGGGGACCTTGCCGATCTGCTTGAGGTAGTCCTTGACCGGGTCGGCGGTGGCACCGGCGGCGGCGACCTGCTGCGCCGGCGCGTCGTCCTCGTCCTCGTCGGACAGGACGAAGCCCGCGCTCTCGGTGCCCTCGGGCTCCTCCGCACCGGCCTTGGGCTCCTCGAGAACCTCGTCCTCGAGGATCTCGACGTCGTCCTTCTTGGCGGCGGTCTTCTTCGCCACCGTCTTCTTCGCGGCGGTCGCGGTCTTCTTCGCGGCCACCTTCTTGGCGACGGGCGCCTTCTTGGCTACGGCCTTCTTCACGGGCGCCGCCTCCTCGCCCGGATCGTCTGCGGCAGCGGCGGGGGCCACCGTGGGGGCGGCCGTGGCAGTGGCCTTCCTGGTGGTCACCGTCTTCGCCGCGACCGTCTTGGTGGCGGTGCGCTTGGCCGGACTCTTCGCTGCGACGCTCTTACGGGTGCGCTTGGGCTCCGCGGCACTGACCATCAGCGTCACACCCTCTTCCTCCAGGATCTGGTTGAGGCTGCGCAGTACGTTCTTCCACTGAGTGGCCGGGATCTGGTCAGCTTCGAAGGCCCGACGCACATCGTCGCCGGCGATCTGCCCCTCAGCCTTTCCCCGCTCAATGAGAGCCATGACAGAGACGGACTCGGCGATCTCCGGCGGGAGCGTACGGGATGTGCTGGCCGACACGAACAACCTCTCGGAACGTTGGAAAACGGCTTCCGGCCCCGTCCTGGACGGACTGGAGCCGACCGCCGGCTTGGGGATGGGCCGACGGCGCGGGCGGGGGCCGGGAAGATGCACAGCGCCATGAATGGCGTCCGTATTCCCTCCGCGGCTGTCACCTCTTAGGTCATCGCGCTGTTCGCAAGAGCGTTACGCCCAATCTACGTGGCCCGAGTCACACCCCGTAAGCACTCAAAAGCGGTCAGACATGGGCGAAGGTAGTCGTCAATGATCTCTTCGGGTCGTTCGACCCTCGTGCAGCCCACCGCATGGCCCCTCACCGTGCGCCCGCCCCGCCGCCGGGCCCCGCCGGAGCCCTGAAGGATCCGGCGGGGTCCGGCGGAAGCGGGTTACCGGATCGACGGCGCCCCTTGCGGGCGGCACCGGCCGAGCGCACCGCTCTCGACGCGGATCAGTGCTCGCGCGGGGCGGGCACCACACGCTCCACCTCGGGGTGGACGGTCAGCAGCTGGCGCATCGCCGACTCGGCGGCCGTGCCGTCGCCGGTGCCGAGGGCGTCGACGATCCGCGCATGCTGCGCCAGGGACGTCTCGTTCGGCCGGTCACAGCCGGTGACCGGGCCGCCGGAGACCTGGAGGGCCGCCGACACGATGCCGGAGAGGTGCTCCAGCATGCGGTTGTCCGCGACCTGGATGAGCAGGGAGTGGAACTCGGTGTCGGCACGGGAGAAGGTCAGCGCGTCACCCTGGGTCATGGCGTGGCTCATGATCTCGACCATGTCGCACAGGCGCTGTTGGACGTCCTCGCGCCCGTGTCCGGCAGCGAGACGGGCGGCGAGCGGCTCGATCGTCCAACGCAGCTCGCTGAGCTCACGGCGCTGGTCGTCGCGCTGCGGCCCGAAGGCCCGCCATTCGATGATGTCCGGGTCGAGGAGGTTCCAGTCACTGACGGGACGCACGCGCGTGCCGACGTTCGGGCGGGCGCTGACGAGGCCCTTGGCCTCCAGGACCCGGAGGGACTCACGGACGACGGTGCGGGAGACCTCGAAACGCTGGCCGATCTCCTCGGGAACCAGCGGACGGTCCGCGCCCAGGTCCCCGGAGACGATCATCTGACCCAGCTGCTGAACGAGTTGACCGTGCAGTCCGCGGCCACGGCTGCCCGCGGCACGTCGGCCCACACGGCCCAGCTCCGGGTCGGCGCCCTCCCAGGAGGGCGCACCGAGACGATCGGTGACGGGAGCCTCCGCATAGGGGTAGCGGTCGAGTTCGCCCGGGCCGACCAGACCAGAGTCTGCGGAGCGGGCGGCGGTCATCATGGTGTGCGCAAGGGTACTCACGGATCCTTTGTCGGCGTTGCCTCCAACTCCCTTGAGGTCTTTGGTGAAAAGCACACGAAAGGGTGATCGCTCACTCCGTCGCAATTGACGCCTTATCAGAAAGAAATGGGCGTTCTGCAGGGATTTGTGTGCGGGGTGGGATCGCAAGCGTGCGATCCGTGTTCATCGAACCCTCGCCCGCAGAGTGGTGAACAGGTACGCGCCGAGCAACGCGGACAGCGACAACGCCAGTGCTCCGCCCACGGGTTGGGCGAGCACCCGGACCGCACCGATCAAATAGCGCTCTCCCCCGAAGGGCCACTGCAGCAGGAACGCTTCCCTCAATCGCATCGGCAGACCGATGGCCAACCGTGCTCCCGGTCCCCGCAGCGCCTGGTGCACGGCCGGCACGACGAGCACGGGCACGGCGAGCACCGCGGCGAGTCCGGCGGTGGTGGACCGGAACACGCCTGCGGCGAGCACGCCGGCCCAGGAGCAGCCGACGACCAGCCCGAACCAACTCACGGTGAGCGCAAGCCAGTCCGCGGGAACCTTGGCGAGCTCCCGGCCGTAGACGAGATAGAGCGCTTCGGCGTCGCAGCCCAGGGTGAGGAACGAGAGCAGCATCGCGGTGGCCCCGGACACCAGCAGTTTCGCGGTGAGCAGCCCCAGTCGGCGCGGCACGGTGCCGCGGTCCGCCGCCAACGCGGGGTGACGGAACTCGTCCCCGAAGGACAGCGCTCCGAGCAGACCCGCACCGAGTGCCGCCGGAGGCAGCGGCAGTTCCTGCGGCCAGGCCGCGAACAGCCGGTCCTGCGAGGTGTGCCCGAGCCGGGCCAGCAGTACGGAAGTGAGGGCGGACAGCAGCAGTACCGCTCCGCAGGTGACGAAGCCGGCGCCGATGCCGGCGGCCCGACGGAGTTCGTAGCGCAGGGGACGGAGCGGACTGGGGGTGCTGCGCACGGAGATGGCGGGCGGGAGGGGGGACAGGACGTCCGGGGCGGCGGCCTCGGCCTGGCGGGCTGCCGGAGCGGCGGCCCTGGTCCGGTGGGCGGGGGCTGCCGGAGCGGCTGTGGCCGGGCGGGCGGGGGCTGCCGGGGGCGGGGCGAAGACGGTTTTGGTTTCGGCTTCGGTTGCGGCTTCGGCTTCGGCTGTTGTGGGCTTGCCGGGTTGCGGCTGGTGAAGCGGTTCGTCGGCAGGGACGGGGTCTTTGCCGGGTACGGCGCGAGGTTGCGGGCGGGAGGAGGGGCGGGGGGCGGCATCGTTCGGTTCGGCGCCGATCGGCGAGTGGGCGGACACCTCGCGGGGCTGGGATGCGGCGGTCGGTCCGGCGGAGGCCGTCGGCTGGGCGGTCGCGGCGGGAGTCGATCGCCGGGCGGGTCCGGCCGAGTCGGACGGCTGGCCGACAGCAGCGGCGGCCGGCTGGTGGGGGGACGGGGCGGCGATGGGTGGCTGGCCAGCGGTGGTGGTTGGGCGGTGGGCGGACGGCTGCGCGGATGCGGGCGCTGTCGGCAGCCGCACGGGGGTGGCCGTGACCGGGGGCTGGGCAGGGGTCGTAGCGGCCGGCGGTTGGGCGGGGACGGTGGCCGACGCCTGGTCCGGGGACGTGGTGCGGGCAGTCGGGTCGGGGGAGGCGGCCGGGGACGGCCTGTGTGCCGGTGCTGTGTCGGCCGACGGCCGGGGACCTGCGGAGGCAGTCACCGGCTGAGCCTTGTGCGTGACGAGGGAGGCGTGGGCGGTCCTGGACTCCGCCGCGAGGTCGTCGGGCCGCGCCTCGGCGGACACGGGTGACCGATGCGCGGCCGTGACGGACGGTTCAGCCTGGCGGGACAGGCCGCTCGGAGCGGGCTTGTCGTCGTCCCTGCGCGACCGGGCCGCCGGCTCGGCGGTGGCCGACGCCCGGGGCTGCGGGGTGACGGGGGAACCGGCGGCCCGCTGAAGTTCCCCACCGGGCTCGTCGCGCGGGTCGTCGGTCAGGGCTTTCCCAGCCGGCCGGCACTCCTCCGCCGTGCCCGGTTCGCTCGCGTCCCGTACCCGCCGCACCACCTCAGGCACCGGCCCGGTCAGCGGTTCCGCATCGGCGCCGGGTCCCATGTCGCCGGTCTCGTCGGCGAGTTGGTGGACGAGGATGCCGTGCCGGAACGCGGTCTCGCCGACCTCGGCGGTGGTACTGCCGTACACCGAGAGGCGGTTGCCGCCTTCCCGTACGACCTCCACGGAACGGTGGGCCGTGCGGGCCTCCTTGCTGAGGAGGGCGGCGAGCCGGGCGGCGTGCGGGCTGCGGACGGCCACCCGGGGGCGCAGCCGGGTACGGGCGAACTCGGTGACCTCCTGGTCCGCTACGAGTCTCCCGGCGTCCAGGGTGACGACCCGGTCGGCGGCGCGGGCGGCCTCCTTGGGGTCGGCGGTGGTGAACAGGACCGTGCCGCCCTGCGCCGTGTACGCCCGGAGCATGCGGTGCAGCCAGTGGGCCTCGCGGCCGGCGAGCCCCTTCGTCGGCTCGTCCAGGACGAGGGTGTGCGGGTCGGGAAGCAGGGCGCAGGCGAGGCCGAGACGGCGGTCCATGCCGCGCGACAGCGTGCCCAGTGGTTCGTCGCGCAGGCTGACGATGCCGATGGCTTCGAGCACTTCGTCCGCGCGCCGGGCCGGGACGCCGGTGGCCGCGCACAGCATGCGCAGGTGGCCGCGGACGGTGCGGCCGGGGTGGCCGGGAACGTCACCGAGAAGCACGCCGACCTCACGCGAGGGGTGGGCGATGCGATGCAGGGGGCGACCTCTGAACTGGGTGATTCCGCGGCCCTGTTGCAGTTCGAGCATCAGTCTGAGCGTCGTGGTCTTGCCCGCGCCCGCCTCTCCCAGGAGTGCGGTGACACGGCCCGCGCGCGCCTCGAAGGTCACGTCGTCGACGGCGGGCGGGTGCGCCTTGCGGGGATTGCTGGTCAGTCCGAAGGCCTCGATCACCTAAGGGAAGATAGCGCGGAATGACCGTTTTTCCAGGTATAGGAGCGTTTAAACCTCTGTGGGTTCGCACGGTCGGCCGGTCACACCTCGGGCCGCAACATCGGCGGGTTGAGCAAGGTGGCCCCGCCCGCCCGGAAGAGTTGCGCCGGGCGGCCGCCCTGACGAGTGGTCGTGCCGCCGGTGGGGACGAGGAAGCCGGGGGTGCCGGTCACCTTGCGGTGGAAGTTGCGCGGGTCGAGCGCCACCCCCCACACCGCCTCGTAGACCCGGCGCAGCTCGCCGACCGTGAACTCGGGCGGGCAGAACGCGGTGGCCAGGGACGAGTACTCGATCTTGGAGCGGGCCCGTTCCACACCGTCGGACAGGATCTGGGCATGGTCGAAGGCGAGCGGGGCGGCGGGCTCGCCGTCCCGGCCGTAGCCACCCTGCGCGAGGAGTTCCTCGACCGGGGCCCAGCGCGCGTTGCTGGCGTCGCCGCCCGCGCGGGGTGCGGGGAGGTCGGGGGCGAGGGCGAGGTGAGCGACGCTGACCACGCGCATCCGGGGGTCACGCTTGGGGTCGCCGTAGGTCGCCAGTTGCTCCAGATGAGCGCCGCCCTCCTGGGCGGGCACCTCGGGGTCGTGGGCACTCAGCCCGGTCTCCTCCGCGAGCTCCCGTGCCGCCGCCTGCGAAAGATCCTCATCGGCCCGTACGAAGCCGCCCGGCAGCGCCCAGCGCCCTTGGAACGGCGACTCGCCTCTGCGTACCGCCAGCGCGCACAGGGCATGGCGGCGCACGGTCAGCACGACCAGGTCCACGGTGACGGCGAACGGCGGAAAGGCTGACGGGTCGTAGGGCATGCGGTGATCATAGTCGTCTGCCTGACGATAAACACTCCCTTCGCCGCCCGGTCGGACAGCTTCCACTTCGTTCCGGTATGCACCCCGCCCTCAACCGAGTTGTGTGTACGACGCCCGGCCTCCTGTTCCCGCACGACCGTGCCGGCCTGCCCGCGCCCTTCGGTACAGCCGGGTCACTTCCCCAGTCGCAGGCCGTCGGCGGCCTCCTCGACCATGGCCAGGCCCAGCCGGCTGACCCGCACCGAGAAAGGCGCTCCGGCGACCCGCAGTCCGGTCAGGCCGAGTTCCCCCAAAGGGGCGCTGGGCAGCGGGCGAAGGATGACGGTGCCGGCGGGGACGTCGGGGCGGATGCCGACGAGCGTGGTCAGGAGCAGGATCCCGGAGGCGGCGGCCGTCGCGGCCGGGCGGCACGCAGCGGGGTGCGGCAGGGGAGCACTCCCGTCGGAGCGCTGCTCGCCGGCGAACATCTCAGGCAGTCGGTGGCCGAAGTGCACGGCCGCCGCCAGCAGCCCGCGCAACAGCCCGCCTGCCTCCTTCTCGTAGCCGGCGGCGGCCAGTCCGGCGACGGCGAGTGCCGTCTCCTGGACCCGGACGGCCCCGGACCGGTGGCCGAACGGGTTGTGCCCCGCCTCCTTCGCTCCCAAGCCACGCAGCCCCCACCCCGAGTCCATGGCCGGACCACCGAGCAGCCGGGCGAGTTGCTCGGTCTGGATCTTGTCGAGCAGGCCGGGTGCCGGACGGCCCGCGCCCAGCAGGCCGGTGTCGAGCAGATGCACGGCGGTGGCGCCGAGCAGGGCCAGAGGGCGGCCGTCGGGATCCAGGGCCGCCGCCGGGCGGCCGCCGCCCCGGTCCGCGGCCCAGAAGTCCACCCTGAACGCTTCCCCCAGCTCGTGCGCCCACTGCCGCAGCGCGGCGGCACCCGGCCGTCCGTAGGCGTCGAGGAGGTCGGCCCCCAGCAGCGCGGCGCGGTGGGCGTGGGCCTGGGTCTCACTGCGCACAAGGCCGCCCGACTCCGGGGCACAGAGGTAGGTCCCGTCGCCGGCCTGGGTGCGCAGCCAGGTCAGGCAGCGCTCGGCGGCCGGCAGCAGCTCCCGTGTCTCCTGTTCCGGCAGCCCCCAGCGACGTGCCTCCGCGAGCAGCACGGGGAAGAGCAGGGTGGCCTCCGTTCCGGTGCAAGCAGGTGGCAGGTGTGCCCCCGCGTCGCGTCGGGGGCCGGGAATCATGCCGGTCCGCGGCCCTGCGCCGCGGAGTTGGGTCCGGGCCAGGGTGCGCAGAGTGCCGACGGCGAGGCGGGTGCCGAGGGGCAGGGCCATCCTGGCGGCGGCGAGCGCCTCGGCCGGGGCCAGGCCGCACCGCCACGGTGCCCCGGCTGCGAGGCAGGTGTCGGAAGGGTGCGCCGGGTCACGGATCAGCAGTGCCTCCAGGTCGTCGATGCTGGTCCTGAGCAGCGCCGCGACCCCCGGGTGGTCGCCCGTGGCCCTGGCCGGTGCGAGGGGGCTGGTCGCGGCCCGTCCCACGGCGCGCGACGGGCCCGCACCCTCCGCTCGCACCCGCAGCTTTACGTCGGCCGTGCCGCCCGGCGGCAGTTCGAACTCCCAGCGCAACAGTCCTGCCGAGGCCAGCGCGTCGGCGGGTGGCGGGTCGGCGGTGATCGACGAGCTGCCACTGGGGGTGGTCCAGCGCAGGCCGGAGCCGTGGACGCCGGCCGGGAGTTCGGGGCCCGGGGTACCTGCGGCGATGGCGCTCAGTTCCGCGAGATCGGTGGCCAGGGCCACCTCGAGCGGCAGACGCAGGGGGTGGACCGCGTAACTGCGCAGGGTGATGCGCTCCGTGCCGTCGGCGTGCCGGGTGCGTTCCACGACGACGTCCGGGTCCGGGCCCGCCGTCGGAGAGACCCGGACGGTGCCGACGAAGCGAGCGGAGTCCGCCCCCGTCATCCGGGCCTGCACGGCGAGCGGTTCCCGGCCGGCGACACGGACCTGGCAGCGCGCGAGCAGCCGCCGCCCCGCGCGGTAGAAACCCTCCAGTCCCTGACCGGTCAGCTGACCGCGGTCCGTGGAGATGGCGAGCCCGGGGAGCGCGACGCAGATCAGGGCTGTGTGCGCGGGCGGCAGCCCGGTGGCGTGCCGAGGGCCTGGAGCCGCTCGTGCGGGAGCCGACGCGGACCGGGGGGCGCGGGCGGGTGGCCGGCCCGGACCGTCGTCCGTCGGGGGGAGCCAGGGCGGGAGGTCCCTCGGTCGGCGGTTGACGTCAGCGGTGGAAGGCGGAGTCGGCTGATGCATGGGGAGGCTTCTTCTGCGCTCTGTGCGCCTGTGACGTGCTCGGCGCCGGACGGAGGGCTCCGGAGGGGCGACGGCGGGTGGCGGCACGGCCCGTCCAGCCGTTCCGCCACTCAGGTGAACGGGCGCGGGCTCTTCCTGGTCACGCCCCCGCCCGCCGAACCCGGCCGAATGAGCGTGCGGCCGGCTCATTCGTCGGACTCACTGCGGCTGTTCCCGGATCGCGCGCCCTGCGTGCCGGTCCGGCCTGCTCGCGTGCCGCTCTCCTCCCCCCTGTCCGCCGCTGCGGGCCGGTCCACCGCGCGCGTGCGCGTGCCACCGGGCCTGGTCGAACCGGGGCGGGCGTGCTCCGCGTCCGCTCGCCGTGGCCGGGCACCGTCCGGCCGCCGCCGTCGGTTGTCGGTGGCGTTCCCCGTACGCGTACGACGCCTCGGGGCTGCCGCGGACCCGCCGACCGGCGGGTGGTCGGCCCCCGGGGCGAGCGGGGTGGCGTCGGTGACCGCCGCCGTGCTGTCCGCGCTGCGCTGTTCGGCCCGGCCGGCGCGCAGGCAGCGGCGGATCGACTCCGGATCCAGGCCCTCGTTGCAGGCCTGGTGCAGCAGGTGGGCGAAGAGGTAGTCAGGGTCCGCGCCCAGTGCCATGGCCAAGGCCTCGCGCCCCTCCAGGTCGTCACCGCTCGACCAGGCGACCCAGCCGGCCAGCGTCAGGGGCGCGGCGGCGTGTTCGCCGTAGGGGCCGACGCAGCGGCGAGCCAGGGCTCGCCACAGCCGCAGGGCCGGGCCGGCCTCGGCGCCCTCCATCCAGGCGGCCGCGCGATCCCGGGTCGTGCGGTCCTGGAGCCCGAGGATCAGCCGCGCGGCCTCGTCGTGGGCGAGCAGCCGGTCGTCGCGGAGGTCTGCCTGGTGGATGTCGGGCTCCGGGGCGGCGGCCGCGAACCGTTCGATGATCCGCTCCGCGAGGGCGAGGGTGTCCTCTGCCACCTGCGCGCGGAAGGCGTCGTCGAGGATGCGGGGCACCAGGGCCCGGCCGGCGCGGTCCAGGGCGGTCTCCTGTTCCCGCGCGGCGCCGCTCTCCCAGGGGAGCAGCCTGGCCCGCAACTCGCGCAGGCTGCCGCGCACCTGGACACCGGCGTAGGTGGCGGCGGCCGCGAGCACGGAGGTGCCGGGCAGTCCCATGGGGGTGCCGTCGGCGGGGCAGCACTCCTGTGTCGGGCAGCAGTACGACCAGAAGCGGGCGTCCGAGACGCACAGCGCCTCGATCACGGGGACGTCGAGCCGGCCGCACTCGGTGCGCAGCAGGTGGGCCAGCGGAGCGAGCCGGTGCATGACGTCACGGCCCGTTTCGCCGGGCGCCGGTTCCTGGCAGACGTAGGCGACCATCTGCTCGGGCCGGGTTCCCCTGCGCTCACTGCCCGTCACCAGGCCTTGGGCGAGCTGGCGTGCGGCCGGCTCCCAGTCGTCCTTGTTCGCGGGGATGCCGAGTCGGGCCCGGCCGCCGAAGCGGCCGCGGCCGCCCCGGTCGTGCAGGGCCATCAGGACCATGCTGTCCTCGGGGCGGTACCCGAGCAGGTAGGGCAGTGCGTCGGCCAGTTCGGCCGGGGTGCGCAGGGTGACCTGGGGGTCGTGGGCTGATCGGCGCAGGGGTGCAGGACCGTCCGTGATGTCACCGTTTTCGACCGGTCCGATGTTTTCGCTGTGATTCGTCATGCGCCGACGATCTCGCGGATCTTGCGATTCCGGTTCGGCCTGTGGATAAGTCGGACCAGGGACACGACAACCGTGCCGCCCTCGTCCACAGGCAGCCCGGGCTGTCGGTCCCGTCCTGTTGTATGGGACTCATGGAGCACACGAGCAACGCGGATCTCCGGGCCCGGGCGGACGCCGTCCTCGCCCGTCTCGTCGGCAACGAAACCGGCACGGCCCGGCTGCGCGAAGACCAGTGGCGGGCGATCGAGGCACTGGTCGCCGACCGGCGCCGGGCCCTGGTCGTGCAACGCACGGGCTGGGGCAAGTCCGCGGTGTACTTCGTGGCGACCTCACTGCTGCGGGCCACGGGCAGCGGCCCGACGGTGATCGTCTCCCCGCTGCTCGCGCTCATGCGCAACCAGGTGGAGGCGGCGGCCCGGGCGGGTATCCACGCCCGCACCATCAACTCCTCCAACACCGAGGACTGGGACGCGATCCAGGCGGAGATCGCGGCCGGTGAGGTCGACGTCCTCCTCGTGTCACCCGAGCGCCTCAACAACCCCGACTTCCGCGACCAGGTGCTGCCCAGGCTCGCCGCGGCGACCGGCCTGCTCGTCGTGGACGAGGCCCACTGCATCTCCGACTGGGGCCACGACTTCCGGCCCGACTACCGACGGCTGCGCACCATGCTCGCCGACCTCCCGGCGGGCGTGCCGGTGCTGGCC
Organism: Streptomyces sp. NPDC020958; assembly: GCF_055562175.1. Classification (NCBI taxonomy): domain Bacteria; kingdom Bacillati; phylum Actinomycetota; class Actinomycetes; order Kitasatosporales; family Streptomycetaceae; genus Streptomyces; species Streptomyces sp. NPDC020958. The sequence goes on along the minus strand of NZ_JBVHFU010000003.1, from coordinate 84,435 downwards.
ACCACCGCCACGGCCAACGCGCGTGTGACCGCGGACGTCGCCGAGCAGCTCGGCACCGGTGGCGGCTCGGACGCGCTGGTGCTGCGCGGCCCACTGGACCGGGAGAGCCTCAGCCTGGGCGTGCTGCGGTTGCCGGACGCCGCGCACCGGATGGCGTGGCTGGCCGATCACCTGGGCGAACTGCCGGGTTCCGGCATCGTCTACACGCTCACCGTGGCGGCGGCCGAGGAGGTCACCGCCTTCCTGCGGCAACGCGGGCACGCCGTGGCGTCGTACACGGGGAAGACGGAGAACGCCGACCGGCAGCAGGCCGAGGACGACCTGCTCGGCAACCGGGTCAAGGCGCTGATCGCCACTTCCGCCCTCGGCATGGGCTTCGACAAGCCCGACCTCGGCTTCGTGGTGCACCTGGGCTCGCCTTCCTCCCCGATCGCCTACTACCAGCAGGTGGGCCGTGCCGGACGCGGTGTCGAGCACGCCGAGGTGCTGCTGTTGCCGGGCCCGGAGGACGAGGCGATCTGGAGTTACTTCGCCTCGCTCGCCTTCCCGTCGGAGGATCTGGTCCGCCGCACCCTGGACGTCCTGTCCCGGGCCGGGGGCCCGATGTCGTTGCCCGCGCTGGAGCCCTTGGTGGAGCTGCGTCGGTCCCGGCTGGAGGCCATGCTGAAGGTTCTCGATGTGGACGGCGCGGTCAAGCGGGTCAAGGGCGGCTGGATCGCGACCGGACAGCCGTGGACGTACGACGCCGAGCGGTACGCGTGGGTGGCACGGCAGCGCGAGGCCGAGCAGCAGGCCATGCGGGAGTACGCGGCCACCGGGGACTGCCGGATGGAGTTCCTGCAGCGCCAACTGGACGACGAGGGCGCGAAGCCGTGCGGCCGCTGCGACAACTGCGCCCGGCCGCGCTTCACCGCGGACACCTCATCGGCCGCGGTGGACGCGGCTCGGGTCGATCTGGGGCGCGCCGGTGTCGAAGTGGAACCCCGCCGGATGTGGCCCACCGGTCTGCCGGCGATCGGCATCGAGCTCAAGGGACGCATCCCGGCCGGTGAACAGGCGTCGCCGGGGCGCGCCCTGGGACGGTTGTCGGACATCGGGTGGGGCAACCGGCTGCGACCGTTGCTCGCACCGCAGGCCCCGGACACCCAGGTGCCGGACGATGTGGCCCGTGCCGTGGTGGAGGTGCTCGCCGACTGGGCGAAGGGTCCCGGCGGCTGGGCCGCGGGAGCGGCCGACGCACAGCCCAGGCCACGAGGGGTCGTCACCGTCGCCTCGCGCACCAGGCCTCGACTGGTCCACTCCCTCGGGGCGCGGATCGCTGAGATCGGCAGACTGCCGCTCCTGGGGTCCGTGGAGTACGCGCACGAGGCGCAGCCGGTCCCACGCAGCAACAGCGCGCAGCGCCTGAAGGCTCTCGACGGTGCGCTGACCGTGCCGCCCGCCCTCGCCGACGCCCTCGCCGAGGTCCAGGGGCCCGTGCTGCTGGTGGACGACTTCACCGAGACGGGCTGGACGCTGGCCGTAGCGGCGCGGCTGCTCAGGAGGGCCGGGGCGCGGGGCGTGTTGCCGCTGGTCCTGGCCGTTCAGGGCTGATCGGCGCGGTGTCGTTCGCATACGGTGCCGGGTTCGGCGCACGAGTGTGCCGTTGCGGGATGTCCCAGGGGTCGCCGAGCGCCTCCGGGGGTAGGGATATAAGTAACACACCCCCAGATAACAGTCGGTGGCCCCATTTGCTCGTTGCCGCATCCAAGTTCGACAGGAAGAATTGAGGTCCGCTCCCCGCACGGCTCGTCCGTGATCCGGTTGGGCTTTGCTGCGGTGCGCGCTCCCCCGAATCCAATCCCGCCCGCTGTGTGGGCGCGTAGCCGAAGGGAGGAACGTGACCTTCGGATTCGCTCCGTCCTCGGCAGCATCGTTGTCGACGTCCGCGTCCGCCGCTTCCGCCAGTCGTCTGCTCGAGCCCGCAGAGTGGGCCGACGCCGGAATACCGCTGCTGCGCAACCCGCGTGAGGTGGTCAGCGGGCTGCACACCCGGCACCGTCCACGGCTGGGCACCGCGATCGTGGCGGTCCTCGACCCGGAGGAGCGCCTGTGCGCCAGCGCCTCCTTCACTCGGCGTTCCGCCCCGGCCGACGGCTGGATGTCCCGCAACGTGCTGCTCGCCCAGTTGCGCCGGGTCATCCCGCACGACCTGCGCCGCCGCACCCCGGTGCGGACCGCCGTGCTGCTCTACTGCCGCGAGGGGGACGCGCGTTGGACGGAGGAGGACGGCGCCTGGATGTGGGGGCTGCGGGACGCCTGCACCCTGCACGGGCTGCGCTGCGGGGCGTACATCACGCTGACCCACGACGGCTGGCAGGTGCTCGGCGAGGGCCGCGGCGGACGCCGCCCCAGTGCCGACTCGACTCCTGAACCCTTCGCCCTGTCCGCGGTGCCGCCGCCGGCACCGCGCACCGGGGGCGCCGCCTCGGAGGTACTGCGCCGCGCGGCCGCTCGCTGAACCCCGGCCCCAAAAGGGGCACCGGCCGGACACGCACCACCGGGCACGGCACCCTGAACCTGCCGCACCGTGCTCGCCGGCCGCTCGCGGCACTCCCGACGAACCTGCCGCGGCGGCGAGAGGGCCTGCCGTGTCAGTGAGCAGGAGCGACCTACCGTGTCGCTGAGCGGCAGCGGCCTACCGTCTCACCGAGGCGGGGCGGCCTGCCCCATGGTGAGCCGGGGCGGCCTGCCGCATCGGTGAGCCGGGGCGTCCCGCCGTGCGAGCGATGCGTCCCGCCGTGCGGCCCCTCGGCGGCCCCGGCCCGGTACCCGCGTTGCGGACCCACGGCCCGGTGTCCGCGTTGGGGATCCAGGGACGGTACCCGCGTTGCGGACCCACGGCCCGGTGTCCGTGTTGCGGATGCGCCCCAGCGCCCGCGCGGCGACCCTCCGCCCTCTGCCGGACGGCGGCTCCACGACGGCAGCGGCCACCGCGGTTCTCCAGGCATGCCGAAGGCACCACTGTGCCGGTCTCCGCCGAACCCCTTCGGTACCTCCGCGTCCACGGAGGCGCCGGAGGCGGCTCAGACCCCCGCGCCCAGTACCGAGTTGATGCGCTGCGGGTCGCCGCAGACGATCAGCAGGGCACCGGCCCGCGAAAGGGCCAGCGGCAAGGCGGTGGCGGCGACGGTGTCCGGACCGCCGTTCACGGCGACGACCACGACGGCGCGGGTCGCGGCACGGGAGGCGACCGCGGCGTCCGCGTAGAAGACGTCGTCGCCCGCGTCGTGCTGCGCCCAGTAGGAGGTTTCACCGAAGGACAGCTCGTGCTCGGCCCACGGGTGCTGCGGGCCGGTGGTGATCACCAGCACGTCACCGGGGGCACGGCCCGAGTCGAGGAGCAGGTCCACTGCTTCCTCGGCCGCGTCGAGAGCGCTCTCGACCGAGGCCGGGATCAGCTGGATCTGCGGGGCCGCCGCTGTCGCGGCGGGCACGGCCGGGCCGGACGGGCCTGGCTTGGCCACCTCCCGCGGGGTGCGCTGCACCGGCGGCGTCGGCCGCACGGGGCCGGGACGACCGGGACGCGACGGAGCCGCGGGGCGGGGGCCGGGTACGGGACGGGGGGTCGGCGCGGTACGGCCACTGGCCGGAGTGGCGCGGGGACCCTGGGCACTCTCGTGAATCTGAGGCTCCTCGGGAATGAGAGGCATGAGCTGATATTTATCAAACGTTGGTGCAGGTGAGGTGAACTGGGTGGCACAACAGTGCGACTGGAGCGTCAGAAGTCGAAGCCGAGCTGACCCTCGATCTCCGGAACGCTGCCCTCCGCCCAGCTGCGGACCTTCTTGAGGTGCCGCCACTGGGGCAGCGCATCAAGATACGCCCACGACAACCGGTGGTACGGGGTGGGGCCCCGCTCCTCCAGTGCGGCCTTGTGCACGGGCGACGGATACCCGGCGTTGGCCGCAAATCCGAAGTCTGCATGGTCGATACCCAGTTCGGCCATCATTTTGTCGCGCTGAACTTTGGCGATCACCGAGGCCGCCGCGACGGCCACGCACGAGCGGTCACCCTTGACGACCGTGCGCACTTGCCAGGGGCGGCCCAGGTAGTCGTGCTTACCGTCGAGGATGACGGCGTCGGGACGGACCGGCAAGGCTTCCAGGGCACGGCCGGCCGCGAGCCGCAGCGCGGCCGTCATCCCGAGGTCGTCGATCTCCTCCGGGGAGGCATGCCCCAGGGCGTACGCCGTGACCCATGTCCGTAGGACCTCGGCAAGTTCCGTACGCCGCTTGAGGGTCAGCAGTTTGGAGTCCGTGAGCCCCTCGGGCGGCCGGCGAAGACCGGTGACCGCGGCACAGACGGTGACGGGCCCGGCCCAGGCGCCCCGCCCCACCTCGTCGACCCCGGCAATGACCTTCGCTCCGGTCGTCGCGCGAAGGGAGCGCTCGACGGTGTGGGTAGGTGGTTCGTACGGCATGGCGCCCTTAGCGTACGCCGCACTGATCCCTGAGCGACACCCGGCCCACCGGGGCCCCGGCCGACGCCGGGCCGTGGTTCAGACCCCGCGCGGCGCCAGCAGCGGGAGCATCAGCTGGTCGACCATCTCCTCGATTTCCTGATCGCTCCATTCGCTTGCAGAAATCTTGGATCGGTACATCATCATCGCCGGAATGACATCGAGGACATAGCTGTTGGCCCCGCCAGCCCGTACGTCACCCCGCTCCACGCCGCGCTTGACCACCTGTCTCACCAACCTGGTGGTCGGGCCCACAACCCCTTCGAAGATCACCCCGTGGAAACGTTCGACCTGCATGTGATCGCATTCGTGAATCACTGATCGCAGCGCGAAACCAGGCCGCGAGAACATCGCGCCCCGGGCCTGGCGGCACAGTGCGAGCAGGTCCTCGCGCACACTTCCGAGATCGGAGGCCTCCTCCAGCCGGGGCAGCCCGGCCTGCAGTGCGTCGGCGACCAGGTCCTCCTTGGAGGACCAACGACGGTAGACCGCGGCTTTCCCTGTCTGGGCGACGGCGGCGACGCCCTCCATGGTGAGACCGCTCCAGCCGACGGTGCTGAGCTGCTCCAGGGAGGCATCCAGGATCGCGCGTTCGAGAGCGTGGCGCTGGTCGGCAGACCTTCGTCAAGCCGGACAGCTCGTACCTCGGCGGCGGGCTGGGGCCCATGCTGGTCTTCGGTTTTGGGATGGGCCTGAACTTCGTGACGGTGACCAGCATGGCGGTCGCCGGTGTCACGCCGCAGGAGGCCGGCGCGGCGTCCGGTCTGCTGAACGCCATGCAGCAGATGGGCGGTGCACTGGGTCTGTCGATCCTGACCACGCTCTTCGGCTCGGCCAGCAAGGACGAGGCGAAGAAGCAGCTGCCGAAGTTCCTCGCCCACGGTTCGCCGGCGCAGAAGGCGGAGTTCGCCAGGTCCCATCAGCTGCCGGCGCCGTGGGGACACGAGGTGCTCGCGCACGGCATCTCCACGGCGTTCGTCCCCGCCGCCGTGATGGCCGGACTCGGCCTGCTCACCGCCTGGCTGGTGATCAAGGTCAGCAAGAGCGATCTCGAAGCCCTCGCCGGCGCCGGCGGCCCAGAGGCGGGCTGACCTCACGCAGACACCGATGGTGGCCCGGAGTTCCCTCCGGGCACGGGGAGCGCCCGCGGGCGGCGCCAGAGGGGAGCGGTGACCGTACGCCGGGAGCCGTGCAGGCACATCGTGACCGGTGGCACGGACGGCGGCCGGTGCCGGTGGGGTGGTCACCCGCCTGCGGCGGGGCCCGTTCCCGTCGGCACCCATCCCGGCAGCGGCTCCGTCCGCTGCGCCCAGGCGGCCGGCGGGGCGCCCGCCTTGCCGCCGGCCAGTACGCCGCCCACGATGGCGCAGGTGGTGTCCACGTCACCGCCGACCTGGGCGGTCGTCCAGAAGGCCGTCTCGTAGTCGCCGAGGGCGCGTGCCGCCGACCAGAGGGCGAAGGGGACGGTGTCATGGGCGGTCGTACGCCGTCCGCAGCCCAGGACGGCCGCGACGGTGCCCGCGTCACCGTAGTCGAGCATGTCACGGGCGCGACGCAGACCCTGGCCGACGGCGCTCCTGGGGATGAGCGAGACGACACCGTCGAGGAGGGCCTCGGGGCTCGGCGGGCCGTCGGGCGCGGCCGCGAGGGCGGCGGCCGCCGCCACGGCCATGGCCCCTACGACCGCCTCGCGGTGCTGATGCGTGGGGTAGGCCGAGATCTCGGCCTGGTGGGTGGCCTGCTCCGGGTCGTCCGCGTACCAGGCACCCAGGGGCGCGATTCGCATCGCCGCGCCGTTGCCCCATGATCCCTGGCCGTTGAAGAGGGCGGCGGCCAGTTCACGCCAGTCGCCTCCCTCCCGGACCAGGCGGAGCAGCCGGTTGACGGCGGGGCCGTAGCCCCGGTCGAAGTCATGGTGCGTGGCGAAGGAGTGGGCCAGTGCGTCCTGGTCGATGCGGTGGTGGGCGGCCAGGACCGCGACGACGGAGCCGGCCATCTCGGTGTCGTCGGTCCACTGCCAGGGGTCGGGTGGCAGCTCGCGCCGCTTGAGCAGCGGAAGGTTCGCCGGCACGAAGAACTGTGAGCCGAGCGCGTCGCCGACGGCGAGTCCGCGCAGGGCCGCCAGGGCGCGGTCCAGGCGCCCTGAGGTCGAGGAGTCGAAGGAGGAGGTCATCGCGGCCAGCCTAGCCGCTCATCCAGTGGGGTTCCGGGTCCCGCCAGCGGTCGAACGGCTGGTCGAGGGTGTACTTGCCGTCGTCTCCGAGAAGGAGCATCCGCATCTCGGCGTTCCCAGGATTGGAGAGCGACTCGAACTCCGCGACCGTCCAGTGGAACCAGCGCATGCAGAACAGCCGCATCGCCAGCCCGTGGGTCACGAGGAGCACGTTGGGCGGGTGGTCCGGCGCCTCGAAGCTGCGGAACAGGCTCTCCAGGAAGCCGCCGACCCGGTCGTACACGTCGGCTCCGGACTCGCCCTGCGGGAAGCGGAAGAAGAAGTGCCCGTACGCGTCCCGGTACGTCTTCTGCAGGCGTACGTCGTCGCGGTCCTGCCAGTTTCCCCAGTCCTGCTCGCGCAGCCGGGGCTCCTCGCGCACGCGTATGAGATCCGGGTCCAGCTGGAAGGCGCTGAGGGTCTCGTGAGTACGGCGGTACGGGGAGACGTACACGCTGACGCGCTCCCGGCCGAAGATGTCCCGGATGCGTTTGCCGGTCTCCTCCGCCTGCCGCCGGCCCCGCTCGGTCAGGGCCAGCGCGTGGTCGGGTTCGCGCTCGTACACGGAGTCGTCGACGTTGCCGGTTGACTCGCCGTGCCGGACAAGGACGATGCGCCGTGGTCGTGCCATGCCAAAACCCTAGATCCAGTGGCGCGAAGTCGGGCACTCGGATGGGCCCCATACAGCGCAGGTCACACCCATCACGGGTTGGATTTTCAAACGATCCAGCTCGGTTCGAGCTCCACGATGTCGCCCGTGAGGGCCGCGATATCGGCTTCCGTCTGGGCACGCAGCGCCAGCCGCTCCACCCGTTCGGTGCGGTACTTGCCGTGTTCGGCGGCCGACCGCCACATCGAAAGGATCATGAACTCGTGGGCCGGGGCCTCCGCGAACATGCCGCGGATCATGCCGGGGGAACCGGCCATCGCCGGGTTCCAGACCTTCTCCTGCATCAGGGTGAAATGCTCCACCCGCTCCTCGTGCACCCGGCAGAGCGCCACCCGGACCAGGTCGGCGTCCGTGAACCGCGGCTCGAAGCCGGTCTTCACGTCGAACCGGTACTCGAACAACTTGACCTGCTGATCCTTGTACGTACCGGCCTGGGACGCGGCCAGACGGTCGTGCGAACGCGCCATGAAGGAGTCGTAGAAGGCACGGCTCTCCCAGAAGGCGAAGGTGTGCGCCACTCCGGGACGCTGCCGACTCCAGCCCCCGCCCTGTCCCCGAAATCCCGGCTCCCCCGGAAGCCCCGCCCATTTCCGCTGCCCCCGCTCGAAGCCCCGGCGGTCCACCACGGTGCAGCGAATCCACTTGACCAGCACCGCGCCATCGTAAGGCCATGGAGCGTGGCGTCGGTCACGCTCCGGCTGAGATCACCCGCGCATGCGCCCCCGCGCGCGTGGCACGATGGACAAAGAGCCTTGGCAGCCCATCAGTTGGGGAAGTGGACCTCTAGGGGGAAGGGGACGCGTGGTGAGCGGTTTCAGCAAGGCGATCCGCAAGGTCGAGGTCGCGGTGAAGTGGGATCCCAGCCCGTCCGGGCAGCCGCCCACCGATCTCGACGTCGTGGCCGGGACGTTCACGGCGGCGGATCCGTACGGAACTCCGGCCTATCTGGTGCACTTCGACAGCCGGTCGCCGGACGGAACCATCTTCCTCAACCGCGACAGCCAGGACGGCAAGGGCTTCGGCTGGGACGAGGTGATGACGCTCGAACTCGACCGGCTCGCCGACCGGTACGCGCGCGTGGTCGTCGGAGTGGTCATCCAGCAGCGGTCGGCGCACCGGACGTTCGTCAACGTCCTGAACCCGGCCGTGCGGGTCCGCGAGGGATACACCGTGCTGGCCGAGGACGACTTCGGCTCGGTCCTCGGGTCCACGGCCGCCGCGGTCGCGGAGTTCGTGCGCGACGAGTCCGGTGACTGGGGCTTCCGGCCCGGCCTGCACGGCTTCGACGACGACCCGGAGGACTTCGCCCGCGCCATGGGCGGGCTGGGGCGTCCCTGACGACGGAAGTGGAAGACGGTGAACGGTAAGGGGCGTCGGCCATGGCCGACGCCCCTTACCTCACTTCATCGAACCGTCAGCTGCAGCCGCTGGTCGAGCCGCAACCCTCGCAGATGTAGCAGGAGCCGGCCCGCTGCATCTTCGTACCGCAGGAGAAGCAGAGCGGGGCGTCGGCCTGGATGCCCAGCTGCATCTCCACCAGTTCGGCGCTGGTGTGGGCCTGCTGCGGTGCGGGCTTGGCAGCCTGGGGCCGCGGGGAGGCGACGGCCTTCAGCTCCTGGGCGCGCGGCGCCGACTGGGCCAGGCCCTCGACGTCGACCTCGTCGTCCTCGATGGACGGCTCGTACGAACCGGTCTCCAGGTGGCGCTGACGCTCTTCGGCGGAGTGGATGCCGAGCGCCGAGCGCGTCTCGAAGGGCAGGAAGTCCAACGCCAGGCGGCGGAAGATGTAGTCGACGATCGACTGCGCCATCCGCACGTCCGGGTCGTCCGTCATGCCGGCCGGCTCGAAGCGCATGTTGGTGAACTTCGAGACGTAGGTCTCCAGCGGCACGCCGTACTGCAGGCCGACGGAGACCGCGATGGAGAAGGCGTCCATCATGCCCGCGAGGGTGGAACCCTGCTTGGACATCTTCAGGAAGACCTCGCCCAGGCCGTCGTCGGGGTAGGAGTTGGCCGTCATGTAGCCCTCGGCGCCGCCGACGGTGAAGGACGTGGTGATGCCGGGACGACCCTTCGGGAGGCGCTTGCGGACCGGGCGGTACTCGATGACCTTCTCGACCGTCTCGCGGATGGTCGCCTCGGCCTTCTCGGCGACCTCCTCCTTCTCCTTCTCCTTGGTCTTGGCGGAGAGCGGCTGGCCGACCTTGCAGTTGTCGCGGTAGATCGCGAGCGCCTTGACGCCGAGCTTCCAGGCCTCGAAGTAGATCTCCTCGACCTCCTCGACGGTCGCCGACTCCGGCATGTTGACCGTCTTGGAGATGGCACCGGAGATCCACGGCTGGATCGCGGCCATCATGCGGACGTGGCCCATCGGGGAGATGGCGCGCTCGCCCATGGCGCAGTCGAAGACCTCGTAGTGCTCGTGCTTGAGGCCGGGGGCGTCGATCACGTTGCCGTGTTCGGCGATGTGGGCGACGATCGCCTCGATCTGCTCCTCCTGGTAGCCCAGGCGGCGCAGGGCCTGCGGGACCGTGCCGTTGACGATCTGCATCGAGCCGCCGCCGACCAGCTTCTTGAACTTGACCAGGGCGAGGTCGGGCTCGACCCCGGTGGTGTCGCAGGACATGGCGAGACCGATGGTGCCGGTCGGCGCGAGGACGGACGCCTGGGAGTTACGGAAGCCGTTCTTCTGGCCGAGGCGCACCACGTCCTGCCAGGCCTCCGTGGCGGCGGCCCAGACCGGGGTGTCCAGGTCGTCCATGCGGACGGCGACGGTGTTGGCGTCGGCGTGCTGCTGCATGACGCGGTTGTGGGCGTCGGCGTTGCGGGCGTAGCCGTCGTACGGGCCGACGACCGCGGCGAGCTCCGCGGAGCGCTTGTACGCGGTACCGGTCATCAGGGAGGTGATGGCACCGGCGAGCGCACGGCCGCCTTCGGAGTCGTAGGCGTGACCGGTCGCCATCAGCAGGGCGCCGAGGTTGGCGTAGCCGATGCCGAGCTGGCGGAAGGCGCGGGTGTTCTCGCCGATCTTCTGGGTCGGGAAGTCCGCGAAGCAGATGGAGATGTCCATCGCGGTGATGACGAGCTCGACGACCTTGCTGAAGCGCTCGACGTCGAAGGACTGGTTGCCCTTGCCGTCGTCCTTGAGGAACTTCATCAGGTTCAGCGAGGCGAGGTTGCAGGACGTGTTGTCCAGGTGCATGTACTCGCTGCAGGGGTTCGAGCCGTTGATCCGGCCGGACTCCGGGCAGGTGTGCCAGTGGTTGATGGTGTCGTCGTACTGGATGCCCGGGTCGGCGCAGGCCCAGGCGGCCTCGGCCATCTTGCGGAACAGGCTCTTGGCCTGGACCTCCTCGATGACCTCTCCGGTCATCCGGCCGCGCAGCCCGAACTGGCCGCCCTGCTCGACCGCCCTCATGAACTCGTCGTTCACGCGGACCGAGTTGTTGGCGTTCTGGTACTGGACGGACGTGATGTCGTCGCCGCCCAGGTCCATGTCGAAGCCCGCGTCACGCAGGGCGCGGATCTTCTCCTCCTCCTTGACCTTGGTCTCGATGAAGTCCTCGATGTCGGGGTGGTCGACGTCGAGGATGACCATCTTGGCGGCACGGCGGGTGGCACCGCCCGACTTGATGGTTCCGGCGGAGGCGTCGGCGCCGCGCATGAAGGAGACCGGTCCGGAGGCGTTGCCGCCGGAGGAGAGGAGTTCCTTGGAGGAACGGATGCGGGAGAGGTTGAGGCCGGCTCCGGAGCCGCCCTTGAAGATCATCCCCTCTTCCTTGTACCAGTCGAGGATCGACTCCATGGAGTCGTCGACGGACAGGATGAAGCAGGCGGAGACCTGCTGGGGCTGCGGGGTGCCCACGTTGAACCACACGGGGCTGTTGAAGCTGAAGATCTGGTGCAGGAGGGCGTAAGCCAGCTCGTGCTCGAAGATCTCGGCGTCGGCGGGGGTGGCGAAGTACTTGTGGTCCTCGCCGGCCTTCCGGTAGGTCTTCACGATGCGGTCGATCAGCTGCCGGAGGCTGGTCTCGCGCTGCGGGGTGCCGACGGCACCGCGGAAGTACTTGCTGGTGACGATGTTGACCGCGTTCAACGACCAGAAGTCGGGGAACTCGACGCCACGCTGCTCGAAGTTGACCGAGCCGTCGCGCCAGTTGGTCATGACGACGTCACGGCGCTCCCAGCTCACCTCGTCGTACGGGTGCACGCCGGGGGTGGTGTGGATGCGCTCGATACGCAGTCCCTTGGTGGCCTTCGTCCCCTTCGCGCGGGAACTCCGTGCCGGACCGCTCGCCGTCTCTGTCATGCCGCCTCCCTGTACGGGCTAAAACGCCCTGAAATGCCACGATGTTCCCGTGACACGCTGTTCTGTTTCCGCGTCGCGGGCACGCTGAGCCGCCCCCACGACAAGTCCTGGATCGCCGTCCGACCACCGGACCCGAGTCCTCCGACCGGAACCGGTCCGCCCGTCAGTCGGCGATGTGGACGGGCGCGGGCACCCGAGCGGTCCCGCCTGGCCCGTGATCGTCCTCCTGGCTCCCCGCTGTCGCGCCTTCGTTGTCCGCGACCGGGTCCTGCGCCGCCTGCCTGAGTTCCGCGATCGCGGCCTCGAAGTCCTCGAGCGTGTCGAATGCCCGGTAGACGGAGGCGAATCGCAGGAAGGCGACCAGGTCGAGTTCTTGCAACGGGCCGAGTATGGCCAGCCCCACGTCGTGGGTGGTCAGCTCGGCGCTTCCGGTGGCCCGCACCGCCTCCTCGACCCGTTGGCCGAGCTGGGCGAGCGCGTCCTCGGTGACCGGTCGCCCCTGGCATGCCTTGCGCACACCGTTGATGACCTTGGTACGGCTGAACGGCTCGGTGACTCCGGACCGCTTCACCACCATGAGCGAGCACGTCTCCACGGTCGTGAAACGACGGGAGCAGTCAGGGCACTGGCGGCGCCTGCGGATCGACGTGCCGTCGTCGGTCGTGCGACTGTCGACGACCCGGCTGTCGGGGTGCCTGCAGAAGGGGCAGTGCATGATCTCCAACCCTCCTCACAGCAGACTCGACAGCCTCGCCGGACCTCATGGGTCCCGCGAAGCAGCCCCAAGCATAGGCGATCCCAGAGAGACCGGAGACCCGGGGGACCACAACTTGTGGGCCGCGGCCGCAATCCAACCACTAGATGTGGTGATTGGCTGATACATCGCCAGGTTGCGCGTGTCGCACACGTACCGCTACGGCGGATTCGGAGATAGCGTGAGCGCCGCACGGAGGTCGCGTGCGACTCCGGCGCAGATGGGGACGGATGTCCCGGTCGGCGACAGCACTGATGGCAGACTGGGGGCACCCACGAGGCCGTCACCGGCGGTGAAGAGTACAACAATGAACCTTTTTGCCCGCCGGACACCGCATGACCCATACACCCGGACACGTGATCGCGTCCGCTGAACCGCGTTTTTTCACTCGAACGTGTGTTTGGCGCAACCTTTCGAAAGCAACTACCGTTGTCCAGCAGGGAGACCATCGAGAGGGGCCGACGTGACCACGACCGCAGACAGTGCCACCATCACCGCCCAGGACCGCTCCCAGGGCCGAATCGACCCGGTGCACGCCATGAACGAAGCCGTGAATCCCGAGGGACACAAGCGTTCCCTGCCGGGCCGACCTCCAGGCATCCGGGCGGACAGCTCGGGCCTCACCGACCGGCAACGCCGGGTGATCGAGGTGATCCGGGACTCGGTGCAGCGACGGGGCTACCCGCCGTCGATGCGGGAGATCGGCCAGGCCGTCGGCCTGTCGAGCACGTCCTCGGTGGCCCACCAGCTGATGGCACTGGAGCGCAAGGGCTTCCTGCGCCGCGACCCGCACCGCCCACGCGCGTACGAGGTGCGGGGCTCCGACCAGGCCGTGACCGTGCAGCCCACGGACACCGCCGGCAAGCCCGCGGCGTCCTACGTCCCGCTGGTCGGCCGGATCGCCGCCGGTGGGCCGATCCTCGCCGAGGAGTCCGTCGAGGACGTCTTTCCCCTCCCCCGGCAGCTGGTCGGCGACGGCGAGCTGTTCGTCCTCAAGGTCGTCGGTGACTCCATGATCGAGGCCGCGATCTGCGACGGCGACTGGGTGACCGTCCGCCGCCAGCCGGTCGCCGAGAACGGCGACATCGTCGCCGCCATGCTCGACGGCGAGGCCACGGTCAAGCGCTTCAAGCGCGAGGACGGCCATGTCTGGCTCCTCCCCCACAACGCGGCCTACGAGCCGATCCCCGGCGACGACGCGACCATCCTCGGCAAGGTCGTCGCGGTACTGCGGCGCGTATGACGCCTGCGGCGGGCACTCATGCCTCCCGCCCTCAGATCGGGCCCCGGGACCCCTGCGCCGGTTCCGGGGTCCTGCATTGTCCGGCGCACCGCCGGACGCCTGCTCGCACCCGAGGGGTGGCCCCGTACCGTCACGGGACCGCCGGGACCACCCCTCGGATCACTCCGCCTCCGCCTGCCGTGCCAAGGCGTCGATCGCCGCCAGCGACTTCCGGACCTGGTTACGGTCCGTGGTGTACCAGAAGTCGGGGAGTGACGCCTTGAGATAGCTCCCGTACCGAGCGGTCGCCAGCCGCTGATCGAGTACGGCGACCACGCCCCGGTCCCCCGACGCCCGCACCAGCCGGCCGGCACCCTGGGCCATCAGCAGCGCGGCATGGGTGGCGGCGACCGCCATGAAGCCGTTGCCACCGGCGTCCTCCACCGCCTTCTGGCGCGCGCTCATCAAGGGGTCGTCGGGGCGCGGGAACGGGATCTTGTCCATGACGACCAGCTGGCAGCTGGGACCCGGGACGTCCACGCCTTGCCACAGGGACAGCGTGCCGAACAGACAGGTCCGGGGATCGGCCGCGAAGTTCTTGATCAGCTCGCCCAGAGTCTCCTCGCCCTGTAGGAGTATCGGGAACTCGGGGATCCGGACGCGCAGTTCGTCGGCGGCCTGCTGGGCGGCGCGCATCGAGGAGAAGAGGCCGAGGGTGCGGCCGCCGGCCGCCTGGATCAGCTCGGTCAGTTCGTCGAGCATGTCGGCGCGGTCGCCGTCCCGCGCGGGGCGGGCGAGGTGTTTGGCGACGTAGAGGATGCCCTGTTTCGGGTAATCGAAGGGCGAGCCGACGTCCACTCCCTTCCAGCGCGGGAAGTCCTCCCCCTCGGCGCCCTCCGGCGCGAGGCCGAGGGAGGCGCCCACGCCGTTGAAGTCGCCGCCGAGCTTGAGTGTCGCCGAGGTGAGGGTGACCGAACGGTCGGCGAAGAGCTTCTCCCGGAGCAGACCCGAGACGGACATCGGGGCGACGCGCAGGGAGGCACCGAAGCGGTCGTGGCGTTCGTACCAGACGACGTCCCACTCGGAGCCGTTCACGATCCGCTCGGCCACGTCGTGCACGCTCTCCACCGACGCCAGCGCCTGCTTGCGGACCGCGTCCTCGTCCTGGACGGACTTGTCCCGGGTCGTCCCGATCGCGGAGATCACCGTGCGGGACGCGTCCCGAAGCGCCGCGAGGGCATAGCCGAGATCCTCCGGGATCTCCTCCAGACGGCCCGGCAGGGCCAGCTCCATCAGCCGCTCGAAGCCCTCCGCGGCGGTCTGGAGCTGGTCGGCGGCCTTCTCGTCGACCAGCTTGGCGGCGCGCCGGACCGCGCGGTTGACCTGGCCCGGGGTGAGCTCGCCAGTGGCGACACCGGTGACCCGGGAGACCAGTTCGTGCGCCTCGTCCACGATCAGCACCTCGTGCTGGGGAAGCACGGGGGCGCCCTCGATGGCGTCGATCGCCAGCAGGGCGTGGTTGGTGACGACCACCTCGGCGAGCTTGGCGCGCTCGCGGGCCATCTCGGCGAAGCACTCGGCGCCGTAGGCGCACTTGGACGCACCGAGGCACTCCCGCGAGGAGACCGAGACCTGCGCCCATGCCTTGTCGGAGACACCCGGCGTCAGATCGTCACGGTCACCGCTCTCGGTCTCGTCGGCCCAGTCCCGCAGCCGCAGCAGGTCCTGCCCCAGCCTGCTGGTCGGGGCGGCCGCCTCGAACTGGTCGAACAGGCCATCTTCCTCGTCCTGCGGCACTCCCTCGTGCAGCCGGTGCAGACACAGGTAGTTCGACCTGCCCTTGAGCATCGCGAACTCCGGGCGGCGGCGCAGCAGCGGGTGCAGGGCGTCGACGGTCCGCGGCAGGTCCCGCTCCACGAGCTGTCTCTGCAGGGCGAGGGTCGCCGTCGCCACGACGACCCGCTCCCCGTGGGCGAGCGCGGGCACCAGATAGCCGAGCGACTTTCCGGTGCCGGTGCCGGCCTGGACCAGCAGATGGGATCCGTCGTCGATCGCTTCGGCGACCGATTCGGCCATGGTCACCTGGCCGGGGCGCTCCGTGCCGCCGACAGCTGTGACAGCGGCATGCAGGAGTTCAGGGAGTGAGGGCTTCGTCATAGCGCGACCACCCTACGGCCCTGCGCTGACAATCGGGCGGTCAAGACGGACGCGAGGGGTGCGAGCACGCCGAGGACTCCTCAAGGACGGGCCTGACGGAGAAGGGACGGGCCGGAATTCGGGCCGCCGCGATTTTCTTCGGGCGGCCGGGAACTCGATCGGCCGCCGCTTCGTACTACATGTGTGCACGCAGTCACTCAGCGCTACATCAGATGACGGAGGGCCCGGTCTCGGATCATGAGGGCGGCCCGTTTGGCAGGCAGGTCGACCTCGGCTGCGTAGCGGTAGCCCGCGTTGAGGAAGGCAGCCACGGAGGGGGTGTTGTGAAGATCAGGTTCCGCGACGACCCGCGCGCAGGCGGGGCGGTGGTCGAGTACGAGATCGGCGACGGCTCTCAGCAGGGCCGAGCCCAGTCCCTTTCCCCGGTCGGCGGCATCGCCGATGAGGAGGTGCAGTCCGGTGTCGTGCGGGCGGGCCGGATAGCGGCGGGCGAGCGGGTCGAGGTCGGCACGGTAGATCTCCCAGTAGCTCATGGGGGTGCCGTCCAGCAGGCCCAGACACGGGACGCTGCGTCCGTCACCGGCGAGTTGGCCGCGCAGGTGGTCCTCGGTCCGTGTCGGTGAGCCGGCCAACTGCCAGAACCTGGCCACTGCGGGGTCGTTCATCCAGCGGCTGATGACCGGGAGGTCCCGTTCCACCTGCGTCGGCACCAGCTGGAAGGAGCCGACCGGGGTCGGGGTCGGGCCCCAGGCGCCCACGTGGTCGAGCAGGTCCGGCGCGTCGGCAGGGCCCGGGGCCGGCCGGTCGGACGTCTTCCCGGCGAAGAGAGCGCGAAGTCCCGCGGGCAGACGGAGGTCCAGGGTGTCCTCGCAGTCCCCGGTGATCTCGGCGGGTCCGGAGCGGCCGGGGTGGCAGGGGCGGCCGGGACGGACCGGTACGGGGCCTGCGTCGGCGCTCGCGTCGGTGGGAGGCACGGTGCGCTCCTCTCAGGAGACGAGGTGGGTCATGTTCCTCGGTCGGTGAACGAAGGGGGTGGTCGGCGGAGTCGGTGAGGGGGTCGGTGTGGTCGGGCGAGTCAGGAGTGGAGGGGGTTGGCGATGGTGACGTAGACGGACTGGGTGTCGACCGGGCCGACGAGTTCGTCGAGGCCTTTCAGCCGGGTCAGCAGGTTGGCCTTGCAACGCAGGACGGGTGAGTCGAGCAGGCGGCCGGGCAGGGAGCTGTGCGATCGGGTGGGGCCGGCGGCCGTGTCGGTGAGGAACCGGCGGAACGCCGCGAGCAGCAGACGTTCGTCCGCGAGATGCTGGGAGCCGAACGCTCCGATGAGACCGAACACGTTGTTGATGCCGAGGTAGTAGGCGAAGCGCTCGTCGGTGGTCTCGTCGGAGACGAAGGTGTCGCTGTGTTCGCCGATGCCGGGCAGTTGGGCGTCGAGGTCGGCCCGCCGTGACTCGCGGAAGTAGTAGCCCTGGTTGTCACGGTAGCGGCCGCCGGCGGGCCAGCCCTCGGAGTCCAGCAGGAGCAGGGTGTTCTGCTGGTGCGCCTCCAGGGCGATGCCGGCCTCGCCGTCGAGCCACAGCAGCGGGCGGACGACCTGTTCCAGGTAGCGCAGGAACCACTCGGCGCTGACGGCGCTGACGGGCCGGCCGGTGCGTGCGGCGAGCCGGGCGACCACCCGGGCCAGCCGTGAGCGGTACGGCCGGGGCGGCCTGCCGTCCGCGGCCGGTGTGCCGTGGGGGCGTGCGGTGCCGTGAGGGTGTGGGGCGTCATGGGGGCGGGGGGCGTCATGGGGGCGTGGGGCGACCAGCCCGGCGACGCAGGACACGTCGTCGGCCGGGGCGAACGGGTTGTGCCGGATCATCACGTCGAGGCCGGGCACCGGCCGGCCGTCCTGGCCGTCGACGGCGAGCCAGGCGGGGTCGCGCACGACGTCGAACCCGGGGTGGGCGGCCTGCCACTGCTTGCCGAGGCCGGTGCGCAGCAGACGGTGCACCTCCACGCCACGGTGGAGTTCCTTGCGGAGGTTCTCGCGGCGGGAGTTGGTGATGCGCAGACCGAGCGACAGCTTGAGCATGGCGGCGGCGCCGGTGCGGTGGACGGTTCGTACGGAGGAGGTGGGGTGCCAGGGGGCGCCGAGGGGGCCCAGGTCGCGGAGCAGTCCGGCGTCGAGAAGGGCGGCGCTCTCCTCGCGGTGGCGGACCTCGCGGGCCTGCCAGGGATGCAGGGGCAGCGCGGCGGCATGGCCTTCGGGCAGCGGCAGGGGCGTCCCGGCGAGGCGTTCCATGAGGTGCGTCGCGGGGACCGGTCGGCCGCGTTCGGTCCAGGCCGAGTCGGTGGCGAGCAGCGAGGAGTGGACTGTCATCCAGTGCAGGGGGAAGGAGCCGCGCAGCTCCGGTGAGTACAGGCGGACTTCTGATTCGGTCAGGCCTTCGCGGCTCTTCGGGGTCGGGTGCAGGGGGTGGCCGAGGAGGAGCGCCTGCTCGGCGGCGAGGAAGCGGTCGGGGCCGTCGGTGGGATGGGCTCGCCGGTCGGCGATGAAGAGGGCCGTGCGGCGCAGAGAGTCGGCGACCCGGGCCACGAGGTCGTCGTCGGCGGGGGTGGCGGGAGCGGCCGGGGTGACGGGCGCGCTGTCGGCGACTCGGGGCGTGCCTGTGTCGGCGGCTCGGGCCGGTCGGCCGGGGTCGTTGTCGGTTCGGTCAGCCGTGCACGCCGCTGTCCGGGGCGTCTCCCGGGCGAGCAGGGCGGCGAGGGTGACCGCGTCCACGGGCGGGGCGGAGCCGGGGGCGCCGGCCAGCCGGGGCGGGCCGAAGCGGTGCCAGCCGGTCGGGGACCAGTGGCGGACCGGGGTGATCAGGGCCGTACCGCTGGCGGGCAGCGGGATGCGGAGGGTGCCGGTGTCCGGGGTGGGGAGGGCGGTCTCGCGCGTCCAGCAGCGCAGCAGGTTGTCCACGGCGGCGGCCTGGGCCGCGGTGTACGGGTCGAGGTGTTCCAGGGGGTCCCCGGGGTCGTCGTGCGGCCGCTCGGGCCGGAAGGCGCGGCCGCCTTGCGGGGGGACCGACTCGGCGAGCGGAACGCGGCGTGCCTGGGGGCCTGGGTCTCCGGGCTCGTCGGGGTGGGGGGTGGCGTTCAAGGGGTTCCTCGGGGCTCGGGCGGTGCGGGTTCGCCGTCCTGGGTCCTGACGGCAGAGACGGCCAGGACGAGGAGGTGCGGATGGTGTGGGGTTTCGTGCGGGGGCCGGTCGGCATGTGTCCGGACGTTGGACGGGCCGGGAGTCCCGGTCGCTTCCTGGTTTTCCTAGTCCTTCCGGACGCTTTCCTGGTCCGTTCGGACGCCGTGGCGGCCGGACGGGTCTCGGGCCACCGCGGCCACGGCGTCGGCGAGCCGGTCCAGTACGGCCTCCGCTTGTTCGTCGGTGACGGTCAGCGGCGGAAGGAGACGTACGACACCGGCGTGGCGGCCGCCGAGCTCGACGATCAGGCCCCGTTCCAGACAGGCACGCTGGACGGCGGCGGCCAGTCCCGGGGCGGCGGGGTGCGGGCCGGGTCCGGCGTCACCGTCCCGCTCGCCGGTCGCACCGCTGTCCGTGCCCGCGGGCCTGCCGTCCTGGCTCCCGGTCGTATCGGCGGAGCCGGTGGGCTTGCGCTGCCCCGGGCTCCGCTCCGCCTCCGGATCCACCATCTCCACGCCGATCATCAGACCCCGCCCCCGCACCTCCCCCACGCACGCGAAATCGTCCTGGAGTCCGCGCAGTCGGGTCAGCATGCGGGTGCCGAGCGCGCGGGCTCGGTCGGCGAGGGCGTTCTCGCGGACGTGGGCGAGGGTGGCCGTGCCGGCGGCCATGGCGAGTTGGTTGCCACGGAAGGTGCCGGCGTGGGCGCCGGGATCCCAGAGGTCGAGATCGTCGCGGTAGACGACGACCGCGAGGGGGAGGCTGCCGCCAATGGCCTTGGACAGGACCATCACGTCGGGGGTGATTCCGCTGTGCTCGACGGCCCAGAAGGCGCCGGTCCGGCCCACACCGGTCTGGATCTCGTCCGCGATGAGGGGGATGGACCGGTCGGCGGTGAGCCGGCGCATCCGGCGCAGCCAGTCGTCCGGTGCGGGATGCACCCCGCCCTCGCCCTGGACGGGTTCGAGGATCATGCCGGCGGGCAGCGGGACGCCGGACTTGGGGTCGTCGAGCAGCGACTCGGTCCAGCGGGCAGCGAGTTCGGCGCCGCGTGGGCCGCCGACGCCGAACGGGCAGCGGTAGTCCTGCGGATAGGGCAGCCTGGCGACCCGGACGTCACCGGCTCCGCCGGAGGCGGCCAGAGCACCGGCGGTCATCCCGTGGTAGGCGCCGGTGAAGGCGAGTACGCCGGTGCGCCCGGTCGCGGTGCGCACCAGTTTGAGGGCGGCTTCCACGGCGTCCGTCCCGGCGGGTCCGCAGAACTGGACGCGGGCGCGGTCGGCGAGGCCGGGTGGCAGGGTGCGGAACAGTTCGGTGACGAACGCGTCCTTGACAGGGGTCGCCAGGTCGAGGACGGAGAGCGGGGCGCCGGAGTCGAGTACTTTGCGGATCGCCTCGAGCACGACCGGGTGGTTGTGGCCGAGGGCGAGGGTGCCGGCACCGGAGAGGCAGTCCAGGTAACGGCGGCCGTCGGCGCCCTCGATGGTCATTCCGCGCGCCCGCACCGGCACGATGGGCAGGGCGCGCGCATAGGTACGGGCCCGCGATTCTCGCGCCGACTGGCGCCTGAGAATCCCCTCGTGCGCTGCGCGCGCTCCCCCGAACGTCTCCTCGGTCACCGACTCGGTCACGGCCACGGCTCGCTGTCCTCCCGCTGTCCAGAGGCGAGTTGTTCGGCGGGCACCGGACACGGACAGCCGGACCCCCACCGCTACAACCCCGGGCCGTCCGGCGGGTTACGGGTCGACTCGGAACAGTTGCCGACTCCTGGGATCCGCACTGGACGTGATCCGCCCCGGCGGGCTGGAGTTCGAGGGCGGTGAGTCCGCCTCACCACCGGCCCCGCCCCCGGGGGAGCTCGACCACGAGGCCCTCCACCGACCGCACCGGCTGTACCTGGAGTCGGCTGTGCGCACCCGCGACGACACCGGTTGCGCGCGCCCCGTCGACCCCGGCTGCGAACTGCGGTTGCCTCGCCGGTGAGGCCGTAGCGAAACCGTTGCCCAGCCGGGGATGGCCCCCCACAGCGAGCGCATAGTGTGTGGCGCTGAAGTCCTATGACAACAGGGGGAGTCACCACCATGCGATCCATCCGGCCGTCGTCCGTCCTTCGCCGGGGAGGGGGCACGCCCCGGGCGCTGGCGGCCGTCGCCCTCGCCTCGGCGCTGGCGCTCACCGCCACCGCCTGCAACGGCTCGGGCGACGACCGCGCGGGCGGCCCGGCGTCCGCGTCCGCCACGGCCGACCCCGGCGACGGCAAGATCAAGATCCCGGCGGACATCAGGAACAAGCTCAAGGAACACGGGATCGACATCGACAAGTGGAAGCACGGCGCCTGGAAGAAGTGGGACAGGCAGGAGTGGCTGCGCGAGGCCGACGATTTCATCAACCCCATCATCAAAGGCCTGTGGAACCCCGACCGGATGCGGGACGCCGACGACCCGGACCAGCACAAGGCCGTCGACGACAACGACCTCTCCGGTGACCAGGGCGTGACCGACCCGGCTCCGGCACCGGTGCCGGCGACGGCGGTGCGGCCGACGTACCACGCCGCGGCGGCCACGGCCGGGAAGGTCTTCTTCGACTCCCCCGAGGGCACGATGGTCTGCTCGGCGACGGTCGTCGAGGACCCCGCGCACCCGGGCAAGTCCAACCTGGTGTGGACGGCGGGGCACTGTGTGCACGCCGGCAAGAAGGGCGGCTGGTACCGCAACATCGCGTTCGTGCCGTCGTACAACGACAAGGGTCTGACCGGGGCGGCGCTGGCGAAGGCCACCCGGTCGGAGGTCGCGCCGTACGGCGTGTGGTGGGGTGACGGAGCGCGGACCTCGCAGCAGTGGATCGACCAGGGCGGGGAGACGGGCGGCCAGGGCGCCTCGTACGACTACGCCGTGATCCATGTGACTCCCGAGCAGGGCAGTGGCGGCAAGTCCCTGGAGGAGACGGTCGGTTCGGCGCTGCCGGTGAACTTCGACGCGCCGGCCGTTCCGAAGGTGTCGAGCATCACGGCCACCGGGTATCCGGCGGCCAAGCCGTACGACGGGTCCTTGCTGTACCAGTGCGCGGACAGGCCGGGGCGGCTGTCGATCGATGCCGCGGCACCGACGATGTACCGGATCGGGTGCACGATGACCGGCGGGGCGTCCGGCGGTGGCTGGGTGGAGAAGGGTGCCGACGGGAAGGTGGCGCTGGTGTCCAACACGTCCATCGGGCCGGTGAGTTCGGGGTGGCTGGCCGGGCCGCGGTTCGGGACCGTGGCGAAGGGTGTGTACGAGGCGGTCAGCACGGAGTTCGCTGATCAGTGAGGGGGCTGAGGTCGCCGTTCCACGCGCCCCCGGGTAAGTGAAAGGGCCGCCCCCTGGAAAACAGGGGGCGGCCCTTTCACTTACGAGCTGTCATGCAAGCGGTGCCGGAACATACGGCGCGAGTTCCGCTGCCAGTTCCTCGTGGACGCGGGCCTTGAGGAGGGTGCCCTCGGCGGTGTGCTCCTCCGAGAGGACCTCGCCCTCGTTGTGCGCGCGGGCGACCAGCTTGCCGTGGGTGTACGGGACCAGGGCCTCGATCTCCACCGACGGGCGGGGCAGGTCGTTGTCGAGGAGGGCGAGCAGTTCATCGATGCCCTGGCCCGTGCGGGCCGAGACGGCGATGGACCGCTTCTCGACACGGAGCAGGCGCTGCAGGACCAGGGGGTCCGCCGCGTCCGCCTTGTTGATGACGACGATCTCCGGGACGTCGGTGGCGCCGACGTCCCTGATCACCTCGCGCACCGCGGCCAGCTGCTCCTCCGGCGCCGGGTGCGAGCCGTCGACCACGTGCAGGATCAGGTCGGAGTCGCCGACCTCCTCCATGGTGGAGCGGAACGCCTCGACCAGGTGGTGGGGCAGGTGGCGGACGAATCCGACCGTGTCCGCCAGGGTGTACAGGCGGCCGCCGGGGGTCTCGGCCCGCCGGACCGTCGGGTCCAGGGTCGCGAACAGGGCGTTCTCGACCAGGACACCGGCACCCGTGAGGCGGTTGAGCAGGGAGGACTTGCCGGCGTTGGTGTAGCCCGCGATGGCGACGGAGGGCACCTTGTTGCGGCGGCGCTCCTGGCGCTTGATCTCGCGGCCGGTTTTCATCTCCGCGATCTCCCGGCGCATCTTCGCCATCTTCTCGCGGATCCGCCGCCGGTCCGTCTCGATCTTGGTCTCACCGGGACCACGCGTGGCCAGGCCGCCGCGACCGCCACCCATCTGCCGGGACAGCGACTGACCCCAGCCTCGCAGCCGCGGCAGCATGTACTGCATCTGCGCGAGCGCGACCTGCGCCTTGCCCTCGCGGGACTTGGCGTGCTGGGCGAAGATGTCCAGGATCAGGGCCGTCCGGTCGATGACCTTGACCTTGACGACGTCCTCCAGCTGGATCAGCTGGCCGGGGCTCAGCTCACCGTCGCAGATGACCGTGTCAGCGCCCGACTCGAGGACGATGTCGCGCAGCTCCAGGGCCTTGCCGGAGCCGATGTAGGTGGCCGCGTCGGGCTTGTCGCGGCGCTGGATGACGCCGTCGAGCACCAGCGCGCCCGCCGTCTCGGCGAGGGCGGCCAGCTCCGCGAGGGAGTTGTCCGCGTCCTGTGCGGTGCCCGAGGTCCACACCCCGACCAGTACGACCCGCTCCAGGCGGAGCTGCCGGTACTCGACCTCGGTGACGTCCTCGAGCTCGGTGGAGAGGCCGGCGACACGGCGCAGGGCCGCGCGCTCGGAGCGGTCGAACTGGTCGCCGTCCCGCTCTCCGTCGATCTCGTGGCTCCAGGCGACGTCCTCTTCCATCAGGGCATCGGCCCGAAGACCGTCGGGGTAGTCCTGCGCGAGGCGCCTGGTGTCCTGGGAAGGGGAAGAAGAGGAGGTCATTGGGTCCTTTGTGTCGATGGAATGCCGAAGTCGGCCGTTGTCAGTCCGACGACTGTTCAACGTACGAGTACCCGGGGAGATTCCCGCTGACCCGCGGCGTGCCGTGCCGACTCCATGATGGTCGCACGGCACGCGCCGCCTCGGCACCGTGTTATTCCCGGGGCCGCGTCATTCCCGGGGCCGCGTTATTCCCGGGGCAGCCCCGCCGTCACTTGTGCGCCTGCTTGCGCGGGGCCTGCTTGGCGGGTTGCTGCTTCCAGTCCGGGTGACCGGGCATGGGCGGGGTCTTCGCGCCGTACAGCCAGGGGTCGAGGAAGGCGGTGAGGTCACGGCCGGCGACCGCGGAGGCCAGGCGGACGAAGTCGGCGGTGCCGGCGTCGCCGTCCCGGTGGCTCTGCACCCAGATCCGCTCCAGGCGCTCGAAGGCGGGTTTGCCGATCTCCTGGCGCAGGGCGTAGAGGACGAGGGCCGCTCCGTCGTAGATGTTCGGCCGGAAGATGCTGATCTTCTGGCCCGGTGCGGGGGCCTTGGGCCGTGCGGGCGGTCCACCGGAGGCGCGCCAGGCGTCGGATTCGCCGTAGGCCGCCTTCATGCGGTCGATCATGGGGTGGTGGCTCTTCTCCTCCGCGTACAGCTCCTCGTACCAGGTGGCGTGCCCCTCGTTCAGCCAGACGTCCGACCACACGCGCGGGCTGACGCTGTCTCCGAACCACTGGTGCGAGAGCTCGTGGACCATGATCGACTCGATGTACCACTTGGGGTACGCGGGCTGGGTGAACAGGTTCTTCTCGAACAGCGAGAGGGTCTGGGTCTCCAGCTCGAACCCGGTCGTGGCCTGTGCCATGAGCACGCCGTACGTCTCGAACGGGAACGTGCCGACCTTGCTCTCCAGCCAGGCGATCTGGTCCGGCGTCCTGGCCAGCCAGGGTTCGAGTTTCTTGGCGTCGGCACGGGGGACGACGTCCCGGACCGGCAGTCCGTGCGGCCCCTTGCGGTGCAGGACGGCGGAGTGGCCGATGGAGACCTGGGCCAGCTCGGTGGCCATGGGGTGCTGGGTGCGGTAGGTCCAGGTGGTCCGGCCGCCGGTCCGGGCGGCCTCGGTGGACAGTCCGTTGGCGACGACCGTGTAGTCGTCCGGGGCGGTCACGTGGAAGGTGAACATCGCCTTGTCGGACGGGTGGTCGTTGCACGGGAAGACCAGGTGGGCGGCGTCCGCCTGGTTGGCCATGGCGAGTCCGTCGGTGGTGCGCACCCAGCCGCCGTCCTGGTCCTTGGCGGGCACCGGGTCGCTGGTGTGCCGCACCGTGATCCGGGTCCAGCTGCCCTTCCGCAGCGGCCGGTCGGGCGTGACGACCAGATCCTCACCGGCGCTCGCGTAGTCGGCGGGCCGGCCGTCGACCTCCACGGACTCGACCTTGCCGTGCGCGAAGTCGAGGTTGACCCGGTCCAGGTCCGCGGTGGTGACGGCGTCGATGGTGGTGACCGCCTGGAGCGGCTTGTCGTTGCGGCCGGGGTAGGTGAAGGAGAGGTCGTACGACGCCACGTCGTACCCGGGGTTGCCGAGGTAGGGGAAGAGCCGGTCGCCGAGGCCCAGCGGGACCGGCGGTGCGCTCGCGCCCAGCAGGGCGACGGAGACGGCGGAGGCGAGAAGGGCGGCGGCCCGCCGGGGCCGGGACGGGCGGCTACGGCGCGGCAGCGGGCCGGTGCGGAGGGTGAGCGGCATGGACCACCGCTACCAGCGCGGTCCCGGTCGGCCGGGACGACTCGCGACCAAACCACTCGAACGAGTACTTCAACGGCCCATACCGTCCCGCCGGGCACGTCACCGGTGAAGCGCGCGGCTCGGTGTCACCGGTGAGGCGCGCGGCTCGGTGTCACTGGTGTTGCGCGCGGCCCACGTCGTACACGCCCGGTACGTTGCGCATCGCGCGCATCAGGTCCGGCAGGTGGGCCGCGTCGGGGAGTTCGACGGTGTAGGTGTGGCGCACGCGCTGCTGGCTGGGCGGTTCCACGGTCGCCGAGACGATCTCGGCGCCCTCCTGGGCCATCGCCTCGGTGAGGTCGGCGAGCAGATGGGGGCGGCCGAACGATTCGGCGACCAGGGTGACCCGGCAGGCGGCACTGTCGCCCCAGCTCACGGCCATCTCCGGGCGGCCGGTGCCCTTCATGTGGGCCACCGCGGCGCATTCCACGCGGTGCACGGTGACCACTCCCCCGCGTACCGCGAAACCGGTGACCTCGTCGGGGGGTACGGGGGTGCAGCAGCCGGCCAGCCGTACGGTCGCGTCAGGCCGGTCGGCGACCACGGCGCTGGCGGTGCGGGGGGCGGGTGCCTGGGGTTCGGGGGCGGGGCGGCTGGGGACGGGGGCCGGTGGTTCCTCCGCGGCGGTCGCCGGGTGGGTGGCGATCCAGCGCTGGATGGCGATGCGGGCGGCGGGCGTGTGGGCGTGCTCCAGCCATTCCCTGGAGGGCTCGGAGGCCGGGTCCTGGCCCATCAGGAGCTGGACGGTGTCGCCGTCCCGCAGGACCGTGCTGAGGGTCGCGAGCCGGCCGTTGACACGGGCGCCGATACAGGCGTGGGCGTCCTCGCCGTACTGGGCGTACGCGGCGTCCACGCAGGTGGCGCCCTCGGGGAGGCCGAGGGTGCCCCCGTCGGGACGGAAGACGGTGATCTCGCGGTCCTGGGCGAGGTCCTCGCGCAGGGTGGACCAGAAGGTGTCGGTGTCGGGCGCGGCCTTCTGCCAGTCGAGCAGGCGGGAGAGCCAGCCAGGACGGGTGGGGTCGGCACGCTCGCCGTCGGCCGCGTCGTCCGTGGGGTCCGCCGCGGGCGCCTCGGCGGCCTGCGCGTAGGGGTTGCCGAGGGCGACCACGCCGGCCTCGGCGACCTTGTGCATCTGGTGGGTGCGGATGAGGACCTCGGCCACCTGGCCGTCGGCACGGGCGACCGCCGTGTGCAGCGACTGGTACAGGTTGAACTTCGGTACGGCGATGAAGTCCTTGAACTCCGACACCACCGGGGTCAGACAGGTGTGCAGTTCCCCGAGGACGGCGTAACAGTCCGCGTCCTCGTTGACCAGCACCAGCAGCCGGCCGAAGTCGCAGCCGCGCAGTTCGCCGCGCTTGCGGCTGACCCGGTGGACGGAGACGAAGTGCCGGGGACGGATGAGGACCTCGGCCGGGATGTCGGCCTCGCGCAGCACTCCGCGCACCTCGTCGGCGATGTCCGCGAGCGGGTCGTCCGCGCGGGCCGTGTTCGCCGCGATCAGCTCGCGGGTGTGCTCGTACTCCTCGGGGTGCAGGATCGCGAAGACCAGGTCCTCCAGTTCGGTCTTCAGCGCCTGCACGCCTAGTCGCTCGGCGAGCGGGATGAGGACGTCCCGGGTGACCTTGGCGATGCGTTCCTGTTTCTCGCGGCGCATCACGCCGAGGGTGCGCATGTTGTGCAGCCGGTCGGCGAGCTTGATCGACATCACCCGGACGTCGCTGCCGGTGGCGACGAGCATCTTCCGGAAGGTCTCGGGCTCGGCGGCGGCCCCGTAGTCGACCTTCTCGAGTTTCGTCACCCCGTCGACCAGATAGCGGACCTCCGCGCCGAACTCCTCCCCGACCTGGTCGAGCGTCACCTCGGTGTCCTCGACGGTGTCGTGGAGCAGAGAGGCCGTCAGGGTCGTGGTCTCGGCGCCGAGTTCGGCGAGGATCAGGGTGACCGCGAGCGGGTGCGTGATGTACGGCTCGCCGCTCTTGCGCATCTGGCCGCGGTGCGAGGACTCGGCCAGGACGTAGGCGCGGCGCAGTGGTTCGAGGTCGGCGTCGGGGTAGTGGGCACGGTGCGCCTCGGCGACATGGCCGATGGCGTCCGGGAGTCTGCCGCGGGCGGCGTTGCCGAGCAACGCGGCCAGACCGAGTCGACGCAGGTCGATCCGGGGGCGGGCCTTCCTGCGGGCCACCGTGGGCACGACAGGCCCGGGCGTCGCAGGGTTCGTGGCCTCCGCACTCATGGGCACCTCCGGCTCGTGGACCGGCGGACGGGGCCCCAGGGCATACGTGGCTCAGGGATGGGCGACGTCCCCCCGTCCGTGCCGGTGCTTGATGCTACCGAGCCCATCGGGCCCGATTGACCGGCTCCCGCCGAGCGTGAAACGGATCACCCCATCGAGCGACGATTTCGAGGTTTACGATTTTGCGCCACCTGTTCGGCGGGTGGCCGACGTTTTGCGCCACGCGGGCGACGGCTACCGTGGATCCGGGTGTCGCACAACGGCCCGGACCACGGTTCACGATGTCAGGTCGCCTCAACGGAGGGCGTTTTCCAGCCAGTCGGCGTCGATCTCGCCCTCGGCCACGATCACGGCGGGGCCTGTCATCTCGATCTCTCCGTCGGGCCGTTCGGTGATGACGAGCCGTCCGCCGGGCAGATCCACGGTGTACGTCGCCGGGGTGCCACTGACGGCGGGGTCGGCGCCGTCACGGCGGATGGCGGCGACGGCGACCGCGCAGGCGCCGGTGCCGCAGGAGCGGGTCTCACCGGAGCCGCGCTCGTGGACGCGCATCGCGACGTGGCGGGGGCCGCGGTCCACGACGAACTCGACGTTGACCCCTTCGGGGTAGGCCGACGGCGGGCTGAAGGGGGGCGGGGTGTGAAGATCCCCGGCGTCGGCGAGGTCCGCGACGAAGGCGACGGCGTGCGGGTTGCCCATGTTCACGTTCAGCGCGGGCCAGGTGCGGCCGCCGACGGACACGGTGACGTCGCCCTCCGGGAGACGGGCGCGGCCCATGCCGACGGTGATGTCACCGGCCTTGTCGATGTGAACGGTCTTGACGCCCCCACGGGTGGCGACGGCGAGGTCCCCCTCCGTGACGTGGCCGGCCTGCTGGAGGTAGCGGGCGAAGACGCGGACGCCGTTGCCGCACATCTCGGCGATCGAGCCGTCGCCGTTGCGGTAGTCCATGAACCACTCGGCGTCGGCGGCCATCCCCCTGGCCTCGGGGTGCGCGGCGGAGCGTACGACGTGCAGCACGCCGTCGGCGCCGATGCCGGCGCGGCGGTCGCAGAGAGCGGCGACGGCGGCCGGGGTGAGGTCGAGGGCGTTGTCCGGGTCCGGGACGATCACGAAGTCGTTCTCGGTGCCGTGGCCCTTGAGGAAGGGGATGCTCATCCTTCGAGGGTAAGGGAGGGGTGCGTCGCATCCCGGCCGCGGGGCGGTGGGGGCTGGGCGCGCCCTCGCAGCGGTGACCGCACGCCCGACACAGCCTCGCGCCCCTACCAGGCCCGCGCGCGTTCAGGCCCGCGCCCCTTTTCGGGGCGCTCCGCCGAGAGGCCTTTTTCAGCGCAGGCGCGCCACGCGCCAGACGGCCAGGACGACCACGATCGCCACCAGCACCGCGTAACCGATCACCACGCGCCAGTCGGGCCTGCGGCCCGAGCCCCTCGCCGGGACGCCCGGCCAGGTGTAGCCGACCCTGCGGGCGGCCGTCATGCCCCAGCCGGCCGCGCAGAAGCAGATCAGCAGGCCCAGCATCGCGATCACCGCGCCGCTGTCGCCGAAGTCGAAGGCGAGCGGGAAGGCGAACATCAGGGAGCCGACCGCGGCCAGGCTCACGATGGGGGCCAGCTGCCACAGGCGCAGGCGGCGCTGCGGGCGGAGTTCGACCTCCACCTCGGGGCCGCTCGCGAACATCTCCTCCGGCTCGGGACCGTCGGCGGTCACACCGCCGTCCACCGTGTCGTCCGGGCCGTCCGAGCTCAGCCTGTCCTCGGCCTCTTCGGTCTCACTGCGCCCGACTGCGACATGTTCGGTGTCTTGTGCGGTGTCGCGAGGGCCGGCCTCCATCGCCACGCGCCCTCCCAACCTAGGACTCCACTTGCGATCGAAGCTCGATGATGGCACGGCGCCGGAGGCCGGGATGACCGGTGGCGCATCCCGATGCCATGACGTGATCAGGCTGTGACCGGTCGTTCGACCAACGCCAGGGCCAGTCGCGGAAGTTCCTCGCGGTCCGCAGCGGCCCCACTCAACCAGTGCACGCGCGGGTCGCGCCTGAACCATGAATCCTGACGGCGCGCGAAGCGTTTGGTGGCACGGACGGTCTCGGTACGGGCCTCCGCTTCCGTGTACTCCCCGGCGAGCGCCGCCAGGATCTGCTGGTAGCCGAGGGCGCGCGACGCCGTGCGGCCCTCGCGCAGCCCGTGCGCCTCCAGTGCGCGCACCTCGTCCACGAGGCCGGCCTCCCACATCCGGTCGACGCGCAGCGCGATGCGCTCGTCGAGTTCGGGGCGGGTCACGTCGACGCCGATCTGGACGGTGTCGTACACCGAGTCGTGGCCCGGCAGGTTGGCCGTGAAGGGGCGGCCGGTGATCTCGATCACCTCCAGGGCGCGGACGATACGGCGGCCGTTGCTGGGCAGGATGGCGCGTCCGGCCTCGGGGTCGGCGGCGGACAGCCGGGCGTGCAGGGCGCCGGAGCCGCGCAGGACGAGCTCCTCCTCCAGGCGGGCCCGGACCTCGGGGTCGGTACCGGGGAACTCCAGGTTGTCGACGGCGCCGCGGACGTACAGCCCGCTGCCGCCGACCAGGATCGGCCAGCGGCCCTCGGCGAGCAGGGCGTCGATGCGGGCGCGGGCCAGCCGCTGGTACTCGGCGACGGAGGCGGTGACGGTCACGTCCCAGATGTCGAGGAGGTGGTGCGGGACGCCGGCGCGCTCCTCGGGCGTCAGCTTGGCGGTGCCGATGTCCATCCCCCGGTACAGCTGCATGGAGTCGGCGTTGACGACCTCCCCGCCGAGCCGTTGGGCCAGGAAGACGCCGAGATCGGATTTTCCGGCCGCGGTGGGGCCGACGACGGCGATGACACGGGGGGCCGAGGGTGCGGTGCTCACCGCACCAGTCTCGCAAACCTCCGAAGCGGGTCTCGAACGAGTTACGTGACGGTCCGTGTCCGGGCTTCGTTGCCCGTTGCGAGGTTCCTGCCGCCCACGAGAGGCGGCGACCGGGGTGGCGCCGACGGGACGCACCGGGTCACGCGGGATTTCGCTCGCACGAGTAACGTATGGAGTGGATATGGGCGTTTTTGCATGGCTCCTCGGGAAGAAGCCGAAGGCGACGGAGGAGGCGACCGCCACGACAGCGGCGGAGGACGCGATGGCGGACACGGCGGTGGATCCGGTGGCGGGTTCGGTGGTGGATCCGGTGGCGGACTCGGCGCCGGCCGACAAGGGCGACGGCAGCGGAGGTGACGCCGGTCCGGAGGCCCGTACGGAGCCGGAGCCCGAGCGCGACGCCTCGGTCGCCGCCGCCGAGAGCACCGAGATCCCCCAGCAGCAGTCCGCGCGGGAGGCCGCCGACAACGAGGCCGGCGAGAGCGCCCGCACATAACAAGCCCGCGAGGGAAGGTGGACCATGGGTCTTTTGGAGAATTTGAAGGCCAAGCTCGCCCCGGCCAAGGACAAGGCCTCTCACCTCGCGCAGCAGCACGAGGACACGATCGACAAGCTCCAGCACGGCATGGAGAAGGCCGCGCGGGTCGTCGACGAGAAGACCAAGGGCAAGTACAGCGACAAGATCCAGACGGGGACGGGCAAGGCCAAGCACGCGATGGACCGGTTCGTGCACCCGGACGCCATGGGTGGTACGACGCCGGCCGACCCCACCACCCCGACCCGGTCGGAGGGGCCGCCGCCGGCCTCCTGAGCCGCGCGGGTCCCGTGGCACGGCGGACGGACGGGAGTCACCGGGGCTCCCGGCCGGGGGGGGGGGGCCCGCCCGGGCCGGGGGCGCGGGCGGGGGGGGGGGCGGGCCGGGGGGGGGCCGGG